>NZ_JBGGWA010000016.1:0-137874 GCF_041321145.1 Paraburkholderia sp. IW21 | reverse complement strand
TTCAAGTAAAGGCGCCGCCGCAAAAAACAAGGCATCCCCCAAAACCACGGATCAGAAACACAAACCTGCTACTGCAGCGCGGCGGAAGGCCAAACCCCAAACCCCTCAGCGCGCCCGCGCCAACTTCGAATGACGGCGCGAATAGCCAAAATAGATGGCCATGCCGATGAGCAGCCAAACCACGAATGCCACCCAGGTCACTGCCTGAAGATTAACCATCAAAAACAGGCAGGAAGCGACAGCCAGCACCGGCAAGACCGGCACGCCAGGGCAGCGAAACGCCCGCGGCAAATCAGGATGCGTTTTCCGCAAAACGAGAACCGCAATCGACACCATCGAAAACGCGGCCAACGTGCCGATATTGATCAGTTCGGCCAGCACATTCAACGGCACCAGCGCGCCAATCAAGCCGAAGAAAATCCCCACGAGCCACGTCGTAAAGAACGGCGTGGCAAACCGCGGATGCACCTTGGAAAGCTTCGCGGGCAACAAGCCATCGCGCGACATCGCGAAGATCACGCGCGTCTGGCCATAAGCCATCACCAGAATCACGGTCAGCATGCCCAGCACGGCGCCCAGGTCGATAAAGCCCGCGACCCACTTCTGCCCCGCTACCTGCAATGCATACGAAACCGGATGCGAAATGTTCGCGAACTGCGCAGACGGCACGATACCGGTGACCACGGCCGCCACCGCCACGTACAGCACTGCGCACACGCCCAGCGACGCAATGATTCCGATCGGCAAGTCGCGCTTCGGATCCTTCACCTCTTCCGCCGCGGAAGACACCGAATCGAAACCGATGAACGCGAAGAACATCACCGCCGCCGCGCCGAACACGCCGTTCCAGCCGTTCGGCATGAACGGATGCCAGTTGGCCGGCGTAACGTGGAAAACGCCCACGCCGATCACCAGCAGCACCACGATCACCTTGATCGCCACCATGATGTTGTTGATCCGCGCGGATTCGCGCACGCCGAGCGACAGCAGGGCTGTGATCGCCATCATGACGAGGAAGGCGGGCAGGTTGAACCATGTCTCTTGCCCAGGCAACGCGCCGGGCGCCGCCGTCAGCGCGACCGGCAAGCTCACGCCGAAGCCCGACAGCAGCGATTGCAGGTAGCCCGACCAGCCGACCGACACCGCCGACGTGGCCAGCCCGTACTCGAGCATCAAGTCCCAGCCGATGATCCACGCGGCCAGCTCGCCGAGCGTGGCGTACGAGTACGTGTAGATGGAACCCGCGACCGGAATCGTCGAGGCGAACTCGGCATAGGCGAGCGCCGCAAAGCCGCAGGCGATCGCCGCAATCAGGAAGGAGACCATCAGCGCCGGGCCGGCCTGGACGGCACCCGTGCCGGTCAGCACGAAAATGCCGGTGCCGATAATGGCGCCGACGCCAAGGAAAGTCAGATCGAGCGCACCGAGCGCCTTCTTCAGGCCGGCGTTCTGAGCGCTCGCGGCGATCATGTGCTCGACACTTTTTTTGCGGAACAGGGACATTGGCGATGGGTCTCCAGTGGTGCACGCGTGTTGCGCGCCGATGTCGGTGGAAACCCTGGATTTTAACGGATGCGCGTCCCGCACCATTTTGAGACGGGGTTTTTACGGCATGGCAATCGCACCCTGTCCAGCGATCGCAGAAAGGAGACTTTAGCCCGCCATCGCCGGATTCAGATCGACGAGACGATTGCTCATCACATAGAAGGTCAGCTCGGCGTTATTGCGCAGCTTCATTTTCTCGAGCAGCCGGGTGCGGTACACACTGACTGTCTTCACCGACAGCGATAGCGCCACGGCGATATCCGTCAACCGTTTGCCCGATGCCAGCATGCAAAGCGTTTGATATTCGCGGTCGGAGAGCTTTTCGTGCGGCAATTGATCGCCGTCGAAGGAGACATAGTCCGCCAGCGCTTCGGCCATGGCCGGGCTGACGTATTTGCGGCCCGCCGCGACCTGCTGGATCGCGCTGATCATTTGCGCGGCGTCGACGGTTTTCGACAGGTAGCCGGCGGCCCCCGCCTTCAGCGCGCGCACAGCGTACTGGTCTTCGCGGTACATCGAAAACATCAGCACGGCTACGCGCGGCGCTTTGCGCTTCAGACGCTTGAGCACTTCGACGCCGTTCATGTCGGGCAGCGAAATGTCGAGCAGCACCACGTCATAGCTCTGGAGGGCGACGGCTTCGAGTGCTTGGGCGCCGCTTTGCGCCTCGGTGACTTCGCGCGCCACGCCGCGGTCGAGCAGCAACTGGCGGACGCCTTGGCGAACCACCGCGTGGTCGTCGGCAAGCAGGATGCGCAGGCTCACGATTGCAGCGCGCGACGCTCGGCGTCCAGCGCGCTCGCCAGCATCGCGTCCCACGCGAAGCGCGCATACACGAGGGTGCCGCGCGATTCCTTGCCGCTCTCGCCGCAGTGTGGGCCGACCCGCCGGGCGCTGACGCGCAGCGTGCCGCAGAAGGCGGCGCAGCGGGCCCGCATGCCGCTCAGGCCGAAATGGCCGCGACGAGCGTGGGCATTGCGTGTCACGCCGATGCCGTCGTCGCTGACGATCAGCGTCAGGTGACGGCGGCCGGTTTCGATGCGCACGTCGGCGGATTCGGCGCGCGCGTGTTTGGCGATATTGTTCAGCGCTTCCTGGGCCACCCGGAACACGGCTAGCGCCGCGTCGGCGGGCAGGCGCGTGAGCCGCGCGTCGGCGGCGCAGACGAAACTCGTGCGCAGATGCGTGCGTGCGGCGAAGTCGCCGGTCCACTGCGCCAGCGCCGCGACAATGCCGGCCTCCAGCGACGGTGCATGCAATTCCGCGACGGCTTGGCGGCTGGCTGCGCACACGGCGTCGAGCGAACGGTTCGCGACGGCGAGCGCGGCGGCGCATTGCGGCGGCGCGTCGGCGGGCAGCCAGGTTTCGACGCCGGCAAGCGCGAAGCGCGTCGCAGTCAGTTCGGCGCCCACGCCGTCGTGCAGCTCGCGCGCCACATGGCGGCAAGCGGCTTCCTGCGCCTCGACGAGCTCAGCCGACAGTTCGCGCACGCGGGCGCGCAGTCGCGCGAGTTCGCGCTCAGCGGCGGATTGCGGCGCGGTGTGTACAAGCGAAGAGGGAATGTGGGCGCTGAACGGAACGAGAATCGACGTATCCATGACTTTCCCTCTCAGGAAACAGTGTGGACGGCGAAGCGGATGCGCATGAGCGGCGCGAAGACGAAAGAACGCATGCGAGTCTCTGGCCTCCAGTGATGTCCTTAACGCGTGGGCGCGACGGACAAATCGCTACGGCGCGGCGTAACGAAATTTACATTCAGTAACAAATCGGTCGGACCCTGACAGGCATGTCGAACCGACCGATCGTGCGCCGCGATGATATCTCATAAAAAGAAAAAATGCAGGCACACCAAGGGTTACCGCCTACATTTCACACAATGGTTGATGTTCGGTTTCACCCGATTTGTAGGAAGAATGCTGACACTAAAGGTAGGGACACCAACGCCGATTTGTAACGCGAACAAAAAAGGAGCCCGAAGGCTCCTTTTTGCTGGGTACGCGGCGGCGCGGCCGCGAAATCGCAACGTCCGCTTAACCTACGAACGCCTTTTCGACCACATAGTGACCCGGCGCGTTGTTGCTGCCTTCCTGGAAGCCCAGGTCGTCGAGCAGTTTGCGCGTGTCGCGCAGCATGTGCGGGCTGCCGCACAGCATCACGCGGTCGTCTTCGAGCGAGAAGCCCGGCACGCCGAGGTCGGCGAACAGCTTTTCGGTTTCGATCAGTTCGGTGATACGGCCGCGGTTCTGGAACGCTTCGCGCGTCACCGTCGGGTAGTACAGCAGCTTTTCCTGCACCAGTTCGCCCAGGTGCTCGTGCGCCGGCAGGTGATCCGTGATGTATTCCTTGTACGCGAGCTCGTCGACGAAACGGCAGGTGTGCGTCAGGACCACGCGCTCGTAGCGGTCGTAAATGTCCGGATCCTTGATGATCGACATGAACGGCGCGAGACCCGTACCGGTGGAGAGCAGCCACAGCGTCTTGCCGGGCAGCAGGTTGTCGGCCATCAGCGTGCCGACCGGTTTCTTGCCGATCAGGACTTCATCGCCGACCTTCAAATGCTGCAAGCGCGACGTGAGCGGGCCGTCCTGCACCTTGATGCTCAGGAATTCGAGGTGCTCTTCGTAGTTCGCACTCGCGAGGCTGTAGGCGCGGATCAGCGGCTTGCCTTCGACTTCGAGACCCACCATCGTGAACTGGCCGTTTTCGAAACGGAACGACGGATCGCGCGTGCAGGTGAAGCTGAAAAGCGTATCGGTCCAGTGATGGACGCTCAGGACGGTTTGTGAATTCAGGTTGCTCATGGCTTCTTGGATAGTGCGAAAACAAAGGCGGCCAGTCGTTTGAGCCGGCCGGCACGGCAAGGGCGATGCTGCGCTAACCCGAGCTCGGGAATCATGCGCAATCCGCTATTTTACCGCGCCCGCTGCCTGAGGGCGGCGGCGCGGCGGTTGAGCGCGGTGAAGCGGGTTACCGGACCTGGAAGCGTCGGCGCCCGCTGTGGTCACAATCGGGCACCGAGAAGTACGTTGGCGTGGCTGCAGCCGCGCTTCAGAAGGGTACGGCGATGGGCGAAAGCCACGTAGGGCGGCTGCCATCGGCTGTCCGGCCTGCGCCGGATAGGCGCGCCGCGCGGGCAACATTTTCAGGATGATACCGAAACCCGCCGTGCGCCGCAGCATTGACCCTGCTGATAAGACTGGCAAAAGCGTGGGAATCGAGGCGACAAACGAGAGAGTCGGAGTGAAGGGGCGGGATGCGCGACGGTTTTTGACAGCGCTGGTTTATCAGGCGGGGTTGGTACACAAATAGGGTACGGCGGCCATTTTAAGTGCCGCAGACCCTCGCTACGAAAGGCTCAAGGCGCATCATTTTTTGATTACTCCGAGGGGCGCGAAGGAGAGGCGGCAGTCGTGTGAAGCGCCGTAACCTGCGCTGCGTAAGGCCCCAGCACGTCCAGAATCAGGCCGGAGCCACCACGCGCTTCCGGCCGCGCTGCTTCAACACTCTCGCCTGCAACACGATCACCAACAGCAGGAACACCCCGCGAATCACCGACTGCCAGTACGCAGACAGGCTGATGAACCCCAACCCGTTTTCAAAATTCAGCAGATTGAACACCAGTCCGAGCAGCAGCACGCCGGCGATCGTCATCGCGATCGAGCCTTCGCCGCCGGTGAGCAAGGTGCCCCCGAGCACCACCGCCGAAATCGCGAACAGCTCCCAACCGACGCCTTCGTTCGGCTGTCCCGCGCCGAACTGCGCGGCGAGGATCACACCGGCCATGCCGGCGAGCAGGCCGCTTACCGCGTAAGCCATCACCAGGGTGCGGTCGACATTCAGGCCCATCAGCCGTGCCGCTTCCTCGCTGCCGCCGATCGCCAGCGAATGCCGTCCGAAGCGCGTGCTGCGTAGTGCGAGCCAGCCGGCCACGGTGGCGACCACCGCGACGATGCCCGGGATCGGCAGCCCGGACAGATCGCCTTGACCGAAGCCGCCGAAGTTCGAGTCGGCGGCAATCGACACCGCATCGTTCTTGCCGAGCAGCAGGGCCACGCCATGCGCGCCGAGACTGGTCGCGAGCGTCACGATGAAGGGCAGAATTTTCAGCCGCGTGATGATCAGGCCGTTGAGCACGCCGACTGCCATGCCCGCCGCGCAGCCCGCCATGACGGCGACCCAGCCGCCATACACGCTGGTCAGCGCGGCGACGACGCTCGCCAAAGCGGCCACCGTGCCGACTGACAAGTCGATGCCACCCGTGATGATCACGAAGGCCATGCCGATCGAGATCAGCGCAAACATCGAGTTGTAGCGCCAGAACGAGGTGATGTTGTAGGCCGAGCCGAAATGGTCGTAGCGCACGAGGCCGAGCACGATGAGCGCGACCAGTGCAAGGAGGATAGGCAGGTTCTTTTTCATCGCATCGAGTCCGGGAGTGTCCCTGAGGCGTTAGGGTTACCGCGAGCGCCGTTGCACGTAAACCGCCGCGACGATGATGGCGGCCTTCACCACCAGTGCCGCCGCG
Organism: Paraburkholderia sp. IW21; assembly: GCF_041321145.1. Classification (NCBI taxonomy): domain Bacteria; kingdom Pseudomonadati; phylum Pseudomonadota; class Betaproteobacteria; order Burkholderiales; family Burkholderiaceae; genus Paraburkholderia; species Paraburkholderia sp. IW21. The sequence goes on along the minus strand of NZ_JBGGWA010000016.1, from coordinate 131,804 downwards.
TCGGGAATGCCGTGCGCGAGCAGCGTATAGCGCAGCAACTGGATGATCAGCGCACCGATCAGCGTACCGCCGATATACGCCTTGCCGCCTGTCAGCGCCGTGCCGCCGACCGCCACTGCGGCGATCGCATCGAGTTCGACGCCGAGCCCCACCACGTTCGCATCCGACGACGAGTTCACGGAGATCGAGATCAGCCCCGCCAGCCCCGCGAGCGCGGCACACAGCGTGTACGCGATCAGTTTCACGGTGGCTGTCGGCACGCCGCACAGATAGGCGGCCTTTTCGTTGCCGCCGGTAATCAGCAGGTACTGGCCGAACAGCGTCTTGCGTACGACCCACACGAACACGCCAACCAGCGCGAGCATCAGCAGCACCTGGAACGGCACGCCGGCGACCTTGCCCAATGCGATCCACTGGAATGCGGGCGTGTTGAACGCCTGCAGGCTGCCATCGGTGACGACCTGGGCGATGCCACGCCCGGCGATGAACAGCACCAGCGTCGCGACAATCGGCTGGACGGATAACCTTGTGACCAGCAAGCCGTTGAAGACGCCGCACACCGCGGCGGCCAGCACCGGCAGCACGAACGCGAGCGCAATGCCGCCCGGCCCCGGAATGTTCAGGAACAACATCGGCGCGAGCGCGCCCGAGATCGCCATCGACGCGCCCACCGACAGATCGATGCCGCCTGTCGCCACCACCAGCGTCATGCCGATGCCGACGATCACGATCGTCACCACCTGCGTCATGTTGACGTTGAAGGTTTGCAGCGACCAGAAGTGCGGCGTGAAGATCAGGTTGAAGAGCACCATCGCGAGCAACACGATCACTTCGCGTTGCATGGCGAGGTGCCGCCATTTCTTCACCGTCGACGCGGCAGCGGCGCGTGGCGCGGATGTGTCCGGCATGGGCGGTGCGGTTTCGGTGCGCAGCGACTCAGTGTGCAACTTAAGCGCCATGACGGTCGCCCTCCAACGCGTCTTCGATGTGAGCGGACTGGGCCGCTTCAGCCAGTGGCGATGGACCTTCGCTGCCGTAGGCGATGGCGTCCATGATCGCGGTCTCGCTCATGTCGGCGCCGTCGAGTTCGGCAACGGTGCGGCCGTCGCGAATCACCACCGCGCGATCGGCCACCGCCGTCAGTTCTTCGAGTTCCGATGCGGACAGCAGCACGGCGAGGCCCGCATCACGCAGTTCGCGCACGATTTTCGCCACATCGGCTTTGGCGCCGACGTCGATGCCGCGTGTCGGTTCGTCGAGCAGCAGCAGTGACGGCTCTGCAGCGAGCCAGCGCGCGAGCAGGACCTTCTGCTGATTGCCGCCTGAGAGTTCGCGAATCGGCTGATCGGCCGAACGCAGCTTGATGCCGAGTGACGCAATGAAACGGTCGACGATCGCTTGTTGTCTCTTGACGTCGACCACGCCGTTCTTCGCCAGCGTGCGCAAGCAGACGAGCGTGAGGTTGTCGCGCACCGAGAGTTCAGGGACGATGCCTTCGCCTTTGCGGTCCTCGGTGAGATAAGCGAGGCCACGCGCGATCGCGTCCTGCGGCGACTTCCACGCCACTGCCTCGCCGCCAATCGACAATGAACCTTGTTCGAGAGGATCGGCGCCGAACATCAGGCGCATGGTTTCGGTACGACCCGAGCCGAGCAGGCCCGCGAGCCCTACCGCTTCGCCCGCATGCACGTCGAGCGATACGTCGCTTACCTTCGGATGCGCGCTCAGATGTGTCGCGGCAATCGCCAGCGTGCCGCGCCGCGCCAGATTCGCTTCGCGTGCAGCGGTGTCGTCCTGCACGACGGCGGCAAGCGTGCGGCCGAGCATCGTCGTGACGAGTTGCAGCTTGTCCATTTCTGCCATCGTGCTTTGCGCGACCGTCTGGCCGTCGCGCATCACGGTGACGCGATCGCACAGCGCGTACAGTTCGTCGAGCCGGTGCGACACGAAGATCACCGCGCGGCCGTCGTCGCGCAGTTTGCGCACCACGGTGAAGAGCAACGCCACTTCGCGTTCATCGAGCGACGAAGTGGACTCGTCCATGATGACCATCTTCGCATCGGACGAGACGGCACGCGCCAGCGCCACCATCTGCTGGATCGCGGTCGAATAGCGGCTGACCGGCTTCTTCACATCGATCTGCAAACCGAACGATTCGAGCAACGCGGCGGCGCGTTGCTGCACGGCGCGCCAGTCGATCAAGCCGAAGCGGCGCGGCTCGCGGCCGAGGAAAATGTTCTCCGCCACCGAGCGGAACGGCACCAGGTTGATTTCCTGATAGATCGTGCTGATGCCCGCTTCGCGCGCCTGCTTAGGCGTGCGGAAATCGACTTCCTGGCCCTCGAAGCGCACCGTGCCCGAGCCACGCCGATACGCGCCGGTCAGGATCTTGATCATGGTCGATTTGCCGGCGCCGTTCTGGCCGATCAGCGCATGCACTTCACCGGCGGCCACGCTCAGGTTGGCGCTGCGCAACGCGGGTACGCCGCCGAAGCTGATACCGATGTCCTGCATCTCGAGCAGCGGCGAACGGGTGTTGGGGGAGTGTGGCATCTGCGTGCCGGATTCCGTCACGGGTGTCCTCCTGATGCGTGTGCCGCGGTTGCTGCATGCGAGCGCCCCCCAAGGAGACGGATTCGGGGCGGGGACGTCCTGCAAGGCGCGGAGCGCGTGGACACTCCGCCACGGCACCGCCCTCAAGCTTCAAAACTGCGCGTGCAGCAACGGTTCAATATCAATAGCCGTACTGCATGTTCTGCTGCACGTTGCTCTTGTCGTAGAAGCGGTCGGACACCTTGACCCACGTGGGGATCTTCTCGCCCTTCGCATAACGCTGTGCGACGTCGCAGGCGAGCGGGCCGAAGAACGGGCTCGACTGCACGCTCGCACCGAGTTCGCCGGCGGCGATCGCATCCATGCCGCCCTTGGTGCCGTCGATGGTGACGATCTGGATGTCCTTGCCGGGCTGCTTGCCGGCTGCCTTGATCGCGGCGATCGCGCCGAGCGCCATTTCGTCGTTATGCGCGTAGACGGCGGTGACATCCGGATGCGCCTGCAACAGCGTCTCCATGACCTGACGGCCCTTGTCGCGCGCGAAGTCGCCGCTTTGCGACGCGATGATCGTCATGCCCGGATTCTTCGCAATGATTTCGTCGAAACCTTTCTTGCGATCATTTGCGGCGGATGCGCCGGTGGTGCCTTCGAGTTCGATGATCTTTGCCTTGCCGCCGGTCGCCTTGACGAGCCAGTCAGCGGCGCGGTGGCCTTGGTCGATGAAGTCCGAGCCGATGAAGGTGATGTAGTCGCGGCCTGCCTTGGCCACCGACTGATCGACGTCGCGGTCGACCAGGATCACCGGAATGCCGGCCTTTTTAGCTTGCAGCACGACCGGCGCAAGCGGCTTTTCTTCGCGCGGCGGGAACACCAGCAGATCGACGTGCTGCGCGATCATGTTCTGGATATCCGATACCTGCTTGGCGTTCGAGCTGTTGGCGTCGGTCATGACCAACTGCCAGCCGCACTTCGCGGCGACCTCCTTGAAGCTCCTGGTTTCCGCGAGGCGCCACGGATTGTTGCTTTCGGTCTGCGCGAAGCCGACCTTCAGCGGAGTCTTGTTGGACAGTTTCGGCAGCGCGTCGTCGGCGTGCGCTGTGGCGACGCCGAAACCGATTGCCAGAGCCAGCAGCGAACCTGCCAGCGGACGAATCTGCTGCTTGCGCGCGTGCTTGCGCGACTGCATGTTGAGCGACGCCATTGTCTTCCTCCAGTACCTGGTGAGGTGTATTTGCTTTTAGTGTTTCTCCTGCCGGCCGAGCGGGTTCACCCTGACCGGACATGCCGATTATTTCATTCGGAATTATTATCGGTCAATCACTAATAATATTAATTATTGGCTTTTTCGCCTCGGTAATTACCCTGACCGAACCGCGTTCGATGAGCGGACCGTCGAGCTTCACGAGCCGATGCCGCACGGGCGCGCCGGCTGCGCGGTTGTGTTCTTCCTGCAGCAAGGTTTCGACGGCCCAGCGTCCCAGTTCGTAGTTCGGCAGCACCACCGTTGATAACGGGGGATGGGTGTGGCGGGCAATTTCCTGGTCGTCGTAGCCGAGTACCGAGACGTCTTCGGGTACGCGCAAGCCGAGTTGCTTGAGTGCCTCGATCGCGCCCAGCGCGGTTAGATCGTTGGCGCAAAAAATGGCGGTCGGCGGATGGGGCTCGCGCATCAGGGAGAGCGTCATTTCGAAGCCGACGCCCGAACTCCAGTCGCCGTCGCGCACCAGTTCCGGCGCGTACGGCAGGTCAGCAGTGGCGAGGGCGGTGCGATAGCCCTTGAGGCGGTCTTTCGAGGCGTCCTGCCAAGGTTCGCCGTTGATATAGCCGATCCGCCGATGCCCCGATTGCAGCAAATAATCGGTCGCCAGATGGCCGCCCGCGACCTCGGCAGGCACCACCGAGGACAGCCCGCCTTCGCTCGTGTAGCAGTTCAGCAGCACGGTCGGCACCCGCGAGAGCGCCGCCGGCAGCGTGACCTTGCGCGTGTAGACCGTCGCGTAGATCACGCCGAATACGTGCGGGTTCGACAGCGTTGCGTCGAGCACCTGCTTTTCGAGGTCGGCGTTGCCGTGCGTCGAGTACACGGCGAGCATCTTGCCGCTTGCATAAGCCGCATCGCGCGCGCCGTCGACGTTGACGACCGGGTGCGGACTGGTCGAGATCTCGTCGGCCAGATAGACGATCAGGTTGCGTTCATCGTTCGAGGCCGACACCGGCTCGCGCAGCGAAAGCCGGTAGCCGAGGTCGTGCGCGGCCTTCAGCACTTTGTTGCGGGTGGTCTCGGAGAATTTCGCGCCAGTCGCGTTGTTCAGGACCAGCGAGACAGTGGATTGCGACACGCCTGTGAGCTTGGCGATGTCCGTCATGGTCGGTCGGCGTTGAGTCGATTTTTTCATTGTGCAGGCCGCGCTGCAGCGGCGCGAAAGCGGGAGCATGCCGGTGGCATTGTGGTGCTGACGGTACCACTAATAATATGCGCGCGGCAACGCGCGCTAACCCGTCATCCGGTAGAGAACGGTGGCCGGTTTGATTGTACGGACGGATAAATTTATTACTAATAATATTGACCAACACGCTTTGTCGTGCGATTCTCGGTCGCGCGGACCCTGACAGTTCGCCGGCCGCGCGCTGTGCGCGGCACGTCATAGGAGACATTGATGCGCGTTCATGCCGCCATCCGCCAGGGGCCCCGCCTTTTCTGACCATGCGCGACGTTTCCTTGACTCCGATCCAGCCGCTCGCGAGCGAGCTCACCTGGCTCGACGACCCCGCGATCGCCCCAACGCTGGTCACGCTGACAGCAGACGCGATGCGACTGGTGATCGCACCCGAAGTGGGCGGCGCGCTGGCCGCTTACTACCAGTCGACGCCCGAAGGGCCGCTGCACTGGCTGCGGCCGGCCACGCAAGCCGCGTTCGACGAACGCGATCCGCTGCGCATGGCGAGCTTCCCGCTGTTTCCCTATTGCAACCGGATTCGTGATGCGCGCTTCCAGTTCGGCGGCGGCACGGTCGATCTCACCGGCAATGACGCCCGGTTCGCGCACGCGCTGCATGGCAACGCATGGCGGCATCCGTGGCAGGTGGGGACGCGCTCGGAAAGTGCGGTGGAACTGCACTTCGAACACGAGCCGGACGTGCGACTGCCCGGCGACTGGCCGTTCCGCTATCGCGCGCGGCAGCGCATCGAGTTGATCGGCGGTGCGCTGCGCATCACGCTGTTCGCGCGGAATCTTGACGACCGGCCGATGCCGTTCGGCATGGGTCATCACCCGTACTACCCGCGCACGGCGCAAACCCGCATCTACGCGGACGTGCAAGCCATGTGGCACGCCGACGCCGACGTGCTGCCGACGCATCTCGGCCCGCACCCCGCAGTCGAGGCCCTGCGCCGCGGCATGTCGCCGGACGCTTTCGCGCTGGACAACAACTTCGCGAACTGGTCGCGCGAGGCGACGATTGCGTGGCCCGACGAGCACCGTCAACTGACGATGACCGCCGATGCGCCGTTCGACCACATGGTGGTATTCGCGCCGGCCAACGACGCGCAACTGTGCGTGGAACCGGTGACGAACACCACCGATTGCTTCAACGCGGTCGGCATGCGCGAGCATGTGGGCGGCTGCGTGTTGCAGCCGGGCGAAGAGATCGCGGCGACGCTGAACTGGACGCCGCGCAGAGGTTAGCGCGCGGTTCTCACTCGACCCGCAAGCGAGCCATATACGGCAAGTGATCCGAGAGCCACGCGGTTTCCTGCGCTGGTTGGATCCATTCGATCGGCTTCATGCCGCGCACGAACATTTTGTCGAGCGCAAGCGCCGGCGAGAAAGCCGGGAACGTGCGGCCGGATTCGCCGAGCAGCGTTGCCACTTCCTGCAAACCGTGTTCGGCGAAGAGCGGCACCGAATCGTTGCGCCAGTCGTTGAAGTCGCCGGCCAGAACCAGCGGACCTTCTGGTGCTTCCTTTGTGATCCAGTGCGCGATCCAGTTCATCTGCCGCAAGCGCGCCGAGCGCGTGAGCGCGAGATGCGCGCACAGCAGCGTGACCGAATGGCCGCCGAAGGTCGCCCGCGCCACCAGCAGTCCGCGCTTTTCGAAGCGATGCGCGGAGATATCCCAGCGTCCGCCGAGATCAAGTGGATGCGGCGACAGAATCGCATTGCCGTGCCGCCACGACGGCTTGAACACGTTCGGCCCAAGCGCGATTTCGAGTTCGGCCGCGCGTGCGATTTCGGTGGCCTGGCAATGCCAGACATCGTTCAAGGGATCGGTGAGCGGCGAGCCGAAACTACTTGCCAGCATCGGCGACGGCATGCGCCGGGCCATCGCTTCCTGTAAAAAATACGCGTCCGCGTGGGTCGACTGAACCCAGCGCTGCATCGCCTGCCAGGCCTGAAAGCCGAGCGGTGTGCGGCCTTTGTGCAGATTCCAGCTCACCGCAATGAAATCCCCGGGCGCTACGCGCTCGCGGATCAGTTCTTCGGGGTTTCGCATGCCGCGTTGTCCACGTGTTCTGTTTGGGGGCTTCGGTTGTTCGCTTCAGTTCGCACTGTTTGCAAGGCTCGCACGCACGCGGTAGACCAGGTTTGGATCCTTGTCGACGATGGTCCAACTGGCCCATTGCCCGGCCGGCACTTTCAGGCCCGGATGGCTCGCGCTGATCTGACGCGGTTGCGGGGGTAACTTGCAGCCGGTGTCGGTTTGCCGCGCAGTGTCTTCCTCGAAAGTTTCCTGCGCTTCAATCGACAGCGTGACCTCGTTCGCATCCGCCTGCAGCGGCGAGACCGTCAGCGTGCGCGCCAGGTCGATGCTGCCGCCGGGCTGGTCTTTACATCCGACGTTATGCTGCACCATTTTGTGATGCGTGTCCGTGCGCGCCTGGCCGACGGTGGTGGTGCCGTCGAACGAGTCGATCTGCTGGCCGTCGCGCATCACCTGCAACTGCCATTGCACGACCTTTTGCGTCGGCCCTTGTTGTGCGTTCGCAAGCAACGAAGTGCCAAGCAACACGGCGACGATACTGGTTTTCCACATGGAAGGGGCTCCGGTTACTGCTTCCGGCAGAGTAGTCAGAGGGCCATCTTACGCCTGATGGGCGGAACGCTTTTCTGACACTTCAAACGGGGCCGGGTTCAGCAACACTGCATTTCCGTTGGGATTGTGAATGGCCCAAGGGGACTTCTTTCGGGGTTGGCTGAAAACAACCCCTTGTTAGCAGCAGAGCCGTACGACTGCTGGCTTGCACGCGAATCTGTCCTCGTTACACTGGACTTGAAACGGCGCCCACCAGGTACCGCAGCAGCAAGACCAGCCAGACGGGGTAAGCGATGACAACAGCAATGGTCAAACAGGAAATCGCCGTGGCGTCTTTCAGTCGGGTGTACGACCTCGATCAGGTCGAGACCGCGCTGAACGATCTCGGCGACAGCGCGAACGAGGCGCTGCGCAGCACTTACGAAAAGATGCTGAAAACCGGCAATCTGCGCTTCTGCGTCAAGCCGAACCGGATGCCGTCGATCGACGATCTGATCGACGCGCTGCCCAACTTCTCAGCGCCGCTCGACGATATCCGCAAGCAGGTCGCCTTGTGTCTCGAGACCGAAGACCGGCTCGAACTGATGCCGATTCTGCTGCTTGGCGACCCCGGCATCGGCAAGACGCACTTTGCCAAGCAGTTGGCGCGCCTGCTCGGCACCGCCTACCAATACGTGGCGATGAGTTCGCTGACGGCGGGGTGGATTCTGTCGGGTGCATCGTCGCAATGGAAGAACGCGAAGCCGGGCAAGGTGTTCGATACGCTCGTCAACGGCAGTTACGCGAACCCCGTGATCGCCGTCGACGAAATCGACAAGGCCACCGGCGATTCGCAATACGATCCGCTCGGCGCGTTGTACGCGCTGCTCGAACACGATACCGCGCAGACCTTCATCGACGAATTCGCCGAGATTCCAATCAATGCCGGACACGTGATCTGGATCGCGACGGCGAACGACGAGCGTTCGATTCCCGAGCCCATCCTGAACCGGATGAACGTGTACGAAATTCCGCCGCCGGATCACGCCGGCGCGCGCCGTATCGCGCAAGCGATCTACAACGAGATTCGCTCGGCGCACAGCTGGGGGCTGCGCTTTCCCGAAACGCTCGGTGACGCCGCGCTCGACGCGCTGAAACACGCGTCGCCGCGCGAAATGCGGCGCGCCATGCTGAATGGCTTCGGCGCGGCGCGCATCGACGGGCGCGATCGGATCGAAGCCGGCGACATTCGGCTGGATTATGGAAATCGCCGGAAACCGATCGGTTTTTGAGGATTTTTGGCGGTTTTTTGCTGAAAACCTGCCAACGACCGATTTTGCGGGCCTCGCCGAGGCGATTCTGCACTTAAAACAATGTGAATGCCGGGGCAACTATTGCTAATTGTGAGATGTGGCTGCCCGGCGCCACACGGCTTCATGTTTGCATGAAGAATCGAGCGCGGCGACCTTCGACGGCGTACACTGACTCGTCCGGCCCTTACATTTCAGATCCACTCAAGACCGAATGCCCGCAGTCGTACGACTGCGGGCATTTCTGTCTGTGCAGCAGCGTCGTACAATTTTGCATGGCGGTTGCGTAAGGGCAGGTGCATTCCACAGCGAGCGGTTTGCGGTCCCCGATAGCCGCATCCTGTCTTCATCTATATCGGGTGAACGAGGCAGCGCGCGGCGAGGTCAGCCGCGTCAAGGGACATGGATCAAATCGAATGTGTAGTGATCGGCGCGGGCGTGATCGGCCTCGCCGTGGCGCGCGCACTGGCTGCGCGCGGGCGCGAGGTGATCGTGCTGGAGGCGGCCGAGGCGATCGGCGTGGGCACCAGTTCGCGCAATAGCGAAGTGATTCACGCGGGGATCTACTATCCGCGCGGTTCGCTGAAGGCGGCGCTGTGCGTGCGCGGCCGCGAGATGCTGTACGACTACTGCGTCGAGCACAACGTGCCGCATTCTCGATGCGGCAAACTGTTGGTCGCGACCTCGCGCAATCAGATTCCTCAGCTCGAAAGCATCATGGCGAAAGGTCGTGAGAACGGCGTGCTCGACCTGATGCGGATTACCGGCGACCAGGCGCAAGCGCTTGAGCCCGCGCTCGAATGCGTCGAGGCGGTGTTTTCGCCGCAGACGGGCATCGTCGATAGCCACCAGCTGATGCTGGCGATTCAAGGCGACGCCGAACGCGACGGTGCGGTGTGCGCGTTCCACGCGCCGGTGGGCGCGATCGAAGCGAGCAATGGCCGCTTCATCATCAAGGTGGGCGGCAACGCGCCGACCACGATCAGCGCCGCCTGCGTGATCAACAGCGCCGGCTTGCAAGCGAACGCGCTGGCCCGCACGATTCGCGGACTCGACGCGCGTCACGTGCCGCCGCTTTACCTTGCGCGCGGCAACTACTTCAGCATTTCGGGGCGTGCGCCGTTCAGCCGCCTGATCTATCCGATGCCGAACGAAGCCGGCCTCGGCGTGCATCTGACGATCGATCTCGGCGGCCAGGCGCGTTTCGGTCCCGACGTCGAATGGGTCGATGCGATCAATTACGACGTTAATCCGCATCGCGCGGAATCCTTTTACGCCGCGATTCGCGCGTACTGGCCCGCGCTTCCCGACAATGCCTTGCAGCCCGCCTACGCGGGAATTCGTCCGAAGCTTTCCGGCCCGGGCGAGCCTGCCGCCGACTTCGTGATTCAAGGTCCGGCCGCCCACGGCGTGCGCGGGCTCGTCAATCTGTTCGGGATCGAGTCGCCGGGGCTCACGGCGTCGCTTGCGATCGCCCAGCGCGTTTGCGAACTGAGCGGTCGCGCTTGATCGCTTTACGCCTGAATTCGCACCCTGAGTCATCCCCTCACCCACTTAACCGCACGCCGCGCTCGAAAATCGGGCGCGGGGTAGTACCAATTCGGTTATCTCTATCATTTGGACCGTCACGCGCGACGGCTTCATTGCTATCCTTGGGGACCGCTGTCATCAGAACGGCGATCAGTTCAATATAAATGGAGTGAGTCCCCATGAAATCTTCCCGTCGTACGTTTTTGATCTCCAGCATTGGCGTGGCATCGAGCCTCGCCCTGTCGCGCCAGGCTTTCGCCGACGCACCGAAGGTCGCTGAAACCGATCCGACCGCCCAAGCGCTCGGCTATAAGGCCGACGCGAGCAAAGTCGACAAGGCCAAGTTCGCGAAGTACGTAGCGGGCCAGGATTGCGCGAACTGCAGCTTCTATCAAGGCAAGCCGACCGACGCCTATGCCGGCTGCCCGATGTTCGCGGGCAAGCAGGTCGCCGGCGCGGGTTGGTGCAGCGCATATAACAAGAAGGCCTGATTGCGCGCTGAGCGCGTGCACCTTCAGTACCGCGTCAAATGCGCTGCACCATGAGCGCACCGGACTCCGGTCCGATCGATTGAGGCGTCTGCCGCGTTGCGCGACAGACGCCTTTTTGCTGCTTGAAAACAGCCTGTTCTGTACACGTCAATACGATCGTTGCGGCCTGCGTCCCGGCAAGCGCCAGCGGATCTCGACGCGCGACGCAAACCCGCCTGAGCGCGCCGATCGTCTAGCTGCGCGCCGGCATCAACGGCGGCCGTTTGTCGAACCACGGCCGTGCCGCTTCGAGCTGCGCGGCGAGACGCAACAGCGTCGCTTCACCGCCCTCACGCGCGGCGAACTGCACGCCGATAGGCAGCCCACGCGCGGTCCAGTAAAGCGGCACCGACATCGCCGGCTGACCGCTCAGATTGAACAGCTCCGTGCATCCCGCCCACGCGAACGCCTTGTTCGACGCTTCGGTCAACATCTTCTTCATCAACGATTCGAGCGGCATCGCGGTGACCGCGCGCATCTGCATACGCTCGGCGGACGTGGGCTGCATCTCGCCGATCTTGATCGGCGCGCCCGCGAGCGTCGCGCACAGAATCACGTCGTAGCGGCTCAGCAACCCGGTGAGGCGTTCGGTGATGCGGCGCTGTTCTTCGAGTGCGCCTGGCAGGCCGCGCTCGCCGAGTTTGCGGCCGACGTGCGCCATCGCCCATGTCGAAATTTCGAATTCGTCGCGCAGCGGTTTGCGGCCGGTAATGCGATCGGCGTTCAGCACCAGTTCTTCCGCGGTCACCGACCAGAGCGTGAGAAATGCATGCCGGACTGCCGCGAAATCGACGCTGAGCGAAACGGGCTCGATGTTATGGCCGAGCGAACTGGCGAGTTGCGCGGCGTCCTCGAGTGCGGCGCGCGAGTCGGCGGACAAGGACGGCGCCAGCATCGGCTCGGTGACGTACGCGATGTTCAACGGCTTGCATGGCTCGCGGCTCGCGCCGAGGAACGTGCCCGGCGCGCCGAGCGGCCGGTCCGCATTGCCTGCCAGCAGATCGAGCAGCAATGCGCTGTCGCGCACGCTGCGCGATATCGCGTGATCGATGCCGAGTTCACCGGCTGCGGCGGTTGGCGTCGCGCGCGGCACACGTCCGCGGGAAGGCTTGAGGCCGAACAGTCCGCAACATGAAGCGGGGATGCGGATCGAGCCGCCGCCATCCGATGCATGCGCGAGCGGCACGATGCCGGCGGCGACCGCCGCTGCCGCGCCGCCGCTGGAACCGCCAGGCGTATGGTCGAGATTCCACGGATTGCGGCACGCGCCGAACAGTTCGGGCTCCGTATAAGGCATCTGGCCGAGTTCGGAGGTGCTGGTCTTGGCGAAGATGTTGAGGCCGGCCGCTTTCGCAAGCGCGACGACCGGCGCATCCTCGGTAGGAATGAAGTGCCGATAGTGACGGCTGCCCATCGTCATGCGCAGTCCGGCGACCGGTGCGCCCAGATCCTTGATCAGAAAGGGCACGCCCGCGAGCGCGGCTTGCGCGCTTCCACCATCCGCGGTGTTCGCGCCATTCGCTCTGCTCGCATCGTCGCGCGAGGCGCGTTGCCGCGCTGCATCGTAGTCCTTCAGGACAATGGCATTGATCGCGGGATTGACCGCCTCTGTGCGCGAGATTGCGATGTCCAGCAACTCGCGCGCGCTTGCTTCGCGGCTTCGAACCAGTTCGGCGAGGCCGATGGCGTCATGGACGAGATAGTCTGATTGCACGGCGGAGGAGCCCTCGCTATCGAGTGTTGGATCCGGCAGTCGCCTGTGCGCGTGATGAACGGCGCTGCCGGACGTCCCGTCGTCCCAGTTCATCGACACGCGTGGAAGAAGACAGCGCGCCGATGGCACGCCGTCTTTCGAGAGATTACCCGAGTTATAGCCGCGAGTTACAGGCGTAAGTCAGAGGCGTAAGTCAGAGGCGTAAGTCAGAGGCATAAGTCAGAGGCATAAGTCAGAGGCATAAGTCACAGGCGCTCGCCGAGGAAGGTCAGCGTGCGGCCATGCGCCAGCGCCGAGGCAGGCTGGTTATACGATGCGCGGTCCGAGCAGTTGAAGCCGTGATCGGCGTTCGGATAGATGTGGAAATCCGCATCGGTGCGGCCGGCGAAGCGCTCCTGAATCTGGCCGACGGCCGACACGGGAATATGCGCATCCAGTTCGCCGTAGTGGAATTGCATCGGCACCTTGATCTTCGCGGCTTGATCGAGCTTGTTCTGGATGCCGCCGCCGTAGTAAGCGACCGCGCCGTCGAGCGAGCCTTGCGCGGCGGCCAGATAGGCAAGCTGTCCCCCGAAACAGAAGCCGATCGCCGCAACCTTGCCGGTCACTTCCCGCATGGCGCGCAGCGCCGCGGCGGCTGCGCCGATATCGGCTACTGCCTGGTCGACGTTGGTCTTCTGCATCAATTCGATGCCCTTCTCGCGATCCGCGCCGTCATACGTCAATTCGACGCGTGGCTGCACGCGCCAGAATACGTCCGGTGCCAGCGCGACGTAGCCGTCTTGCGCGTACTGATCCGCGACCGAGCGGATATGGCTGTTCACGCCGAAGATTTCCTGAATGATGATGACAGCCGGTCCCTTGCCGCCTTTGGGCAGTGCCAGATAGCCGCCGAAACTGTCGTTGCCGGCGGGAATGTCGATCCATCGGGAAGTCGTGGTCATGTTGCTCTCCATTTGCCATCGCACTGAGGCGCGAGGTCGGTCTGAATGAATGCCAGAGGCCTGAATGCCTGAAGCGGCCGGTCAGTTTGCCATCAAAAGAAACGCCGTGCAGCGAGGCCACGCCTGGGCTGACGAGGCGCAATCCATGGCGACAATCTCGTAAGGGGATTGAAACGTTCTCGATTATTCATTTCTCCGTCGCGGCACGGCTCGGTACAGTCGAGCGTATCCGCTTGCCCATGCTGCGAGCGCATTGTCGGAAAAGGAATCGATCATGAATGAAGGCAGTTTTGTGACGCCGTTTGCAGAGCGTTTCGCGTTGCGGGTACCGGTCGTGCAGGCGCCGATGGCCGGCGGCGCGACGACGCCGGCGATGGTCGCCGCGGTATCGAACGCCGGCGGATTTGGCTTTCTGGCGGCCGCCGCGCTGTCGCCGGAAAAGATCGTGAGCGAAGTCGCGGCGACTCGCGCGCTGACCGATCGCCCCTTCGGCGTGAATCTGTTCGTGCAGGAGCCGGCCGCGCCGGACGAAACCACTGTGCGCCGCGCGCTCGAAGCCATCGATCCCCTGCGCGCGGATCTCGGTTTGCCGCCGGGTCGGCCGCTTGATCGCTATGCGCCGGATTTCCGTGCCCAACTGGAAACGCTGATCGAATTGCGCGTGCCGGTGGCAGGCTTTACGTTCGGACTGCTCTCTGCCGAGGATGTCGCCCGTCTGCATGCAAACGGCCTATATGTAATAGGCACCGCGACACACGTCGCCGAAGGTGTGGCCTGGCGCGACGCGGGCGCCGACGCGATCGTTGCGCAAGGCGCGGAGGCGGGCGCGCATCGCGGCACCTTTATCGGCGCGTTCGAGGAGGCGCTGGTCGGCACGATGGCGCTCGTGCCGCAACTCGTCGACGCGACTGGCCTGCCGGTGCTGGCCGCCGGCGGCATCATGGACGGACGCGGCATCGTCGCCGCGCTGGCGCTCGGCGCGCAAGCCGCGGTGATGGGCACGGCGTTCCTCACCTGTCTGGAGAGTGCGATACCGCAGGCATGGAAAACCCGCGTGCGTTCGATGTCCGACACGTCGACCTCGGTGACGCGCGCGATCACCGGCCGCCATGCGCGCGGCATACGCAATCCTTTGATGCAGCGCCTGACCGAGTCAGCGCATCAGGTCGCGCCGTATCCGGTGCAAAATGCCTTGACTCAGGAACTGCGCCAAACCGCGAGCCGGGCGGAAAACGGCGACTATCTGTCTTTGTGGTCGGGCCAAGGTGCGCCGCTTGGCTGCAAGCGCCGCGAAGACCTCGGCGCCGCCGAACTGGTCGGGCAACTCGAACAGGAATGGCAGGCTGCCGCGGCGCGGATCGCTGCGCTCAAACGTTGATTTAGCATTGCTCAGGCGCGTGTCGCGGTGTTTCCGCGGCGTGCGTCATTTCTAAACGCAAAGCCTATTCGAACCATTAACGGTTTAACACGCTAAAAGCTTTAGGCCGCGCTGTTAGACGAAAACCTCACCTGGCGGAAACCCGCATGGGCTGGCGGTTTCCAGCCGGTCTCTCCAGCCGGAATCGGCCCTTGTTGGATAAACGCTATTAGTGTTCATCCCACTTCCTCAAAAAAGTCCCACAATTTAATTTGATGGCCTACACTTGCGCGCAAGTACGGTTAGCCGCCTGCCACAAACAGGTTGGGTGACGTGCTGGCCAAGTGCATGAACGATGCAACCGGCGTGGTCGTCCACGGGACTGAGCGACACGTGTAGGGGAAGCGGGGGCACAGGGCGATTACGTTGTTTTTGGGACCGAAACTGGAGACTTACATGAACATCAAGATTCAAAAGCTGTTGCCGATCAGCGCTGCGGCGATGCTGTTCGCTACGTTGGCAACTTCGGCTGTGGCCGACACGGTCGTCAAGATCGGTCACGTTGCGCCGCTGACTGGCGGTATCGCTCACCTGGGTAAAGACAACGAAAACGGCGCGCGCCTGGCAGTTGAGGAAATCAACGCCAAGGGCCTCACGATCGGCGGCCAGAAGATCACCCTGCAACTCGACGCACAAGACGATGCAGCTGACCCGCGTACGGCTACTCAAGTCGCGCAGAAGCTGGTCGACGATAAGGTCGTCGCAGTGGTCGGCCACTTGAACTCGGGCACGTCGATCCCGGCTTCGAAGATCTATAGCGATGCTGGCATCGTGCAGATCTCGCCGTCGGCAACGAACCCGGCTTACACGCAACAAGGCTTCAAGACGACGTACCGCGTCGTGGCGACCGATGCGCAACAAGGTCCGGCACTGGCTAACTACGCATCCAAGACCATGAAGATGAAGAGCGTCGCAATCGTCGACGACTCGACCGCTTATGGCCAGGGTCTCGCCAACGAATTCGAGAAGACCGCCAAGTCGCTCGGCATGAACGTGATGTCGCATGACGCGACCAACGACAAGGCTGTCGACTTCCGCGCAATTCTGACGAAGATCAAGGGCGAAAACCCGGACGCGATCATGTACGGCGGCATGGACGCCACCGGCGGCCCGTTCGCCAAGCAAGCCAAGCAACTCGGCCTGCGCGCGAAGGTGCTGGCGGGCGACGGCGTGTGTACCGACAAGCTGTCGGACCTGGCTGGCGACGCAACCGACAACATCGTCTGCTCGGAAGCCGGTATGGCGCTCGAGAAGATGGCTGGCGGTGCAGCGTTCCTCGCCAAGTATCAGAAGCGTTTCGGTCAGCCGATCCAGATCTACGCTCCGTTCACGTATGACGCTGTGTACATCATCGTCGACGCGATGAAGCGTGCGAACTCGACCGATCCGGCGAAGATCCTGGCAGCCATGCCGAGCACCGACTACAAGGGTGTGATCGGTGAAACCACGTTCGACTCGAAGGGCGACCTTCAACACGGCGTGATCTCGCTGTACGACTACAAGGCAGGCAAGAAGACGCTGCTCGACGTCGTGAAGATGTAAAAACCGCATGACCGAAGGCAGCTTTGTTTGTCTTCGGTCAACGGGTTAAAAGGCACGCGCGCCGCATGGCGCGCGTGCCTTTTCTTTTGGAATCTGCTGCTAGACGCACCGCCCCCGGCAGTGCACGGTGCGCTGGTTGGGCATGGTTTCGACCCGGCTGAAGCTGCCCGCGAAATTCAAGCAGCGCTCGCGATTCCTTATTTGCAGGGCGCAACGCGCTTGCGCAATCGTTTGCGCAAGCGTGAATGGATATTGTCGGTGTACGGCACGCTCAATCGAATGCGCGCGCAAAGCGGCGAGATCGAAAGACGCGAGCGTCATTCGCGTGATGAGTTCTTTGAGCAGTACTACTTTCAGAACCGGCCGGTCATCATCACAGGCGCGTTCGATTTCTGACCGGCACGCATGCAGTGGCGCTTCGACTACTTTCGCAAGCGGTGCGGCGATTGCGAAGTCGACGTGCAGTTCGGCAGCGAGTCGGATGCGAATTATGAAACCAATCAGCCGAAGCTCAAGCGGATGATGCGCTTTGCCGATTATGTCGATCTCGTCGAGCGCAGCGGCCCGACTAACGATTTCTACATGACCGCCAATAACACCTCGCACAATCGCACGGCGCTCGCCGCGTTGTGGTCCGATGTACCGGCTATCGGCGAATATCTCGACGCCGGATCGCCCGATACCGGTTTTTTCTGGATGGGACCGGCTGGAACAAAGACGCCGTTTCACCATGATTTGACCAACAATTTCATGGCGCAGATGATCGGCCGTAAACAGATCAAGCTGGTGTCCTTGTCCGACACGGCGCATATGGCGAATTATCTGCATTGTTTTTCGCAGGTGGACGGCAGTGCGATCGACTACGAACGTTTCCCGTCGATGCGCAATGCGCATTTGATCGAATGCACGCTCGCACCCGGCGAATTGCTGTTTTTGCCGATCGGCTGGTGGCATTACGTGGAAGGACTCGACGCGTCGGTGACGATGACGTTTACCAATTTTCTGCGGCGTAACGACTTCTCGCGTGATTACGTGACGTATCACGAAGTGTGACGCGGCGGCGGATGGGCGGCCGCTTTGAGGGGCGGCGGCGCGCACGCCGCTCGTAACGTAATGCAGCGGGTTTATAGGGCGTGACGTCCACCGGTGCAGCGACAGTGCGCGTCTGCGTCAGATCCTCAAACGCCGAAGCACCTTAGGGCCCGCGACCGCGATCAGTGCCGAACACACGGCCACCACGGACAAACCGATCGGCAAACTGGTCACCTGCGTCACCGCGCCGATAATCACCGGTCCGAGCAGCAGGCCGAAGTACGCAAGCCCTGCGACGTGCGCAAGTCCTTCGGCTGCGTGAATGCCTTTGACGCTCGCCGCCGCCGCGAACAACACCGGCATCATGTTCGCGAGGCCAAGACCCATCAGCGTGAAGCCGATCAGCGCGGCAACCGGATTCGGCAGGAGGAGCGCGCCGACCATTCCCGCGCACGCAAGCGACGCACTCGCCATCACCAGTTGCGGTGCGCCGAAGCGGGCGCGCACCGTGTCCCCGGCGAAACGCGCTGCCGCCATGCCGCCCGAAAACGCCGCGTAGGCCGCGCTCGCGAGGGCCGGCGTGGACAGCACGACGTCTCGCATGTAGACGGTGGCCCAGTCGTACATCGCGCCTTCGGCGATCAGCGCGACCAACGCCATCGCGCCGAGCGCCCACAAGGCCGGCGAGCGCCAGCGGTTGGCACGCGGCGTGGCGGCGTCGGGGTGCTCGGCGTGCGGCACGTGCGGCAGGACGGAAGGGCAGGCGGCGATCAGCACCAGCGCGCTGATCGCCGCCGCCAGCGCGAGATGCACCGCCGGTGCCATGCCGCGCGCCAACAATGCGCCGCCCACTGCCGCGCCGAACATCCCGCCCACGCTGAACATGCCGTGCAGCGATGACATGATCGGCTTGCCGAGCGCCTTTTCGACGGCGCTGGCTTCGGCGTTCATCGCGACGTCAAGCGTGGCCATGCCCGCGCCGAAGCTGGCCAGCACGACAAGCAACATCCAATAGGCCGGCACGATCAGGATGAGTGCCGCACACGCCGTCATCACGAGGCCGCCCGCGAGGCAGGCGCGGCGAGTGCCGACCCGCGCGATCCATGAGGCATTCGCCGCCATCGCGCCGATCGAGCCGCCGGCCACGGCCAGTAGCGCGAACGAAAGCATCGCCGCGTTCAGGTGGAAGCGGTCTCGTACAGTCGGCACATGCACCCCCCACGACGCGTACATCATGCCGGCGATGAAGAACACCGCCATCGTGGCGATCCGGGCGCGCTGCCGTGCGGTGGCGGAGAGATCGCGGTGAGCAGCGGGGAGGGCGGCGAGTTCGGAAGAGCGGTCGGACACTGAAATCTCTTGGAGGGAGGGGACGCGGAAGAAAGCGCGTTGAAAGCGAATTTCTGATTCTAACGAAGCGTGCTGTCTTATGCTTGGAACGGGTTGATCCCACGCTTACGATCGTTCGGGCCCGCGTGCGACGAAGATTAGGCCGGCCGCTGGCCTGTTGCCGCATTGCCCGGATCATCCGCCGCCAATCCATGGAGGAACGCGCACTTGAACATTCCCGCCCACGCTCCGCTGCATCTGCTGCACACGGCCGCTGTCGGCACGCTCGCTACCCACGCGCGCCAACCGGAAGGCTTTCCTTACCCTTCAGTGCTGCCCTTCGCACCGGACTCGCAGCATCGCCCGACGATCCTGGTGAGCCGCCTCGCCGAGCATACGCACAACCTGCAAGCTGACCCGCGCGCCGGTTTTCTGGTCGTCAATGCACCCGATGGGGACGTGTTGAGCGGCCAGCGCGTCACCTTGCTCGGCACTTTCGAGCCGGTCGATGCGGCTCCCGAGGTCGCACAGCGCTACCTGCGTTATCACCCTGACGCCGAACGCTACCTAGTTCTCGGCGATTTCACGTTCTGGGCGATGAAACTCGAACGGCTGCGCTATATCGGCGGCTTTGGCGCGATGGGCTGGCTCGGCGGCGCCGAGCTCGATCCGCTGCCGCCTCTCGGCTTCAATGAAGAGAACGCGCTGATTGAGCACTTCACCCGTCATTGTTCGGGCGCCGGCGGAATTCAGGTGCTTGGCGTCGATCGATATGGCGCCGATCTGACACGGAACGGTGCGCGCACCCGTTATGCCTTCGACGCCCCCCAATCCAATACCGAATCCTTGCATGCGGCGCTCGAAAATTGTGTCCAGCGCCAGGCTAATTAAGTTTTGAATCGCTGTGTGTGGGGAAAACACTCATTCCGCACCAAAGTGTGGTGCGAGTGTTGCAGTATGTTACGACATGTCATGTTGAAGTTTTCATGAGATGAAATGTTGGCATCAAATTCCGATCTTAATTTTCATTTTTTGATAATTGATCCAATAAATACCGATGTGCGACGACATTTTTCAGTGAGATACGAAATTATCTATTTGAAAGGATGTACATAACGCCGCAGTCGAATGAAATTTTTTGAAACGATTTTGGATTAATTTTACGAACACGCTTTTGCGGCCTTTCGATTTTGTGTTAATCTCGCCATCAAATTCCGAGGCATGATCATTTTCAAAGGGCAAGCTGGCTCAAGACTGGCAGTCATTCATCCACACCATAAGGGAACCTATGTCTACCTCTTACAAGGAACTACTCGCCCAGCGCGAGAAGCTCGAAAAGCAGATCGAAGAAGCAAAGTCGCGGGAATACGCGGAAGTGTTAAATGAGATCAAGCAGAAAATGGCCGATTACGGCATTTCGCTGGCTGAACTCGGCGGTGGTCGTGGTGCCAAGGCTGCTAAAGCCGGTCGTCCGCGCGCAGGTGTCGCACCCAAGTATCGCGACCCGGATAGTGGCAGCACGTGGTCCGGTCGTGGCAAGCCGCCGCGCTGGATCGCAGGTCAGGACCGCGAGAAGTTTCTGATCGAGAAGTAATACTAATGCCGTCAATCAGTGGCGCTTATAGACCGCCGCTGTTGCCAGAGAAAACCGCGTACCGTCAAGGACGCGGTTTTTTGTTGCGGTGGCGAACCGTTGTGGCATTTTGTCGCGTGCGCTTCGTGCAACGGGAACGCGAATGCTTTTCGTTTAGATAAGCATCTGATTTAAAAGGATTTTTTGTGGTTTATCCCGTGCATTTCGAGATGCGCCGGGTAGAATGCAGGCATTGAACTTTTCACTTTGCTTTTGAGATGCCTTCCACCGCCGCTGTCCAGTCCGCCGAGAAACATCGCGTTGCGCGCAAGAGTACCTTTGTCAGTATTGCGCTCAATACGGTATTGATGACGCTGCAAATCGTCATCGGGGTGTTCGCCCACTCGCAGGCGTTGGTCGCCGACGGTATCCATTCGCTCGCCGATCTGATTTCCGATTTTGTCGTGCTAATTGCCAATCGGCACAGCGGCGCGAAGCCCGATGCGGATCACAATTACGGACACAGCCGTTATGAAACGGTTGCTTCATTATTTTTGGGTGCACTGCTGATTTCGGTCGGCGTCGGTATGTTATGGCGCGCCGGGACGCGTCTCGCCGATTTGCAAAGCATCCCTGCCGTCCATATGAGTGCGCTCGTGGTCGCGGTGTTGGTGCTGATTTCCAAAGAGAGCCTGTTTCGCTACATGCTGCGGGAAGCGCAACGCGTGCGTTCAGCGATGTTGATTGCGAATGCATGGCACGCACGCTCGGACGCGGCGTCGTCGCTGGTGGTCGCAATCGGTATTGTTGGCAGCCTTGCGGGCGTGCGCCTGCTCGATCCTATTGCCGCGGCGATAGTCGGCTTCATGGTGGCCCGCATGGGCTGGATGTTCGGCTGGGACGCACTGCAGGATCTGTCCGACCGCGCGCTCGACGAAGCCGCCTCCGCCGACATGCGTGCGCTGCTGCTCTCTACGCCGGGCGTGCGGGACGTGCATGAAATGCGCACCCGCAAGATGGGCGATTTTGCTCTCGTCGACGCGCACATTCTGGTCGATCCGCTGATCTCGGTATCTGAAGGACATTACATTGCTGAGTCGGCGCGCCTACAGGTGCTGACCGACAATCGCGTGCTCGACGCGCTGATCCATGTCGACCCGGAGAACGATGCGGTTGCGCACCCGCCCGTCAATCTGCCGACCCGGGAGCGCGTAGTCGCCGAAGTCGACGCGGCGTTCGCCGCCGGTGGCGTGAAGGCCGCGGGGGTCAATATTCATTACTTGAGCACGGGGCTCGATGTCGAAGTGGCCTTGCCGGCGCCAGGTTCGGGCGCGGTCGAAGGCACTGAGCAATGGCTTGCGCGCGTCGATCTGGCTGCGCTCAAGCGCCGCCTGGGTGCCCGCAAACTCGACGTGCTGCGGGGATTGGACACGCTGGCGGCCGAAACCGGCTCCTCGATGGAAACGAGTACCGACGCAGCCATCGCTCGCGCCAAGGCCACGGAACCGCATAGATAGCCGTCGAAGCGAACTGCAGCACGCGTGAACCGAAGCATCGCGACGTATCCCGATCACGGCACCTCCCGGCTTCACGGCATTAATACCCTGGCCTCAAGGCGCCTCGGCTTCACCGCATCACAGCGGCAATTGCGTATCGAATTTGATTTCGCGCAGCACGACGCTCGTGCGCACCTGAGCGACGGCGGGAATCTTGAAGATCCGTTCGTGCAGAAAGCTGTCGTACGCCTTGATGTCCGGCGCAACGATCTTGAGGATGTAATCGGATTCGCCGGTCGTGCTGTAGCACTCGGTGACCTCCGGGCAGGTGGCGATTTCCCGCTCGAACTGTTCGACCCCGCCCTCGGTATGGCGCGTGAGATGGATATGCGCAAGCGCGCAGACGTGCAGCCCCAGCTTTTCACGATCCAGCAACGCCGTGTAGCGCTGGATCACCCCTGATTGCTCCATATCCTTGATACGGCGCCAGCAGGGCGTGCTCGACAGGCCGACCTGGTCGGAAATCTCTTGCACGGACCGGCGTGCGTCGAGCTGCAACAGGCGCAGGATTTTTTGAGAGAACGTATCGAGTGTCAACTGCGCCTCCGTTTGCGTCGCCGTATCAACGCATGGTAGAGGGCTCGAAAACGAAACGCAATGTAAACCGGCTTCGACGAGGGAGATTACCTAATTTGCCGGTTCCTCAGCGGCGTTTTGCCCTGAGCCGTCCCCATCTTTAGGGGCCGCCGGATTGGCCGCCTGGATTGCCCGCAGATCCTTGAGCATGTTGCAGAAAAGTGCGCCCTGTTCGATCGCATCGTCGAGCGCGACGTGCGTGTGCGGGTGATCGTCGAACCAGTGCTTCGGGAAGCGCGGCTTGATGTTTTTGCGGTAAGGCAGACCTGTCAGCGCAAAGGCCAGTGTCTTGATGTCGAGCGCCGACCAGGAAAACGGGCAGCGGCCCACGAATCGCATCATGTACCAGAACATATAGGTGAAGTCGAAGCCCGCCGGCATCGCCACGAACACCGGCTTGCCCGGCAACGCTTCGACCCATTCGACATAGGCGATCAGCGCGGCCTCCGGATGCTGGAGATCCTTGCGGCAGGCTTCCCATGCCTCGGGCTGCGTTTTCCACCACGCTTCCTGCACGGGATGCGGCTTGGCGCCGTCGAGCAATTCGAGATTCGCCGAGAAGGTGGCGATCAGCTGCTTGTCTTCCGTATAGGCGGCGGAGGCGAAACTGAGCATCGAATGCGGGCCGGGAATCGGACCGTCCGCTTCGACATCGGTGCTCACATAGATTTCGCTGCTCATGCCTGGACTCCGTCGGCGACATACGGATTAGTGCGGCGCTCGGCGCCGAACGTCGAGGTGGGACCGTGACCGGGAACGAAGGTGACGTCGTCGCCGAGCGGCCAGAGTTTTTCGCGGATCGCGCGCACCAGGTCGGCGTGGTTGCCGCGGGGAAAATCCGTGCGACCGATCGAACCGGCGAACAGCACGTCGCCCACCAGCGCCAGCCGATGCGCGCGGCTGAAAAACACCACGTGACCTGGCGTGTGGCCGGGGCAGTGATAGACCTCGAGGGTTTCGTCGCCGAACTTCACGGTCTCGCCGTTTTGCAGCCAGCGGTCCGGCTCGAATGCCTCAGCCGCCGGGAAGCCAAAGCGCGTGCTTTGATCCGGCAGCTTGTCGAGCCAGAAACTTTCGTCGGGATGCGGGCCTTCGATCGGCACGCCGTAATGCGTGGCAAGTGTCTTCGCGCCGGCGCAGTGATCGATGTGGCCATGCGTGAGGAAGATTTTTTCGACTGTCACATTCTGACGCGCGACTTCGCCCTGGATGACATCGAGGTCACCGCCCGGATCGACGACGGCGGCGCGTCCGCTTGCCTCGCAAACAAGCAGCGAGCTGTTTTGCTGAAACGGCGTGACGGGGATCAAGGTGACTTTCATGGATGACGGCGCCACTGGAAAAACGTTGATTGTACCGGCGTCTCGTCGACGCTCGTCGAGGGCGCCGAAGCACTACTGCAGCGGGCTTTTGTCTGCCCATTTTTGCAGCAGGAGTGAAAATTCATCAAGGTTTTCAATCGCTTGTCATCCCAAATTTAACTTTTGGGTATAATGGTCTCCATGCACAGGAAACTGTGCTGCCACAAGGCGATGCGTCCCCATCATAAATGGGAGCGCGGATCGCCACTCAAGTATGGGCTGTCGCAGTTGTCGACGGCCATCAAGTATCGATGCGTTCGATGCACACGTCTTACCCAGCCAGGCGCCGCGCGCCTGCAACGGACTTAAATGCCGTGACGCTGGGTGAGGCCTACGCCGCCGTTCCTGCGCGCTGATTTCCGCGCGCAAGAACGTGTTTGCCACGTTCGATGGCGGCATGTGGGGTCTGGTCAGGCTGCCGGGGACAGGTTGCGCCAGACGTGAAAATTAACCGTGCGGTAGCGGCTGGGTGAGCCGCGTCCGGGCTTTGACGTTCTGCGCTTGTCGGCGCGGCGCGTTGTCGTCCATTGCCGCCGGAGTCGCAGGCAACACGCTCAACTTTTCGCGTGATGCGGCTCGACAATTTGATTACACGTCTTATGAAAACTCGGTTATCCCGTGGTCTGGGGACACTTTTCGCCTTTTTTATGCTGGCCGGCTGTGCCACGCCTCCGGGCGCTGCCAACACGTCCGCAAGCGGCGTGCCGCTTAGCATAAAGAATGCGCAGGCAGGTTCCTTCGGCCCGCAATCTTTTGATAGCGCGCCGGCAACCGGTGCAGCCGCCAAAGGCCCGTCGCTCGCCGATGCCAAGCCTTTAACGGACGATGGTTCGGGCATTTCGGACTTCCAGCAGACCGGCCGCGCCTCGTGGTACGGCCGCGGCTTCCATGGCCGTCGCACCGCGAACGGCGAGCGCTACAACATGCACGCGCTGACCGCGGCGCATCGTACGTTGCCGCTCGGCTCTTATGTGCGCGTGACCAATCCGGCTAACTCGCGCTCGGTGGTGGTGCGTATCAACGACCGTGGCCCTTATGCGCGCGGCCGGGTGATCGACCTGTCGATGGCCGCCGCAACCGCGCTCGAGATGCGTCACGCCGGTACCGCGCGCGTGAAAATCGAAGGATTGACGCAGCAGGAAGCGCGCGCTGCGCGTAATGAAATGCTGGCGTCGAACTCGGATTCGAGCGCGGAGAAGTAATGTACTGGCTGCGGGCGTGCCTTTGGCTCGCTCGTGACGCCACGCTGCACGGCGGCAACGTGTGCCGTGTTCGCCAGAAGACAACGGGCCGCGTCGAGCCAAGCCGGTCGCTTAGCCTGTTGAAACAGCCCATCTGATTCGTCAAATAGCCCCTGTTGATCACTTACAGGGGCTTTTCTGTCTTGTTGGGCCGAAAAGACCTGTCGCGCGACCTCGAAATGCAGCCAAAACGGGCTGCCCTTTCTTTTACTCCCCCGCTTTATTCCTCGTCTTTCTTTAGCGCCAACGCGCGCGTGTACAGCGCGTTGCGCGACGCTCCGGTGATGGTCGCCGCAATTTTAGCGGCGCTGCTCACCGTCAACTCTTCCAGCAGGATGCCCAGCAGCGCGTCGTGGTCGTGTTCGCCCGCGGCTTCCGGCTGCGCGCCTTCCACCACCAGCACGAACTCACCGCGTTGGCGGTTCGGATCGGCGGCGAGCCACGTTGGCCCTTCGGCCAGGGTGCCGCGGTGCAGCGCTTCATGTAACTTTGTCAATTCCCGTGCGATCAGCAGCTTGCGCTCGCCGCCGAACGCATCGGCCAATGCTTGCACTGTTTCGACAATCCGGTGCGGCGCTTCGTAGAACACCATCGCATGCGGATGGCTCACGAGCGGCTGCAGTGTCGCGGCGCGGGCTTTTGCCTTCGGCGGCAGGAAGCCGAGGAACGAGAACGTCGCGACCCAGTCGCCGGCCGCGCTCAACGTGGTGGTGAGCGCGCTTGCGCCGGGCAGCGGAATCACCGGAAAACCGGCTTCACGCACCGCGTCGACGAGTTTCGCTCCGGGGTCCGAGATGCCGGGTGTACCCGCATCGGATACGTAGGCCACGCGTTCGCCCGCTTGCAGATGTTCGATCAGGCGCAGTGCCGCGGCCCGCTCGTTGTGCTGATGAACCGCCACGAGCGGCTTTGAGATGCCATAACGCGCGAGCAACTGACCCGTGTTTCGCGTGTCTTCAGCGGCGATGCGGTCCACCAGTCCGAGCACATGCAACGCACGCAGCGTGACGTCGGCGATGTTGCCGATCGGCGTGGCCACCACATACAGCGCGGCAGTAGGGTACTGCTGCCCTTGCGCGAGTTCGGAGAGAGGAGTCATGAGGCAGAAGACGCAGACAGACAGAACGAGGCCGCCATTGTGCCACGCAGCGGTGCGCGAGCCGGTGGGTGAGGGGCCGGCGCGGCATGCTGCGAACTCGGCGCCGGAGAGTGCATCGGCGAAGATGCTGAAGCGTGCAAAGGCGAGCGCAGGGGTAAACGCTCGGGCAAGCGTGCCGACCGGCACGCCGGCAGGCGCCCGGGTGAGCGAATCGGCGAGCGCCCGGGTAAGCGCATCCAACCCGCACAACTTTTTGAGACCCGGAGGGTCCAAACTCGTCGGCGCGGCTTTCGAGGCGCGTGCGATGGAATTTTTGCAGCGGCAGCGTTTGCGGTTCGTCGCGCGTAATGTGCTGTGCCGTGGCGGCGAGCTCGATCTGGTGATGCGCGACCGTGACGGCGCGCTGGTGTTCGTCGAAGTTCGTGCGCGTGCGCAGCAGCGTTATGGCGGTGCGGCGGCGAGTATCGGGCGGCACAAGCGGCAACGGATCGTGCGTGCCGCGCGGCATTATCTGGCAACTCGCAGCAGGTGTTCGCACGATGAGCCCGCGTGCCGTTTCGATGTGATTGCATTCGAAGCCGGCCGGCTCATCTGGCTGCGAGATGCATTTCGTGCCGACGAAGTCTGACGCTGGGCGCGGAGAACGCACGTGAGTGCGATAAACTTGCGCTCGCGTGCGGGCCAGTCGACGACGCCGGCATACAGGAAACAGCGAGGAAACAGCGAGGAAACAGCGAGGAAGCAGCGAGGAAGCAGCGAGGAAGCAGCGAGGAAACAGCGCATTTCGCGATGTATTTGCGCGTACGCACTGCATGTCGGCATGGTTCAGCGGGGCAGCACGACTTCGCAATACGACTTCACAACACGGCCGCGCACTGCGGTCCATTCGCGGTAGAAGATAGAGACTCGATGTCAGTCGAACGCATTCAACAACACTTCCGCGACAGCGCGGCAGTCAAACTCGAAGCCCTCGAAACGTTGTCGATGCCGATCGCCGCTGCGATCGACACGATGTTCGGCGCGCTGGCCAACGGCAATCGCATTCTTGCGTGCGGTAACGGCGGCTCGGCGGCCGACGCGCAACATTTCGCCGCCGAACTGATCGGCCGCTTCGAGCGCGAACGCCCGGGCTTGCCGGCGATCGCGCTGACCACCGACACCTCCGTGCTCACCGCCATTGCCAACGACTACTCGTTCGAGCAGATTTTCTCGAAACAGGTCTGGGCGCTTGGCCAATCAGGCGATGTGCTGC
The DNA here is from genome assembly GCF_041321145.1 of Paraburkholderia sp. IW21. NCBI lineage: Bacteria > Pseudomonadati > Pseudomonadota > Betaproteobacteria > Burkholderiales > Burkholderiaceae > Paraburkholderia > Paraburkholderia sp. IW21. Next base: position 104,233 of record NZ_JBGGWA010000016.1, on the reverse strand, counting down.
TGGCAATCACCACGTCCGGCAATTCCGCCAATGTACTGGCCGCGATCGAAGCCGCGCACGAGCGCGAAATGATCGTGGTCGCGCTAACCGGCAAGGGCGGCGGCCGCATGCAGGAAGTATTGAGCGATACCGATATCCACGTGTGCGTGCCGTCCGAGCGCACCGCGCGGATTCAGGAAGTGCATTTGCTTACCATCCATTGTCTGTGCGACGGCATAGATGCCATGTTGCTGGGCGAAGACTGAGAATAATTCTGAAGGAGAGCTAGTTGATGAGCGTATTCCGCGTCAAGAAGACACTGGTGAGAACCGTGCTGGTGGTCGGGTTCGCGGCGGGCTTGTCCGCGACGTTGCAGGGGTGTTTTCTCGCCGTTGCCGGCGTGGCGGGCGGCAGCGCGCTGGTGGCGACCGACCGGCGCACGCTCGGCGCGCAAACCGAAGACCGCGAGTTGCAGGTGAAGGCGCTGTCGCAGATCAACCAGAATTTGCCGGACGCCGCGCACGTCAACGTCACGGTGTTCAACCGTCGCGTGCTGCTGACCGGCGAAGTGCCGGGCGACGTGTCGAAGCAACGGGCCGAGTCGATCGTGCGCGGGCTGAACAATGTGAATACGATCGTCAACGAACTGGCGATTATGCCGGCCAGTTCATTCTCGTCGCGTACGAACGACACGTACCTTGAAACGCGCGTGAAGACCGCACTGATTGCCGAGAAGAACATTTCGGCGAACAACTTCAAGGTGGTGGCCGAGCGTGGCTCGCTGTATCTGATGGGTCTTGTCACGATGGACGAAGGCAATCGCGGCGCCGATGTCGCGAGCCGTGTGCCGGGTGTGACGCAGGTCGTGAAAGTGTTCCAGTACATCCAGCCGCAGGAAGCGGCAGCAGCAGCCGCTGCGGCGGCGACTGCGCCGGCAGTTGCTTCGCAGCCGGACGCGAGCGCCCCGACGGTCGGGGCGATTCCCGATTCGTCGGTGAGTTCGCGACCGCTCGATCAGCAGGCGCCGGCACCGGTCAGCAATTCGAACGCGGTGCATCCGGGTAATCCGAAGGCGACGCCATGAAGTGGGGCGTTTCTTTCGTTGCCTGTGCATTGACTGTTAGCGTGGTGGCCGGTGTTTTCGCATCTTCGGCATGTGCGGCTGATACGCCGCGTGGTCAGACGGTCGCAAACGCGAATGCCTGCATGGGATGTCACGCGGTCGACCGCAAACTGGTCGGGCCGTCTTTCCAGCAGATATCCGCGAAGTACAAGGGTGATGTCCAGGCGCCGGCAAAATTGTCGCGCAAGGTGAAAGAGGGCGGCTCCGGCGTCTGGGGGATGATTCCGATGCCCGCGCATCAATCGATGAGCGATGCGGACATTCACGCGGTGGTGGATTGGGTGCTGGCTGGCGCGCCATCCAAGTGATGTTTTGCTGTCCCGAGAGGTTTGGCAAAACGAAAAATCCTTGTGCTAGAATTGTTTGCACGTTGGGGGGGTAGCTCAGCTGGGAGAGCGTCGCGTTCGCAATGCGAAGGTCGGGAGTTCGATCCTCCTCCTCTCCACCAAGGAATTTCCTTTGAAACCGGCCACTTGGGCCGGTTTTTTATTGCATCCTGCCTATATCAATCGCGGTCATTTTGGGTCGTTTTTGGTCTGTTGGTGTCCCAAACTTGTCCCGCGCGAATCCCTTGTCGAATCGGCTGATGCGGCCTTTGTGGTTCAGTTCCGCTTCCGCTCGCGGGAGCATCAGTCTGTTGACTGATCTACGCAGACCATACACAATCCAGAGCACTCGACCTTTGACTTGATCACACCGATCAGGGCCCGTGTGGATAAGCACCCTCCGCGCGCGGTTAACGACATGTCAACCGACCGATTACGAACGGCGTCGGCGCAGCGCAAGACAGAGCGCTGCAGGACATGGCGAAGGGGCCACTGAGGGCCATTCGGCCCGCCTCTTGGTACAACGCTGCGGCGTCTGGGCCATTGGCTGGTGCGCACGTTCGGTAGCTCACATGCACATATTGCTTGTGGGCCGCCGGAGTTCGCCCATGCCAACAGATTTTCCCATCGAGTTGCTGACGCTAGGTCAGCTATGCCCTCTCATCCACAGAAAGCCTGCGACCGTCTACGCAGACATTGCCGCGAAGCGCTTCGATCGCCTGCCGCCAATCGTCCGATTGCCCGGTCAACGGAAGTTGTTTTGGCGCAAGCAGGACGTTCTCGATTGGATTGACCTGCACGTCCAACCAGCGGTCGCTGTTAGCGTAGTCGTGCCCAATTTCCGCAACGCTACGCGAAAGGCGGATCCGATAACCGAGTCTCAGCAATCGCGGCGAATCGGGCGACCGACGAAACGACAGCAGTTCGAACGTTTGGCAGCGGCGCGGGAGGGCAGATGAGCTCCTCGGATGAGCAGACTTTGCCGCTAGTTGCCGGGGGTGTTCACCCGCGTCTTTCGCATCGTCAACCGATGCATGACGTGCATACGCGCGCCGTTATCGACCGCTCGACGTGTCGCGAGCAAGAGGTGGCTGGTTCAATGAAATCTGCGGCCGACACCATCTTCGCGCATTCGCCGGAGATCGTACAGCGGTCGGTTGCGCAACAAGCCAAGCAGTCTGCGCAGCGAGCAAAGCTGGACGCGGCTATAGCGGAGAGCGTAGCCAACCAACAGATGTCGCTTCCTTTCTGGCCCGCGAAGTTCCGTGCGCTGCCGAATGAAGTTTTCCGATCGGCTCTCTTCAACGCACGCAACAAATGTAGGAAACGCGAGTATCTGAAAGAGCGAGACATCTACGTCATCGGTGACGGCCGGATCACATACACGGGTGAGGAGCTACGACAGGATGATGAGACGGTCTGGCTTCAGCTGATTCAGCTCGCCAAGTCCCAGCCGCTTGGCGAAAGCGTGCGGTTCACCGCACGCTCTTTTCTCTTGGCCATCGGATGGCCAGTCAAAAGCCAAAGCTATACACGTTTGCGTGATTGCCTGACGCGTATGCAAGCCACATCGTTGCAGGTGATAGTAAAGCGCCTCGGCGGTAGCAACGAGAAAGGCGCGGAAGACGGCAGGGCGATGTCGATGATCCCTGCATTCGAGTGGCGCGACGCCCGTACCGGTGTCGCACTCAAGCAGTACAGGGTGCAATTGGCCCCGCAACTGGTCGACCTGTACGGCGGAAAGGGCTATTTCACCCGAGTTGAGTGGGCGCAGCGGCTCGATCTACCGCCTGGACTCGCAACATGGCTACATGGCTACTTTGCGAGCCATGAAGTGCCGTTCCCGATCAAGGTGGGGACCATCAAGGCAGGGGCGGGGCTTACAACTACGACGCAGAAGCATCTGCGCGAACTTGTCCGAGCCGCCCTGAATGAACTCGAGCGGGTGAAGTTTTTGAAAGACTTTTCTCTCGGTCCGGACGGTCTTGTGAAGGTCGAGCGACTGCATGACCTTTGACCGACCGAAGTATGACCTTTGGCCGGCCGGCTATGACCTTTGACCGACTGGAACGTGACCTTTGACCGGCCGGAATATGACCTTTGGCCGGCATATGATTTCTTCGAGTCCCTTCTGGACGGGGCTAAGCGGTCAGTTTCGGCAACCCCTAACCGTTTACTAACCTCTCTTTAACCGTAAACCGTCCCCACGTTGTGGAAAAGCTATGGAGAACTCAGCAGAGAATTTCGCCTCGGCTTACTTCGTCCCGCCGTGGAAAAGAACAAGTGCGCGCCTGCGGCGCGTGATCAGCCCTGGTAAAACACCGCCGGTCAGCAACTGCCCAGCCGGATTGCCCGGCCCTGAAGGCCGGTCGGCGCTCTCCCACCGCCCTGCGGGCGGCGGTGCCCGTGCGCCTCAATCCGGGCTCGTGGCACTCGCGATGCCGAATGGTCGATCAACGGCTTGGGCTTGCAGGGAGGGGTCTATGGTCGGCAGACCTTATCACTAAGGCAAGCCGCATCGCGGCGCGTCAGGCCGAAGGCAACGCTCGCGGGGAGCCGGTGGGCGGATGCAGGACGCCGGCTACCAAGCCGGCGCTGTCCACGCCCTTGCGGTGTGGGCAGTGCTCCCGTCCACGGGCGGGCGCGGAACGACCACTGCCGCGCGAATCGACGGTTCGACTGGTCAAGCTATCACAGGTACCGAGATGTCGTCTTCTGGGCGGCCCGCGACCAAATAACCTCGGCATCCTTGCGAAAACGCAGGGCCGTAGGCTGCCGTCAAATGTTCCACGGAAGAATTCGAAATTTCCCCAAACGCCCGTCGCAAAAGGCTTTACGGCGGTCAGGGGCAAACATGTTCCACGCACCCATTGAGCGCTTGGCCCTTTCAACGAAGTCACCCTGACATAACAACGCTTATGTCTGATTGCAGCTTCCGATCGTTATAAATATGACGTTGTACGTAGTCGTGAGTCAGACCTCTGCGGCGGATCGCGCGGGGGCGAGTGCTTCGAGGGGCATGCGATGGGCCGCTTGATGAGGTTATTTGGTCGCACCTGCGCGGTGCGGTGGCGGAAATCCGGAGCTTTCGAGAGGGCGAGCGGTGGGCGTATGCTGTATCTACAGGGCAGGCGAATCAGCCTCGCCTCAACCGCGAAATACGGAAACTTAAAATGTCACATCCTGACGTGTACCTGGACAAGGTCATCAACGGCACGAAGGCGGATCTGGATTCCTTCTTGGCGTTCTTCCTATGGGAGTGCCCCTCCAGGATGATTCCCGACAAGGAGGAGGTGCGACGTTGGGCCGAAGCGTTGGACAAGCGCGGCCCCGAGTTCGAATCGGATGCTGCCACCTGTCGTGAGTTCGTTAGCGGAAACGGGGCATAGCCCGCACGTCGAGGCAAACAATGAAACTCTTGCGCAATGACAATAAGGCCCGTCGATGGCGGGCCTTATGCGTTCACGTTAACCATTTGCCGGTGGAAGCGGAGCGGGCAAAGCTGGTGCGGTTGATGCAGCTAGCTTCAGAGAACATCGACCGATAACACGTGTTATGCCGGATCGCCGGGCGACAGGAGCCCAAGCTGCTTGGCCGTGGTAGTTGGCAGGCGCAGTAGCACCGTGCCCGCCTTTGCCCATGCGCTGTCGATCATTACTACGTCGGCCAGCACGCCTTCCAGTTCGAGATAGACCACATCGTCCTTTTCGAACGCTTCCGCATAAAGATGCCAGGACGGCTCGCCGCCCTCGCCGTGGTGAATTTTGATTGATGCCTTGGTGCTCATAGGATGACCGTCGCTGTATGGGTGACGACTGCCAGTGTAGCGGGGGCTGAGTGCCCAACCGACCGACAAGTTTGGATTATCGCGAGCTGCACGGTCGGCGTTGGCTTCGTCAAGTGTGGGCGGTGCGCTGAAAACACGGCCGCCCGCGCGCAATTGCGCAATCGAACGCGCCAGATGCGCAGCGTCAGCCGGAGAGCGCAGCAGGTGCGCCGTCTCTATCGAGTCCTCGTAATGCTCAATGATGATGGCCAATATCTCCAGTCTGTCGCCTTCCGGCGTGCCGGGTTCCGGGTCCTGATCGACCAGCGCCGACACTTCCGCCAGCGCTGCACGATAGTCATCTTCAGTGTGCAGCGGTCGAATGTCCATTTCTGCCCCGAGGCGTCGTATGTACCGAGTGTCGCGGCCCCTGCCACAGTCGCAAGAGACGGGTGTTATGCCAAGTGATTGTGACGACATGGACAGGATGTCCTTCGGCCTGCGCGGCAACCGTGAGGTTAATTGGTCGCGCCTGTGCGGTGCAGCAGGCGAAATCAACACTCTCGAGGGTCCGGGCAGTCGGCGTATGCTTGTAATAATAGGAGAATACGCCATGCCAGCCGACAAACTAGGCCGCTACATGACCAGCCCTGAATTTTTGCAGCGAGCCAACGCATCCGTCGCAGAGGCAGTACGCGAACTGGAAACCAAGGGCATCAAGCCGGTCTACCTTGACCGCCGGACTGGCCAAATTGTTGGCGGTGAGGACGACCAAGGTCGCGAAAAAGACTCTTGCGAGGGTCAGGCGGCTCCCGATATATTGAAAAATAATGGACTCAGGCAATGAGGGCACAAGAATGAGCGATAACGGAGCCGCGCTTGGCAGAGCTTTCGCTGCCGAGCGGAACGCAGCAGACTGGAAGACCTACGCGAAAAATCTTGAGCAACAGTTGTTGGCGGCAAATGCGAACCTTGCGGGCAACAAGGCGTTGAAGGACGCGGCCCTGAGAGAACTGGCAAAAGTTGCTCCATCGAATTACCTGATGGTGCAACAGAATCGCCAGCGGATCTATGACAAGGATTTCGACGCTGTCGTAGCATCAGGCCGTCGCGTCGCGTAGCCCCCCACTTCACAAAGAAACGCCCGTCGGATGGACGGGAGTTTTGCTACATTTTTTCGCGGGAGATGCGACCCGCGTCTCTGGAGTCGGTCGGAGCGCCACCGCTCCCCAGCATCGCAGGCCCTTGGCTGCGAGCAACGTTCGCTCCTTGACTGACCCCCGCGCCGAAATTTTGATTGGTCTTGTCGTGCAGATCTTGTCCCACGCGTCCGGCCATCTGCCCGCCGATCCACGCAAACACCTGATCGGGAATCACGTGGATAAGTGAGAAAGCGCCGTTCACGAGCGACAGGCACATGCTCACGTACAGGACGATGAATCCGATGATGCTGACCAGCCCGGTTGTCGAATCGTACTGCGCGTTCTGAAGGGCGACGCCGAACATCGAATTGAGCAGCGTGCCGAGAGCGGCAACACCGGCCCCGCCAAACACAAAGCCCAACATCATGAACACGGGCCTGAACGTCACATTGAGCAGGAAGATATAGCCGTGCGTTGTGCGCTGGCCCATGCCTTCGCCGTCGCCATCAAGGTGCGCGAACCCCCACAACGGCGATGCCACCATGCTTTCACACACAACGGCAAACCAGCCGACAATGCCTCCGAACCAGACCATGAACGGTAGCATCGGTATGTAGATCGACAGCATTGCGCCGAAGAAAAACAGCGTAATAACCAGCATGACGATGAACGGGCCGAGTGCCTTCATCACGCCGCTGCCCATGCCACCAACCAGTCCCGAGATCCCGCCCGTGGCGACCTCTGCCGCCTTACCAATCAGGGTGTCTTTCGCGCCCAAGGCGGCCTCGACACCAGCGTATCCACCGAGTGCTACCCACCCCGCATCGAGTATGCGATCACCAAGGTTTTTCATACCGATCAGCGGATTGGTGCTGGCACCCGGCCCTTGTCCCGAGTTCCAGCTAACGACCCACTTCACCAGCCCCTGCCCATTGAAGATCTTCCCGATGATGGTCTTCGGATCAGCGCCGGTTATACCCGTCGAAAGGTTGTCCAATGCGTCCTGCGTTGTAGCAACCGATGCGTCCTGTTGAAGCTGTTGGCTATAAACAGTGCTCACCTTACGGTATAGCTGCGGATACGGTATGTTGTCGACACCCGTGCCGGGCACTGCGGCAGCCGTCGCGTCCGCCAGGTTGCTGACCTGCGTATTGGCTTGTGCGAAGGTCTGATACCAAGCGCCCATCATGATCCAGCCGTCCCGTTGCAGGTTCGACTGGATGACGCTCGCCAGTCCATTGATCGCGCTTGATGAGTTCGAGATCGCTTGCGTAATCGAAGACTGATATTGCAATGCCGCCATGTTGATGGTGTTCTCGGGATCGGCCGGCAGCGATTGCCCGTTCACCGCAGACACGTAAGCCTGAGCTGCGGCTAACAAGATGGACTGCATCGTGGTCAGCGCGTTTTGATGTGCGCTGAGCATTTGTGAGTAGGCCGCGTTCGGATCGGCCGAATAGACGACCATGCCATCGTATTCCGGCATCGACGGCGGCGGTGCAAGGTTGATTTCTGCCCCGCCGCACGAAAGGCCGCGCTGATTCATCAGGACGATCTTGGTGCTTGTCGCGATCGGGTTGAACTTCTCGGCTGGATCTACGGACACGCCGCTATCGTTCGGCATGTTGTCGATCGCCGTGTTGGCCGACTGAGCACACAGGTTCGCTTCGAACAGGGCTTTTGCAAGCGTCGTAGCCTGCGGCGCTGCCGGCGTCGCGATCATCGAGCCACCCGTGTTGAGCACGTTCACGGCGGCATCCAGCGTGAGATTGGCGATGCCGACACCGAGCATGGTTCCCCACAGCATCACCATCTGCACGCCGCTGAAGCCACCGAACACCGGTACGAGAGATGAGAACCCAACGCTGGTGCGGATGATGAACCATGGCGATGACTTTTTTTGCCCCATGAATTCGCCGTCCTGCCCGGTCGCGACAAGCGCAGCACTAAAGTGATACATCGCCCAAATCACGCCCACTGCGAGCACGCACGAGTTCAGCACGAGAAACATTTGCGCGACCATGCCGCCCGCTCCGCTGCCGGCAGCGAGCGGGTTGTGTACTGCTGGCCCGAACACCAGTTGGAGCAGGGACATAGACTTGTCACCACTTCGGTTCGCCGCGTTCTGGATATCGCCGATCGATACGGACTGCTGCTGCGCAAACGATGTTGCCGCCACCATAAGAAACGCGGTTGCTAACGCTCCCCGCTGGAGTTGCTTGAGATTTTTCATCGACACACCTGGCTAGAAGAGGCGAGGATTGAACAGGCGTATCAATGCACCTTGCGCTCGGAAGAAGTCGCCGTAGTTGCCGAGCGGCTCGTCGGGCCGCTGCGGACCTGTTTCCATCTGCCATAGGCGATGCTCGTACTTGACCGCAAACAGCATCGGCAGACAGAGGCCGAGCATGCCGTTCACCACGGCGAAAATGTCCCCGCCGAACACCCCCCAAATGACATACAAGCCGCATAGCGTGACGAAGACGAGGCACACGCGTTTCTTGTTGAGGCAGTCTTGCGCGATCCGCTTCAGCGGAAGTGCGTCGGCCGACCGGAGTGCGAGCGCTTCGCGATAGCTTCTGACATGGCGGCTTGTCGGCTTTTGCCGGTCGATTTCATCAGTCAGGTCGCGCACTGTCTTTGCGCCGGTTCCCATCGCGTCTTTCGCGGACTTGAAGGCCCGGAAGATCGGATAGCCGGGGATGATGTACAAGCTCGCGCGTGCGACACGGCGGCCGATGCCGGCTTTCTTCGATTCGTTGCTCATCGTGAATCTCCTTCTCGACTGCGTTTTCGAGCTTTGTGTAGGCCTGTTTCAAGAGGAACCACCAGAAAAAAACAACCCACGCTACTGCTAGGCCAACACCGAGCCAGTTCGTTTCGTTATGATGGTTGCGGGCCCACCACACGGAGGCGAGTAAAAAGCAATGCACGAGGCCGCAGATTTGCGTGATGAGGCAAGCGTCTTTGAACTGGTTGTGAGTGAGTCCCCCGCGTGCGCGGCGACGTCGCACGACGAGGGGGATAGCCGCGATTACATACATAAAGTGGTTGAGACGTTTCATGGAGCCACCTTCAGCTATGTTCTGTTCGATTCGTAATGTCGAAATGGGCAACCCTTACGACTTCAGGCACGAATAGAACCAGTGCTCCTGCGCTGCTCCGACGTTCGCCAGGTAGTAACCAGCGGGACAGCCGTTTCGAAACGGATCGTATCCACCGCAGAGCCAAGATTGATTTTCGTTTCCCGTGCCTCCCTGAACATCGTCGTAGCCACACATCGTTCCCGAAGGTGTTTGACCAGGCGATTGCCAGACATAGTTTTGGCAAAACAATGGCCCATTGCCTGAGTTGCCAATCAAACCGTTGGGAGAGCAGCTAGTGCCCGCACTTGCATAGCCATTCGGCTGAATATATTCATTTGCCGTAAGCCGCCCGGTCGTTAGCAATTGGCCACTCCCGCCTCCACCGCCTACGACCGTCACGCCAGCCCCGTTCCAAGGCTTCAGGTACAGGTTTCCGCCGCCAGTCTCGATGTACTGCGTACCTGGGTTGTAAATCTGCGTACCGTTGCCCATGATCGTGTTGCCGTTGATCGAGGCCTGTCCAGCGACGTTCGCGTTGCCGTTCACCTGCGCGCCGGCCGCTGTGACCGTCCCTGCCGAATTCACATTGCCAACGAGCGCAATGTCTGCCGGCGCACCACCGGGATGCTGCAAGAACAGCGATCCAGTTTGATAGATCGCTGAGTTCGCGCCGTCTCCGTAATAGGTCGAACTTCCAATTTGGACATTCCCTCCAGCCGCCGCCACGACCTTCTGAGCATTGACCGTGGCTGCATTCGAAATGTCATGCAACGTGCCATCCGTGCCTTTGAAATTCAGAGCGCCCTCCATCGGCAGTGAGCCGTCGCGCCGCACATAGGCGGCCCATCCACTCGAACCATAACCCACGCGCATTGCCAGAATGCCGGCGACATTGCCCATCGGATTTGCTTGGGACCATCCGGCACTTATGCCCGTGATCGTGTCGGGAGTCAGCAGGTCCGAATAGCCTCCGTCGCCGCCGATCGCCGCTGCTCCATCATCCAACGTCAAAGGTTTGTCGGTCGAGGGATCTGTAATGGCGCCAGCGATGTACACCAGCCCGTTGACATCGCAACTCGGGGCAACGCACCCTGCCGGTGTCTTGGCAAGTGAAATCACGTACGGCGTTCCGTAGGCGCTTGTTGTGGTGTATTCGGCTGGGATCACGTTGAGGTTTTGCAATTCCGTCATCGTGGGCGCGTACGCATTCGCGACGCCTGCAATCGGTGTCCCGTCGACCAGGTTCGAGTAGTACTTGGCGAGATACACGCCGTTAATACTGTTCCCGATGTCAGCAAGTACGTTCCCTTGCGCCGCAGTCTGCTGCGACAGTATTTCCTGACGCTGCGCCCATATTTGCGTAGCCGCAAACGCGATCGCAATGGACGCGCCGATTCCCAGCGAGAGCAAATCATAGATGCCGCGCTGCCGTGCGCGCGAGCCGATGAATAGTCTATTGAGGTTCAATGCATGCATTTAGTGGCTCACCGGGCATTAGTCGCGCGTACGCGCTGAAGTTGCGCTTCGATTGCAGGACGATCGGTCGAGCGTTCGTGTGCAGCAAGTGATTGCCCAGACAGGACATTCGATTGCCTCACGGCTTTGACCAGTTCATGAACCTGATCAACCAAAAATGCTTGGGTGAGAAGCTGTTCACGCTGGAGTTTCGTCGGGTCGGCCACTGCACCGAATTCGATTTGCCAGTAAGGATTTTGCCAACGGCGGCCTGCCTCGAAGTCTTCGAGTTCCGCGAGGCTCATGGTGCCCGTGCTCTTGGCAACGCTTGATGCGTTCGCATTGAAATACTGAGCCGCAGCGTCTGACTGCTTGATGTCTTGGATCAGTTGGGCGCTACCGGGGAATGGCATGCGCGACGCAATCAGGTCGTTCATGGGCTTGATTGCAGACGACATGTTCGCCTGATACGCCTTTTGCATCGCGATATATAGCTTGCCCGTTTCCGTGCTGGCCTCAGCCTTGGTGATGCTCTCGGGCGGTTGCGGATCGATTGACATACGGGCATAGGCGCGCGCCGCGTCCTGCTGCTGCGGTGTGAACGTCAGATCTATGCTTTTCCCCGGCATGCCTGCACCGATGAGAACAGAATCCACGTCCGCATCGGCGTCCGGCATAGTGGAAGTTTTGCAGCCAGCGTAGCCCATTTGCAGTTCGAGCGGACTGCAATAGTTGTCGGCGTGGATGCTTGCTGAAGCTCGACGCGATGCCTCAACCGAAGGGGCGGGTGAGTTGAGCGCCTTATCGAGCGGTGCATAGCTAACATGCGAGCCACCGGGCCGATAGCTCGACGCTGTTGTGGCAGCGCTATGGATGGCCTGCAATGCATAGTTGCTGCTCGACGTAGCACAGGGATCGATGGGCAACTCGGTTTCCCGAGCAACCTGATCCATTTCCTGTTGCCGCTGCACTTCGAGCGCCATTTCGCGCTGCGTGTTGGACGCCTGAACGACGCTGTCGGACATCTTCGATCCGACGCTGGCTATGTCAGTATCGATCTCGTTCAAAATTGTGGATAACGATGTGCCGAGAGAGGCGATTGCCGTTTGAACTGTCAGTTGTGCCTCTGTGATCGCGCTGACGACACATCCGTCACATACGGCGAAGGCACTACTGCTGACCGAGAGCAGTGCGGCTCCTGCGAGCGTGGCGCTCAGTTTGATCTGGGTGATTTTCACAGTGGCGTCCTCAGTGGCAGGTAGATTCGAGACGCATCGCGGTCGGAGCGGACACGAACAGTTCCAACAGCCGCACTTTCATGGCAATGACTTTTCCTTCTGCAAGCCACTGCCTCATGGTCATTTGGCGCATCACCGACACACCGTTCGCGCACTCGCACGCGGTCACTGCGCGGTCCAGTGCCGCATCGTTGTCGATCTGAACCTGCTGTAAATGTGCGAGCGCTTCGGCGTGACGCGCATCGGCCGCCGCTTGTGCGGCTGCAAGCATGTCGGACGTGCTTTGTTGATCGGCGAGCGTTGACGCCGAGACAACAGCGAGCACGTAGGCGCAAATGATTTTTCGAATCACCATGTCAACTGCCCCCGGCATACACCACGGAACGGCGCATGTCATATAGGCCGTACAGATACGCCCGCGTCTCGCCGGGTGCAGTGCGCTCAATGAGGGTTTCCAAGCGTTGGAGCGACATGTGCCACACGTCTTCGGTCTCGAAGACAACCGATAAATCGGTGTCGAACGGCAGCGAAGAAAGGGGGTGACTTGCTTGTAGAATGCGGGTAGTCATGCGTTGGCCTCTCGTACAGGTCTATGTGTGATCAGGTGCGGCGGCCGGTTCCAGCCGGTCGTCGTACCGACATTCTTTTAAGGTAATCTAATTAAAGATAATCAATTATCACCGACACAGATAATTCGGCAAGTACCGGTTTGTCCTATAGTTCAAACTCGCGGAAATATTTTTTCTCGTAGGCTGGGAAAATTGCCTAACAAACAAAAAGTCGGAGAGCGAGCCGATTTCTTTGCCGGTTCGAAAGGCATTGCTTACGTAAATCGAAGAAAGGAACGAGCTCGTGCGTTCTTCTGGTAGCTGTGGACGCGTACTGGGGTGGTGCTGAACGTTGGCGTGTCTCTAGGCTGGTAAGGCGGCCACGCGATGTTCGGGATGGGTAACTTTAGTTCAGCGATATCGATGGAGCAATCATCTGTCTCGGCTGATTGAATCGATTAGCAGGGCCTCGACCTCGATGATGGTGAGGACGCGCGATTGACTGTTTCATTTAGCTTTCGGACATCTGCCTGTCTTTGCTTGAATTCAATCCACGCGCTGCGGCGCTGAGCGTAGTGTCGGCGCGCTGTCCGGATGGATCGATGCCCCAGCAGTGCTGCCACCTCGTCGGGCGAAGCGATTGCCTTAGCGTTCGCCGAAAACTGATGCCGAGCAGAATAGAGGGCATAGGTACGCTTGGTATCGCCCGGCCATAGTGCCTTACACAGCCGACGTAGAGCTTGGCTGCACCCCTTCTGAATGGCCGAGAATTGAATTCCCCGCGCTTGAAGTTCGCGCAGCGATTCCAGGTGCGCTCGAACAATCGGTAGATCGCCCGAATGTACAGGGATGACACGATGCTCACCGGTCGCACGTCCGTTTGTGGCCTTTGCGTTTCTGACGACTAGTGCTGCTTGGTCCTCGGACAGATTTGCGTGCTGCCATTCGCAAGGTCGCAGCCCCGTCACAATGGCACTCATCAACCAGAGGGCTGTTCTCCGCGAATAGTCGCCGTCACGTGATGGGTTCGCGAGGTTAGCGACCAACACGTCGTAGTCACGCTTGGGGATGCCCTTTCGTTTGCGTGACGACGTGCGTCCGATTTCCCGTTCTGGCTTGCAGTCGACATATGGGAGGAGTCGGATTTCATCGGCCGTTTTCTGAAACAGCGGGTAGCCGGTGCGTTCGAATTCCATCTCGTAACGGCACACCAGACACGCTTGATACTGCCGGAAGGTCGCCCACTTCCATTCGCTCGCGTGCCGTCTCATGTAGGCCACTACATCGGAAGGAGCCGGGTAAGCGTCTTCGGGTAACTGCATTTCATCGGCAATTCGACAGAGGAGACCATGCGCGCGGGCGAGGTACCCATCAATGGTTTCTTTTGTACGAGTCTGGTCTCTGGCAGCTTGCCTTGGGTTCATCATGGTCATGCTCAATTCCATTTAGGGATGCAAACCACAAGTGCTCTGCCGATTGGGGTTGCAAGATCTTATGTCCACAAGACTATCAGCTTCCGTGACCTTGTTGGTATTCAATCGAGACGGCGTCCAATGCACTGTCGGATTCGTTACACGGTGAGGTATCACGTAGCGGCTATATTTCATATAGCCGCGTTACAGCTTCATTTGCAATGAGCTGTAACGGCCACTCGCGTTCAAAAAGGTATCAGATACCAAGACAGATTGAATCCGTGACTCAGCGGGATGCGACATATTTGGAAACTCACGCGAGGGGAGCCAGGGGGGGATGGCAAGCGAGCAAAGGGGGCGCCAATGCAAAAATGCGTTGTTCGCCATTATCTGGTGTTGGCGGGCCAGCCGATGTGGGCGAATGCGTCACAGATGCGTCGTTGTTGCGTTGTTGGTGCAATACATCAGCGCCAATAAGGTGGCCACGGATTGAATGCGTCAAAGATGCGTTATGGATGACGCATCTATGCGACGAGGTGAGATTGAATGCGTCATAGATACGTTGTGGATGACGCATCCATGAGTTCTGCGCAGAGTTGTGGCATATTCGAGGTAACAAATTAATCAGATAAACGTTCGGGGGCAGTATGGGCGGCTCAGGTTCTGGTGGTTGGTCTCCTTCCGCGCCGAGGGATCCGTGTGACACCTTGGCATTTCGGGCGGCATTGAACTCACCGCAGGCGGCGGTTCTCACTGCCGTGACGGTTGGACATGTTCTCGACGTAGTACTCTCTCCGCCCCCGCAGCAGGTTGTTTCCGTCCTGCATATGGGAGCGGTCGCAGGTGTTTTGACCGGTCCCCGTGTGCCTTCGCTGATTCGCTGCCTTCAGAACGGCTATTTGTTCGAGGCCGAAGTTGAGGCTCTAAATGGCGGCGATTGCACTGTCGGCGTGAGGTCCAAGTGAGTTCGGCCATCGCTATCGTTGGCGGCAGCTATGGCGAAGATTGCGCCTTTCCTCGCCGACAGATGTTCCGCGGAAGTGGCGGGCGTGCGGCTGCTGTTCTGTCCAGCCTTGGCACAAAGGTCTGCCTTCACACCGTGCTTGGGAAGGGCCTGGCTAACGAGTTTTCCGCGGTCGCTAAGCTCTTCGGCTATGAATTGGCTGCAACATCGTCGTCGCTCGATATCTGGTTTAGATATCGGTTTCCGCTGGGGCGACCAGACATCTATCCGGCTGGAGGTATTGCTGCAATTTCCCAGCCGCCGGTCGAGGCCGAATCTGCATTGGTGTTTGGCATGATCGAGGGGCGTCCCGCTGTCCATGCGCGACGAGTTGTCTACGATCCCCAGGACGGAAAGGACGCTAAGCATTACAACTCAAATGGGTCGACTGCTGACGAGTTGGCGCTGGTCGTCTCTCTGTCAGAAGGTCGAGCGTTGACCGGCTGTCAAGATCCTGAGGCCGTTGCCGCTGCCTTACTTGGTCAACGAGGCGTTAGCGTCGCGATAGTCAAGTGCGGCCCGCAGGGTGCGCTTGTAAGGACGTCGAAGGACAGCGCTTGGGTCTATTCTTTTCCGACGACTAATGTCTACAAGATCGGGTCAGGTGACGTATTCTCTGCTACCTTCGCTCATGGTTGGTTGGTCAACGGTATGCCAGCAATAGATGCAGCTTGGCTTGCGTCGCGGATAACGGCCCATTATGTCGAGTCTGGCGATGATCGAATTGACTTGGCTGCCGAAGGAGATTTTCAAGTTCAAGCCCGCGCTGCACACCTCAAAGCTGGGCAGGGTAGCCGCCGCCTCATCCCGGACGACAGGCAGGTATATTTGGCCGGCCCATTTTTCAATGCCGGGCAGCAGTGGGCTATTGATGAGACGCGAGGCGCGCTGCGCGATATGGGCTTTAAGGTGTTTTCGCCGATTCACGACGTCGGCGAGGGGCTTGCAGGTGATGTTGCTACTGATGACCTCAAGGCATTGGAAGAGTCTAGCGTTGTCTTGGCACTTCTGGATGGCCTTGATCCCGGGACCTTGTTTGAGGTCGGATACGCTCGTGGGAGATCTATACCTGTGATCGCCGTAGCCGAGGCCGTTCCGGAGTCTGCACTAACAATGGTCTTCGGATCAGACTGCTATGTAACGAATGATCTTACTACGGGCATTTACGCGACTTGTTGGAGGTTGATGGGTGATGCCTAGCCTCTTGCTGCTGTCGGGCGGCATTGACTCTATTGCTCTCGCGTCGTGGCTTCGGCCTGAAGTCTGTTTGACGGTGGACTACGGGCAACGCGCCGCAGCGGCCGAAGTGCAAGCATCCGCGCAGGTCTGCCGTGATCTCGAGCTCAGGCATCAGGTTTTGCATGCCGAAATTCCTAGTCTTGGTAGTGGTTGCATGGCAGGCGACGCGGCGTCTCCGTATTCCGCCAACGGGGAGTTCTGGCCATTTCGAAATCAATACCTCATCACGATTGCCAGCATGCTAGCGATGAAGGCGGGTTGTGACGCAGTTCTTATTGGCACCGTCGTAACGGATCGCCGCCACGCGGACGGATCGCCTGCTTTCCTTAGTGCACTGAGCGAGGTTCTGCAAATCCAGGAGGGGGGAATTCGCTTGATGGCACCCGCGGCGAAGATGACCAGCGAGGAGCTGGTCAGAGTTTCAGGAGTTACGACGTCGGTGCTTGGATGGGCGCACTCGTGCCACACTGGAGCGTTGGCCTGTGGGAGTTGTCCCGGATGCATCAAACACTCAACGGTGATGCAGGCCGTGGGCTTGCAGCGTTAGGCTATGACTGGGAGTCTAAGTCTCAACTGACGTGGCACAGGTGCTGAGTCTGGGTCGGTGAGCTGCTGACCTAGCTTGCGCTTAACGGCGTCCAACGCGAAACGTCCGAGGGTCCTCATTTGCTCCCAGATGATGCAGTCGAGTACGGCAGGACGCACATGCATCGACCGGCAGAAGTCGATGTATTGTTTTTCCATCTCGAAATAGTGGCTTTCAACCTTCTGCTCGGGACGGAAGAGGTCACAGAGTAGGCCGGCGCGGACGATGTGAATATCGAGGATAGCAACGTCGTCGGCGTCAAGAAAGTTCCGCGCAATGAAGCCTGCCGTCTTGGGGCCTATGCCGCGAATGCCCATTAGGCTATCTCGTAACGCTCGCCCACCCGTGGTGGCGACGCGATCCTCCTGAATGTGCTGCATTGCGTCTGCAAGATACTTGCCTTTTTGATTGGGGTAGCGATAGGAAGCTGTACGGTCACCCAGCTGCATGGGCACCTTCAACACTTCGGTCCAATCGTCGGCATTGACATTCAACGAACTGATCAGCGCTGCGTTGCGACAGGCTTCGAACGCCGCTGTGGCTAGCTCGGCAGTGATGCCGTAGCCGCTAAGAAGGCAGAAAGTCACTTCTTCTGCGAGCGTGCCTTGTGCGTGATAAGGGGAGTGCGATCGATCGTCTGCGCAATTCATCCAAACTTGAGACAACCAATATGCTGGTGTGAACGGTAGCCAGTGCTCTCCCCATGCGATACCGGGTGCTACGAAGCGCTCTGCGTCTGGAAGCTCTCGTTTGACTTCTTGCTCGCCGATCCAGTAGGTGACGATCTGAGTCATTTGTCACACTCTCCCGCAATCAGGTCGCCAAGCCACTCGTGAAGCGATGCCTTCTCGGCAATCGACAATTTCAGTACGCGTTGCCGAAGTCGGTCTTTCCGGCGCCGAATGATTTCACGCTGTCTAAAGCCGTCCCCTAGGTAACGGTCGTCGTGGAGGATCTTGGGTTTGGGATAATTGAACCACACGCACTCCTCGCGCATGCCGACCCGTGTTCTAACCTGGAAACGATATTGGCTCCAATCCGCCAGCCGTTCCTGATACAGCGCGCAGTCGTATCCGGAGATCAGCACCATGCAAGGCAATTTTGTCAGGATGTTAAGCAGCCGTTCATGATCTTCTGCGGAGTAGTCATGCCGATAGACTCTCGCTCTACGTCGCGTTTCCGGGTGGTAGGGAGGGTCTACATAAATTAGGGTGTCGGCGTCCAGCGACGTAGATTGAAGCCACTCGATCGCGTCTCCGTGGACGAGGGTACATAGTCCAGTTAAGGCTTCTTCGGTAGCCTCAATCACTGCAGCATCACGTTCAATGCCTATCTGCGTCGCGGCGGCTTTTTTATTCCGCATCACCGCACCACCGCCTAAATGTGTCTCAACATACCTTGCATGAGGAGGCATGAGGTTGATTATTTGGGCGTAACAAGTGCCCTTGCCTCCGTCGTATCGCATGGCAAGAGTATCGCCACATTTGGCGAGGGCGTCAATGTCTTCAGAGCGCCCGCCCGGTGGTCGTGATCTGTAGCTGATCGGACACAGACAATGTCCGTGAAAAATGGACGAACTGCGCGGGGCAATAGCTGTCAGCTCCATGGCGTCGCATATTTTGAGCGTTCATGGACACGCGGAGCGGCATTTTGCGAACAGCCCTTTCGATTTGTGTTGGTTAGCGCGGTGCCGCGTTGGCGCGGTGTCCAGCAGTCCGGCCTCCGTGCTTTGGCCTGTGGTCGGCGCAGATGGAATGCATGCCGCCGTGGTTCAGCGCGGAAGTCAACTTGCCAGAACGACCATAAACCTTCGTGGAGCTCGCGTCGGCGGTAAAGTGACACTACAGAAAACGGAGAATTTTGCGTTCTGACACAATCTCGGACAATAGTGGTCGTTCGACGTATGTCAGCAATTGCCTGCTCAACTGCAGATAATGGACGTTCGCCTGAGGGACCTGCAGTCCACGTCGCGTAAACGTACTGTCACTGGGGTAGCCTGTCTCAGTCGGTTACAATTTGAGGACAGTCGAAACCACCGTGCGGGAAAAATGAACACCAGCGAAGGCGTCCAAGGTGATTTTTTCGAGCTTCCGATCTTCGATACGTTGGCTTCGCTGTTGAGCGACGACGGTAAGCCTGGTGTTGTGGTGATCGGCTGTGGGCGCAATAAGCTCAAATCGGCAGCGCGCGTTAGTCACCTTTACACATCGAGCAGATTTCAACGTTCGAGAGCGATAGCAGAAAATCTTGGAGCCCGATATTTCGTGCTGTCGGCGAAACACGGATTAGTTGCTCCAGACAAAATAATTGAGCCGTACGATTTTCAGATAAAAAATCTGAGCGTATCGGAAAAATGCGCCTGGGCAAGGTCTGCGCTGGATTCACTTGCGACTCTTGCGCAGGATACTGTCGTAACTTTTCTGGCGGAAAGTGACTATGTCGACCCCCTTTTATTTTGCAATTCGGACAGAAATCCACCGCTAAACCTTCTAACTCCACTTAAGACACTTGCTCCAGAACAAATGCCACTTTGGCTGGAGCAAGCGGAGCAGATGAGCATTCGTGTCAGGGATCTGAAAAAATTGTACGCCATCATTGATGATGCGCGAACAATGGGACTGACTTTTAAGTTTTCTAACTTCTCCCAAGCAAGAATTCCTAAGCGCGGCGTATATGTTTTCCTGGATCCGAGGGAACAAAATTTCACAAAAAGTGGCCCGCGAATAGTCCGGATTGGTACCCATGCGGTGAGTTTAGAGTCGAAATCAACATTGAGGACTCGACTGAGAAGTCATTTTGGTCAGGTGGATGGTGCGGGAAACCACCGCGGTTCTATCTTTCGACTCCACGTAGGCCGCGCACTCCTCGACTCTGACGAATTGCAGCGTCAATATAAAACGTGGGGTGAAGGGCAGCATGCATCCGCTGAAGTTCGCGAGAACGAGGTTGACCACGAAAGGAAGGTAAGCAGATATCTGAGTGATTTGGAAGTGTTCGTTATTCCTATCGACGATGAACCTTCGAAAGATAGTTTGAGGGCACATTTCGAGACACAGCTAATTGCTCTTTGCACGGAAAATTTTGAGGTTATTGAAAAGCCAAGCACGAACTGGCTTGGCCGACATTCGCCTATGGCCCCCATAGTTCGTTCTGGGTTGTGGAATTTACGCGATGTTGCCAAGCGATACAAGCCCGATGATCTTGGCTCTATATCCCATCTAATATCTATCCAAGGGAAGCAGACGTAATGAACGAGTTGAATGCAGCATTGGTCCGGCAGCCTGCGTTGCCTCGCTTTATGTGCCATCTCTATCAGCGTCTGCAGCAGCAACGACTTAATCTCGTAACAGGGGCGGGAATTTCAATCAATGCTGGTGTTCCCAACTGGTATGGGTTGCTTGAAAGGCTTGCCGCGCACTCAGCGACTTTGGCGGGAGATTTTAGAGCACATAGAACCGCCGGGCTTACACCAGAATATCTCGGGCAAATCATTTACAACCGACATCGGAATTCTGGTGATGAGGACCTCAGCGCGTCTGGAGAGGCTACAGTCAACCATGATTGGGCGAAATCGATCCACGAAGCAATATATAAAGACGTCGCGCCGAAAATAACGGATTTACTAGACTCACACCCTTATCTTTCTCAACTGAAAGATCTTGTGAGAAAGGTCCCGTTCGTCGTAAATTTCAATTTCGATGATATTCTGGCGCAATCGGTTGGATTTAGGTCTCAACTTGATAAGTCAACTCGATCATACTCTGTTGAATGGCGTCCCGCGCTCTTGGATCGACCGAATCACACCACTATATACCATGTTAACGGACTGTTGCCTCAAGCATCCCTCAAGAAACGAAGTCCGACGCTGATTTTCACGGAAGATTCGTTTGCTGATGCTATTGCTAGGGCGCCGGGAGTGAGTGCGGAGTATATTTTCATGCGATTTGTACAAAATACGATGTTAATCATCGGACATTCGCTTGCTGATGCGTCACTCAAAAACTATTTGCGTCTCAATCGAGACAAGAGTCCTGCCAATCACCACTATATGATTCATTGGCTACATGATGAGGATGCTTTGAATGGTGAGCAGCGTTCCGATATTTTTAATGCCAATCTTGACTTGTACAATGTATTTACGCTTTTTCTGACATCTGCTGAAATGCGAGAATTTTTCTTGCTATTAAATCTTGAGCCGCGCGAATTTGGCGATAAGCTTGATGAAATGGGAGAGGATCGATGTTCATGTCGGCACTACTACATCGTCGGGCCAGTTGCAGCAGGAAAATCTTCGTTATTGGAGCACTTGCGCTGCTTCGAAACTTACGAAGAGTGGACGCAGCCTCCACCTTCAGAAATGTATCGATCCTTCAAGCAATTAAGCCAAGAGGAAAGCGAAAAAGTAGATAGTTTCATTTACGGTGAGCTGAAAGAGAAAAATAGAATAATGCACGCGGCAGGAGTTGGCTTTCATTTTATGGATCGCGGTCCATTGGACTTGTATGCTTTCTCTGAAAATGAAAGTGAAAATAAGGAAAAAACTGCTGCTATGAAACGGATCATAACTCGTCACCGACCATTGCAAAATGGTGGAATTATTTTCCTTCAGGCAAAAGCGGAGACGCTGGTCGAGCGAAACTACACGCGAGGCCGTTCGCCGGAACAGGCTGGAAGTAAAGATTACTTTGAGGCGCAAATAGCCGCATTGAAGGATATCTATAAACCTAGTTTTGTATACAACACCGAAGGCCAGACGCCGGGGCAAATAGCAAAGAAAGTCGTAAGGCGGGTTTTGCTAAAAGGTTACGAGCCTATTGACTTAACAGAGGTGATGGATAGATATGCGTAAAATCGAATTTGCACGTAAGCCGCGCGCCTACCTTGCCGCTCCATTGTTCAATGATATGGAGCGTGATTTTAATGCGCGCATCGAATCCTCTATGGCGCCCTTAATCGACGTATTTTTGCCTCAACGCGATGGAGGACTTCTTACGAAGCTCGTTGCAAGCGGCATGCCGCTTGAAGAAGCAAGGCAGAACGTTTTCAAGAAGGACATTGATGCTATTGCTAGCTCGGACGTTCTAATTGCCGTGCTCGACGGGCGCACGGTAGATGAGGGTGTGTCGTTTGAGCTTGGGTATGCTTATGCACTCGGAAAGTTGTGTATTGGATTGAAAACCGACGATCGAGTATTGCTCGTGACGGGCGATAATCCAATGGTTATTTGTAGCTGCCACCTCATCGTGTCGTCAATAGACGAAATCGTGGATGTCATCCGATCGCCACGCGAGATCGCCGCCTCGGGGAATCGCCTCGCATTTTGAGTGTCAGTGGAGCGGCAAACATCAGGCGGGATTCCACGGCTAGATGACGAAAAAAGGCCTTGTCGTTCGACAAGGCCTTTTTACTTTCTCCGGGGTCGCAGGCAAACGGTGCGGGACGCCGGCGATGCCGCAGCTAAGCTGAGACGAGACCCAACTCTTGAAGCTTTGGCGCCAATTCAGTCCGCACAAGCGCATCAAACTTCGCATTTCCGTTGAATAGCGCATAAACGCGGAATGCTCTATATCGGAAGTTATGAACCTGATTCATCAACGCTTGAGGAAACATAAAGATAGGACGGGCCGCTTCGCCCCTCTCTTTGTCATCGATACGAACGAACTCATGGTACTCAGGTTCGTCAGGCGTTAAACCCGCCAAATGCATTTCCGCAGCGCCAATTCCTCTAGTGGATGCCTTTATTAGAGCAAAGTCCTTTGGTTTCCACAGATGCAGTGAAAGCTCGCAGAGCCCATGACGGACGCGAAAGTCATCGATTGCCGAGTGGAGTTGGCCGACGTCGATAGATGCAGAGACATGGGCTGGACAGACGGCCTCGTAACTTGCGACGAGCTTCGCAGGGGTTCTATGCAATATCGCCGATATATGGGCGATTACACCGTCATCGCGGTCCGGTCGAGTGCGATGACCCAGGAGGTCTTTCGACATTTGGCGGGCTTCGTGCAAGATCGCATTGTCGTCGAAATTGCGCCATCGTCCGTCCTTTGCCATCGCCGCCACATCACTTCCACTACACGAGATTTTTCCTCGGTTCAAAAGCTCGCGAATCACTACGCGGAGCGACCATTCCAATGCCACCACGCTTTTGTGGAACGGAACCTGAAGGTAGTCAAAGTACCGTGATACTAAAAGATGGTCCGCAGCGCGAATAGCCTTCTTCCCGAAACAAAAATTTCCTTCTATATCCGTTGTCGCTTGGTCAATGATGTAGTTTATATCGACGTTGCCGTATGGGAGGCCGCTGTGATGTGCCGTCCGTCGAAGATAGTCCAAACGGTCACAATCTAGGTCTGAACTTAGGATGCCTGCAAGTGGGTTGTCCGCGCGCTTCTTGAACGCGTCCGATATATCGGATGCGCGGATCTGATGTTCCTTCAGAATTGCTACCAATTCCGGATCCGTGGCGAGTACCTGTTCGCCCATCGCCTCGTGGTCGAAAACATCTCCATCGGTTTGGCGATTGTCTCCGTCCAGTAACTGTGACGAAGCATAGAATTCTTCTATCTCGTGCTCAAAAGCATGAGAAAAAGGGTAGTGTCCCAAGTCATGGACCAATCCCGCTAGCCGCACTAACTGAAGTTCCTTTGTCGTAAATTTCTTGCCAGTATTTTTGGCGATCGCTGACAACAAGCGCTGCGCGTTGTGGCACGCGCCTAGCGAATGCGCAAAGCGCGAATAATTTGCGGCGGGAAAAACATAGTGGGCCAATCCCAACTGCCTGACGTTATGAAGCCGCTGAAAGGCCTTGCTTGAAACCACTGCGGCTTCTACTCTTGTCAGCTCAATTGTTCCGTGAACCGGGTCCGAGACACGTTTATAAGGTTGTAAGTCTGCCATTGTCGCCCAATGTCCCCGGGACGCGTATTGTATTTTGCTGACGTATCGCGTCACGCGATACGTCAAACGGTTGACCGCTCAGGTCAGTAGGTTGCACTTCTTGAGGTGCTCAATTCCGACGTCCACGGTTGCCGCCAGATGTGGTTTCCGGCGAGACAGCTCACGCTTGAGCCGCTCCCCTTCAAAATGCTCTGAGGTCGCCAAATAATGTAGCGAAGCAAGAAGTTCGAGCCAGTTTGGGAGGGAAAGCGGTCGTGCAGCTGCAGGTTTCCGCAGAACTTGAGCGGCCGCCTTGATTCTTTCCAGAACTTCTGGTTTTAAAGACCGCTGACCAGCAGCATCATCTCCTTGCTGCTTCGCTTCTGCGAGCGCAAAGTAGTCCTGCGTGAGCGCCGTCGAGTACGGTCCTTTCAGGTACCAACTGTATCGATAACCTAAGCTCGCGCCAGCGGCTTGTAGAAGGTAGACAGCCTTTTGAAGCCGCATGCGCTCGTCCAGCGTGTTGACGTCCATGGGCTGATCGGCTGCCTCAAGCGCTAACTTGAGAACCAGCTGTTTGGTGTCCATGATGCCCCTCATTTTTTAAAAGTTACGACCCCGGCGACTTCGACCCACTAGCGCATCTGTGATGGCTTGCAGCGGTGGAGCGCTCGTAGCTTTGTTGTTTCATACCTGTATATATATACAGTATTTTGCGCGCATCGGCGTAAGAGTTTTCGCCAGTGGCAGCCCGGGCGCGTAGGTTTACTGCGCCCGGGCTGCCACTGGAGGGTATCAAAAAACACCTGCTGCGTCAATAAGATAGGTGGCCGGGCAAAAGTGCTACATGAACTGCTAGGGCCTGTCTTTGGCCGTAGCGGCAAAACCAGTTGGCAAGGGCGATATTGGCCTTGTGCAGACTCGGCAGGTCGTCAAGTCCAGGAGGGGCGGTTATGAACAAAGCGAAGCACCGAAACCCTAGGCGCGAGTTGCTGAGTCGCTATGGGCGCGTCACCAGTTGGAACTCGAGCCTGTCAATTCGCGCGGACCGGCCTCGAGGTTACCCTCCGGAGCGAGAGAGTCGCGCGTCGATTCAGTTAGAGGGGGAGTTTACTGAAGCGGTGGGCGGCGTAGTCAGGTTCTTGATCCAGGTTTCTCCGAAGGACAAGCCGGATTTGGGCAATGCAGTCGTGCCGAACATTGGCGCGTTCATTTCGGTCAAGCCGGAGTTACAGGAGTGGTTGATATGACTGAGGGCGAATTTCAACGGTTGTTAACGCTCGCCGGGTCAGCACACCTAGCGTGGTGCTTCGTCGCATTCACGGTGCCATTTCGCCGGTCCGCTTTGATCGTCAGTATCGACTTCAGCACGCGCGCGCCCGACGACGGGACGTAATACGTCGAAGTCGAATCTGATGTCGAGATCGGTGTCGGCCTGCTCCCGGCAACCGCTGGTGTTGCCGCGATGGGCCAGACGGGGGGGCAGGTCCGGGTGAAAATTTTATTGGCGAGCGCTCGAGATAATCGGTGGCGCTAGTCCAGCTTCTTCGCAAGATCCTCCGCCCTCGGATGGTAGTACCGCATAAGCATCTTCGTGTCGCGGTGGCCTGTAATCTTCGCTAGTTCATGGAGCGGAAATTTTTCGGCAAGGCGTGATGTTGCCTCGTGTCGCAAGTCGTGAAAGCATAGGTCGACCAGAAGATTAGGGTTCGCGGCCACGCCCTTGTTCGCACAATCCTCCTCATAGGTTTTTCTCGCCCGTGCGACCGCTCTCTCGAACGCTCGAGTTACCGCGTCGGGACGGAGCGGAAAAAACAATTCGCGCCCATCTTTGATGAGATCTTCAAAGACGGCGATCGCTTTCCTCGAAAGGGGAACGTCGCGCGAACTCCCGTTCTTCGTCATGGCAAGACGCGCAACGCGCTTTGTAAGATCAACTTGGGCTGGGCCGAGCGAGATCAACTCACCTCTACGCATCGCCGTTTCGACTGCAATGTCGATGAGCGCGGGCAAGAAGGCAGACGCGGACGCCGCTTTGACGTACGCAAGTTCGTCGGTCGAGTCGCCTTTCACGGCTTCTGGTTCGATCTTGGCAATGCGGCGAATGCGCTCGTTTTTGATCGTAGGCTTGCGAACTAACTCGACCGGATTGGAGAGGCTTTCCAGCCCCCACTCCTTTCGCGCAATTGTGAAAAGGTGAGAGATGACAGCTAGGCGGCGGACAACCGTCGCCGGGCTATGAGTGACACACCATTCGTCGCGCAGCTTCGCAATGTCAGCTCGCCGGATTCCTGCGAGTGGTCGCTTTGCAAGCCATGAGTCGCGTAGCTGACGAATGATCGACTTCTCTTGCGTTGCGCCTCGTTTGTTCGATGCGATCTCGCGCTCGTAGCGATCCAACGCTTCGGTGAAGGTTGTGCTCTCAGCTTCCGAGCTGCTAACGAAGCGTCCCCGGTCCATCTCGCGTTCGATGGACCTCGCCCACTTCTCAGCATCTGCCTTGGTGTCGAAGGTCTTCGACTCTTGAGGGTAGCCTTTTCTGCGAATTTTGGCTTGCCACTGAAGGTCGCCGCGTTTGGTAAAGGTCGCCATAGCCAAATTGACCGCTAGATGTCGTTTTCGGGACAAGTGTGTCTCAAAATTGTCCCAAAAATGACGGAATAGGTCAATGAGCCTTTATATTTATGGGTAGGCATTCTGATTCGCAATGCGAAGGTCGGGAGTTCGATCCTCCTCCTCTCCACCAAGAACATGTCTTAGATGATCCGGCGAAGTCCAGAAACCCGCGCAGCTGCAAGGCTCTGCGGGTTTTTTATTTCCATTTTTGTCCAAGGGGATTCATTGACATCCGGGGGCAACAGGGGGCAAGTTTAGGGGCAACAGCAAGTTACCACATGGAGTTGCCCCCAGATGCCTCTCACCGACGTTGCTATTCGCGCCGCTAAGCCTGCAGATAAGCCTCTTAGGCTGTTTGATGCCGATGGCCTTTACTTGGAGGTTGCCCCCGCTGGGGGCAAGTGGTGGCGATTCAAATACCGGTTCGGGGGCAAAGAAAAACGTATCTCGCTGGGGGTCTACCCCGACGTCGGACTAAGGGATGCGCGCGAGCGTCGAGACGGCGTTCGAAAGCTGCTTGCGAACGGTGTCGATCCCGGTGTGGCGCGCAAGATGCAGAAAGCCGCCACCGTTGAGCGCGCGGCGAATAGCTTCGAGGCCGTTGCCCGTGAGTGGTTTGCGCGATATTCGCCCGGCTGGGCGGAGTCGCATGCCAACAAAATCATGGCTCGTCTTGAAAAAGACGCGTTCCCGTGGTTAGGCTCCCGGGCGATCGCGGAAATCAAGGCGCCCGAGCTTCTGTCAGTGTTGCGCAGGGTCGAGGGGCGCGGTGCAGTCGATACGGCGCACCGAGTTCAGCAGAACTGCGGTCAGGTTTTTCGCTACGCAGTAGCAACCGGGCGCGCTGAACGGGATGTTAGTGCCGATCTGAAAGGCGCCTTGCCTCCGGCGCGTCATACGCACTTTGCGTCGGTGACCAACCCCCAGGAAGTTGCAGCATTGCTGCGCGCTTTGGACGGCTTTCAAGGGACGTTCGTAGTGCAGTGCGCATTGCGGCTGGCTCCCATGTTTTTCGTCCGCCCCGGGGAGCTGCGTACCGCACAATGGTCGCAGTTTGACCTTGATAAGGCCGAATGGCGTTACACCGTCAGCAAGACCAAGACTGAACATTTGGTCCCGCTGGCCAAGCAAGCAGTGACGATACTTCGAGAGCTATATGCCCTTACGGGACACCGCCAATACGTATTTCCAGGGCGGGACGTGAAGAAGCCGATGAGCGGGGCGGCGATCAACGCGGCGCTGCGGCGTCTTGGTTTCGACACGAAGACCGAAATCACCGGTCATGGCTTTCGGGCGATGGCGCGCACGATCTTGCATGAGCAGCTACGCTTTCCAAGCGAAGTTATTGAGCACCAGTTAGCTCACAAAGTTTCTGATTCACTAGGCACTGCTTACAACAGGACAAAATTCATTGATGACCGAGTGGCGATGATGCAGAAGTGGGCGGATTATTTGGAGCGCATGAAGGCCCCGACTGGTGGGGAGGCGGCGTGACCAAGGTCAAAAATAGTATGCCGGATTATTTGTCGGCCGCAGAGGGGCCGTTTAAGAAGATCTACCGCATCCTGCGCGACAGGCAGTTTGTTCAGTACCAGCTGTCAATCAAGCTATGGCGCAAATCGGGAAGGCCGAAGGAACTGGCCGCAGATCTCCGTCGCTCCGATGATGGCGGTTTGACAACCCGTTTCCTGCAAGATCCGAGTTCGAGTGCGCAGAAATCGGCTGAGACTTTGAAAGAGCGATTTGCCAAAATTGAGCGATCTGTGAGTGGCTACATCGTCGGGAATGGCTTGGCCGAACAATGGAGTGAGCTGGAAGCCCCAATTAAGAAGGTGTTGCAATCGGGGCAATCCATCGATGAAATTTTGTCTGCCACGGAACTTTCTGTTTTCGGATTTTTTGAATACGGCTACGAAGCTCATTTCGTAGCACCAATCATCGCTACTGTGTGCGCAATGGCAGGTTCCAGAGCGCTGCTGAATAACGAACTGAGCTATGCGTCATATTGCGCAGATCGTGGGTTATATTGGTCCAGTGCAGACGTGCTGATTCCCAATCCGCGTGACCGTTTCACGGAGCGAGCCAGTAAGGGCGGCCAAGCAAAGGCTCGGCTCGATGAGCCCGGCAAGGCTAAGGTCAAGGATGAGGTTGCCAAATTGCTGGTGGAGTTGGCTCCAGGCGTTGGGTGGAAATCTTTGTCGGAGGCTGTTAACCAGGTCGCTCGCAAATTGACTGAAGAGCAATCCGTATTCGTTGAGAAATCCGGATTAAAGACGGATGCTCTTCCGGATACTGTCCGACGATGGATTGACAAGGAACCATCCCGGTTTCCATATCGCCTAAGATCCAGCGATTGATACACCTGCTTGCGCCGGAATCGTGCTCTCAATAGTTGGCACACTCCGCGGTCGCCCGGACTTGATCTTCTGTGGAATCTTCCCCATGTCGAACGTGTGCATGTGCTCGACGCTGCGGCTTATCAGGTATTGATCTGCCTTTGCGAGATACAGGAGATTCGTGCGGAGTGCGTCACGCTTCTCGCGCTCGTTGCAGTTGATCTGACCCACACCGACGCCATGCTTGTTTGCATACCGGCGTTTTAGCCACGCCTGATTGCTGTTCCAGTAGTTTCCCTTGCCTTCAGTTGCGACATTGGACCAGTATTCGCCGATCTGCTTAGCGATGAACTCGTCGTGGTTATGCTTCCTTGCATCGTAGAAAAGGATTACATGCAGGTGCAGGCCGGATTCTTCGCCTTGCTCAATGGCCCAGACGTAATTCGCGATATCTTTCATCAACTCATTGTACCGACGAGCAACGAAGAAGCGTTTGCGATACTGCTGGAACATCTCAGGCGTAACCCATCGACGAAAAGCAGGTTTGATACGCAACGTCAGTGACAGCACCAGCCAGCGGGATCTTCCCGTCTGCTCAGAGAACATGGCCTCTTCCATCTCAAGAACACTGCGCTCTCTGCGCGTTGCGTTGACTAGACGAAGACGCTCACGCTCGTTGAATTTCCGAGACTGAACGCGTGCACGGATCTTCCCGATTAGGACGTTGAATATCTCGAAGTGGGCCATCCCCGTGCGAACATGCACATGGTGAGGTTCTTCGAAATTGAAATGCCTTTCGCCAAACGGGTCAAGCAGCCCTATCTCTTTGCAGGTATCGTAGAATGCTTCAACACGTGCAGAGTATCGGTACATGCTTGAATATCGTCCAATGCAGTCATTCATGGATCTGTAGAAGTTTTTGCCAAGGAAAAGCTCGCGTAACTGCATCAAACCACTGTACTTTGCTCGCTCCTCAATGAATCCCCCAGTCCATCGGTTTTCGAGAGTTTTCACAAATTTCTCGATAGTAAAGAGATGCCTTGATGCATAGCCCATGTGGATGATGGTTCTGATTTTCCCATCGTCATCGGTTTGTTCAAGATTGATTCGTTCATCAACTTGAGAAATTATGCCGAGTGTCTCAAGATCTTTAGTGATTTCTGTCATGGTTGCAACATGGTGTGTCTTTCACTGTGTTGGTGAGGGTAATTGATTGTCCCGCTTCTTCGATGAATGAACTGCCTGCAAGCGATGCTCATCTATCGTTGAATCGAGACATGCTAATGTCGATCTATTGATCGTCTATTTGTTTGAACTTATTGATTCGTATCTCTAAATATTTAATATTCCAATTGAAGCATAAGTGTGATTGACTCGTTTCGCTCGACAGCACGAAGCATTCAATCAACGATTGCCGGGTAGGAGTAGTATTTTCGTTCCGATCCTCATATGCATAGTTCTGCACGCAATAAAAAATACCCCGACCAGAATTGGCCGGGTTTGAGTGGATGAAGGGAAAATCAACGGTCGATGCTACACATGCTACCTGTAGCGTTGTAGCATCAGTGGTGATCCGGTTTCAGCATATCCTTGCGGTGCGTGCCGAAGTAGCTGTCCAGCAACTGAACCGAAACAACCTTTTCGCCCGAGGCAAAGTTCAGGCGCACAATACCCTCGTGGGCGAGGACATAAAGCGCATCGACGACATAGTCGCGCTTCGAGCGGATTTCTGCGTTCCCGACGTACTGTTGAATCTGGCGAACTGTGACGATCCAGCCCGTCCAGGGTGTTCCGCGTACCTCGTACTTTTTGAACTCTCGCCGCAAATATTCGAGTACGGCGCGTGCATACTTCTCTTCGAGAGGCGTATTGATGTCACCAAACAACGCGATATGCTGTTCAGTGAAAAAAAAGATTAAACGAATTGCACTGAGCAAGATGTCCCGCTGGATCACGTTTCCTTCGCGTTGCTCGATGACGTGCAGATTAGACGCAATGCGCAGGATGTTCTCCGGCATGCGGTTCGCGAATTCAGGGATATTGCCGAGATAACCGCCTTCGGCCCTGTTCTCCTCGATCCACGCCAAGGTCGTGCGAAACTGCTCTTCCGCGCTATCGGCGAGGGTTAATGCCGTTCGCTTGATCTTCCCGGAACGCAGCATTTTTGCGTAGCGCTCGAAAATTCGTGAAATATTCGCATTGTGACGATCCCGTGCCTCACGGACAACCTTGACGCGACGAAGAATTTTCTGTGGTGGGATGGGCCTGCACATCGCGATGAGTGTTCGTGCGCCCATGCCAACATCGATAAAATCAGCGCCATGCTCCTTCACATAGGCTTTGAAGCGCTTTGTTTGCATCCCCCACGATACCGCCATTCGCGGCTCTGACTGGAACACAGACTCGGATGTCATCCGTTCGCGCTGAATTGCTGCGCCATCCCAAAGCAGGCAGAACTGAGGCATCATTCTGCCAAGCTGAGGAAGAATTGTCGTCGCGTCCGGATTGATCCAGGAAGTGCAAGCCGATTGACTTTCGATGCTGCGCGCAAGAGCGGCGTAGCTCACATCGCGGTGCATGATGTTTGCTGCGTTCTTCGCAGTACTTCGTTCGGGTTTTGACAAATCGATGAATCGACTTCTGGCTTCGAGTAGCTTCTCTGGATCGTAGATGGTTTCCTGGATTTCCTTGATGGCATCCTTTATCTTCGCCCTCAGGATTATTGTGTCTGCTGCGGCTTCGTGCAGATCGGATGAGCCTTCGCTTTCGAGAATCTGAAAATCGCTATGGGCCTGCGTCAGCTCATCGTTGACCCGTGATTTTCTGCTTCCGGAACCTGAAACATAAATTGCAGAAATTGACGTTGGGCAGTGGATTACATCGAAATATTCGACATCGAAAAGGCACTGCGTTGCGACCGAAGTGGTGGAAATCATTACGGTGATGATGAGTTCTGGAACGGCATTCGATACCGCATGAATCTCATCGTGCAGTGCTCGTGCGTTCTTCGGCAGGATCGTGCTGATGTCGTCTCTATTGAATTTGGCCAGTCTGACCGGGAGCCCAAAGGTTCTTGCATCGTCAGCTTGTTCTGGCTGTACGTGCGGTGATCGGCTGTGTCTTGACTCCCAGCGCAGTGATAGTGAATTGGTATCCATAGGTAAACCATTGTGAAAAAAGAGGGCGCCGAAGCGCCCTTGATGATCAATTTGGCATTGCGTCAGCCGACGGCAGTGCGACGCTCGAACTTCGCGTCGCCGTTTTTACTTCAAGCATTTTCTTGGCCCACAGGGCGAGAAATTCCTTTTCACCCTGCGTGAACCCGTTCGCCTTCAGCCAGACGTACAGATCTGCTTTTTTTCGAACCTTGGCTGAGACAGCGCGACGCATTGTTTCGAACTGACATCCGAACAAGGTGCAGCTGATTTCCGCTTGCTCGATTTCAGTTTGTAGATCTTCGACAGATGTATCCCCACATTCGGTTTGGGTGTTCAAATTTCCTCCATTTTTGCTTGCTTCCATTTAACTATCAATTGGTAATCATGCTTTGCCTTCAAACTGAAGATTTCCTCTTCAGATAGCTGACCGCCGCTTCGCCAAGAATTCGAGTTCCACTACCGATTTTGAACGGCTTGGGGAGGTCGCTATCCGGTTTTTTCCATTCAGCGTACGCCCAGGATTTCGACTTGTTGATAATCGTGCAGAACTCCCTCACCGAGAGGACCGGTGGTATTTCGTTTAACGTCATAAGACACCTATTTCGATGGCCGACAGCAGACTCACGCTATCGCGTGGTAGCAGCGCTGCGGCTCGTTGTGAAAGATCGATGAAGTAGCGCACCCGCGCTAACCTGTCATGCCTGTACCGACCTGCACTGCATTGGTCGATATCGAGATCGTAGGGATGGGATGCCGCAGAAACTAGGCGTCTACTAAAAGTAAAGAAATCGATGTGCGGAATCGGGCTGCCGGGCGTCGTGAGGTCACAGAGACGGGGCATCACGAGAGAGGTGGCGCCTATATGGCGGAAGATGACAAGGGAAGCCCCCAGATGTGTTCGACGGTCGTTGCAGTCGAACGGATTTCGATTGTTAGAGAATGGGAAGGTTTCGCATGTTCAAGATCTGCGGCGGGCGATTCCGAGATGATGTTCGTGATGTATTCGGGCAGCAGTGCCGCCGGGATGTTGGTCCGAACGTCGGCAACGAGCTGCGACGGCACGTGAACAACGAAGTCGCCTGGTGCGTCCTGCAAACTGTGCTCGTAGGCGACGCCGTATTGAATGGCGAGGTAGAGGGGAATTTCGACGGATGATCGTAGCAGTGGCCGGAGGACCATCGAGGATGGCGATCTAGCCCGATTGCCGCCGCTTCGCAGCTTCGAGCGCCTCGTGAAAGCGGAGCGGGAAGGCTGCGAGCACAATGAACTGTGCCGCTGTGACACGGCATGCACGTGCACGTTGGTCGCGACGTCAGGCGGCAGACCGGCCATTAGCTGCCATTCGGAATGCCGCAGAACGCTCCACAGCAGACGCTCATAGAGCCCGCTACATGGCGGGTAAAGATTGGCGACAGCATCAGGCGGCACCTGCAATGCATGCCATCGTGAGTGTGCCGCGTTTGGTCAGCAGTGCGTGCCGCCCCTACCCGATATGTCGTTGCCAAAGGATTATCGTTCCCGCTTACAATCCCCATACCCATCTTCGGCGACGGCTGTTCAGTCCAACGGCATTTATCTGCCACTGGAGCGGTCGTGCATTGAACAGGCTTCGCCGGAGCGAGAGATAAACACTATCCGTCAAAGCGCACGTTCAACGAAGGAGGCTTGCGTATGAGAATGGTTGACGCTCTACACCGAGACCACCGCCGATGCGCAAGTCGGCCTGAGTTTGTGGTGTCGAGGCGGCAGGCCGCTCGGCGAGATTGGCGTTTCGTTGCGAATTTGAACCGTGGCCGATTCTAGTGCCCAAGCCCTTAGGGATTTGGCGGAGGTCCATCTCGGAGCTGTCCTCAAGCCATTGCCGAGCGACCGTATGGGTCGGTTTGTCCTTTTCATAGAAGTGGTCCGAGCGATGGACTACTGGGGAACGCATGCGCCGGCCTTGGTCGGTGACAGCGAGAAGGTCGCGCAGTCGATCGACCTGATGTATTGGGGATGGAACAGGGCTGTCGCCGAGCTTTTCGAGCCCCTGGACCAGCCAGGCGGCGTCCCCCTGATGGAAAGCACATACGAATCGCGTGTCTTCGCTACTGGGCTCATGCAAGAGTTCGGCAAGGTTTCGCTGCTGCGCCGCTTGGCTGACATGAGTGAGCGAGGCATCGTGCAGATCACGAGGGATGGTGACCAGTTTCAAATCTACATGAGCGAGGATGCGCGTGCGCAGTTCGCCGACGCTGCGGAGTCGGACCGCCTCATAGCCGCACAAGCGCTGCCATCGTCAAACGCGGGTTGGACGACGGTTTCGATGCGCAATGCCTTGCGCATCCCCGACATGCCGGGCAACTACACGGCTACGGCCGACGCGCCAGCGAAGCGTTGGCTCAGGCCCGATATCCAGGAGCTCATCAAGCCAATGGTGAGGCCTTGGGACACTGGACGAGGCGTGATGGTGGCCTATGACGCGCGCATCGAGGTCGATGAGCACTACATGGCTGAAGCCCTGTCGCTAGCGACACATTGGCGCGAGGCCTCGGGCATACACCCTGAGGCCATGCTGGGCTCGATCACAGGCGCCGATATCACAGGCGTGGGCGCCTCGTTAATTAGCCTTCACTCCAAGCACTTCGCCTGCGTGTCGGTTGCGAAGAAGCTTTACGACCATGTCTCCGTCGGCCAAAGCTTGACCATCTGGGGACCACGAGCCGCGCTTGAAGAGTCTATCGCCATGATGAGCGGACGCCCCGGGTCTGTCGTCCATAGCGTCTTCAATGCACTTGCCATGACATCAGAGCAGGCAAAGAAGCTAGCCGATCACTCGACACCATTGATTCCCTTCCTCTTCGACTTGGGCAACGGCTTCATCTTGCGGCCCGTGTCGTGCTTGACGCGAAACCCCTTCACAGCGGCCAGGACCCAGCATCAATGGCTAGACCCTCGCACTGAACATGCCGTCGCAGCAGACCGCGAGAACTGGATGCGGGAGCATCTCTACGCGATGTTCCGTGGTTCGCGATACATTTGCTTCCCAGGCAACCTCAAGTTGCGCCGCGGAAGCGCAGTTCTGACGGATATCGACGCGGCCATCTACGACCGCCGCACCGGCGATGTCGGAATCTTCCAGTTGAAGTGGCAAGATTACTCCACCAACGACGTTCGCCAACTCCGAAGCAAGGCTGCGAACCTCTCCGCCGAGCTGACTGACTGGTCCAGTAAGATCATGTCGTGGATTGAGGAAAACGGCGTTTCGGCACTCGATAAGTCGCTGCGGCTCAAACAGAAACGTCGAGAGGCGGTTAGAAGCGTCATGCTCTTCGCCATTTCAAGGTCGTCTGTCCGCACGCGAGGCTATGGTGTCAGGACCGACGCACCTTCTTTGGCCATGGCGGTATGGCCCCAGTTCGTTCGCGCTCGCATGGAAGTTGGCCCTTCTGCGCGGTCCTTGCGAGACCTGCATGCGCGACTTCTCCAAGAGTACGGGCAAGTGCCCGACATCCATCCGATGTCGGCTTCGATACCAGTGACCGGCGCGACGCTCCACCTCCACGATTTTTGGAACCGTACAGACGATGAGCACTAGAATCGGAACGTTCCTGAAAATTGCACAACAGATGCGCGGCCCTGTGCTGTCTAATTCTGCACGCGGGACGGCCCTGTCGCGCCACGGAGCTCAAACGTTGAAAGGCAGCTTCCGGGAAATCGCCATGTCGGCTTAGGGTCCGGCTACGGACGGCCGCGTCAGGCCGAAGTGGTTGTTTGCCGACGGCGTTACCGCAAAGAAGTAGCCGGGGGAGTGCGGAGCCAGCAGGTCCAAGACTCGCCGGCTCCAGCGATGGCGAAGAGGCGTGTTTCAGTTAGTCGGCTAGGCTGTCGCGGATGAGGCGGTAGCTGTTAGCAAGCCAGTTCGGGAACTGCATGTGTCGCATCGGTCCGTGCCGAAGCACTTGCGTTCAGACTCACCGGGGCCTTCAGGCGGAAGCCCTGACCCCAGTGCGACTTCTTTACGCCGCCCCCGGATTGGCCTATAGCAACGTCCGTTGACATTGTGTGAGCGGGGCAATGCTGCCAGTCCGGTTATCGTTTGTGTGATTGCGAGTGCGACGATCCTGGTCGGCCCCGATAACCGGTGGAACTTCAGAAAAACGGAAAAAGCGGTACGGGGGCGATCGGATGGCGGTCTCCTTAAGCACGAGGATGGCCGCCCGGTCCAGCTTGGGAGATTTTGTCAGCAGTTGCGCCGATTACGGATTACGGCGTGGAAGCCTGCGGCACAGCCTGCTCGCACTGCTGCCGGTAAGCTTGTTTTTCTTCATCGCGAACCTGAATGACGCGCCCATCCCTCGGGGCATTTGGATTATTTTTATCGATCAATTCCGCGATGCAGTTTGCTACCGCCTCGTCCCGCTTTTGCTTCGCGTAATTCGCCTCCATGTCCGTCTGGGCTTGCTTGTCCGCGGTAGCCTGCGCTGCAATTTCGTCCGCAGTCGGCTGACGAACGCCTCGGTCGTAGGTCACTTCCTTGGTCACGTTGCCTTTAACATCCCACACCTTGACGACGCCATTCATCTGGTCGTTTTCCCAGTCAGCGTGCCCGATCTGTTTGCCGGTCGCAGCATCGTACTGGTCGTCCGGGCCTTGCTTCTTTCCGGTGACATACGTCACGCGATGAATGACTTGCTTACCGTCCGGCGCATACACCTTTAGATCTCCGTCATATTGGCCGTTGGCACGGTTGACCTGCACCTCGAGATTTCCGGTGTCCGCGTAGTAGCCCATTTCTTCGCCATTCAGGATGCCGCTTTCCCAGTTGTTGACGTACACGAGCTTGTGCGTCTTGGTGCTGTAGAGCATTTGTTTGCCGTCAGGCAGGCCGTTTTTGAACGTCACGGTGACAAAAGGTTCCTTGTCAGAATCGTCGTAAACGATAAGGTCGCCGTCGAGCGTCCCATCCTTGAACGAGGCCTCGATACGGACGGTGTCCGACTGAGGTGCCTTGCAAATGGCTTTGCCGTCGAGCCAGCCGCCCTCTACGTGAACGTCGCAGATCGAGCTGAGGCCCATCGCACCGACCGTCGCCGACGGAAGATCGTAATTCACCACATTGACCAGTTTGGCGAAACCGCTTTGCGAGCCCAGAATCTGACCAGCAGAAACGTTCGTGAGCGTGCCGGTGAACGGCGTATTCGAGTCACCCGCGTACACCTTGCCGTTGTTGATTTCAGCGTTGCGGAAATCAAGAGTTTTGTCTCCGCAACCGGCCAACGCGAGCGCTGTGGCGAACGTCGTGACAAGAAGCATCGACCTGGGGTGAATTGAGAATTTCATATCGTTAATGAAGTGAGTAATGAGGGAAGGGATCGGGGTTGTCGAGGGTGGCGCAGCGATCACCATGAGCCGATTTCAGCGTGATCGCTGCGAAGGGCCAACGAAACACGGCCGTCGAACACGGATGACTCGTCGGCCCTGTCAGGTGAGGCCGAAAACGTTATGGGTTTTGCTGGATTCCCCGACTCGCAGCCGCGGTTCGCATCGATGTCGCGATCGTGTCGGTCACGGCAGCGCGAAGCTGCGCGACCGTCAATGGCTGACTGGTCGGCAGCATGAACCCGCCCATGAGCTTGCCGTTCATCAGGCCCACTATGAGCGAGCCGCCGATGTTGATCGCATCCTTGAGGTCGTCATCGATCGCTACGGTCGGCGCGCCGATGGACTTCGGCAGGGAGATCGTGATCACGTTGGCATTGCGCGGATATACGGACCAGCTTCCCGTCACCGGTAGCGCAATCGGGAGGTCGCTGTAGCTGCATCCCGACTTCCCGCTCTCGACGATTTGCGCGACACCGCCCGCCTGGATGCTCAGCAACAGGCAGCCGCCCGCGATGTCAGTTTGTGTTCCCACGGCCTGTCGCACCGATGTATAGGTCTGGTTCGGATCGCCGACGGTGTAAAGGGCCGAGCCGTTGACGACGGTCGTCGAGCTCACGTCTGCGCCGTTGATCCAGGGCTGCCCCAATCCCTGGTTCACGAGCATCAGGCGATCGTTCGCATAGGCGGTCGTTGCGAGATATGCAGTGGTTCCCGATGGAAACATGCCCGTCATCGTGCCGCGCACGGGATTGCGATAGTCGATCCGCAGTGCGCTCGACAGGGGCTGACCGCTTACATCCGTCGTGCGGTACGAAACTGCCACTTGATCGTTGGTGTTCGGATCAGTACCAACCAGTTTCGACCCAACTGCGGACAGGTTGTACGAAGTATGCAGCTGCGCAGGCGTCAGCCAGCTAGTCCAGGAGCCATCGGCCTTCATCTCGTATGCACCGGCACCCGCATCCAGCGAGATCCATGTGCTGCTAAGACCCGCGTCGTAGCTGCCGGCCGGCGTCGCCGCCGACCAGTTGCTGCCGGATTGCACTTCCTGCGTGATCGAAAGCGCGGAACCGTTCAGGGAGAAGTTTTCGCGGACCGGCGAGAGCGCCGCCGAAAAGTTGCTGCCCACAAGGAACTGCGAAAGGTCGCCATCGACCGTAAAGAGCGGACTGGCGAGGGCTGTCGTCGCATCGACCGGCGAGCTGTACGCCGGGTTGGTGAGCTGCGCGTCGACGTCGGATTGCTGCACGCCGTTGACCGAACCTTTGGTGGCGTAAGCATTCATCGTGGCCTGGACCTGCGACCACGAGATCGCTCCCTGCCCGCCAAGCGCTTCCATGTGACTGACCATGCTGGCGGCGACTGCGGTGGTGCTGGCGTCGCCGCTGGCGACATAGTCCACGTTCGGATCGACACTGCTGCCAACGAGATTCTGCACGGCCGCCGTTGCATCGGTCAGGGATTTCCCCGCCTTCATTTGCGAGACGACCATGGTCGTGAGCGGCGTGATGTTCTGCGTGCTGCCGGAGACGACTGCCGACAGTGTGAACGTGTTCGTGAACCGGTTGCCGCCATCGGTCGTGTCCGGGGTGACGAGCACGTCGAGCTGCTTGCCGGTCGTGCTGCCCGATTCCTTGAGTGTGTAATTGCCGTTCGCATCGGTCGTGGTCGTCAGTTGACTCGTGTCGCACGCGCCCTGGCCGTTGTCGAAGCACACGGTCGCGCCGGCGAGCGGGCCGTCAAGCGCCCTGCCCGACAACTGGGTGGTCGGCGTGGTTGCCGGCCCCGATGGTGAGCTGCCTGCACTGCTTGCGCCGCCACCGCCCCCACCACACGCAGAAAGTAGGGCAAGCGAGCCGAAGACGGTATAGACCGGAAAGCGGATTCCCCGGACAGGACGTTTGTTCTTCATTCCTTCTTGTTCCTTTCAGATTTAATTGTCGTGTTTACTCTGCAAAGATGGGCGTGGGCCAACTTCGGTCGCACGCCCCCGAATTGCTATATCGGCAGAACACGGAAGAAATGAAGAGTAAACACGACATCAAATGTCGTGTTTACAACGTCGAGAATCAATCGACAGCCGGGCATTCTGCCTGGCATGGCTACCCGTCGTTCTTCACCTTCCTCCGCCACACCGGCCCCGATCTCCGTTGCCCTCGGCAAACGCATCAAGCAATGCCGGCACGAGGCCGACAAGTCGCAGGAGACGCTCGCCTTCGAGGCCCATGTGGACCGGACGTATATCTCCGCGATCGAGCGGGGCATCGCCAATCCGTCCGTCGAAACGCTGGCCAACATTTGCCACGTGCTGGGCGTGACGCTCGCTGAACTGTTCGCGCCACTGGATGGGGTGTCGCTCGCGCCGACCGGCAAGCGCCGGGCCAATGCAGCGACACCGCCCGAGATCAGGCGCAGTAGGCTTCGGTAGTCCGTCTTCCAGTCGGCGGATCGACACTGCGCCGTCCACGTCGACCCGCACACTCGCTTCGGCCGTGATGTACGAGGTATGTGATTCCGGATTCCAGCCGCGCATTGCACGCGGCCAGTACCGGCATAGCGCCGGCCGGATCGAGCAGCAGGAGCGCGTTCGGGATGGTGTCCCGTTCCACAAGCCCGACAGCCAGTGCGGCATGCCGTTCACCGGTTCGACGGTTGGCGATCCAGACGATCACCGGCCATCCTGCGGACAGCTCCCGGGCGCAGAAGAGCAGGATTTCATCTGCGTAACTTTCGGCCTGGACAGGCTGTACACCGGCATTGAGCTCCCAGACGAAGCTGGCCAGTTCCGAAGGCGTCAGTCCATGCAGGTAGTGCGGCCAGGCCCGATCCCAGAAATATGCAACGGGGCCGCTCGTATAGTCGCGCACGTCGACTGGATCGGACAGCCTGCCGAGCATGGCGAGCGCCATTGCCGCGCAATGCAGGGCGCTGCCGCTGTCCCACATGCCCTGCCGGCTGAAGAGCAGTCGGCGGCCTCCGGCAAGCGTCTGCAGCCGTCCCGGATACAACGCTGGGTGAAGCTTCTGGATCAGGGTGGACATCAATGGTCCTCCGGCAGGAGGATCGTCGTAACAGCGCGATTGGCCTCGGTGATGATCCAGATTTTGCCGCCGCCCGGTATCACATAGCTCGACAGCAGGCGTCTGTGGATCAGCAGGGCCAGCTCGTTGCTGGCGATGTCGGCAATATCCAGCTCACCCCAGTCGCCGCGCAGATGCCGTCCCAGCAGGACGGTCGCCGAAATCCCGGCCTGTTCCAGCACGGACCGGGCGGCCAGGGTAATGATGGGTTGGCCCATCCGGAAACGCGGGCGGCGGTTCATGCGCACCTCCTGAGCGGATCGTTGATCGTCGGCCATCGTGGGTAACAGGCATGAACACTCGCGGGCGGGCGCTGCGGCGCATTGCCGGAAACCAGCTGCCCGATCAGCTCGATCGTGGTGTTCGAGCGATCCCACTCGGTAACCACGATGACGCGCGCGCCGTCCGGCAGTGGGTAGATCGACAGTAGACGCAGGCCGGCCGCGACCGACAGGTTGTTCTGTGCATGGTCGTCGTCGGACACGATGCCCCAGTCGCCGGCAATGTGCCGCAGCATGACGCTGATGACGGGGATCTGGTTGGCGCGTAGTTTTTCCAGTGCGTCGGGCGTGACCAGCAACCGGCCCGGATAAAACAGCGGTTTGAGACGGATGGTGTTGCTCATGGATGGCTCCAGAATCAGGACGAGCACGGGCCTCTGGAGGAACCGGATGCGTGATCGCAGAAATGTGAAGGAAGGGGACCGGGCGCAGGACGCGCCCGGTTTATGCCGCCGGCACGATGACCAGCTTGCGTAGCGCGGCGGCTTTCGCCTGCGAGCAGCCAAGGTGCTGGCGGATGCTCGCGACGGTCGGACGCAGGAGACCGGCCTCGATGCCGCGTCGCAGCCTTGTGACTTCGGTTTCAGGTTCAGTCATGACAGGGACAGGCGGCGCGTCAGCCGTAGTCACGTCGGATACATCAGTCGTGACTGCGGCTACGGGGGCGCGATGAACCGTGACGGGCGACCTGCCCTGCGGCAGCAGCGCGATCCACCACAGCAGGCAGGCCATGCCTTCGAGAACCGCCGCAAACACGAGACTCGTGAGCAGTTCGAGCCGCGCATCCGTGACACCGCGTAGCGTGGCCAGCCGCGCCGTGACCGGATCGTCACGGGCGGCGTCACGATGCGACGCGTTACTGTCTTCGATGGCCTGATACCGGCGCACGTCGGTCACTTCGGCGTCGAGTGCATCGAGCCGGGCAGCCAGCGCGGTTCGCCGTACCTGTAGCGTCGGGCAGCTACGGATGCAGTGCTGCGCATCGGCGACAGCAAGATCGGCCGCAACCGAAGCGCGCTCCGCCATGACGGCCGTCAGTGCGCGATGAGCCGGCACGCTGGCGATGGACACGGCCGACGCCCGGACCTCCCCCGCATGCGATTGACAGCAGGAAGAACGTCGCGTGTCCCCACGATGCAGCAGTCATGCAGCCGAGCCACAGCAGCGTACCGATGCCTCGTACCGCGAGCGGCGCAGCGCGGCATAGCGCGGGCAGCAGGTGAGCGCCGCCGATCAGCACAGCGCTCACTGCAACCCACACCAGCCGCTCCGACAGCCATCCGCCGCGCTGCCAGCCGGCCAATACCGACATGCAGACGGCGGTGGCGGTTGCCGCGACCGCCAGAGCGAATGCCGGACGACGGATCATGCGGCCTTCCCGCCGAGCAGTGCGGCGCGCTGATCCAGCCGGTCCTGCAGGCTGGATGCCGTGGGCGTTCCGCTAGCGTCGGCGTGGGTGTTACCGTCACCGTGACCACGATCGTCGCCGGATTGAGCCGGATAGAACTTGTCCGCGACGGCGGCTTCATCCTCGATACTGTCCTCGAATGCGCCGTTACCGAAACCGGCCCGCGCGGCGGTATCGAGCGCAGCCTGATTGAACCCGGCCGCGCGACGTCGCGCATCAAGCTCACGCGCTTCGGTGATTGCTGCTTCGAGCGTACTGCCGGTGCGTACGCCGAGATCGACGTAATAGATCGCCGAACGGTAGCTCAGCGTGGTGGACTTGCCGCGCAGCTTCAGTTCCAGCGGCAGACAGGCGAGCAGATTGCCTGATACCGCAGCGAAGTAATGCAGGCGTGCGGCGAGCGTGCGGATCGAGTTGTACGAGGTGGTGCGGAAGATAAACGAGCCCATCTCATCTTCGTCGCCGATCAGCACGTTTAGCCGTCCGTAGGGCTTACAGGCGCCGCCCTGACCGAACGTGCAGCCGTCCGGCGACGGGCACGGCAGCTCCTCGATACCGGCGTCACCGGCGCGGCGGCAGGTTTCTCCATTGCCGACGCAGACGGGGCGCCCCGTCTCGCGGTCGAAACACGAATATTCGGCACGCAGGTTCAGGTCCGGATCGGCAAAGAGAAACCGCACGGGGATCGCCCGCAGTTTGCCAGTGGTGGCCTTACGCAGCGTTTCATTGAGCGGATGCAGTAGCCAGCCGTCGCGGTTCTGAATCTGGGTTGTGAGTGTGAACTGGTCGTCTTTGCAAGGCAGGCGCTTGCCGTCCTTTTCGACGACACGACCGATGGAAATCCGCCCGATGACGGGCGGAGTAATGCTAAGGCCTTTCAGCATGAACTTCTCCTGTATATACGTAATCAGTGGGGAATGAAGCGGGGGAGGGAAACGCAGGACCGTCAGGAATTCAGGTGTTCACGAGAAACCGGCGCGAACCCGGTTTCGTAATGGCGTACTGCGCGGCAAGCTCGGGGTGGTCCGTCAGTAGCCGTTGTAGATCGATGCCGGAGCCGTCCCGGCTGCGTCTGAACGACACCGAGCCCGTCTCGAATTCGGCCCGGTCGGCTTCGCCCATCGCCTGCTGGATGGTCTGTCTCAGCTTCGACTCGATGGCCTGCTGGACCTCGATCCTGTCGCGCACGGAAACCAGATCGGCGAACGTGGACGAGAGCGACCTGTCGCCCGTGAAATCGACTGTGCCGCCCGCGCCCGGATTCAGGCAGCGTAGCGCGCGATCCGCCGAGTCCGAGCCATCGGCGGGCGGCGGCGTATCGGTTTCGACGTAGCGCCAGAATGCCGCTTCGAGTTCGATCAGCCGTGCGATCAGTGCGTCGTCGCGCACCACCCGATGCACTTCAAGCTTCTGGCCGCAGAGCAGCACGGCCACGTCGGCCGCGTGTCCGCCCGTGACCGCAAGCTGGTGCTGAA
Source organism: Paraburkholderia sp. IW21 (assembly GCF_041321145.1). Lineage (NCBI taxonomy): Bacteria > Pseudomonadati > Pseudomonadota > Betaproteobacteria > Burkholderiales > Burkholderiaceae > Paraburkholderia > Paraburkholderia sp. IW21. The sequence continues at coordinate 60,736 of NZ_JBGGWA010000016.1, read as the reverse complement.
CCTGGAGCTGCACGTACTCGGGCACCCCATCACGCCACAGCCGCGCGCCGAACTCGCCCGCCGTCTTGCATTCGAGCAGTTGCACGTCGCGTTGGCCGACGACCTCACGATCGATATTGGCGAGCATGAACGGTACGGCCGGATGCTGGAGCACGGCATTGATGCGCCGGACACGATTGCCGGTCTGCTTCGTGTAGGACGCGGCCACGATCGGCTCGAGCAGCGTGCCCCAGTACACGGGTTCGGTCGTATCGTTCACGTCCGGCTTCGGCAGGTTCGCGTCTCGGCTGGTCTTGATGAGCCACAGTTCGAGTGGGCTCATGTACGGCGACAGCCCTACGGCAGCCGCCGCGTCAGAGCCGCCGATCCCGTTTTTCCTCACCGACAACCAGTCCTCGCGCGAGAGCGATTTCGTGTCGACGAGGCGTAGCGCGGGCCGAGACCGACCGCGCCCAGCCGATTCAGGCAAAGCCATTTAACCTCCAGAAAACGGAAGGCCCGGCGGGAAGATCCCGGCCGGGCCGTATGACGTCATGGGCATGGACTCAGGCAACCAGCTTCATCGCCTCGTCCCACGCGCGCTGCTTGATTACATTACCGGCGCCGAACCAGGCGGCGTCGCGCCGGTTATCGTCGCTACGTGCGCGGCGGTGATGGTCGATAAATTCTGTAATAGCGTTAAGCGCGCCCCAGAGGCTGCCACGTGCAGACGTGAGGTCCGCACCCATTCCCTGTCCGGCATACAGTGCTTGTACGGCCCTGATCGCACTGTTGTTGATGGCCGGCGTCGGGAAACTGGAACTGGCCGGATACGTCAGCACGCGGCAGAAGAACGCCTCGGCAACCGTGTCGCTCACCTTGCGATCTGCCAAAGCTTTCATGCGCACCATGAAGCCGTCCCACGACGAAATCGCGATGCCGAGTTGGCGCTTGACGGCTTGAGCGTCGAACTGCAAGCGGTGTGGGACCTTCACCGCGCCAGCCGAATCGCCGAGGGCAATCTGCAGCGTGTTGTTGCATACGACGCGCACCGATGTGAATTGCGCGGTGGTCGCGAGCGTGCCGTCGCAGGCCGTGGCGAGAAGCAGGTAGCCGTTCACCTCGTCGCGTCCCTTGAGCGAGACGGACTGGCCGGTACGGGCGAGCGCCCACAGTTTCTTGCCGTCCTTCAGCACGCCGGCCGTCTCCAGCTCGAAGCCGCCGACTTCGGTGAGATCACGATAGAACTCCAGGATTTCGCGCGGCTGCACAACCTGATAGCGCGACGACACGACGGACAGCGGCGCCTTTGTATCCGATCGGTACAGCACGCGCTGTTCGGGAAAGGCGTGGATCGAGCCGAGGCCGGGACCGGTTTGTCCGGCGACAAAGCGGACATCGGCTGATTCGATCGTCCAGTCCATGCCGGCCTGGCGGGCCCAGACCTCGATAGGCTGTTTCGGGGAAAGCTGATTGCCGAGACCATGCCACGGGGTATCGCCGACATAGGCCATGTTGCTGACGAGATGCATAAAACCTCCAGACGAGTGCATAAAGCCCGGCACGCGGCCGGGCGGTAGGGGGGGATGACAGGGAAAGATCGGGAAAGGAGAAAAACGGGAAGCCGGATCAGTCCGGCCGGATCGAGAAGGTGTGTCCGCAGGCACGACAACGCCAGTTGTCGAGTACCTTTTGATCGATGGTTTCGCCGAGCGCCGCTCCGGTCGCACAGCCGGCGGCGGCACCGGCCAGCCCCGCGATGACCGCGCCTGCGATGCTGCCGCACAGTACACCGAATGGGCCGCCGAGCGTGCCGGCTGCGGCGCCAATCTCTGCACCTGACAGGGCTGCGGCGACCGCACTGATGCCGCCAGCGGTAGCGCCGATCGAACCACCGATGCGTCGTGCAATGTGGCGCGGCTCGGTTCGGAACGATTCGCACGCAGGACAGGCGTAGATCACCTCGCCCGTATCGGGGCGGTAGCGGGGCAGTTCCTGGCCGAACGGACGGGGCGATGCCTGCGCAGTTTCGTGCAGACGCATCTGTTCACGCAGCCTTTCGTCTTCGTCGCCCTCGTCGAATGGCAGGTAAGGTGGGCGGCGATCAGACATGGCAGGCCGTCCCCTTTCGCCGGACGTGACGGGCGTAGCAACCGACACACATTGTCCACAGCGCGCCGAGCGCGAAGCAGATCACATAGGCGACCAGATAATCGAGGGGTGGGGTAGGAAGCATCACCGGACTCCTGAGGCGGGTTCGCCGGTGCGCAGTCGCATCGCGGCGGAGTGGCAGAGGGCTGCCGTGCTCAGGTCGGTGATATAGGTTTGATTTTCGTTTGGATCGGGACGGGTAACTATAGAAAGGTTTCTCGCGAATTGCGGCGAGAAGCACATGACCTCCGTGATTCCCTTTCGGGGAATCACTGGAGGGTCGCACTTTACGAGGGGCTTGCTGAATCTAAAGATTTTTGCGATGGGGGATTCTTGAAAGTCGTAAAAAGAGATTCTTAAGAAGCCGAGCAGCTGCCGGCGAACGGCGTTCGTCGGCTCTACTGGCGTCCATCCGGTATCTAATCTATTCGCGACATTCAAGTGTCCCTTGCATTGCTTTGGCAGAGGCCGAAGTTGGCCGCTACCGCCGCCCGGGCGGGGCGATCGCCTCGGCGCGGGCTCGGATGCAAGCGGCACAATCCATCCCTTTCTGCCGTTCGCAACCTCTCATCTGGCCAACAGCAGCTTCCGGGGGGTGACGGTCAACCGCGACAACTGGATAAGGAACTCAACGCCTGATCGCCTACGCCGAGGAACGCGGCCACGCCTTGGTGCTATCTACGCAGCTTCGTGTTGCGCAACAGCTTCAGGCCCGGCATCCGGGCAGCGGAGCAGCGACTCCGCCGGCAGTGCCACGGTGGGAGCCAAGCAGCGGCGCTGGAGGCTTTCCTGGGCTGGGCGTGGAACGCCCAGAACTGGGGACAAACCCGCACGTAACAGAATCCCGTTGGTAGCTGCACCTCGGTGGTGTAAAGTGGTGCACTTAACTTGGGGATCAAGATGGCGACTAAGGCCAAGCATGTGACGAAGGCGACAGTCGAGCCGAAAATGCCCCGGGCGTCGGTCAGTTTTCCGCCCGAGCTGTATGCGACGCTGGAGCGCATCGCCAAGGAAAAGAAGGTCTCGGTGGCCTGGGTAGTGCGCGAAGCCGCCGAAAAGTACGTCAGCGACCAGTGGCCCCTGTTGGCGGAGAAGGGTTAAGGCGGATGAATGGACACCCTCACCCCGGCAGAACGCTCGGCGCGCATGGCGCTCGTGCGCGCCAAAGACACCAAACCCGAACTGCTGGTGCGCCGCCTCGTGCATGGCATGGGCTACCGCTACCGGCTGCATCGGCGCGACCTGCCCGGCACGCCCGACTTAGTGTTCCCCGGCCGCAGCAAGGTGATCTTTATACATGGCTGCTTCTGGCACCGGCATGCGCGCTGCGCGCTCGCCAGGCTGCCGAAGTCACGCGGCGATTTTTGGTTGCCGAAGTTGACCGCGAACGCGGAACGCGACGCGCGCAACGTGCGCGCGCTGCGTCGGCTCGGATGGAGCGTCTTGACGATTTGGGAATGCCAGCTCGGCGACACCGCCAATTTGGCCAATAGAATTAGGAGGTTTCTTGATGCGCAGCGTTGAACTGTTCGCCGGGGCAGGCGGACTCGCGATGGGGATGGGAAGGGCTGGCTTCAATCACGCCGCCGTCGTCGAGTGGGACCACGATTCCTGCGAGACCTTCCGCTTCAATCAACAGAACCACGCGCATGACGTGGAGCGCTGGCCGGTGTTCGAGGGCGACGCGCGCGCATTCGACTACGGCACGATCGGCGGCGAGGTGATGGTGGTGTCCGGTGGACCACCCTGCCAACCCTTTTCGATGGGTGGCAAGGCGCGCGGCCATATGGACGAGCGCGACATGTTTCCGCAGGCGGTTCGCGCGGTGCGCGAGCTGAAGCCCAAGGCCTTCATTTTCGAGAACGTGAAGGGACTGCTGCGCCAGTCGTTCGCTTCGTACTTCGAGTACGTCCACCTGCAGCTTTCGCATCCCGAACTCATGCGCAAGAAAGGCGAGACCTGGGAGAAGCATCACGCGCGACTGGAACGCCACCACACGAGCAATCAAGGTGCCGCTCGATACAACGTGGTGTACCGACTGTTGAATGCCGCGAACTATGGAGTGCCACAACGGCGCGAGCGCGTGTTCCTGATCGGCTTCCGTTCCGATCTCGGCGTCGAGTGGTCATTCCCCGAGGCCACGCACTGCGAAGACGCGTTGCTGCGCGACCAATGGATCACGGGCGACTATTGGGAGCGCCACCGCGTAGCGAGGCGCAACCGGCCGACCATGTCGCCCAAGCTGGAGCGGCGTATCGCGCGGCTGCGCGACGGGGACATGTTCATGGGCCTGCCTTGGGTCACGGTGCGCGACGCGATTTCCGATCTGCCGGACCCCGAGAAGAACACAGGGAACGGCATTCCCAATCACGTCTTCAATCCCGGGGCGCGCAGCTATCCCGGGCACACGGGAAGTCCGTTGGATGAGCCGGCCAAGACTTTGAAGGCCGGCGACCACGGGGTGCCGGGCGGCGAAAACATGCTGCTGCGACCCGATGGCTCGATCCGCTATTTCACGGTGCGCGAAGCCGCGCGCCTGCAGACCTTCCCGGACGATTACATCTTCCGCGGTTCGTGGACCGAAACCATGCGCCAGCTCGGCAACGCCGTGCCGATTCGCCTGGGAGAAGTCATGGCGCGATCGGTGGCCGAAACCCTGAACGCTGCGGGACGGCCGCGGCGCACCATCGTGCGCGCGGCCTGACAGACGCCCGCCCGCGATCCAACGCATCATCAAGAAGGAACACGCGAAGCGCGAACGCGTAGGTAGCAGTTGCACCTCGCCACGCCCGGCGCGCCAAGCCTAGGGAACCGCACATGACAACAACCGCCGGCGCAACGACGGACTTCGACCTCACCCCCGACCCTCGGGTATTGCAGATGCTCGGCGAGATCAATCTCGCTCAGTGGCGCTGCCTCGCGGAACTCGTTGATAACAGCATTGACGGGTTCATGAGCGCGCAGCGACTGGGCAACGTCATCGCCAATCCCGAGGTCGTGATCACCGTGCCGCGGACGGACACGGCTGCCGCTCGGGTCTCCGTCCGCGACAACGGGCCGGGCATGTCGTCCGAAACGCTCGAACACGCGGTGCGGGCGGGCTGGTCCGGCAACAGCCCGATTGGAAGTCTGGGCCTGTTTGGCATGGGTTTCAACATCGCGACGGCCCGCCTCGGCCTGGTGACCGAGGTTTGGACATCGCGCGCTGGCGACCCCCACGAAATCGGCGTGCGCATCGATCTTGACGAGCTGAAGGCGCAGCGAAACTTCCGCGTGGCACGTCAGACCCGCCCCAAGGCCGATCACACCGCGCATGGCACCGAGATCGTCATCTCCAAGCTGAAGCCGGAGCAGCGCGGATGGCTGGCGCGCGGCCAGAACACGACGGCGATGCGCAAGCATCTCGCCAAAGCCTACTCGGCCTTGCTGTCGCCGGAGAGCGGTGATGCCGTTTTCCGTCTTGAACTCAACGGCACCCGGATTCAGGCGCGAAGGCATTGCACCTGGAGCGCCGAGCGCCATGTCGAAACCAGCAACGGCACGGTTCACGCCGTCGAGCGCTTCAACGTTGCACTGCCCGCGCGCCGCTACTGTGCCACCTGCATGCAGACATTGCCGGATGGCGAGACCGCCTGTCCCACGGGTAGCAGTTCCTGCCGCGTGGTCACGGACGACCGACGCGTGCGCGGTTGGGTGGGCATTCAGCGCTATCTGCACGACACCGATTTCGGCCTCGACATCATTCGCAACGGCCGCAAAATCGAGCTGGGCATCAAGGACCTGTTCGAGTGGAGGGAAGGCGATAGCTCGGAGATTGAGTACCCCACCGACGATCAGCGCAAACGAGGCCGGTTCGTCGGCGAGATCCATCTTGATCATTGCCGGGTGAGCTACACGAAGGATCGGTTCGAGCGAGACGATCCGGCGTGGGACGAAATGGTGCGCTTGGTGCGTGGCGATGGTCCGCTGCAACCACTCAAGGCCAAGACGCTGGGTTACGGCGCCAACAATAGCCCGTTGTTCCGGCTGTTCCAGGCGTTCCGGCGCACGTCGCCGCAAGGTAAAAACGGTCTGTGGTCGCGCATCCTCGTCGTGAAGAACAACGAGCGCGCGCTTGAAATGGCGGGCTTATTCGAGAACAACGAGCCGGACTACCTCGGTGACGAGCGCTGGTGGCAGCTAGTCGAGGAACAGGACGCCACGGCGCTCGGGGCACCGGCCCCCGTCCCGCCGGGCGGCGCGCCCGCCCCCGGCGACATTCCCCCGGGCTTCCTCGATGACGATTCCGGCGGCGGTGGCGCGGCGCCAACCCCGCCTCCGGTGCCGGGCACGACCATTTCACCGTCTCCGCCCGCGCCACCACCGGTGCCCGACCGCAAGCCCCTCTTCGAGTTGACGCGGAAATACATTCACCCGACCTATCGGGTTGAATACGATGTGCAGGGGTTCGCGGTCGATCGACGCGACCCTGATCTTGGAACTGGCCATCCCTGGGCTTTGCCACTCGTTGATGTCGCGACGCGCACCTACGCGTTCCTGACCGACACGACGCATGACCTGTACCGCTCGACCACGATGACACCACTCGACGCGTTGCTGATCGAGCTGTCGCATCGCACGATGGACTTCCTGCGGCAAACGGCCCCGGACGTGACCTTCGCTTCGATCTTGGCCGATTTCCGCCGGGAGTATTGCGCCGATTCGCGGCTCGACGCCGGGGAAATCATCGTCGAGGCGACGAACACGCTGGCGCAGATCGCGGCATCGCTGCAAGGCAAGCTCGCGGACGGCAAGGGGACGGCGCTGCACGACGCGCTGAGCGCGCCCGCTCGGGAAGCCATCGGACGCAGGATGGTCGCGCGCGGCGTGGCCGCGCCGCGCGACGCGATCGCCTCCGGCGCGTTTCTCACCTACGCCGATCCGCAAACAATAAGGGATTTCTTCGCCGCGCATCCGGAGCTATTCCTCGATGGCAAGTATTGGGACGATCTCTACGTCACGCTCGACTATGGTTCGCCCGACGTGAGCGAAGAAGCACGCCGTGTCGTGCGCGCGCGGTACGACGGCTACTTTGCGGACGCCGTCTGGCTCGCGAGCCAGTCCCCGATGGACCTGGAACGGACCGGGCGCGACGCCCTGATCCGGGCAAGCCTGTCCTTGAAGCTCCTCCGTCCCGACACAGAGGATTGAGATGGAGACCTTCCTCGACACGCGACGCCTTCTGAACGGACCGTGGCAAGCGTTCGAGCGCGACGTCGCGCGGCTGCTGGTGGCGAACGGGTTCGAGGACGTGCGCCTGGTCGGCGGCAGCGGCGACAAGGGCGCCGACGTGTTGGGTGTCAAGGCCGGCGAGCTTTGGGTATTCCAATGCAAGTTCGTGTCGAACCAATACCCGACGCCCGATGCCGTTGACGAGGTCGTGGAGGCGGCGCGGTTCTACGAGGCGGATCGCATGGTCGTCGCGGCGTCCCGAGCATTCGGGCCGGCGACGTTCGCCGCAGTGAAGAAGTGGGCCGCGCTCGGCATCAAGGTCGAGTTGCTGCCAGCCGCGACGCTGATCGAAATGGCGTGTCGCTCGCCGGAGTATCCTCGCGCGCGGCGCCAACTCCGGCCCTATCAGTCGGACGCGGCCGAACACTTCATGGGAGCGCTGCGCGAGACGGGCAAGGGGCAAGTAGTCCTTGCCACCGGGCTCGGCAAGACTGTCGTCATGGCGGAGGTGGTCTCGCAGCTCTATCGGGAACAAGCGATCCCCGAAGGCAAGGTTCTCGTGATGGCCGGCACACGCGAGTTGGTTGACCAGCTCCAACGGTCCTTCTGGGAGCAGTTGCCGAAGTCGGTTTCGACGCATCGCCTGATGGGCGGTGAAGAGCCCTCTTACTGGGACGGCATCACGTTCGCCACGGTGCAAAGCGTCGTGTCCCGCCTTGACGACCTGCCGCGATTTGGACTCGTCCTGGTGGACGAGGCTCACCACGTCGGGTCCGAGAGCTTTCGCACGGTCGTCAAGGCCCTGAACGCGCCAATGCTTGGCGGCGTGACGGCGACACCCTGGCGCGGCGACGGGTACGACATCGACCGGGTTCTCGGCCAGCCCGTGGTCCGCATGGGCATCGCCGAGGGCCTGCGCAGGGGCTTTCTGTGCGAAGCGGACTACCGCTTGCTCGCCGACAACGTGGACTGGGAATTCGTGCGCGAACGCTCCGTTCACAACTATTCCCTGCAGCAGCTCAACCGGAAGCTGCTTATCCCGACTCGGGACGAAGAGGCAGCGAAGATCATCCACGAATCCTTCACGGCCGAGGGGCGCCGTGCCGGCGTCGTCTTCTGCTCCACGGTGGTCCACGCGCGCGCCTTCGCGGCCATGCTGCGGTTGTTCGGTTTCCGCGCAGAGGCCATCACCGGCGACATGGCACCTCGGACACGCGACAAGACCATGGCGGCGTTCCGGCGGGGCAATCTCGACATCGTGACGACGCGCGATCTCTTCAACGAGGGTGTGGACGTTCCCGACGTTGACATGATCGCGTTCATGCGCGTGACTCATAGCCGCCGCATCTTCGTCCAGCAACTCGGCCGCGGGCTGCGGCTGAGCCCGGGAAAGGACAAGGTCGTCGTGCTGGACTTCGTCAGTGATCTGCGGCGCATCGCCGAAGTCATCGAGCTGGAGCGCGCCGCGAAGGGCGATGTCGAGTTACTGCGTCTCGGCGGCCGCCTCGTCCAGTTCCGCGATATCGGCGCGAGCAGCTTCATGCTGGATTGGATGAAAGACCAGGCGGACCTGTTCAATCGCGAAGGCGACCCGACGCTGGAACTGCCCGAGTTCGATTTTCCACCGACCGGTCCGCGAGGGAACGTCCAATGAAGCTGCCCGACGACGTGCGCGACCGCATCCGCGACCTTCTGTGGGAACGTGCGACCGATATGGGCTGGTCGGGACTGGCCGACACCGAGCGGTCGCGCTATTACGAGCAATGGACCCGGGAAATGGCGATCGGCGGCACGCTGGCGCACTACATGGACCCGCGCAAGGTCCGTGTGTATATCAAGGATTCGCTGCTGAAGCCCTACGAACGTGCCCGAGTGTCTGGCACGGAGCAGGACATCCTCGCCGTTCTGAACGTTGACCCGACCCTCGAAGTCGTGCATCGCTATATAAAGCCGCACGGCCTGCGCTTCATCGGTGGCCAGATCATCGCGTGGGGCAAGAGTCGGGACTGGAAGCTGATCCTGATGGCGATGTACGAGCGGACGACGCTGAACCATGGCGCCTCTTCCTTCGGCACGGTGTTGCTGGAAAGCGGCAACACGGCAGACGACAGCACGCGCATCCTGGTGCGGGGCGCGGCCACGCGGTTGGGCATAGCGCGTGTTGAATGGATCGACTGACGCGAGCTGGAGCGGATATCAATGAGAACAACATTCGTCGGCTGGTACACGAAATCGCCCGAGCAACTCGAGGCGCTCTGGGATGCGGCACTGATCGTCCCCGACACGAACATCCTTCTGCACCTACTTCGTCACTCCGTCGAGGTCCGTGGCCAGCTCATGGACGTTTTCGAGCGCAAAAAGGCGTCGCTGTGGATTCCGTATCAGGTAGGGATCGAGTTCCAGCGCCGCCGGCTGGATGTGCAGCAGCACGCGCTCGATGCCTATGACCGCCTTGGGACCGACCTGACCAAGTTCGTGAATCAGGCCAAGGACAGCATCAATCAATATCGCGCGCATCCGGTAATCGACGTCGAGCGCGAGCTGTCGGCGCTTGACCTGTACCAAGGCGATTTCCAGCAGCGCATCGCGGGGGCCAAGGCCCAGCACTCCGCAGAAGAATTCAACGCGAGCTTCACCAAGGTGACCGAGCTGTTCGCGGGCAAGGTGGGCGCGAAGCCGTCTGCCGAGCGCATCGCGGCGATCCACAAGGAAGGCAATGATCGGTACGCGAAAAAAATCCCGCCGGGCTTCGAGGACGCGAAGAAGGCGGCCGATGGCGGTGACAAGTTCGGCGATCTGGTGATCTGGATGGAAATGATCGAGAAGGCCAAGGCGGACAAGCGGCCGATCATCTTCGTCACCGACGACGGAAAGTCCGACTGGTGGCATATCCACCGCGGGAAAAAGATGGGGCCACACCCTGCGTTGATCGAGGAATTCCTAGCGATGACGGAGCAGGAGTTTCACATCTACGAGCTGCTCCAGTTCCTTCGCTATGCGGCCGGCACGGGATCACAGATCAAAGAAGCGTCCGTTCAGAAGATCGCCGACTCCATCGCTGCGGAGTCAGAGACCGAGACGCCCGGCTATGCTGCGGAACAAGCCAAGTCGCAGCGCGCCCTGCGGGCCGAGCTGCGCAGCAAGGAAACCGAGCTCGACGGGTTGATCAAGTCGCTCATCGACTTGCCGCCGACGCCGCAGCAAGCAGCGACCGCTGGCGAGGATGCCAAGCAGGTGCTGAAGGCCCGGATCAGCGAACTAACCGGCCTTGTGAACGCGATACGCGAGCAACTGGCCGCGCTGGAGGGCGATTCAGGCTCGTAGCCGCTGTTGGCGCGGCAGCTTCAATCGCAACGGCCAAGGATGGCAAGCCCCGACGAATCGGGGCATTGATAATCGTTTGTGTGTGTCCCAACCGGAGGAAGCCATTTGAGCCAAGAACCCTACAACGTGATGGCAAGAATCAGCTTTGGGGAAAGCGTCGGCGGAGTCTGCTCCGCGTACCGGTGCGGCTGGTCACGTGACCTGCGCGCTTTCGAAAGGGCTGGCGCGTGATGATTGGATTCAAGGAATTCGAGTTCGACCTTCCGCGCGCGCTCAAGGCTGAACTAATCAGCCTGCTCGATGGGATGGAAACCGGCCCGCTGCAGCCCGAGGTGACGGCGGAAGTCCCTGAGGCCCAAGGCGTCTACCAACTGTTCTACGAAGGCACGCTCGTTTACGTCGGCAAGACCGACGCGGAGGCAGGCCTGCGCACGAGGCTAACGCGCCACGCGCGCAAGATCATGCACCGTCCGACGCTGACCGGCGCGGTGCGGTTCAAGGCGGTGCGCATTATGGTGTTCACCGCTATGGACTTGGAAACCCAGCTCATCAAGTATTACCGCGCACTGAACACCGGCGCGGCGGCTTGGAACGGCAGCGGCTTCGGCTCCAACGACCCCGGGCGCGAACGCGAAACCACCAATCGCCAGCCTGAAGGCTTCGACGATCAGCACCCCATCAACATCGACTTGCCCGGCGACTATCTGGTGCCGGGCATCGTGCCCGTGGCGACGGCGCTGGCGGCTCTGAAAGCCATTCTGCCGTACACCTTGCGCTATGAGACCTTGCGCAACGAACGAGGCAGGGCGCAGCGTGGACAGCCGCATCCGGACTTGCTAGCCACCAACGTCACCATTCCGCCGACACCGCAAACGGTGCGTAGCTTGATGCGGACCATCGAGGTTGCTCTCGGGGTGGATTGGCAAGCGACGGCCTTCGCGAGCCATGTCATCCTGTACAAGGAAAATCGCCCATACCAATACGGAACGGTCCTCTAGCCGCTCAGCTTGGCGCACAGATTGGGGGCACTTCTGGAGGCGCGAGGCGAGTCGCAGACTGCTTCCGGCCTTCGCTGACGGGCGTAGCGCGGATCTAGTTCATTCCTGCAGCCCCAGCAAGTCGTCCTCACGCACGCATGACCACCACGGCGACGCGCTGTCTTCTGGGCTGACGATGTGGGGCTTGGCAAGACTATCGAGACCGCGCTGATTCTGCGCGCGCTCGCAAGTTGTGGCGAGCTCGAAGGCGCCTTGAGGTGGTTTCCACACCTTGGTCAACAATTGGCACCGTTTGTTGACCGCCTCATTGCGAACGTCGAGACATTTAAGCGCGAAGAGGGCGAAAATGTTTGAAGAGGGAGCCAAGTACTTGGTGGTGTTCGCGAAGCCACGGAGCCCACCACCTGACGGCGTTCAAGTCCGGCGGGAGTCCCTGCGGATCACGGTTTTGAACTGACCGCGCAACGGCGCCGGTTTAGACGCTTAGATGGTCGTTAGAGGTAATTCGACCGATTCCTATACCAGTTCCGAGACGTTGGGGGCAACTTTGGGGGCAACTCATATAAGAGTTTTCCCGCTATCGCAATATTGCAACGATCTTCGGGGTTAGTTTGATAGTCCTCCTCACCAAGAGGATTTTGTTTTACGTGAGAACCGGCTACGCGCCGGTTTTCGCGTTTCTGGCCTCGGCTTTTCCCGAACGGATCGGTAAGCGGCCTATTAGTGCAGCCCCATGCGGGGCAACACCAACAGACCGGCAAGAAAAAAGTCGATAAACGTCGCCCGCTCACGACGCGTTAGCAGAAGCCCTCGATCAGAACTTATCCCACCCGCTATCCGCGCCGGCGGCAGCCGTAGCAAGCACAGCAACCGGCGCCACCGCAGTAGCTCGCGCGCCAGGTTTAGCAGGAACGGCAACAGCAACCTCGCGCCGCGGCGTTTCCTTCCCGGCGGGAACGGCCGCTGCCGCAGGTGCACCATCCTTCAACTGAAAAAACGCCACGGCTTCGTTCAACTGCTGCCCCTGATCCTCCATGGACCGCGAAGCGGCCGCAGCCTCTTCCACCAAAGCCGCATTCTGCTGCGTGACATTGTCCATCTGGGTAATCGCAAGATTGACCTGCTCGATCCCGCGGCTTTGTTCGGTCGATGCCGCCGCGATCTCCGACATGATGCCGGTGACTCGCGCGACAGCCTGCGTCACTTCGGCCATCGTCTTACCCGCCTCGCCGGCAAGCGCCGACCCGTTGCGGATCTTATCCACGGAATTGGCGATCAGATCCTTGATCTCCTTGGCCGCGCTCGATGAGCGTTGAGCCAGGCTTCTGACTTCGCTCGCGACCACCGCGAAACCCCGCCCTTGTTCGCCGGCACGCGCGGCTTCGACGGCCGCGTTCAGCGCAAGAATGTTCGTCTGGAACGCAATGCCCTCGATGATGCCCGTGATGTCCGCGATCTTGGTCGAGCTGTCGCTGATGTCGTGCATGGTGTTCACCACCTGGCCGACGACCTCGCTACCCTTTTGCGCCACCGACGACGCATTCGCAGCCAGCGTGCTGCCTTGCTGCGCGTTGTCTGCGTTCTGCTTAACAGTGGAGGTGAGTTCCTCCATGCTGGAAGCGGTTTCCTGCAACGATGCAGCCTGCTGCTCAGTACGCTGGCTCAGGTCCATATTGCCCGCCGCGATCTGACGCGCCGCGCCGGCGATGCTGGTGCTGCTGTCGCGCACCCGTCCAACGATCGCTGTCAGCCGGTCGTTCATCTCGCGCAGCGCGGCGAGCAGCTTGCTGGTTTCGTCGCTGCCGTCGACGCTGATGCGCGTGCGCAGATCGCCTTCCGACACGGTGCGCGCGACATCGATCGCGAAACGCAGCGGTCCGGTCACCGCGCGCGTGATCACCACGCACGCGCTGACGGCGAGCGCCAACGCGATGAGGCAGATCGCAATCAGCAGATTGCGCTGGTTCTCGTAATGCGTGGCGTAGTCGTTGATCAGTTGTTCCTGGCGGGTGTGCGTGTAGTCGGCATAGGCGTCGGTCGCGCGAATCAGCGCGGCGAGCAGCGGCCGGCAATGATTGTCCATCTCGACGATTGCCTCGTCACGCTTGCCGGCAAGCGCGAGATTGACGATGTTGAGGGCGACGGGACCATACTCGGACTCGACCCGATTGATCTCGGCGACGAGGTTGCGCGCTTTCTCCGACGTATCGGTTGCATTCGCAGTCATGCCGTTGAGCTTTTTCAGATCGGCCTGTACATCCTCGTGCGCGCGCGTCACGTCGGCTTTCTCTATGTCGAGATCCTGAGGTTTGGTCACGAGCACAAGATTGCGCGCCGCGATTGCCCGGCGGTCGACTGCGGTTCGAACCTGCACCGCCATGTCGGCGCGCGCGTTGATGCCATGTACAAAGTTGGAAAAACCATCGGTGGAGTCGCTCAGCGCCTTCAAGGAAAGGCCCGAAACCGCGACGACGAGGAGAGACAGCATGCCGAAACCGGCAATGAGTTTGGTTTTAATGGTGAGATGCTTGAGTGTCACGATTTTTCTCCAATAACGAAACGTTAAAGCGTTCGTAATGGACTCTCAGGTCCGGGCATGGGAGCGTCTATGTGGCTGCTTATTGTCGAGGCTGCCCCGCGCTGTTTCCCCTCATGCCTGACTTGCGGCGCATTGCTAACTCCGCATCGAATGTCAGGCGCTAAATGGGTATCCCATTTACCGGTTATCGGATCGGGTTCTCGCGTACTTAAGGCATAGCTGGTATTTTTCGACAAAGCTTGCACGTGATGCACGTAAGACTGTCCGTTGTTCGAAAAATGGATATATTCGGGCGCATGATGCAAATACGCGTTTTCCGGTTGCTTTTCATTTGCGACTGCGCGTCGGACCCAAAAGGGTCGGGCGGCCCTTAAGCAGTAAACCGACTTGACGCCCAAGGGCCAAAGATATGATTGAGCAATCACTCATTTACTAGCGCCAATCAAACCCAACCGAATCCGCATGGCCCGTCCCAAGAGTGAAGACAAACGTAACGCCATCCTCGCCGCGGCAGCCGAGGTCATCGCCGAGCAGGGCCTCGGCGCGCCCACCGCACGCATAGCGAAGCTTGCGGGCGTGGCTGAAGGAACGCTGTTCACCTACTTCGATAATAAGGACGAGCTGCTGAATCAGCTCTACCTGGACATCAGGGCGGAGCTGCGCGAAGTGATGATGACGGCCTACCCGAAGCACGCCACCCTGCGGGAGCGCGCGCAGTACGTATGGAACAAGTTTGTCGACTGGGGCGTGGCACAACCACAGAAACGCCGGGCCATGGCGCAGTTGGCCGTGTCTGAACGCTTGACCGAACACACACGGGCGACCGGCATGCAGTCCCTCGCGGACATCAACGCGATGATTCAGGCGAGCGTGGCGAGCGGCGCGTTGCGTGATCATCCGCCGGCTTTTCTGTCGGCGATCATGGCGGCGCTGGCGGAAACCACCATGGATTTCATCGCTCGCGATCCGGCTGAAGCCGACCGCTATCGTAAGGCCGGCTTCGAGACGTTCTGGCACGCGATTGCCCAGAAGTAAATTTTTATCCGATTTTCGCGCTCGAACTGCAACGCCGCCCGCACTGATCTGATTGCCAACGGCCCGGGCGCCGACACGCGCGCTGGCCGGACGTCGCCATGGAGCAGGCGTCGTGAAGGTTCCGATATTCGGCGCGACGGGCAGGGTCGGATAAGGCGCCGCCGCGGTGGTCCCCTCGGTCCGAAGGGCGTCCTCACGAAATTCTGGCTCTAACCGCCAAAAACCTGTCTTTTCGAGCGTTTGATGCGCCGCAGCGTCTGGTAGGCTACCGGTTCACGGTACGCGCCTTCTGGACGCGGCCAATTTCTTCACGCGCGTGGGTCAGCGCATGCTCGAACGAAACGCCAATGGTGACGCGCCGACCGAACCTCGTGATTGTGATCAGTATCGTGCTCGCCAGCGCGATACTCGCGATTGCTATCTGGCTGCTCGCGCAGATGCACGAAGACGCGCTGCGGCGCGCACAGGATTCCGTCTCCAATGTCTCGCTGCTCGTCGAACGCGACGTGTCGCGTAATCTGGAGATCTACGATCTGTCGCTGCGGGCGGTGATCGAGGGGCTGAAACAACCCGGCGTGCTGAACTTGCCGCCCAAGATCCGTCAGATGGTGCTGTTCGACGGCTCGTCCAGCGCGAAAGACCTGGGCTCGATCCTGGTGATCGACGCAACCGGCAATATCGTGTTCGACTCGCAAGCATCCCCGCCGCGCCGCGTCAATCTCGCCGATCGCGATTACTTCCAGGTCCAACGCGACTCTCCCAATGTCGGGCTATATATCAGCCATCCGTTCACGCCCAAGGTGAGCAGCAGCAACGTAAGCATTGCGTTAAGCCGGCGCATCTCGCAGCCGGACGGCAGCTTCGGTGGCGTGGTGGTCGGCACGATGCGCCTCACCTACTTCCAGCGTCTGTTCGCCGGCATGAATCTGGGCGCGGGTGGCTCGATGGCGCTGATGCTGACCGACGGCACCATGCTGATGCGGCGCCCCTACGATCCGAAAATCATCGGTCGGAGTCTGACTGGCACCTCGAACTATTTACGTTTCCTCCAGCAGCCGAGTGGGAACTTCTTCGGCACGGCGGCGATTGATGGCGTCGAGCGCTGGTACGCGTTCCGCCATATCGACATGTATCCGCTGATTCTCGACGTCGCGCTGTCCTCGCGGGATATCTACATGGAATGGCGGCGGCGTGCGTGGATCATTGGCACGCTGATCGCCGCGCTCGACATCACCATCATCGCGCTCGCCGTCCTGTTCTCGCAGCAACTGCGGCAGCGCCGCGCGGCCGAAGAAGAGTTGCGCGTGCTGGCCCGCACGGACGGGCTGACCGGCCTGAATAATCGCCGCACCTTCGAGGAACATGCGGAAGAGGAATGGCACCGCGCGCAACGTAACGCGTGGCCGCTGTCGATGCTGCTGATCGACGTCGACAGTTTCAAGGGCTTCAACGATTTATATGGCCATTCGGCCGGCGACGATGCGCTCGTCGATGTGGCGCGCTGCATCGGGCAGAGCGTGCGACGCCCCGGCGATACCGCGGCGCGCTACGGCGGCGAAGAATTCGCTGTGCTGCTGCCGGATACCGACGAAGCCGGGGCGACGCGCATCGCCGAGCAGATTCGCTCCGCGATTCAGGCACTCGGGCTGCACCATGTCGCGAACTCGCACCATGTGCTGACTGTCAGCATCGGCATTGCTTGCACCAAAGGGCAGACATTCGCGACGAGCCGCGCATTGGTCAATGCAGCAGACGAGGCGCTCTACGAAGCCAAGGACGCGGGCCGCAATTGTGTGCTGTGCTATCCGGTGGCGGCGCGCGCCGAGCGCCGTAGTGTTGTGGGGCTGCCGGCGCGTTGAGGCAGGACAATCTCACAGGTGTATGGGATGTGATGGGGCAGGGCCTTCCGCGAGCATGACCGCCCCAAATAATTTACCCGGGTAATATATTGCCAATAAATTATACCCGGGTATAATTGGACAAATTCTTCCTTTTGGAGTTTGTCATGACCCCCCATCTTGCAACCTGCACCGCTTTCGAAGGCCACCGCTGTATTGCCTCAGGCACGCTATCGGAGGTGGCGCTGGCGGTACGAGAGGTGCTGGCGCGCGGCGAGCAGGCGCCGGTACTGATTTTCGACGACATCAGCGGCCGCCCGGTCGAGTTCGATTTACGGGGCACGCCTGAGGAGATTCTGGCGCGGCTGCCGGGCCAGGAGCCCGGCGAGCAACCCACGCCAACCGCTGACACCGCGCAAGACGATACCCCGCGTGGCCGTGGCCGGCCCAAACTTGGCGTGGTGGCCAGAGAGGTGACGTTACTGCCGCGTCATTGGGATTGGCTCAACGGCCAATCGGGCGGCGCATCCGTCGCGCTGCGCAAACTGGTGGAAGCGGCACGGCTTGCCGGCGAGGACAAGGATCGCAAACGTGCGGCGCAAGAGACGGTGTACCGCTTCATGACTGCGCTGGCCGGTAATCTGCCTGATTATGAAGATGCAACGCGCGCGCTCTACGCTGGCGATCGAGCACGTTTTGACGAGATCGTGGGGAAGTGGCCCGAAGACGTGCGCCATCACACGCTCCGGCTTGCTGCCGCGGCTTTCGTCACGCGTTCATGAGTTCGAAAGGACACTTGGGAGCGCGCGCAGCGAAACGTACGGACGAAAAAAAACCGCTCACGCCGGGGAGCGTGAGCGGGAAGTCGGAGAGTTACAACATCGCGTGCGCTTACTCATGGGGGTGAACGCAGCAAAGAAAGTCTAAGAGTTCGTCTCGTCTCCATATATCAGACAAATCCCAATCGCCTCGCCCATGCGCAATCCACATTGAGCCGCGCGATCTGGCCCCCTCCCATAAGGATTGCTTACATCATCCTGTCCCGGTTATGTCCGTCATTTATCGCTTCAAGTCTCCGCTATCGCCGCCGTAAAAGAGGTGGGAGCGTTGCTACGTATCTGAAAAATCGCGAAATGTTTCGCGGTGGCGTAAGCGCGAGCGTCCCGTCAGGACTTGTGAAGGATGGTGAAATGAAGTGGTTCGACCGCATGACCGTATTCAAGAAGCTGCTGCTGGCGTTTGCCGTGGTGATCGGGTTCTGCGTTGTGATTGGCGGGACTTCGCTGACCACGCTGTCGTCGATGCACGACATCACCGACGCCATCTGCGATCAGCACATGAACGGCCTCTACTGGATGGAAGAGGCGAACCGCCACAAGATCGACTCCGATCTTGCCGCGGCGAATCTCGGCTACGCAGCCGACGACGCCGGCCGTCAAAAGTTGAAGGACAACATCGTTGCGTCGCTCAAGGAGATGCACGGCGCCTATGACCAGTACCGCGCGACGATCGCGACCAGCAAGGGTCAGGAGATGTTCGACGAAGTGCTGCGCAAGTCGGCGGTGTGGGAAGGCATCGTGCATCAGCAGATCGGTCTCGAACCGATTCCGGCCGGCGTCGACAACAACGAACTCGTGCGCCGCGCGATTGCGTCGAGCGAGACGCTGCGCGATCGCATCACGGCGCTGATCGACTATCGCCGCCAGCAAGCCACTGAAGCCCAGCAGGAAGCGAGCGCCGACTATCAGCACATGCGCATCGTGATGCTCGCGCTGGTGCTGGGCGCGATCGCGGCGGGCATGCTGCTCGCGACCGTGATTGCGCGGCGGCTTGCGCGTCAACTCGGCGGCGAACCGGATTACGCGATGCACATCGCCAACCGGATCGCCGGCGGCGACCTGAGCGTGCGGGTGGAAACCCGTGCGGGCGACGCCAACAGCATGCTGTTCGCACTGCGCAACATGCGTGAGCGGCTGGCCGGCATCGTGTCCGGCATCAGCGAGTCGAGCGAGTCGATCCTGCTGGCCTCGGGCGAGATCGCGCAGGGCAACACCGATTTGTCGCAACGCACCGAAGAGCAGGCTGCCGCCTTGCAGGAAACCGCGTCGAGCATGCAGGAATTGACCTCCACGGTGAAGATGAATGCCGAGAACGCGCAGCAGGCGGGCGGTGTCGCGCATGGCGCGTCTGAGGTGGCGGCGCGCGGCAGCAGCCTGGTCGGCGATGTGGTCGAAACGATGCGCGAGTTGGCGGCCGGTTCGAAGCGCATGACCGACATCATCGCGGTAATCGAGGGGATTGCGTTCCAGACCAACATCCTCGCGCTGAATGCCGCCGTGGAAGCGGCGCGTGCCGGCGAGCAGGGACGCGGCTTTGCGGTAGTCGCCGGCGAAGTACGTTCGCTGGCGCAGCGCAGCGCGGTGTCGGCCAAGGAGATCAAGGAGTTGATCGAAAGCTCGACGGCGCGCGTGGGCAGTGGTGCTGAACTGGCCGAGCGCGCCGGTCAGACGATGGCCGAAGTCACGCACGCGGTCAAACGCGTGACCGACATCATGGGCGAGATTTCGTCGGCCTCGCAGGAGCAAAGCACCGGTATCGAAGAAGTGAACCGCGCGGTCGCGCAGATGGACGATGTGACCCAGCAGAACGCAGCGCTGGTCGAGCAGGCGGCGGCTGCGGCGGCATCGATGGCGGACCAGGCAAGGCAGTTGCAGGCGGCCGTCACGGTGTTCTCGCTGGAAGCGCGGCGCGGCTGATGCATCGGTGATATGGAGGACGCGGCTGATTGCGTCCGCAATCGTCATGGGCGTGATGTTCGCCTCGCCTTCGAGCGCGGTTTCGCTACGCCCTTCGGCGCGGCTTTCGCCGCGCTTTTCTCTGCCCTTGCCAGGGCCATTGGCACTCCGTACACTCGCGCGTAATTCACAGACAGCGCAGTTCCCGGCGCCGTCCACCATCATGCCGACAGAGGAGAACCCCCGCCATGGCCGATTCCTATTTCCCCCGCTGGCGCGCTCAGCCGGACGCAGCCGAAGGCCGCATCGTCGGCACCGACGAGCGGCTCGCGTGGCCGCAGATGTTCGCGATGGGCGTGCAGCACGTCGTCGCGATGTTCGGTTCGACCGTGCTCGCGCCGTTGCTGATGGGCTTCGATCCGAATCTGTGCATCTTCATGTCGGGGATCGGCACGCTGCTGTTCTTCGTGCTGGTGGGCGGGCGCGTACCGAGCTACCTCGGTTCGAGCTTCGCGTTCATCGGTCTGGTGATCGCGGTGACGGGATATGGCGGCCACGGCCCGAACCTGAACATTCCGGTGGCGTTGGGCGGGATCATCGCGTGCGGGGTGGTGTACGCGATCATTGGCCTGATCGTGTCGGCGGTCGGCACCAAATGGATTGAAACGTTGATGCCGCCGGTCGTGACCGGGGCGATCGTCTGCGTGATCGGGCTGAATCTTGCACCGATCGCGGTGCACGGCGTGAGCGGCAGCAACTTCGATTCGTGGATGGCGCTGGTGACGGTGCTGTGTGTCGGCGCGGTCGCGGTGTTTGCGCGCGGCATGCTGCAGCGTTTGCTGATTCTCGTTGGTTTGCTGATGGCGTATGTGATTTACGCGATCGTCACGAACGGCCTCGGCATGGGTAAGCCGGTCGACTTCGCGATTGTGGCGAATGCCGCGTGGTTCGGTATGCCGCATTTCACGGCGCCTGTTTTCAACATGCAGGCGATGACCTTGCTCGCGCCGATTGCGGTGATTCTTGTCGCTGAGAACCTTGGGCATATCAAGGCGGTGAGCGCGATGACCGGTCAGAACCTCGACCGATATGTCGGCCGTGCATTTCTCGGCGATGGACTCGCGACCATCGTTTCCGGTTTCGCTGGCGGCACAGGGGTGACGACGTATGCCGAAAACATCGGTGTGATGGCCGTGACCAAGATTTATTCGACGCTGGTGTTTGTGATCGCTGCCGTGATTGCGCTGGTTTTGGGCTTTTCGCCGAAGTTCGGCGCGGTGATTCAGACCATCCCGGGGCCGGTGCTCGGTGGTGTATCGATCGTCGTGTTCGGCTTGATTGCCGTGACCGGCGCGCGCATCTGGGTCGTCAATAAAGTCGATTTCTCGGACAACCGGAATCTGATCGTAGCGGCAGTCACCCTTGTGCTGGGCGCTGGCGATTTCTCGTTGAAGCTCGGTGGATTCGGGCTTGGCGGGATCGGTACGGCTACCTTCGGCGCGATCATTCTTTACGCGCTCCTGAGAAGGAAGCCGGCTCAGGGGCCGGTGGCCTGATTTGCCTGCGGCGTGGGTCGTTTCTTTTTTGCGATCACCGACGATGTCGCCGCATATCAGTTACGAAGGATACAAACGGCACAAGCCGAAGCTTGGCCCGATGACGCACCGCGCTATCCTCAGTCCGCCAACGCTTCCTTAAAAGCAGCCAGCAAACGCCCCGGCAGAACGACGCACCTGAACGGTGCGTGTCGCGCCCACGCGTGGCGCATCCGCCCTTTCGCCGGTGCAAGCTTCATGCAAATTTCATGGGAATGTGCGCCAGCGTGCGCATGGAGCTTGCTTAAGCAATACCGATGACGCACATTTTGAAAAACGGTGCCGAGGTTGTTCGCTTCCGCGTTCGGACCGGCCCGGCGCTCGCGTGAGAGGATTGCATGACGATTGCGCAACAGGAAAGAACGGCTGGCATGCCGCATGGCTTCGATGTCGAAGTGACGTCGGGGCTCGAGCGTTTTTCGGCGCAGCATGGCGAGCTGACGCTGACTAGCGTGTTTCAACCGATTTTCAGCCTGTCGCACATGCGGGCGGTCGGCTACGAGGGGCTGCTGCGGGCGCACGACGCGCTCGACCGGCCCGTGTCGCCGCTTGACGTGTTCGGCGAGGCGGCGCGCCTGGGCGACGTCTTGCAGGTCGACCGGCTCGCCCAGACGCTGCATCTGGAGAACTTCAAGATACTCGGCGCCGAGCGCGAATGGTTGTTTCTGAACGTCCATCCCGGCGCGCTCACCGATCCCTATCTCGCCGCTGCTTTGCTGGCCACGCTTAAGCGGCTCGATCTGCCGCCGCGGCGCATCGTGCTGGAGGTACTCGAACAGCGCGCGGAAGATCTCGAACGTCTCGCCGATGCGGTGCGCCAATTTCGCGAGCGCGGGTTCCTGATCGCGCTCGACGACTTCGGCGCGGGCCACTCGAACGTCGAACGGATCTGGCAGTTGAATCCCGATATCGTGAAGCTTGATCGCATCATGCTGTCGCACGCCACGCATCGCGCCGATATGGCGACGATTCTGCCGGGACTGGTGGCACTGCTGCACGAAGCGGGCAAGCTGGTGCTGATCGAAGGCGTCGAAACCGAGCATGAAGCGCAGATGGCGCTCGCTTGCGACGCGGACTTCGTGCAGGGTTTTTTCTTCGGCCGACCGAATCCCGGCGCGGTCGATGCGGCGCACGCCACGGCTTGCATCAGCGAGGTTACCGACCGCTATCGCGATCAGGCTGAAGCGCGAGAGCGCCGTGATGCAAGCCGTCTTGCGCCGTACTTGCGGGCGTTCGAACGGGCCGCGGAGCGGCTCGCGGCCGGCGAGCCGCTTGAGGAAGTGTGCTGGAATTTTCTCGCGCTCGATCATGCCGCACGCTGTTTC
Organism: Paraburkholderia sp. IW21; assembly: GCF_041321145.1. NCBI lineage: Bacteria > Pseudomonadati > Pseudomonadota > Betaproteobacteria > Burkholderiales > Burkholderiaceae > Paraburkholderia > Paraburkholderia sp. IW21. Next base: position 38,006 of record NZ_JBGGWA010000016.1, on the reverse strand, counting down.
CTGCTCGACGCGAAGGGCAAGCAGGCCGGCCGCAACGTCGTGTTGCGTGCCGATCGCGCGGCTCATGAAACGCGCTTTCTGCCGCTTGCCGACGCGCAAGGCGCGAACTGGCTGCGTCGACCGTATTTCCGTGCGGCGATCAGCGCGCCGGAACGCGTGCATGTGACGCGTCCGTATCTGTCGATCAACGAGGCGTTGCCGTGCGTCACGCTTTCGGTGGCGACACGCGTCGGCGAGCAGACTTGCGTGCTGTGCGGCGATATCGATTGGGAGGATGCCGAGCGGTTCTGAGATCATGTCGTTTTTAACGACACTCAGCCGCGCTTATGTCCGTACTACTTGAAGTCATCGCCACGACCGTTGCCGACGCCCGGCTTGCCGCGCAAGCGGGCGCGAACCGTCTCGAACTCGTCACCGCGATGGGCGAGGGCGGCCTGACGCCGAGCCTGGGGTTGATCGAAGCCGTGGTTGCGGCGGTCGAGATTCCTGTGAACGTGATCGTGCGGCCGCACAGTCGCTCGTTTGTGTATGACGCCGACGACCATGCCGTGATGCTGCGCGACGTGCGTGCAGTCAAAGCGGCCGGTGCGAACGGCGTGGTGATCGGCATGCTGACCGCCGAGGGCGAGATCGACCGCGAAGGCCTCGCGCGGGCGATCGATGCCGCCGATGGGCTGGCGATCACCTTCCATCGTGCGTTCGACGAAACGCATGATCTGCAAAATGCGCTCGACGTGTTGCTCGGTTTCGATGCGATCAAAAGCGTGCTGACCTCGGGTGGCAAGCCTTCGGTACTGCAGGCGGAAGCCACGATAGGCGACCTGGTCAGGCAAGCGTCCGGCTCACATTGCACGGTGCTGGCGGGCGCGGGTTTGACCGTCGATGCGGTCGCCGGCTTCGTGAACAGGACGCGGGTCGAGGCGGTGCACTTCGGCTCCGGCGTGCGCGTCGGCGGCAATGGCCTCGCGCCGGTCGAGGCGGCAAAAGTCACGCAAGTGCGAGCGTCACTCGACGCAGCGCGTAGCTAAATCATCGCGCAAAAAAATGTCGCTTCGAGGTTCAATTCGAAGCGACATTTTTCATCCACGTGCGAAAGAACTACTTCGCGACAACCACCGGAATGCCGCGCAACTGCCCGGCGCCTTTCACCTCTTCCAGCGACTTCTTCACCGACGCGCTCGTCGCCGCTTCGATCTGCAAGCGCGCGGCGAGATCACGTTCGCCGCGCTTCACACCGGCCAGATTCGCCAGCTTCACGTGACCATAACCGCGCACGCGAGCATGCAGGTCGGCTAGCTTCGCGACATCGTCCAGATTGGTCGCGTTGAGCTTCGCGAACGCGCGCTGCAACGTGATTTCGTAATCGTCGGCGAGTTCGCGCTCCATCTTGCGCTCGAGCGTGCGGCCGAACGGATCGAGCATCGTGCCACGCAGGCCGCTGAATTTCGCCATCACGCCGAGCACTGGCCACATCCATTGGCCGAAGGTTTTCTTGGTCGGATTGACACCTGGCTTCGGGCGCGTGAGGGTCGGCGGCGCGAGGTTGAACTTGATGCCAAAGTCCTTGCCCGCCACGCCTTCGAACTGCGTTTCGAGTGCTTCACGGAACGCGCTGTCCGTATGCAGACGCGCCACTTCGTATTCGTCCTTCACCGCCAGCAGACGATAGAACGTTGTCGCCACGGCGCGTGTGATGCGCTCGCTCCTGGCATCGACCGAGAATTCCGCGCGGCGCGCCGCCTCGACCAGCGCGCGATAACGCTTCACATAATTCGCCCCGCCGTAGGTCTGGAGACGGCCTTCGCGATGCGCGATCAGTTCATCGAGTGTATCGACGCGTACCGCCTGCTTCGCCAGATGCCGCGCTTGCCACAGTGATTCGAGCGCCGCCGGATCTTCCGCCGCCACACGGCCAATCGAAAACGCCAGCTGATTCATCGGCACGGCGACGTTGTTCAGTTCGATCGCGCGCATCATTGCCGCGAACGACACCGGCACGAGCCCGAGTTGCCAGGCATAACCGAGCATCAGAATGTTCGCGCCGATGGTGTCGCCGAGAAAACGCGTGGCGAGCGCCTGGGCGTCGCACGTCGACATGCGATCTTCGCCCGCCGCGTGACGCATCTTGTCGATCAAAGCATCGGCATGCAGCGTCGCATCTGGATTCTGCACAAAGGTCGCATTCGGAATCGCATGCGTGTTGACGACGATGCGCGTGCGGCCATGACGCACCGTTTGCAGCGCATCGGCGCTGGCGCCCACCACCATGTCGCAGGCGAGCAGCACGTCGGCTTGTTGCGTGTCGATCCGGACCTGATTGAGCCATTCGTCGCGTGCGGCGAAGCGGACGAACGACAGCACCGCGCCGCCCTTTTGCGCAAAGCCCATGAAGTCGAGCACCGACGCGCTCTTGCCTTCCAGATGCGCAGCCATGCTGATCAAGGCGCCGACCGTCACGACGCCTGTGCCGCCCACGCCTGTCACCAGAATGTCGTACGGCGCGGCATCGAGATGCGTGGCGGGAACCGGCAATGCCTCGACGCGTGCAGCAAGGGCCGCCGGATCGAACGCAGCGCCAGCGGCTTTCTTCAGCTTGCCGCCTTCCACCGTGACGAAGCTCGGGCAGAAGCCGTTCACACACGAGTAGTCTTTATTGCACGACGATTGATCGATGCGGCGCTTGCGCCCCAACGCGGTCTCGACCGGTTCCACCGACAAACAATTCGACTGCACACCGCAATCGCCGCAGCCTTCGCACACTTCCTCGTTGATGAAGAGGCGCTTGTCCGGATCGGGAAACTCGCCTTTCTTCCGGCGCCGCCGCTTTTCAGCCGCACAGGTCTGGTCGTAGATCAGCACGGTCACGCCGTCGGTATCGCGCAACTCGCGCTGGACCGTATCCATTTCGCTGCGATGGTGGAACGTCGTGCCCTTCGGGAAAAGGTCGTGATGGCCGTCGTATTTCTCCGGCTCGTCGCTCACCACGACAAAGCGCGACACACCTTCGGCTTCCACCTGCCGCGCGATCTGCGGCACCGAGATGCTGCCGTCCACCGGCTGGCCGCCCGTCATCGCGACCGCATCGTTATAGAGAATCTTGTACGTGATGGTCGCTTTCGCGGCCACGGCCTGACGGATCGCGAGAATGCCAGAGTGAAAGTAGGTACCGTCGCCGAGATTCTGGAATACGTGGCGCGTTTTCGTGAACATCGAATGCGATGCCCAGTCGACGCCTTCGCCGCCCATCTGGATCAGCCCGGTGGTATCGCGCTCCATCCACGACGCCATGAAGTGACAGCCGATCCCCGCTTGCGCGATCGAACCTTCAGGCACCTTGGTCGATGTATTGTGCGGACAGCCCGAGCAGAAATACGGCGTACGCTTCACGCTATCCGCGGCGTTCGAGAGAATTTGCGGCGCGACCAGATCGACCACACGCTCGCGGCGGTCGAGCGCCGGCTTGTGCTTCGCGAGCCAGTCTGCAAACACGGGCAAGATGCGCGACGGCCGCAATTCACCCAGCGACGACAGCAGCATCGTGCCGTCCGCGGCGTTCTTGCCGATCACGATCGGACGCGTGCCTTGCGTGCGGTTGTAGAGATAGTCTTTGATCTGTTGTTCGATGACCGGGCCTTTCTCCTCGATCACCAGCACTTCGGACAAACCGGAAACGAACGCATCGATGCGCGTCATTTCCAGCGGGAACGACAAACCGACCTTGTAGATCCGCACGCCGGCGATTTCCAGATCGGCGACGGTCAGATCGAGCCGGCGCAGCGTTTCCATCAAGTCGAGATGCGCCTTGCCGCACGTGACGATACCGACGTTCGCATGCGGGCTCGGCGCGATCCATTTGTCGATGCTGTTGGCGCGCGCGAAATGGCGCACGGCGTCGAGCTTCGCGTGCATCCGCGATTCGATCGTCAGGCTCGGCAGATCGGGCCAGCGGTTGTGCAGGCCGCCAGCGGGAGCTTCGAAATCCTGTGGAATTGTCCAGTCGGTTTGCAGCGCGTCGAGGTCCACCGTCGAACCGGATTCGACCGTTTCCGAAATGGCCTTGTAGCCGACCCACGCGCCCGAAAAACGCGACAACGCCCAGCCATACAGGCCGAATTCGAGCATGTCGGCAATGTTCGACGGATTCACCACCGGCATGTGCCAGGCCATTAAGGCGAAGTCGCTCTGATGCGGCATCGACGACGACACGCAGCCGTGGTCGTCGCCCGCCACCACCAGCACGCCGCCGTGCGGCGAGGAGCCATACGCGTTGCCGTGCTTCAGCGCGTCGCCCGCGCGATCCACGCCTGGACCCTTGCCGTACCACATCGCGAACACGCCTTCGACGGTGCGTTCCGGATCCGACTCCACCCGCTGCGTGCCGAGCACGGCGGTGCCGCCGAGTTCCTCGTTGATCGCGGGCAGAAAGCGGATATCGCTTGCCGTGAGCAGCTTCTTCGCTTTCCACAACTGCTGGTCGACCATGCCGAGCGGCGAGCCGCGATAGCCGCTGACGAAGCCGGCAGTATTCATGCCTTGCGCCTTGTCCAGCGCGCGCTGCATCAGCACGAGGCGCACCAGCGCCTGCGTGCCGGTCAGGAAGATCCGGCCGCGCGTCGCGGTGAGGTTATCCGACAGCTTGTAGTCGGCGAGAGCGGGCGTGCCGTCGATGGGCAGGCGAGCGGTCATGGGTGAGTCTCCATTGTCGGTCGGAGTTAGCGCTTTAGCGCTTACTCCGATCCCATGCAAGATGATTGCGGTTTTGCATCCGCGCGCCGAGGTGTGGGACCACAAAAAGCGACGCAGCGAAAGAGACTCTATTTTTTAGCGCCGGTTGGAGTAGATTTTTTCTACTTGATCTCGCGAATAGCGAATGCGCGCGACGGGTCGCGCGTTTTAATGGAGTTTTGAGATGTATCTGCCAGGCGGCGGGCGGGTACGGGTATGCCCTGGGCGTGTGCGGAAGGTGTCAGGCGCGACTTTCGCCTCAGGAATCCGTGGCCGGTTCCACCGCCGTGGGGGACTGCACCATACTCGCGCCGTGCGCTGGGTCGAGCGGCACAACCTCGTTGAAATGCGAGTAGTCGATGTGACTCACGCCGTCTTCCTCGCGCATGACATCGACGTATTTGTGCTGCCAGTAGATCTGATCGCACGACCACATGTGTCGCGCTTGCATCGTCTGCGAGGTCGATTCGTCGATCCCTTCAAGCGTGAGCAGCAGCGACGCGTCGCGGCCTTTGAGCGTTTCCGCGGTTTCGCCGAAGAGCGGGCTGTTTTCGTCGATGACGTGCATCAGGCTCCAGCCCAGTTTGAACACCGGATGCTGGTCGCGCACCAGCGCCAGGTCGTAGAGCTTGCGCAGCGTATAGCCTTCGATGGTGGTCTCCAGCCGCATGATGCGCAGCTTCGCGCGTGCTTCCGCGATCACGTTCTGACGTGCGTTGGCGGCGCGCACCATCAGCGTCATGCGGCCTTCGAGCGGCCGGACGATCGCGTAGCGGGCAAACATGATCTTGGCGTGCGGACGCGAAAAGCGCGCGAAGATCAGCCCCGTCGCCAAGGCGATGCTGGACATGCCGACAAAGATTTCCAGCGTCGCGATCCAGTGGGCATAGACGGTTTGCGGATGCATGTCGCCGTAGCCGACCGTCGCGAGCGTTTCGACGCTGAAGAAAAATGCGCCGCCGAAGCCCGATGGAAACTGATTCGCGATCGGCGCATTGCCGAGCATATAGAGCGTGGCAAACACGGTATTGAGCAGCAGGAACAAAACCGCGAGCGACACGAAAAACATCGGCCAGCGGACGACGAGTGCCCGGTGATAGAGATCCTGCCAGAGCGGCGTCGGCATGCCGTGCGCGATGACCACGCGGTCGTCCAGACGCATTTCGCGGCTGCCGCGCGCGCGGCGTTTTTGCGCACGCGCTTCGTCGTTGCCGATGCTGGACAAGCGGTCTGACTGTTCGATAGCCATCGCGTGCTCGTGGAGAAGAGGCGCGCGCCGCGGGCCTAAGGAAATGCTCGCGGCTTTGGAATGCCGGCGCCGTGTTCGATGTCGTCGACGGCCTGCTGATGCGCTGCGGCGACGGCTTCGGCTTCGTCTGCATAGCCGTTGTCGCCGCCAATGGTGGTCCACGGCCGGACGGCTTTTTCACGATGCCGGATTTCGTATTCCGCGTCCCAGCGTGCGCCGTTGAGTCCCAGTGGGCGGACGTGAATCGAGTACACGCCGTAGAGGAAGAGCTGCTCAGCCATGATCGCCTCCAGCCGGTTGGTTCAGAGGTGGCGCGGTGCGACGGGCGCGGCGCCGGGTTGCCTAGAGTTCGATTTCCCCGAGGATGCGGTGGGCGAGGGCTTTGGCTTCCTCAAGGGCTTCTTCTGGTGTCGACGAAGTGGCTTCGACTTCGTAGACCGTGGTCTCCTGGTCGGCGCTTGCTTCACCTTCGTCGCGCGAAAGGGTGACGAGGCCCTGCCACGTGTCCCTTTGTATTTCTCTTATCGAGGCGGTGGCCGAGTAGATGCCTTTGGTGTAGGTGATGTCCTCCATGGCGACGCTCCTTGTTCCAAAGGGGTGGGTTTTTTCATCCTAGCACGATGATGGAGGTTCGGCTTTTTGCCTGCGCGGCGCTCCATGTCCGTGACACTACGCGCCGCGCAAGTCAGAAAAACTACAACAGCGCTACGACTTCATCCAACGAAGGCGCGTGGGCACCGGCGTGCCGGCAAGCCGCCGCGCCGGCGGCCAACGAAAAGGCGAGGTGCTCCGGCCACGCCCTTTGCGGCGCGGTCATCAAGCTGAACAGCAAACCACCGATCGACGCATCCCCCGCACCAACGGTATCGACCACTTCAACCCGCGGCGGCCGAGCTTCCACGATCATCGCGCCATCGATCAACACCGCGGTTTCCGGCCCACGCGTCACCAGCACGGTGGCAGCAGGATTCATCGCCCGCAACCGCGCAAGTGCTCCGGCCTCGTCGTCGGTCTTGAACAGCATCCGCAAATCCTCATCCGACACCTTGATCAGATCCGCCAGCGCAGCCATCTTCCGCAGCGTCGGCTCGTACCCATGCTCCATCAGGTTCCGGTAATTCGGATCAAAACTGATTTTCACGCCGTGCGAGCGCAACTCGGCGGCCAACGCCGCTAACGTGTCGCCAAGCGGTTGCCGCACGAGGCTGATGCAGCCAAAGTGCGCCCACTTCACCTGCCCGATCCAGCCCGCCGGCAAGCGCGCCGGATCGAAGGCCAGATCGGCGCCGTTCTCACCCATGAAAAAGTACGCCGGCGGATGCGTCTGGTGAACGATCGCCAGCAAGGGCGGGCGCTCCACCCGCTGCATGAAGCGCATGTCGAGACCCGCGGCGACACTCGCGTTCCACAGTTCGTCGGAGAAATTGTCGACGCCCAGCGACCCGGCACACGCCGTCGGCAAACCGAGCCGGGCTACGCAGCGCGCGACGTTCCAGCCAGCGCCGCCGGGGCGCGAGAGCCATTGCGAGGCGCCGGTCCGCACGAGATCGGTAAGGATGTCGCCGGCGGAAACGAACAGGGGCAATTCAGTGGTTGCGCTCATTTTGTCTCCTCCATGGATTCAGCCGCTGCGGCCTCGCCCGAAGGCAGCGCGTGCGTCAGCACCTCGTAGCACGCGCCCATCGTGTGATAGTCGGTCTTGCCGGCAGGACTCTTTTCGTCGCTGTACTTACGGTTGTCGCACGTGAGGATGCGATACCATGCGCCATATTTGTGATCGACGAAATGCGCCCAGCTGTAGCGCCAGATTTCGTCGTACCAATCCCAGAAGCGTTCGTTGCCGGTACGCTTGCCGAGTAGCGCGGCCGTCGCAAAGGTCTCGGCCTGGACCCAGAAATACTTGTCGTGGTCGCATACGGTGCCGTCCGGGCCGAAGCCGTAATACAGACCACCGTGATCCTCGTCCCATGCGTGGGTCATCGCGGCGTCGAATAGCTCGATCGCGCGCGGCAGCAGCCACGGCAACGGGCGATAGCGCTCCAGAATCAGCAGCAGCTTCGCCCACTCGGTCTGATGCCCCGGCTGGAAGCCCCACGGACGGAAGATGTTCGAGCTGTCTTCCTCGTTGTAATGCCAGTCCACCGACCAGTCCGCATGAAAGTGCTCCCACACCAAGCCCTGCGACAGCTTCGCCTGACGCAGCGTGATATTCGACGCTACCCGTTCCGCGCGATCGAGATAGACGAGGTGGCCGGTCGCCTCGTGCGCGGTCAGCAGCGCCTCCGTGGTGTGCATGTTCGCGTTCTGGCCACGGTAGGAACTGACGTGCCATTCGGGCGACGCTTCGTCGGCGTAGAGGCCGGCGGCGGCGTCCCAGAAGCGGTGCTCCATCAACTCGAAGGTTGCGCCGATCATCGGCTTCGCTTCTTCGATGCCGGCCATCGCCGCATGCGAATACGCGAGCAGCACGAACGCGAGGCCGTAGCAGTGGCGCGTCGCGTCGAGCGTGCGCTTCTTGCCGTCGTGCCATTCGAGTTCCCAGTCGTAGCCTTCGTGCTGCGCGTCCCAATGCGCTTCGCGCAGGAAGCGCAAACCGTGGCGCGCGTACTCGAGATGCTGCGGGTCGCCGAACTGGCGATACGCCATCGCATAGTTGAAGACGTAGCGGCAACTGCTCACCAGATGCCGCGTGGTCTTGTCGTAGACCGAACCGTCGTCGCGGAAGAAATGGAAAAAGCCGCCGCTCGGATCGAGTACGTTCGGCGCGTAAAAATGCAGCGTGTCCTGCACATGCGAAAGCAGAAAGTCGCGGCTGCGGAAACTGTCGACGGACGGCACCGCCGGGGCGGCGCCGTTCGTGGTTTGAAGCGGATCGGATTGCGTCATGGCGTTTTCACCAAAGTACTGGCACGGGCAATGAGATGGACGGGCAAGCGGACTTCAAGTTCGGCAGGTGAGTCTTCAAGCAGCAGTTCCACGCCGCGCCGGCCGAGCGCTTCCTTGTCGACCGAAATGGTGGACAGCGGCGGCGTGGCATGAGCGGCGGCGGGAATGTCGTCGAAGCCGATGATCGCGATGTCCTCGGGCACGCGGATGCCGCGCGCGAGGCACGCGCGCAGCGCGGCGAGCGCGGCGGCGTCGTTGTAGGCGAATACGGCATCGGGCCGTGGGCCGGGCGCGTCGAGCAACTGGTGCATGGCGCGCGCGGCGCCGCTGCCAGGGTCGAGGCCGGCGTCGATGGTGACTTCGAGCGACGGGTCGAACAGCAGTCCCGCTTCGAAAAACGCGCGCCGGTAGCCGAGCGCGCGCTGGGCGATGCTGAAGTGCGCGAGCGAGCCGCCGATGAAGGCAACGCGCTTGCGTTGCCGCTCGAACAGATGCTGCATGGCGAGCGTGGCGCCGGCGGCGTTGTCGAGATTCACCGAGCGCAGGCCCGGCGCCCACAGGTCGATCAATACGAGCGGGCGCTGCATCGCCACCAGCGTGGTCAATGTTTCAGGTTCGACGAAACCGGCGATCGCCACCGCATCGGGCGCATGCAGGCGCATCTGCTGGATCACGTCTTCGGTCGGACCGGCGGTCAGCACCGAAGGCACGATACCGCGTTCGCGGCACGCGTCTTCCACGCCGTGCAGCACGTGCGAAAAAAACGGGCTTACCGCGAAGTTGTTGTGCTGACGGTGCAACAGGAAAGTGAGGCGGCGGATGCGCGGGCGCAATTGGGCGGCGTCATAGCCGAGTTGCCGCGCCGCTTCGACGACGCGTACGCGGGTGGCCTCGGAAAGGCCCGGCTGGTTCTTCAGCGCGCGCGAGACGGTGCCGATCGACACGCTGGCCGCGCGGGCGACGTCGCGGATGGTTGTGGCCATCGAATGAAGCGGCCACGAGAAGGGTGGCCGCGCAGTGTTTGGGTTCGGGCGATTGTATAGTAAAACGTGGGTAAAACAGCCCGGATGACGCCCGAACCACACCCGGAAATACCCGTACGTGTTGAACTTGGCCCGAAATGTGTTGTTTAGTAAAAAACGCTAAACAAGGTATTTGCTCTGGCGCCTGACACCCGCCACCCGCCACGCGCCACGCGCCACGCGCCACGCGCCACCCGCCACGCGCCACCCGCCACGCGCCACGCGCCACCCGCCACCCGCCACCCGCCACCGCGCACTCAGTCGAAACGCATCGCCACCACGTCCGCCTGCCCACGCAGCAGCGCCACGCTCTCATCCGCATCGATCAGCACGAAACCGCTTGTCTCATGTTTCGCGCGCCGCTTCGCCACTGCCGCGACGGACGCAATATCCTCGCTGCTGTAAAACGACGGGCCGCCGTCCGACTCGACGCGCACGCAGCCGATCGCCATCGTCACGAAACCGAAGAAGGTCGGATTGCCGCGCCGGTCCTCACCGTGGATGCCCTCGGCCAGCCGGTCGGCGGGCGCGTAGAAGCGCTGCGCGCCCTCGTTGAACACGTGGATCGCGCGCAGTACGCGGTCCTGCCAGTCCTCGCTCTGGAACAGGATCAGGAAGTCGTCGCCGCCGACATGACCCAGAAAATCCCGGGTCGGTTCGCAGACGTCGGCGAGCACGGCGGCGGCGAATTTCAGCACTTCGTCGCCTTGCCAGTAGCCGTACTGATCGTTGAAGGGCTTGAAGTGGTTCAGGTCGACGTAACCCGCGTGGAAACCGGCGTCGTTGCCGAGCAGACGGGCAATGTGCGAACTGATCGGGATGTTGCCCGGCAAGAAGGTCAGCGGGTTCGCGTAGCGCGCGGCTTCGATGCGCACTTCGGTCACCGCGCGTACCAGGTTCTCGCCCGTGCCGAGGCCGACATATTTGCCGTTGTCGGTGATGACGAAGCCGTCGGCGAGATAGCGCTGGTCGTCGCTCGCGAGAAGCCTGGCCATCTGCTCGACGGTCATCGACTTCTCGATGATCACCGGCGACGCGTTCGCAAACAGCAGGCACGGCCGCTTGCCGAACAGCTCACGGTGATACGGCAGCGCGTAGCGGTCCATGAAGCTGCGCCGGTTGATCAGCGCGACCGGCTCGTCCTGCTCGACCACCGCGACCGCATGCAGACCGGGCAGGCGGTTGAACAGTTCGAGCACGTCGTTATTGGTCGCGTGGCGCGGCAGCGCGGGCGCATGCACCAGCATCTTGGCCGACGCCATGCCGCCCGACGGCGAGGCGCTGCTCACCGTGCGGGTGGTCTCCGGGAACACGGCGATGTGACCGGCACGCAGTGCGTCGCGGGCGTCGTCGGTGACGCTGCGGGCCGGCTGGGCATGCGGCCGGCCGAAAAAGTAACCCTGACCGCAGCCGATCCCCATGTCGCGCACCACGATCAGATCCGCCTCGTCCTCGATGCCTTCGGCCACCAGCCGCGCGCCGCTCGCGCTCGCGAAGTGCTGCATCGCGCGCACGGCTTCGAATTTGAGCGAATCGCTGGAGATGCCGTGGATAAAAAAGCGGTCGATCTTCACGACGTCCGGCTGCAAGCGCACCCATAGATTCATGCTGGCATTCGCGGTGCCGTAGTCGTCGAGCGCGAATTGCGCGCCGCCCATCCGCAGCGCCGAGATCACCGGCAAGAAGCTGCCGACATCGAGAATCGTGCTTTGCTCGGTCAACTCGATCACGATTCGTTGCGGATCGACGCCACGATGGCGCAGCAACGCGAGCGTGTTGTCGCGCGCTTCTGCCAGCTGACGGATCGCGCCCGCGCTGAAATTGAGAAACAGCTTGCCGTCGAAATCGAGCTTTGAGAAGGCGTCGATGCAGGTGCGTGCGGCGGCCTGCTCGAGTTCGATCGCGCAACCTTCGGCAAGCGCCTGCGAAAACAACGCGAACGGCGCCTCGAGCGACGTTCCCGCCGGGCCGCGGATCAGACCTTCATAGCCGAGGATCGCGCCGTCGTCGAAATCGATGATTGGCTGGAACACGGCGGACAAATCACGCCGGGCGATCAACTCCTCGATGCGCGGCGTAGCGGATCGGGAGGGCGAACGAAGGTACATGGCAGGTAGGCGTAGCGATCGACTTTCGGCTTATCGGCCCGCCCTGTCTGAAATTAAGTGAACTTTTAGTGAACCGTTGCACCGGGATGGTGCGGTTGGTCGTGCCTGTGACGGCCTGGCGGCCGGTTTCGCCATTGCCAGGACGTTGCCTATGCCATCCGGCCGAGGCGACAGCGCCCGCTTTTCAGCGTGAAATAACAAAAAAGCCGCACGGGGCGGCTTTCTTCAAATGACGCTCAGGGAGGGCGCTTATGAATGTCCTGTTTGCATTGCGCGCGTATTCAACGGCGTGCGACGGCGGCGGCGGGCCGCTCGCGCGAGGCAGCGTGGGCTTCGCCGCTGGTGTCGCGTGCACCCCAACGCTGCGCGAGCGCGGCGCACACCATCAGCTGGATCTGGTGGAACAGCATCAGCGGCAAGACCACGGCGCCCACCGCATGCGAGGCGAAAATCACCTTGGCCATCGGCACGCCGGCGGCGAGGCTTTTCTTCGAGCCGCAGAAGATGATCGTGATCTGGTCGGCGCGGTTAAAACCGAGCCGCTTGCTGACGAAAATCGTTACGGCCAGCGCGAGCGCGAGCAGCACGACGCTGATCAGCAGCAGGCCGCCGAGCGCGGACAGCGGAATCTGATGCCACAGGCCTTCGGTGACGGCTTCGCTGAACGCGCCGTACACCACCAGCAGGATCGAACCCTGATCGACGAACTTCAGCACGCCGCGATTGCGCTCGATCCACTTGCCGATCAGCGGGCGCAGCAACTGCCCGGCCACGAACGGCACCAGCAGTTGCAGCACGATGTTGCCCACCGTATGCCACGCCGAACTGCCGCCCGCAGCCTGATTGGTGACGACGAGGCTGACGAGTGCGGGAGTGATGAAGATGCCGAGCAGGCTCGAGGCCGACGCGCTGCATACGGCAGCCGGCACATTGCCCTTGGCAATCGACGTGAACGCGATCGACGACTGAACCGTCGACGGCAGCGTGCAGAGGAAGAGGACCCCCGCATAGAGCGCCGGCGTGACAAGTGGCGAAAGGAGCGGCTTAAGCGCGAGGCCGAGCAGCGGAAACAGCGCGAACGTGCTGAGCAGCACTACCAGGTGCAGACGCCAGTGCGTCGCGCCCGCAATGATCGCTTCGCGTGAAAGCTTGGCGCCGTGCAGGAAAAACAGTAGGCCGACCGCGACGTTCGTCACCCAGTTGAAGCCGACGGCGGCCTGCCCGTGAACGGGCAGGAAGCTCGCAAAGATCACAGTGCCCACGAGGCACAAGGTGAAATTGTCGGGAAGCAGTTTCGGGCGAGCCATGTCGGAATCTCAATTCGGTGATGCGGAAAGCACCCGGGGCGAATGCACGAATGCGCCCGCCTGAGGCTATGGAAAACGCCTATTGTTGTTGAAAACCGATTGAATATGCAAATTCATTTGCCGAATCGATTAATGATCTTTGTGCATTAAATTGCCGCTTCGCGAGTCTCTAGTCGAGCCCGGTGGGTAGTTCCAGTATTGGCGACCGTCTTTGTTTGGTCTACTGCCGATTCGACAAAACCGTCAAAAACTCTGCCTGCGATTCGTCCTGCGCGAGATGTCCACCGGTCTCGATATAGCCGCTCAATCAAGCTGTTTCAAGGCTTTCGCGCAAGGGCTGTGTCGCAGAAAAACGTCGCAGTAACAAGGTGTTACAACAGCGGTCGAGGCCTAACACTTTTTGGCTCGACACCCTTTGCCCGCGCCCATAAATTACTGCTCAAAGGCCATCGGGATGCCCCGTGCCGCGACAGAATCGCGGCGCTCGCGCCGGTCCCAGAACAAGTCCATCGCAGCTCGAACGGTGGGCTTCAGGCAGGTCTTCGGGCATGTGAGTCACGTGGTGGACGGGTTGTCGAGAACGAAGCACTGGGCGTGGGGCGCGGTTATCGTTGCGCTGTGTTCGTTCGCCTATGCAAAAGTGCCGGGCGTGGCGCACGGCGGCGGCGATCCGGCCGCTGGCCGCGGCGGCATGCAGTACGCCGGCTACCTCACGCCGGTGAGCGCCGAGTCACGCGCGGTGCCGCGTCCGCCGGCTAATGCGCCGGTTCGCACCGGATCGATTCGCGCCGATGTCGCCCGCTACAACGAAGAACGGGGTTCATCGCGCGCAATGCAGCGCCAGGGGGAAGACCCACGCCAGCAGGAAGGCTCGCCTTACCGCAACTAAAAACCCGCTCACTCGTCCCGCCGAATTCCTCTTCCTCGCTCCTCCGAGCCCGCTTTCCCGGCTTTCAAACCGGTTAGCTGCGGCTTCCCGCATTGCCTTCAGCCAAGCGCCCCTGTCAATGTGACGTTTCGACGCCACACTTTTTTGAAAACGCTCGGCAATAAACCACCTCATGTCGTCAAATTTGTTCGTTTCTGCGGCAATGCGTCATCCGTCTGTCATTTGAACCGTTATCACTGGGTCGGGTGCAATGTCAGTAACGCTTTGCGCGTTACCGCGAGGTTCGCGGCGACGCGGTGAACCTCGCCTGCGGTCGTCGCATTATCAGGCCCATAAGCGACAAAACTAACCAGACCGATATACCCGCAATAACCAACGATATTTTTGTCCATAAAAATGGTCCGCAAAGATGGTCCCGCCCAGATTGGCTCGATGACCGAACGGACAACAACAATGGTTCGAGCGAGCGCCCCCTTTCGCACAGCCACACCCCTTTGACAAAGACAGGAGAACCCATGAAAACAAGCATCAGCGGTGCGTTGAAGACCGCCCTTAAGGCAACCGCGTGCGCCGCTCTGCTGGCCAGTGCATCGTCTGCTTTCGCGCAATCGAGCGTGCAACTCTACGGGCAGGTCGACGAATGGGTCGGCGCGCAGAAATTCCCGGGTGGCAAGACCGCGGTTCAGGTGTCCGGCGGCGGTATGTCGACGTCGTACTGGGGTTTGAAGGGGGCGGAGGATCTGGGCAACGGCTACAAGGCGGTCTTCGCGCTGGAAGGCTTCTTCCTCGCCCAGAATGGCCAGTACGGCCGTTTCAAGGGCGACACGATGTTCTCGCGTAACGCCTACGTCGGGATCGAATCGCCGTACGGCACGGTGACGGCAGGCCGTCTGACCACCCCGCTGTTCGTGTCGACGATTCTGTTCAACCCGTTCATCGACTCGTATGTGTTCTCGCCGATGGTCACTCATACGTATCTGGGTCTCGGCACGTTCCCGACCTACTCGACCGATCAGGGTGTGACCGGCGATTCGGGCTGGAGCAACGCGGTGTCGTACGCATCGCCGAACTTCAACGGGCTGTCCGCGACGGCGATGTACGCGCTCGGCAACACGGCGGGTCAGAACGGCGCGAAGAAGTGGAGCGGCCAGGTGCTGTATTTCCACGGCCCGTTCGCGGCGACCGCGGTGTACCAGTACGTGAACTTCAACAACGTGCCGGGCGACCTCGGCAGCTTCAGCACGTCGGGCGTACCCGGCCTGAAGAGCCAGAGCGTGGCGCAAGCCGGCGTCTCGTACGACCTGAAGTTCGTGAAGTTCTTTGGGCAGTACATGTACACGTACAACCAGCAGACCGTTTCGAGCTGGCACGTGAATACGGCGCAGGGCGGCGTCTCGGTACCGGCCGGCCCGGGCACGGTGATGGCGTCGTACGCCTACTCGCGCGACGGCGGCGGCTTCGACCAGACCCGTCAGACGGCTGCGGTAGGCTACGACTATCCGCTGTCCAAGCGCACGGATATCTACGCGGCCTATATGTACGACAAGATCAGCAGCCAGTCGAGCGGCAACACCTACGGCGTCGGCCTGCGCGCGAAGTTCTAAGCGTCCGAGGCCAGGCGGGGCGCCTGCCAAGCGCCGCGCGCTCCGGAACAGGCAACACCGTCAAAGCCCGCCTTCCCTGGAAGGCGGGCTTTGACGCTTCTGGCGTCCGCTTACGTCCGATTTACCGCCTGATTTTTGATAAACCCTGCAAAATGGCGTCGATTGATTCCTGAAGCGAGCGATTCAGATGGACACCCTCGTCAGCATGAAAGTGTTCCGCCACGTGGTCGAAGTCGGCAGCTTTGTCGGCGCGGCCGACCGGATGGAGATGTCGGCGGCGATGGCGAGCAAGCACGTCATGCACCTCGAACAGCAACTCGGTGCCCGCTTGCTGAACCGCACCACGCGGCGTGTCGCGCCGACCGAGGCGGGCCGCGAGTACTACGAGCGCCTGAGTCAGGTGCTCACCGAACTCGAAGAAGCCGAGCAGGCGGTCGGCGCGGCAAGTGTCGTGCCGCAAGGGCGCTTGCGGGTATCGTCGCTGTCGGCGTTCGGCTTGAGCCACGTGATGGCCGCGGTGGCCGACTACGCCGCACAGTATCCGCAGGTCACCGTCGACATCACGCTGTCCGACCGCGTGGTCGAACTGATCGACGAAGGCTTCGACGTCGCGATCCGGGCCTCGCCGAGCGGCCTGAAGTCGTCTTCGCTGATCGCGCGGCAGATTGCGACCGCCCATCTGGTGCTGTGCGCGTCGCCTGCCTATCTGCGCCGGCACGGCACGCCGAAGACCGTCGCCGAGCTGGCGCGCCACAACTATCTGCAATACGCCGGCGTGTCCCCGCTTGAAATCGCGACCGCAGCCGGCGATGCTTCGCCCCGCATGCGTCTGTCAGGCAATCTGATCGTCAACCACCTGGAGGCGCAGCGCGTGATCGTGCTGCAGGGCGCCGGCATCGCGATGCTCGGCACCGAGGTGATCGGCGATGATCTGGCCGCGGGGCGGCTCGTGCCGCTGCTGGTGGACGACGTGCCGCCGCGCGAGTTGCCGATCCATGTGGTCTATGCGAGCCGCCGGCATCTGTCGGCCAAGGTCCGTTCGTTTGTCGACTTCCTCGCCGAGCGGTTTGCGAACGAATCGCTGTGGCCTTCGCTTGAACAGATCAAGGCGATGGCGGTGCGCTAAGCGCCTCACCCTGTTTCGCTATACTGGTTGGCAGCACCCATACGCGTAACGATCCGGGGGAAACATGACCGATCTCTCCACGCCGCAGCGCGCCGGTAGCCACAAGCTGCCAGCGGGCCGGCGCCTGCGCTTCGTCACCGCCGCGGCATTGTTCGACGGCCACGATGCGTCGATCAACATCATGCGGCGCATCTTGCAAGCGAGCGGCGTCGAGGTGATCCATCTCGGCCACAACCGCTCGGTCGATGAAGTCGCCACCGCCGCGCTGAACGAAGACGCCGACGGCGTCGCCGTGTCCAGTTATCAAGGCGGCCACAACGAATACTTCCGCTACCTCGTCGACCTGCTGCGCGTGCGCGGCGGCGAGCGTATCAAAGTGTTCGGCGGCGGCGGGGGCGTGATCGTCCCCGAAGAAATCGCCGCGCTCGAACGCTATGGAGTCGAAAAGATCTATTCGCCGCATGACGGCCAGCGGCTCGGTCTGCAGGGCATGATCGACGACATGATCGCGCGCTGTGCAGAAGTGGCGCGCGCTGCTGCCGCCGTGCGGGAGAGTCCGGTTGCCGAGTGGGTGGCTGGTCTGTCGGCTTGCGGGCTGCCGCGCTTCGAACCGCTCGCGGCGTTGCATACCGACACGCGTACCGGGCCGGGCACGAAGCCGCGTGCCGGCGATCCGTCCGTCAAAGCGCGTCAAACAGGCGAAGCGAGCCACGGCAACCAGACTGCCAACACGGTGGACATCGCCCACACCGCCGAACATCCAGACCCTGCAGCCTTCACCTTCCGCCGCCTTGCACAACTGATCAGCGCGTACGAAGCGGGCCGCGTCAAATCGGCCGAGCAGGAAATACTTTCGGTTCTCGCTGAAGCAATCGAGGTTCCCGTCCTCGGTATCACCGGTACCGGGGGCGCCGGCAAATCCTCCCTCACCGACGAACTGATCCGCCGCTTTCGCCTCGACTATGGCGACGCCCTCACCATCGCCGTGCTGGCGATCGACCCGTCGCGCCGCAAATCCGGCGGCGCGCTGCTCGGCGACCGCATCCGCATGAACGCGATCGGCGACTGGGGCGGTGGTGCGCGCGTGTATATGCGCTCGATGGCGACGCGCGACGCATTGAGCGAAATCACCGACTCGCTGCCAGACGTGCTCACGCTGTGCAAGGCGGCGGGCTTCGATCTGATCATCGTCGAGACGTCCGGGATCGGGCAGGGCAATGCGGCGATCGTGCCGTTCGTCGACGAATCCTTGTATGTGATGACACCCGAATTCGGCGCGGCCAGCCAGTTGGAGAAGATCGACATGCTCGACTTCGCCGGCTTCGTTGCGATCAACAAATTCGATCGCAAGGGTGCGGCGGACGCGTTGCGTGACGTGGCGAAGCAGGTGCAGCGCAATCGCGGCGACTTCGCGAAGGCGCCCGGCGCGATGCCGGTGTTCGGCACGATCGCCTCGCGCTTTAACGACGACGGCGTGACCGCGCTTTATCAGCACGTTGCCGAGGCGTTACGCGCGCATGGTTTGCGCGCCGGCGGCGGCCGCTTGCCGGCCCGCGACGACGTGCGCTTTTCGAGTGGCCGCAACGCCATCGTACCGCCGGCACGTGTGCGCTATCTGGCGGATGTCGCGCAGACTGTCCACGTGTACCGCGAGCGCGCCGATGCGCAGGCGCGCGTGGCGCGCGAGCGCTGGCAACTTACCGAAGCGCGCCGGATGCTCGGCGAAGCAAACGCGAGCTTAGGCGCCGGTGCGAGCACGGGCGAAGAAGCAGGCGATAACGGAAACCCAGGCGCGGTTGCACTGGCAGCGGGCCCAGATGTCGCCGGCGAGGCGGCAGTTCACGATGCAGAGCCGACGATACACACGCTAACACCACTCGACGCACTCATCGCCCAACGCACTGCCGCCCTCGGCGAACACGAACGCAAGCTGCTCGAAGCGTGGCCGCGAACGGTCGCCGCCTATTCCGGCGACGAACACGTCGTCCGCATTCGCGAGCGCGAGGTTCGCACGGCGCTCACCGTCACGACCCTGTCCGGTTCACAGGTCCGCAAAGTCGCATTGCCGAAATTCGTCGACCACGGCGAAATTCTGCGCTGGCTGATGCTCGACAATCTTCCCGGCTACTTTCCGTTCACCGCCGGCGTGTTCCCGTTCCGTCGCGAGAACGAGGATCCGACGCGTATGTTCGCCGGCGAAGGCGACCCGTTCCGCACCAACCGCCGTTTCAAATTGCTCTCCGAAGACATGCCGGCCAAACGTCTTTCAACGGCGTTCGATTCGGTCACGCTCTACGGCGAAGAGCCGCACGAACGCCCGGACATCTACGGCAAGGTGGGCAACTCAGGTGTCTCCGTCGCGACGCTCGACGACATGACAACGCTCTACGACGGCTTCGATCTGTGCGCGCCGGAGACCTCGGTGTCGATGACGATCAACGGCCCGGCGCCGACCCTCCTCGCGATGTTTTTCAACGTCGCGATCGATCAGCAGATCGCTCGCATGGAGCAGCAGCAAGGGCGCCCGCTCACGGAAGGCGAACTGGGCAAAGCTCGCCGTCATGCACTGGAAAATGTGCGCGGCACGGTACAGGCCGACATCCTGAAGGAGGACCAAGGACAGAACACCTGCATCTTCTCGACCGAGTTCAGCCTGAAAGTGATGGGCGACATTCAGGCGTACTTTGTGGAGCACGGCGTGCGGAATTTCTATTCCGTGTCGATCTCCGGCTATCACATTGCCGAGGCCGGCGCGAATCCGATCTCGCAGTTGGCTTATACGCTCGCGAATGGCTTTACCTACGTCGAGGCCTATCTCGCGCGCGGCATGTCGATCGACGATTTCGCGCCGAATCTGTCATTCTTCTTTTCGAATGGCATGGACCCGGAGTACACGGTGCTGGGCCGCGTCGCGCGACGCATCTGGGCCATTGCGATGCGCGAACGCTACGGCGCGAACGAGCGCAGCCAGAAGCTCAAATATCACGTGCAGACCTCGGGCCGCAGCCTGCACGCGCAGGAAATCGACTTCAACGATATCCGCACCACGCTGCAGGCGCTGATCGCGATCTACGACAACTGCAACTCACTGCACACCAACGCATTCGACGAAGCGATCACCACGCCCACCGAAGATTCCGTGCGCCGTGCGGTGGCGATTCAGTTGATCATCAACCGTGAATGGGGCCTGGCGAAGAATCAGAATCCGAATCAGGGCAGCTTCGTGATCGAGGAACTGACCGATCTGGTGGAGGAGGCAGTGCTGGCCGAGTTCGACCGTCTGACCGAGCGCGGCGGCGTGCTCGGCGCGATGGAAACCGGCTATCAACGCGGGCGCATTCAGGACGAATCGATGCTGTACGAGCATCGCAAGCACGATGGTTCGTATCCGATCGTCGGCGTGAACACGTTTTTGAGCGCGCATCCGCATGAGGCACCGCAGCCGATCGCACTGGCCCGCTCCACCGACGCAGAAAAACAGAGTCAGTTGACGCGACTGCGCGATTTCCAGGCACGTCATCATGACGACGCACCCGCGGCGCTTGAACGCTTAAAGCGCGCGGTGATCGACGATGAAAACGTGTTCGCGGTGCTGATGGACGTCGTGCGCCTATGCTCGCTTGGGCAAATCACGCACGCGTTGTTTGAAGTGGGCGGACAGTACCGCCGCAATATGTGAGGCCTGGGCATGCTGCGGCTTCAGAAGTGAGCCGCAGCAAAATCCGCTCCAACCTGGCGCCTTACCGCGCAATCCCCAGCCGCGTCTTGGCGTCGTTATATTCGCGCGTCAGACGAGTGACCAGTTCGCCGACGCTCGGCACATCGTCCATCAAGCCGACACCTTGGCCTGCGCCCCAGATGTCTTTCCACGCCTTCGCCTTGTCGCTGCCGAAGTTCATCGCGGTCTTGTCCGATTCCGGCAGCGCGTCCGGGTCCAGCCCCGCGTTCAGGATACTTTCGCGGATGTAGTTGCCGTGCACGCCGGTGAACAGGTTCGTGTAAATGATGTCCGACGCCGTGGAATTGACGATCGCCTGCTTGTAGCTGTCGACCGCGTGCGCTTCCCTAGTCGCGATGAAACGCGTGCCCATGTACGCGAGGTCCGCGCCCATGGCCTGAGCGGCGAGAATCGAGCCGCCATTGGCGATCGACCCCGACAGCACGATCGGGCCGTCGAACATGCGCCGCACTTCGCCGACCAGCGCGAATGGTGAGGTCGTGCCCGCATGACCGCCGGCACCGGACGCCACCAGGATCAACCCGTCGACACCCGCTTCCAGCGCTTTCTGCGCATGGCGAAGGTTGATCACGTCGTGCAGCACGATGCCGCCGTAGCTATGCACCGCGTCGACGATCTCCCGCGCCGGCGCGCGCAGGCTGGTGATGAAAATCGGCACCTTGTGTTCGACGCACACGCGCACGTCGTGTTCGAGCCGCGTATTCGACTGATGGACGATCTGGTTGACGGCAATCGGCCCGATGACCGCATCGGGATGGGCCGCCTTGTGCTCGGCGAGCTGAGCCTGAATCTGTGTGAGCCATTCGTCTAGCAATTCGGCCGGGCGCGCATTCAGCGCCGGGAACGAGCCGACGATGCCAGCCTTACACTGAGCCAACACGAGTTCGGGGTAGCTGACGATAAACATCGGCGAGGCGACGACGGGCAGCGCAAGTTTTTGCAGGACGGCGGGCAATGCCATGATGCGAGTCTCCAGATTGAGCGGACCGGTGCGACGGTGGGCGTCCGGCGATTATGAGTTTAGCGGCACATGGCCGGCAATGCGTTCAGGCTGACGAGCAGTAGTGCTGCCGCCGCAATCTCGCCGAATGCCGGGCACAGGGTCGCTGGAAAAAATTTAAGAACGATCGTTCTATTATAGGCGAAGCGACTCGGTCGCGGTCGGCCGGTTCGTTTAGAACAGTTGGAGGGAGAGTTCAGGTTCTACGCTTGCGTGGGCAATCCCACCTCTTGTCGACATATTGCGCTCCTACAATGCATTGACTCCCAAACGACAAGAGACCCCCTATGGCCTTCGAGGATTTCATGCCCTTTCGCGTCGCCGTGGGCGACGTCGATATTTTCGGAGTGAAGGGCGGAGCAGGGCCGCCGCTTCTGTTGCTGCATGGTCATCCGCAGTCGCATCTGATCTGGCAGCAGTGCGTGGCGCAGCTGGCCGAACACTTCACCGTCGTCGCCACCGACTTGCGCGGCTACGGCGCATCGGGCAAACCGCCGAGCGACGCCGAACACACGCCGTATTCCAAACGCGCGATGGCGGCCGATCAGGTCGCCGTGATGCGCCACTTCGGTTTCGAACGTTTTCTGGTTTGCGCACATGATCGCGGCGCCCGCGTCGCGCACCGGATGGCGCTCGATCATGCCGACGCTGTCGAGCGTTTGATGCTGCTGGACATCGCGCCGACGCTCGCGATGTACGAAGCCACCGACCGCGCCTTCGCGACACATTACTTCCACTGGTTCTTCCTGATCCAGCCGGAGCCGCTTCCCGAAACGCTGATCGGCGCAAACCCGGCCGCTTATGTCGATGCGGTGATGGGCGGCCGTCACGCGGGCCTCGCGCCCTTCGCGCCGGACGCCCTCGAAGCCTATCGCACCGCGCTGGCGCAACCCGGCGCCGTGCATGCGATGTGCGAGGACTACCGGGCGTCGGCGAGCATCGATCTTGAACACGACCGCGCCGACATCGAGCGCGGCCACAAGATTGGTTGCCCGTTGCGCGTGCTGTGGGGCGAGAAGGGCGTGATCGAGAAGTGCTTCGACGCGCTGACGGAGTGGCGTCATGTCGCGCGTGACGTGAGCGGGCGTTCATTGCCGTGCGGGCATTACATTCCTGAAGAGGCGTCGCAAGAACTGGTCGTCGAAATGCTGGCGTTTTTTGAAGCGGTCGAACAGTAAGCCGCTTCGTTCAACCGAGCGGCGGCAAGCGGCGCGCGACTGGCGTCGACTTGACGATCGCCGTGCTGGTCTCCGCGCGCTCGGTGACTTTCGACAGAATCTCATCGAGCTGTTCGATCGAATGCAGATACAGGCGGCAGATGAAGCAATCGTCGCCCGTCACCTTGTCGCATTCGACAAATTCCGGAATCCGCCGGATCACCTCTTCCACCAGATGCAATTGCCCGGGCAACGGCTTCACGCGCACGATCGCCTGCAACGTGAAGCCGAGCGCGCGCGGATCGATCTGCACGGTGAAGCGCTCGATCACGCCTTGCGCTTCGAGCCTTCGGACGCGTTCCGCCGTACTCGGCGCCGAGAGGCCGACTAAACGCGCCAGTTCGCTGACCGGCTGACGGGCATCTGCCGCCAGCGCGGCGAGTAGCGCGCGGTCGGTATCGTCGAGTGTCGCGGGCGGGGCGGGAGCAAGGCGTTTGGTCATGATTGCCTTCGATTATTAGGTTCCATCGCAGGAAGGCTTCAGTTTAGCCATGTATTCGCGCGATCGGATTAATTACACTGCTTCTCACGCAGGAATCAATTCGAGGATCGAATCATGGCGTCAAATGAAATTCGCCGCGGCGCGGCGGAAATGACCATGGCCATGCTGATGTCCGGCACCATCGGCTGGCTGGTGGTGTCGTCGCAGCAGAGCCCGTTCAATGTGGTGTTCTTCCGCTGCATCTTCGGCGGCGCGACCCTGGCGCTCGTGTGCGCCGTGCTCGGCCTGTTCAGGCGCAAGCTCTTCTCGTGGAAGATGTTCGGCCTCACGCTGCTTGGCGGCGCGGCCATTGTCATCAACTGGGTGCTGCTGTTCGCGGCGTATTCGCGCGCCTCCATCTCGATGGCGACCGCCGTCTACAACACGCAGCCTTTCATGCTGGTCGCGCTCGGCGCGCTGGTGTTTCGCGAGCGCATCAGTGCGTCGACGGTGGCGTGGCTGGTGGTCGCGTTCATCGGCCTCGTGTTCGTCGTGAAGGTCGAGCCGGCGGTGTTGGCGGTGCCGGGCCAGTATCTGGCCGGGGTCGCCTATGCAGTTGGCGCAGCGGCGATGTACGCGGTCTCGTCGATCATTACCAAGCGCCTCAAGGGCACGCCGCCGCATCTGATAGCGCTGATTCAGGTGTCGCTCGGCGTCGTGATGCTCGCGCCGTTCGTGCGCTTCGATGCGTTGCCCACCAGCGGTGTGCAGTGGCTCGAATTGATCGTACTCGGCATCGTCAATACGGGGCTCATGTATGTGCTGCTTTACGGCGCGATCCAGAAGCTGCCCACCTCGATGACCGGGGCGTTGTCGTTCATCTATCCGGTGGTAGCGATCATCGTCGACCGGGTTGCGTTCGGCCAGACGCTCGCGTGGATTCAGATACTCGGCGCGGTGCTGATTCTGGTGGCGGCCGCCGGCGTGAATCTCGGTTGGCGGATCGTGCCGCAGAGACGTCTCTCCTCGAACTGACGAGCGCGGCGCTCATTCGGAAACTGGGAATGCTACCGATTCCGGCGTAACTGGACGGCCGAACGGTTCATATTGACGGACTAATGCTCTTTAACTCGTGCAACTACGAGGCTTCGTAACGTTACCCCTAGGCGGGTTTAAAAAGCGGTGTCAAGACTTTGTAGGGAAATCACTGATGCGGTCAAAAAATCGGCACGCGTATCATTCGGATCGACGCTGATCACGTCCGACAGAATTTCCGCCGCTCGCCTTGATGGTCGAGCGGCTTCTTTTTGTGGCGACGGTTTGGGTGTTCCGCTTGCCTCGCTCGTATCAGGCCTCGCGCGCGACGATCCGCGTGCCGTCGATTTCAAGCGGCCCATTCCTGGCCGCCAGTTCCTCGACAATCGTGTGCACCAGCGTGGGCCATTCGCCGCGTGGTTTGAGCATTGCCGCGGCGGCGCGCATCGCGGCGGCGGCGTCGAGCATCTGCAGCAACGTGTCGAAGCTCATCGCGCGGACTTCGAGCAGTTTGAACACGATCAGCACCTTCAGTGCGTTCTTCGCATTGCGCGCCGGATCGGCACGCAACCACGCGACCCGCGAAAACGCCCGCTCGAGCGCCTGTTCGACATTCGTGAAGGGCGCGCCATGGCCGGGAATCACGAGCCGCACGTCGAGTTTCGCAATGGCTTCGAGTACCGCCTGTTCTTCGGCGAAACCGCTTTCACCTTCCAGTTCGGGAAAGATCACCCCAAAGCCGTTTTCCCACAGCGCGTCCGCGCTGATCAGGACACGTTCGTCCGCGCAGTACAGCATCAGCGAGTGCGGATCGTGGCCGGGCGCGCCCAGCACTTGCCAATCGAGCGCCCCGAGCCGCAGTGGCTCGCCGGGCGCGATCGTCTCGGTGAAGCTGAAGCGTTCACAGGTCTGGCCGGTGGCGCGAAACGTCAGGCGGGTTTCGTCCCAAACGCGCACCGCTTCGGCTTCACATGCTGGGATGGCGGTGCGGCAGCGCCACGTGGACTGCAATAGCGCGTTGCCGCCGCAGTGATCCGAATGCAGATGCGTGTTGATGATCAGATCGAGCGGCCGCGCGCCGAGCGTTTGCTGCACCAGGGCGACGGTTTGCGGCGCGTGCGTCGCGTAGCCGGTGTCGACGAGCGCGGCAGACGCGTCGTCGATCAGCAGCACGTTGTTCGACGAAAGCCAGCCGCGTTCGAAGACCCGGATCGATTCCGGTAGCCTGGTCATGGTGCGTTTGTGCCCCCGTTTGTCTCTGCGGTCGCGTTCGAACTCGCGGAGGCTTCGGGTTTCGGCATCACCAGAATCGTCGACGTGCCGATCAACATGGTTTCGCCGCGCTGGTTCACCACGGTTCCTTCCAGATGCGTCAGATCGCCGTTCAGGCTCGGCTTCCAGTAAGCGTCGCGCACGCGCCAGGTGATCGTCAGCGTGTCGTTCGCGTGGACCGCCTTCTTCAGCTTGATATCGAATTCGAGGCCGAGCGGCTGCGCGTACGATGAAAAATGCGTTGCCAGCAGCGCCATGAAATGCGCGGTGGGTTGCGTGCCGGACGCGATCAACCCGCCGAAGCGGCTTTGCGCGGCATACGCGTCGTCGTGATGCAGCGGGTTGAAGTCGTTGACGAGCGTGGCGAACGATTTCACCGATTCCGCCGATAGTTCGAGCCGCGAGTGGAACGTCTCGCCGATCGTCACGATGCGCGGTGCGGCGTTCATCGTTGCGCCTTCGCCGGTTTTGCCTGATTAGCCATGAACGCCGCGTGGCGTTCTTCGATTGCGTCCCAGACCGCGCGCTTCGCATCGTTGTCGAATGACGACCAGCCGGCGATCTCGTCGATCGTGCGCAGACACCCTTCGCACCAACCGGTCGACGCATCCATCTTGCACACGCTGATGCAGGGCGATGGCACGGCAGCCTCGTCGTCTTCGGTGTCAATGCCTGCTGTCATATCGTCAGGCCGTCTCGCGCAGCGCCACGTCGAGCACCGGCGCACCTGTCAATGCAATCAACTCCGGCGCTGTCAGATTGAACACTGCATGCGGATGCCCCGCGGCGGCCCACAGGCTGTCGAGTTCCAGCAGATCGGCATCGATCAGCGTGACGGGTTCGGTGGCGTGGCCTATCGGGCACACGCCGCCGATCGCATAACCGGTTTTCTCGCGGACAAACTTCGCATCCGCACGGCCGATCGCGCCGACTTGCGCCGCGACCTTCTTTTCGTCGACGCGATTCGCGCCGCTCGCGACCACCAGCACCGGTGCGTCGTCTTCGCGGCGGCGAAACAGGATCGACTTGGCGATCTGCGCAACCGAGCAGCCGAGGCCGGCGGCGGCTTCGGCGGAAGTTTTGCCGGTTTCCGGCAGCATCACGATCCGGCCCGGGTGACCGCGTTCGCGCAACAACAGTGCGACGCGGCGCGCCGAGTCGGGCAACGCGGCGAGATCGTCGGAATCGAGAGAGGCGTGGTCCGTCATCGTTTCAGGTCCTGAGTGAATGGCGAAATGCGTGGCGAATGCGTGGCGCGAGTCAAACACAGTTGCCCTGTTCGCTGCGCGATTTGGCGAGCAACGCCTTGCCGGCACGCGAAACATTAGGCCGGCCAATCGACGTCGAAATGAAATCGCCGATCGCAACCACCTGCGCGAGATCGATGCCGGTCTCGATGCCGAGGCCGTTCATCAGATACAGCACGTCTTCGGTCGCGACGTTGCCGGTCGCGCCCTTCGCGTACGGACAGCCGCCGAGCCCTGCGACCGACGCGTGATAAATCTCAATGCCTTCCTGTAACGCCGCATAGATGTTCGCGAGTGCCTGACCGTACGTGTCGTGGAAGTGGCCCGACAGACGTTCGCGCGCAAACACCTGGGTGACCGCTTCGAATACCTCGCGCGTGCGCTTCGGCGTGCCGACGCCGATCGTATCCGCGATATCGATCTCATCGCAGCCGAGCGCCGCGAAACGTTCGACCACATCGACCACGGATGCCACCGGCACCTCACCCTGATACGGACAGCCGAGCGCACACGACACGCTGCCGCGAATCCTCAGACCGTGTTCCTTGGCCGCCTGCACAACCGGCGCGAATCGATCGATGCTTTCCGCGATGCTGCAATTGATGTTCTTCTGCGAGAACGCTTCGCTGGCGGCGCCGAAGATCACGATCTCGTCGGCGCGAGCGGCGAGCGCGCCTTCGAAGCCGCGCAAGTTCGGCGTCAACACCGAGTAGATCGTGCCGGGGCGACGCGCGATGCCGGCCATCACGTCGGCGCCGTCGGCCATCTGCGGCACCCATTTTGGCGATACGAACGAGGCTGCCTCGACGTTGCGAAGCCCCGCAGCCGACAAGCGATTGATCAACTCGATCTTGATCGCGGTGGGGACGAATTCTTTCTCGTTCTGCAGTCCGTCACGCGGACCGACTTCGACGATTTTGACGTGTTGGGGCAAGGCCATGATGTGTCTCCTGCCGCGTTCGGCGGCGTTCCTTCAGTTGGATTCGGTCGGGTTCAAAACCCGAGTTCAATATCCGCGTTCGATATTCACCACGCCGCTCACCGTTTCGCCGCGCATCAACGCGATCATTTTCCGCGCGACCTGCGCGACACTCTCTTCGCGCAATGTGAGCGCGGACATATGCGGCGTGATCGTGATGCGCGGTTCCTGCCAGAACGGATGATCCGCCGGCAACGGTTCTTCGCGGAACACGTCGAGCGTCGCGGCGGCGAGCTGGCCGCTTCCGAGCGCTTCCAGCAGATCTTGTTCGACCAGATGGCCGCCGCGTGCGACGTTGATCAGATACGCGCCTTTCGCGAGCTTCGCGAAGGTGCGCCTGTTCAGCACGTCGCCCGTATCAGGCGTGTGCGGCAGCAGATTCACGAGCACTTTCACGCCGCTGAGAAACGCGTCGAACTGGGCTTCGCCGGCGAAGGTCGTGATGCCGTCGATTTGCCGCGCACTGCGGCTGTACCCGCGCACCGGCATGCCGAACGCCGCGACCGCCTGCGCAACATGTGCACCGAGCACCCCCAGGCCGAGCACGCCGACCGTGAACGTCTCGCGCGGATGGGCGTCGAGCACTTGCCAGCGGCGCTCGGTTTGCAGGGTCTGATATTCGTTGAAGCGACGCATGTAGCGCAGCACGGCGTGCGTCACATACTCCGCCATTTGCGGCGCCATGCCGGTGTCTTCGAGCCGGATCAACTGCGCGTTACGCGGCAACGTACCGGGTTGCTCATGTTCGAGCGCGAGAATCGCATCGACGCCCGCGCCGAGATTGAAGATCGCGCGCAGATCGTCGCGGCCGGCCAGCATCTCGCGCGGCGGGCGCCACACGACCGCGAAGTCGGCAGGTTTGGTGTCGCCCGTCTGCCATTCGCGCAGATCGGCTTCAGGCAGCACGCGTGCGAAGTCGTGAAGCCACGCGGCGGCGTCGGCATGCGGCATGTAGAAGAGGATTTTCATACGGTTCGGAAGGCGCGTGCGTGGTCGAGTCGGGTGGCGGGAAAGGCCCGATAGCGCAGCTGCAACGCCCGCGGCTCTTCAGACGACGCTTGCGGCATGGGGCCTCCTCCTTTTATGGGTAGGCTTCATTCTACTTTTTCAACGCGAATCGCGCGCGTTTGTGTACGGGCGTGCGGTTTGGGCTGCATGCTCCGGCACGGCACACGGCAGGGGCGGGAGCAAGGGCGAGGAAACGCCGGTCGCATTCGCCCGCGCATTTGCCCCATAAACAAAGCAGAAAAACTTGGTTCGCCCTTGCAACACGCGGCGGGACAATACCTTCCCGGATTCCGGCAGCGAGGGATAGACATGCTTTCATGCACCAAATCGCCATGGCCGCCACGACTCGTCACCGTTCCCGGCCTGCACGGCAGCGAGGGCGCGCACTGGCAAACATGGCTCGAACGGCAATTCGCGCGCTCACTGCGCGTCGAACAGGCCGACTGGGACGCACCGGATGTCGCCGTCTGGGCGAAGTCGCTGCGCGATCTGCTCGCGTGCGAACGCGGGCCGTTCGTGCTGGCCGCGCATAGCTTCGGTTGCCTTGCGACCGCCTATGCGTTGCAGCAGGCGTCGTATGCGAACGACGTGGTCGGCGTGCTGTTGGTCGCGCCCGCGAGCCCGGAGAAATTCGCTTTCGCCGGACCGTTCGACGCGCGGCGCCTCGGTGTGCCGTCGATCCTGATCGGCAGCGAAACCGATCCGTGGATGCCGCTCGCCGGTTCGCGCGATCTCGCGCAGCGTTTCGGCAGCGCATTCGTCAATCTCGGCGACGCGGGGCATATCAACACCGCGGCGGGATTCGGCCCGTGGCCGCGCGCCAAATATTTCGTCGATACGCTGGTGCATTGCGCGGCTCCGCTGCGCTTTCGCGAAGAGGCGTTCGAGGCCGCACCGCACGCGTTTGTTTGAGTGCTTCGCCTGGCGTTTTGGCATTGATCGCCGGGCCGGCTGAGTTCAAGCCGATCACGACCTTCACCGTCGAAGAGATGTTCGGCAGCTGGCAGAAGGCGCAGCAAACGCATTTCTCCGACGGTGGGACGTCCGATCAGATCATCGTGGACAAGAAGTAAGTTTGTAGCAAAGAAAAAGGCGCGATTGCTGAACTGCACCTCACAAGTATGGACTGGTATCCGACTTTTTGGGTGCAGTTCAAATCGCGCCTTCCTTGTTAAGCAAATGCTTTAGGTTTTTTGCAGCGGAGGTGGTTTAGGGACTATCCGCAGGGTGGTCCAGTCAGGCCCCAGCAAATCTCCGCCTTCCCACCTGACAAGCTCCATTTCATAGAGCCTGTTCGCAGCGTCTGTGAACAAAAGCACATCCAAATTCGTGCCGTCCAAATCAGACATTACCCCCTCGAACGGATACAGTTCCTGCCCGCCAGTCGCAGGACGAGAATAACCTTCAAGGTGGAAACGTATGATCGACTCATCCGGCAAGGTTGGTTGAGCTTGAGCAATGGCTAAGTCAGACAGCAATCGTGTACCTTCGTCGGGTGCAAGATTGCGTGCAACTTCGGCAATGAAAGCGCGTTCGTGCTCGGTCACGTTTCGCAACATGTCAGGGCTTCCCCTTTACAGGAAATATTGTTCCGACGTTTATTTCGCCGTTCGACTTCACATATAGCCGGAACTCTACAACAATGCCGTCAATCGTCATTCGCCCCCACGCGTTCGATCCTTTCTCCAGATTCGGAATCATCGTTTGTACTTCCTGTGCGATGCTGCTTTCTACACGGGCGGGCTCCAATCCCTCTGCTTTGAGCCGCGACTCGTAGTGGCGAGTCTGAAAGTTGATGACGGCGCTGTTGTCTAATCCCGACGATTTGCATAGGTTGGATGCAACCTTAGCAATGCCCTTGATCACCCCGAGGCCTGGGATAAACCAAAGTGTATCTGTGTTGTCGGATGACATCGACCATGCTAGACCCAGTGGCGAGCGACTCATAAGCCAGCATTCAATGCATACAGGCGTGGTCGCTCTGTCCGTTTGCCAATCCGCTGTCAGTCTTGTCCATCCGAGCAATCCCGCCGGAGGTCCGACTGGGTCAATGCCACCTTCGTAGTTATCTAGCCACCGGTCAATCTCAACGCCGCCGAGGATAGCGGGAGACCTATCGTTCTGCGTGATGGTCCCAGTGCGAGTGATATTTTGGCCATTTGCAGAGTAGGCATAGTTCACCGCAATTGCGCGGTGGAGACCACCGGTCAGCGGGGTGGCGGCTTCATCGTAGTTGAAACGAGTAACGCGTCCTCTCGCGTCGTATCCGATGCGCGCCTCACGATAGTTGCCCGTCTGCCATGTCACGCGATGCGCGGCATCCCGATCCTGATTGCCGAAAAGCCAATGGGATACGAGATTCTGCGCCGTGTTGAGATTCCCTGTGCTGTCGTAAAAGTAGACCCACTCGGCTGACTTTGCGCCATTGTCAAAAACTACTGCGCCGGTCATTCGATTCAACTCATCGTACCGAGCACCGATGGTTCGCTGATCCCGACCATCCCACACCGCATCAAAGCCGCTTGCGCCGGTCGGATCGTTAG
Source organism: Paraburkholderia sp. IW21 (assembly GCF_041321145.1). Taxonomy (NCBI): domain Bacteria; kingdom Pseudomonadati; phylum Pseudomonadota; class Betaproteobacteria; order Burkholderiales; family Burkholderiaceae; genus Paraburkholderia; species Paraburkholderia sp. IW21. The sequence continues at coordinate 6,629 of NZ_JBGGWA010000016.1, read as the reverse complement.
TTTTCCGCTCGCTATAGCCAGTCAGATTGCCCTTTGTGTCATAGACAAACGCGCGCAACTTTCCCGGTGATGCGACCATTGACGGACTTAGCGCCGTAGCTTCGGCGTAGCGGGTGGAAATGTAGGTTGTGCCAGACGCGTTGCGCGTCGTTACTCTACTGGGACGACCAGCGCTGTCATAGCTGTACTCCACGGCACTACCCGTAGCGGTCGTGTCCGTTAGCAAGCGCCCCGAAGCGTCCCACGTTGAACTGGTCGAACCGGACGAAGAACGACTTCCAGTCGGCCGCAGCATGCCGCCGATCGATGAGAAGTTGAGTGTCGTCGTGCGTTGACTATCGGTGACGGCCGTCGATTCGCTGCCATACGCAAACTGCACATTGCGTGTTGTATCCGGGTGGCTGACCGACGCAGCGCGGCCGAGCGCGTCGTAGCTCCACGTTGCGATGCGCGTACCCGTTTCATCGATCTCACCGGTTATCGTATTCCTGAACCGCGTATCGTCATAGACATACCGCCGCACATTGCCATCGGGCCACATGACCGCAACGAGATTACTGTTCGCGTCATAGCCGTACTGCGTCAAACCGTTCGCGGGATCAGTCAACCGAACAAGCCGACCTTTATCGTCGTAGTCGAGGCGAAGCGTCAGGTCGAATTTGGCGATTGCATCGTCACCGTGCTGGCTGATTGCGGTGAGCCGACCCGAGCCGTCATAGGTCAGTGTCCTGACGAAACCGGTCTTGGTACGCTCCGAAAGGAAGATGCCCTGTGCGGAATAGGTCTCGGTGATGGCGGTCGAAAGGTCGGTAAGCGTCCAGCCTGCTCCATTCTGCGTCAGCTCCAAACCGCTAAACGCCGCCGTGCGCCAAGTGCCGGCTGACCAGTTGAATGTCAAAGGCTCGCCGTTCTCGCGATACGCAAGAACCTTAGACGAACTTCCGCTGTTCGCATTCGCCAGCCCTAACTGGCGCTGCCAGTTATGGAACCAGACCGGCCCCATCGCAGTAGTGGACGCTCCAAGGGGCGTTGAGCGATAGGTGCGTGAAAACACCATCGGCATGTCGTCGCCGCTGACGAAATCCGTACTGCTGAGTGTGACGGTACCGCTACCCGGATACACCGGATCGGCGACCGGACAGGATTTTTCGGGTTGGAGGTCCGTTCCGGCGCACCAGGGAATAATCAGATCGGCCCTGCCCACGCAGTCGTAGGTGCCGAGCCCGATGGGGGTATTGCTTGAAACGTCGAGGGGACACGACTGGGTACCCCGGATCGCATGTGACTTCGGATAAAGTGCAAGGCACTCCTCGTCGGTTCCCGCGCGCGCCCCGAAAGCCACCAGCAACAACAGAAATGCGGTCAGCCGTTGAAACAGAATTCCTGTTGAGCTCGCTCCTAAATTCTTATCGTTCATTTCGCTCCCGTAATTGTTAGTTTCGCCAAAAGAGGCGTAAGTACTTTTAATGGGATTGAAATATTTTTGAAATCCGATAATTCCGAAAAATCTGATTGCACTGCTACTTCACAGGTCTTTATTGCGCAACTATCTTCTGGCGCGCAGTCAGAACCCTCGGAAAGACAAGGCATCCTGCTTGTGCTACGTCAAGGCCCCGATGAACGGGCATTTCCCTGATGGGACAGCAATGAAGATGACTGTCAGCAGCGATGGTGAACTCCGGCGTGTGTGAAGGCCGGGTGGCGCAATGTCGCGTCCGCGAAGGGGGCGGCGCGTGGCGGGAAAGATGCGCGGTCGGTTGCGATGCAGTGTCAACCAGCAGCAGTGGCAGACTTATCGCAATAAAAAAGGCCGCCTCGGAAAAACGAGAAGACCTTTTTTGCTGCTAGAACTTTAGATGCTTAGTTCGACGCAGCATGTCTATCGCAGCCATGCTCGCAGCCGCTCTGATCCAACGGCATTTGCTGCGCCGCTTCCGCTCGAATGCCGAGGCGTTCGAGCAGCTTGCGGTCCGCTTCGGCTTGCGGATTGCTGGTAGTCAGCAATTGATCGCCGTAGAAAATCGAATTCGCACCCGCGAGGAAGCACATGGCCTGCAACGCTTCGTTCATCTGCTCGCGGCCGGCCGACAGACGCACCATCGCGCGCGGCATGGTGATACGTGCAATCGCGATCGTACGGACGAATTCGAACGGATCGATCGCTTCCGTGCCGGTCAGCGGCGTGCCTTCCACTTGCACCAGGTTGTTGATGGGCACCGACTCCGGATACGGCTCCATGTTCGCCAGTTGCGCAATCAGGCCGGCGCGCTCACGGCGCGACTCGCCCAAACCGACAATGCCGCCGCAGCACACGTTGATGCCCGCATCGCGCACGCGCTCCAGCGTGTCGAGACGATCCTGATACGTGCGCGTCGAGATGATCTGGCCGTAGAACTCCGGCGACGTATCGAGGTTGTGGTTGTAGTAGTCGAGGCCCGCTTCGCGCAGACCTTGCGCCTGATGCGTTTCCAGCATGCCGAGCGTCACGCAGGTTTCGAGGCCCATCGCCTTGACGCCGCGGATCATGTCCTTGATCGGCTCGAGGTGACGGTCCTTCGGATTGCGCCATGCGGCGCCCATGCAGAAACGCGTCGCGCCGTTATCCTTGGCGACCTTTGCGGCGGCCAGCACTTCATCGACCGGCATCAGCTTGTCGGCTTGCAGGCCCGTATCGTGATGCACCGACTGCGGACAGTACGCGCAGTCTTCTTCGCAGCCGCCGGTCTTGATCGACAGCAGTGTCGAGAGTTGCACGGTGTTCGCGTCGAAGTGTTCGCGATGGGTTTGTTGCGCGCGGAACATCAGGTCGTTGAACGGCAGCTCGTACAGCGCGACGATGTCGGCAATGCGCCAGCGGGCGACTTGCTTCGCGCCTTCTGCTGCGTTGTTGCTGTTGTTGTTCGCAGCGGCCGTGTCGGCTGGCGCCGGAGCGATGTTCAGTTGCGTCATGTCGTCAATCCTCATGGATGGATGTGATGGGGTTTTAGCGCTGCGCGTGACGCAGCGTCTGCAGGAGCCGGTTGATGTCGAGTTGCTGCGCCGCGAGCTCGGGCGAAGCCGGGCTCAAATGCGGCACGATACCGAGCAACGGTGCGTCGTGTTCACGCGCGAGATGCTCGTGGATCGAGGCGATGTTTTCGTCGGGAAACGTCATGTCCGGATCGACGCGATTCGCCACCCAGCCGGCGAGCGTCAGCCCGCGTGCGGCGATCACTTCGGCGGTAAGCAACGCATGGTTGATGCATCCGAGGCGCATGCCGACCACCAGCACGACCGGCAGCTTCAGCGCGACGGCGAGATCGGCGGTGTCCTGCGTCGCGGTCAACGGCACGCGAAAACCGCCGACGCCTTCCACGACGACGATCTCCGCGCGCTTCAAAGCCTGCGCGTGGCAATCGACGATATGGGCGATATCAAACGTGACGTTCTCCAGCGCAGCGGCAATGTGCGGCGCGGCAGGTTCTTTCAGCAGATACGGCGTGCGAATCTCCGGCGGCAGCAGGACGCTTGAGGCGGCGTCGAGTTGATCGGCGTCTTCGTTATGCAGCACGCCGTTTACTTCGAATGCGCCTGCGGCGATCGGCTTCATCGCGGCCGCTTGCAGGCCTTCGCGAACGAAACCTCGCAACAGCGCCGAGGACACGAAGGTCTTGCCGATTTCCGTATCGGTGCCGGTGACGAAGAGGGACAACGCTGGTCTCATGCCGCTTTCACCCCGAGTTGTTGCAGACCCGCTTCGAGCCGGTCCAGATCCGCTTGCGAGTGCGCGGCGGAAAGCGAAATACGCAAACGCGAGGTACCCGTCGGCACGGTCGGCGGACGGATCGCCGGCACCCAGAGACCGGCGCGATCGAGCGTAGCCGCGATATCGAGCGTGGCATCGTTCGCGCCGATGATCAGCGGCTGCACGGCGGTGTGCGAATCGACCGGCAGCCACGGCGTCGCCTTCAGCATTGCGCGCGTGCGCTCGATCAGTTGCTGAAGATGCGCGCGCCGCGCATCCCCTTCTTCGCCGCCGATGATGCGCAAACTTGCCGACACTGCGTGCGCCGCAGCGGGGACCGATGCGGTCGTGAAGATGTACGGACGCGCGCGCTGCACGAGCCATTCGATCACGGTCTCATGCGCGACGACGAACGCGCCCGACACACCAGCGGCCTTGCCGAGCGTACCGATCGAAATCAGATTCGGCGAGCGCAACGCGGCTTCTGCGATTGCGCCTCGGCCTTGCGGACCGAGCACGCCGAAACCATGCGCATCGTCGACGATCAGCCATGCGCCGTACTGTTCGGCGAGTTCGAGCAGACGCGGCAGCGGAGCAATATCGCCGTCCATGCTGAACACCGTATCGGAGACGATCACTTTGACGTCGGCGTCCGACGCATCGAGCATCGCGCTCAGTGCTTCCGTATCGCAGTGCGGATAGATCTGCACTTCAGCGCGGGACAAACGCGCGCCATCGATCAGCGATGCGTGATTCAGGGCATCGGAGAAGAGCGTCGTGCCGCGGCCCGCGAGCGCGGTGAGCGTCGCGAGATTCGCCATGTAGCCGGTGCTGAAGTAGAGCGCACGCGCATTGTCGACGAAGCCGCCGGCGAATTCAGCGAGATCGTCTTCGAGTTGCGCATGCGCGCGCGAGTGGCCGCCGAGCAGATGCGACCCTCCGCTGCCCGCACCATAGCGCTGTGCACCTTCTGCAATGGCTGCGATCAATAGCGGATGGGCCGCGAGGCCGAGATAGTCGTTACTGGCGAAGCCGATGATCTCGCGGCCGTCGACCGTCATGTGCGCGGCGCACGGCGTGTCGGCGGTGCGGCGTCGACGGCGCAGGCCGCGCGCGTCGATTTCCTTGAGCCCTTCTGCGAGCGTGTCGAGCAAATGCATTAGCGGACCTCCGCGAGCGTTGCTTCGAAGGTCTCGCGCGTGCGAGAAGCGAGCAGCGCGAGTTCTTCGTCGTCGAGGATGTATGGCGGCATCAGATACACCGTAGTCGAAATCGGGCGCAGCAGCAGTTCGCGCTGTAGGGCGTTTTCGAAGAAGCGGCGCGAGAATGTTCTGGCTTGCTGAGCGTCGTCGATGACTGCATCGAATGCGAAGATCGTGCCGCACTGACGCAGATTGCGCACGTGCTGATGGTCGGCGAGCGGCGCGAGCGCGGCCTTGAGTTTTGCGGACTTCTGCGCGTTGACGGCGAGTACGTTGTCGCTCGCGAACAGATCGAGCGTGGCGAGCGCCGCGCGGCACGCGAGCGGATTGCCCGTGTACGAGTGCGAGTGCAGAAAGCCGCGTGCGGTGTCGTCGTGATAGAAAGCTTCGAAAATTTCATCGCGCGACAGCACGATCGAGAGCGGTAGATATCCGCCGCTAATGCCTTTCGACAGACATAAGAAGTCCGGCCAGATACCGGCTTGTTCGCAGGCGAAGAAGGTACCGGTGCGTCCGCAACCGACGGCGATTTCATCGGCGATCAGATGCACGCCGTATTGATCGCAGAGCGCGCGCAAGCCGGCGATATACGACGCGTCGTGCATCGCCATGCCGGCTGCGCATTGCACGAGCGGTTCGACGATCAGCGCGGAGATTTTCGCGGCGCGTGCTTCGAACAACGAGCGAACCTGATCGAGCGCGCGGCGGGCGACGTCGGCTGCGCTTTCACCGGTTTGCGCGAGGCGGGCATCGGGCGACGCGACGACGTGCGCGTTGCGGATCAATGGATCGTAGGCGTCTTTGAAGAGCGCGACATCGGTGACGCCGAGCGCGCCGATGGTTTCGCCGTGATAGCTGTTGGCGATGCAGACGAATTCCTGCTTGTCCGCGAAGCCGCGATTGCGCCACGAGTGGAAACTCATCTTCAGCGCGATTTCGACGGCCGACGCGCCATCGGACGCGAAGAACGCGTGGCCGAGCGAGTTGTGAGTGAGCGTGCCGAGGCGTTCCGCGAGTTCGATTGCGGGTTCGTGCGTGCAACCGGCGAGCATCGCGTGTTCTAGCGTGTCGAGCTGATCTTTGAGTGCCGCGTTGATGCGCGGGTTGGCGTGGCCGAACAGGTTGACCCACCAGGAGCTGATCGCGTCCAGATACCGGTTGTCCGCGCGGTCGTAGAGCCACGCGCCTTGACCTCGCGACACGGGCACGAGTGGCAGGCGCTCGTGATGCTTCATCTGGGTGCAGGGGTGCCAGACGGCACGCAGGCTGCGGGTGATCCAGTCTTCAGGAGGGGCTGATTTTTCCAAAGGGTACTCCGAGGTGCTTTTTTCGCCGCTGCACGGCTGGCTTTTTTAGGGCCTTTTCAGTCGCGCTGCGGTTTTTTTCTTGCGCTGCGCGCAGCCTTGGGAAGGCGTGCGGGGTCGAGATTAGCGGTTTATTTCGCGCTGCGCACCAGGGGCGGGAGGTGGGGTTTTGCCTGCGGCGCCGGGGTTTGGCGATGTTCGCTGCAGGTGGTTTTGGTTTCGTTCCGAAGGTCGCTAATCGACGGAGTTAACGACGGCAAAGTAGTTGGAACTTATGGGCGGGAATTTGGGGTTTAGGTGGGGGTTTGGGTTTTGCTGCTTGCCTGCGGCGGGGTTTTTTTGGGGTTGCCGTCGCGGCGGTTGTTGGCTGTTTGCCTGTGGTGTTGGGCTTTCCTTGGT
>NZ_JBGGWA010000015.1:0-141010 GCF_041321145.1 Paraburkholderia sp. IW21 | reverse complement strand
CCTGAGTCATGGTGGACTCCTTGCGGTTTGCCGCGTGCGTTGTCGCTTCGGGCTACGCCCTTCGCGCCAGCGCACATCAGCACGAGAAACCGACCACTGTCAGATTTAGTCTAGTTCAATACAAATAAAACTGTGATCGAGGTCCCAGCATCTTCGCCGCCACTACAACGCGGGCAGCAAACCGCGCGACGTGCAGGAAACGGGTTGTGCAGACCTTCCCTAAGTCCAATGTCGTCCTCACTAGCGGGATTTCCGCGGACGATTGTGGCTTGGGGAGGTTTCGAAACTTCCGAGTTCAAACAGCAAAGCAGGATGTTCTCCGACCTGCTTGAGCGTGAGGGCCGCCTGTTTTCCCGCCTGGAAGTAAACCACCGAAACCACTTCGACCTCGCACTCGACCTGGGTGATCGGACCACGGTGCTGGATCAAGCCGTCAGTGCGCTGGTCGACTCGACGAATGGAGTTTAAAAAATGCCTGCTTACCGCCACAAATCCCGGAAATTGTTGACGCCCCCGCTCTCGGCCCCGCGGCCCAGGTTCGTCCTATGGCAATGACAACAGGCGAGAGCCGTGAGCGTACCGTATTGGAAACTAAGGGCGCACCCCTGCTTGAACACGGCGGCAGGAGCAACCCTTACATCGACTATGAGTCGAAAGATCTGCTCCTGTCCCTGCAGCATCCTCGCAGTCCCGGCTATGACGAGATGTGTTTCATCATCATCGGTCAGGTCAAGGAGTTGTTATTCAAAGGGCTTCATTTCGAACTGTACAACGCCCAGCAGCAAATTCGTTGCGATGCTATTGCCGAAGCAATGCGGATACTTAACAGGGCTAAAGCATTTGGACAGTACATCACGCAATCATGGGACATCCTGGGGACGATTATCACGGAAGGTTTCAATCAATTCCGGGATTACATCGGCACTGCGTCCGGTCAATTTTCATTTATGTACCGACACGTGGAGTCATTTTCGGCAACAAAAACACGCGGCTTGCGTCCCACGTCTCCGGGCGTCTGGTCGTCGATGGGCCTGTGCAACCGCATGACCTCAACCCGCTTTACCACACTCCTGTCGCCGTTATCGAACTCAAGAACGATCGTGCATCGCATGGTGGCTCCTGGGTCCCGTCGTTAGGGATACGATACCCCGCGGTGCTCTCGTCTCCCAGTCTTTTTAACGGCTTCCTTCAACACCAGCGAACAGGAAGAAACTGGAGAAGGCGGTACGGGAATTTCACAGCTATATCGATGCCGATCAGGCGTTCGTTCCGAACTACGGCGACCGTTACCGGCACGACGAGACGATTTCGACGGCGTTTGTCGAATCCACCGTGAACTACGTGGTCAGCAAGCGCTTTGTGAAAAAACAGCAGATGCGCTGGACCCAGCGCGGCGCGCATCTGCTGCTTCAGACCCGCGTACAGGTCCTGAACGACGATCTGCGGAAAACCTTCGGTCGCTGGTTTCCCGGAATGAGAACGGAAGAGCAAGCGGCGCTAAGGGAGGCGGCATAGAGCCCCCAGCCCCCAGATTGGTTCGCTCTCCCATTTGTACACAGATCGCTTCCCTCGATGTCACGGCTGGCTTCTACCGAACAAGAGTTCCATTCTCATTATTTCCATTGACAACATTTGTTCCCACAACCATAGGTAACTCATCCGGGAACGCTTCTCTCCTATACCAGCGCTTGACGAACTCCGGCGTAAAGCGCTTCACCTAACGCAGAATCGTGGTGTGCACCAGCGACAAACCCCGCTCGGCCATCATCTCGACCAGATCGCGCGGGCTGAGCTTATAGCGAAGGTATCAGCGTACGCAGAGAATGATGATCTCTCGATAAAAATGTCGCCCATCAAACAACGCCTCCAGGCCTTTCCGCTTGCTCATCACCGACCACCAGATCGTTAGGCTGAATACTTTAACCGATTCGCCAAGCCTATTTGCACCAGAACTGTTTAGATGACGGGGTTTTAAGCTCGTTGAGATGACCGACAAACCGACGGCTTTCTATTTTCACCAAAATCCATCACGGCAAGAGATGGAGTCAACGTGTTTGCAGCACATTGATCTCTGTCTCCGCCATCCGGAGGATGGTCTGGAGTGCGAACTCCGAAAACGTCTCGATAAGTGCGAACGGCCGAGCGGTCTTCGACTTGATGATCCACAAGTCAAACGTCATGACCGGCTCGAATGCACGCGCGACGAAGTTCGGACTGACGTTGTTATATACGCTAATCGGATCCACCACTGCCACGCCGACACCATTTGCGACGAGCGCACAGGCCGTCTCTGATTGGCCCACCTCAATCTGGATTCGGCGCGTGGTGTTCGCCTCCTCGAAGATCTTGTCGAGCAGGAACCGCGAGTGGTCATTCGGGCCGAGCGCGACGAAATTCTCGCCATCGAGGTCTTTCGCATGAATGAGCCGCTTTGCCGACAGCCGGTGGCCAATCGGCAAGATGCAAACGCCCCGCAACGAGCAGACATACTGACTGTCCACCTCCGGTCTATCACCAGGCAGGATGCTGAATCCGAGGTCGATCTGTTGGGTGGCGACGGCATCGATCAGCGAGCGCGACCGCATGCTGTCGATGCTGAACCTCACATCGGGTCGATTAACACAGAAGGTCGTCACTATTTCAGGCAAGGCGCGTCGTGTAAACACAGGAAACGCCGCGACGCTTACCGCACCCCAAGTCTGATCGCGTAGTGCTTTAGCGACATTCGCGACTCTGCCGACGCCAATGAACATCCGCTGCACTTCGGCATAGAGCACGTCAGCTTCCCGTGTTGGCCGCATCTTGGTGCCGGCGCGGGTAAACAGATCGAAGCCACAACTGCGTTCCAGTTGCCCGATCAGTTGACTAATTGCTGGCTGAGATACGCCAAGCAACCCCGCTGCCGCGGTGAGACTGCCAGCGGTCATTGCAGCCTGAAAGGCCTCAAGTTGCCGCACGTTCATATCGCTCCTCATAAGACCACCTTATAAGAAGTGAATTTTGTCCTATTTGACTATTATGGGCAACAATTCAAAAATCTGTCTGAGCCGAACACTACGCGCGTTACAAAGTTCCGGCCGAACGTAAATCCACACTTTGTCAGGAGCGGTTCATGGTTAAGCGAATTACGGTGTTTATTCTCATGGCGTTCGCTCTATGCTGCGCGCTGGTATCAAACACAGCACAAGCGGACCAGTTGCAGATGGTCAAGGCTCGCGGCAAGCTTATTGTCGGCGTCAAGAACGATTACGTCCCGTTCGGGTTTCTCGATTCGAAGGCGCAACTACGTGGCCTCGAAGTTGATCTGGCGAAGTTCGTCGCCAAGGACATGCTCGGCTCAGAGACCGATGTCGAGTTTGTCCCAGTGGTCGCATCAAATCGGATCGAGCTGCTCAATGCCGGCCGCATCGACGTAATTTTCGCGACGCTTGCCAGGACCCCGGAACGCGCCAAGGTGATCGACTTTACCGACCCGTATTACATGATGGCGGGCGTAGTGCTGCTCGCGCCTCAAACCACCACCATCAGCAAATGGGAAGATCTGAAGGGCCGGAAGGTCTGCGGTATGCAGGGCAACATGTACAACCGGACGCTGCAGGAGAAGTTTGGCGCGGATCTGTCGCTTTTCACGGGAACGGCGCAGATGTTCAAGGCGTTTCAGGATAACCGCTGCGAATCGATCGCTTTCGACGGTCCGATCCTGACCCAGAAAGTCGCCGAAGAAGGCTGGAAAGAGAAGGACAAGATCGCAATTGACACGTTCGATTACGTAGCTATCGCGGGCGGCGTACGCAAGAACGAACCCGCTTTCCTCGCTGCGCTCAACAAGGCTATTAAGGACGCGGAAGCAGTAGGCGTGCTCACGAACGCCGAGAAGTCCTACAACATGGGCGTGAGCAAGTTCGTGACCGAGCAGCAAGCAGCCGCCAAGAGTAAGTAATTTGCGGCTTGCAGCGCTGCGTTCGACTGGGAATTTCTATGAATCTCGACTTTAGCTGGCTGGCCGATCCGACCTATCAGAGTTGGCTGCTGCGCGGCGCCGGCACGACGGTGGCCATGTGTGTATGCGCGATCGTATTGATGTTTGCGATTGGCATTTTGGGCGCAGCCTTCATCTACTTTCGTATCCGGGTGTTGGAAACTCTGACGACAATCGTGGTGGAGTTGCTGCGCAATACGCCACCGTTGGTACAACTGTTTGTCCTGTATTTCACTCTGTCCGAACTGGGGTTCACCGTGAAAAACCTCGTGACTGGGCAGCAGGTGCCGGTGTTCAGCGGATTCACGTGCGTCGTGCTGTCACTCGCCCTTTATAACGGAGCCATCGCGGTCGAGATCATTCGGTCCGGCTTGCACGCGGTGCCGCAGCCCACTATCGCGGCGGCGCAAAGTCTTGGCTACACGCGCCTGCAGATCTTCCGGCACGTAGAGCTTCCGATGGCGCTGCGCTTGTCAACGGTGCCGATGACCAACAACATCGTCAGCCTCATGAAGACGTCTTCGCAAGCAGCGTTCGTGGCGGTGGCCGACGTGATGTATTACGCGACCCAGATCACGTTGGAGAACTTCCGCAATCTGGAGGTCATGCTGGCTGTCTGGATCTTTTATCTCGTCCTCACGACTTTCGTGTCAACGGTCGCCGGCCGCATAGGCAAGGCCATGCGTATTCCCGGCTATGGAGTGTAAAGACGCCATGAAACCGGAAACCAAAGCCTTCGTCTACGGCGTGGTCGGCGTGCCGGTCCTGCTTGTGTGCGTCCTCGTGAGCTGCTACGGACGCCAGACCAGCGACGCGCTGGCGCTACTGGCGGCACGCTCCGGCATGATTCTTACTGGTTCATCAACATTCCAGGGCTTGAGCGGAGGGTTTTGTGCGAACATTTTGATGAGCGTTGTCGGGATGATGGTTTCGCTCGTCACCGGAACGCTACTCTGCGTCGGGATGCTCGCCAATGTCCGCGTGACTCGAGCGCTGTGCATGTTCGTGATGAACGTGCTGCGAAACACGCCATGGTTGATCGCGCTCTACGCGATGCTCTACTTGCTCCCGTTCTACGTGCCCGCCTTCGGCATTGTGATTCCTTTGTCGCCTTTCGTAAAAGCGGTGGTCGGTTTGTCGCTGCCCGTCACGGCTAACGTCGCCGAAGTATTGCGCGGCGGGATCGAAGCGATTCCGAGTGGCCAGTGGGAATCGGCTCGTGCACTCGGATACGGGAAAAACCAGATCCTCCGCTACGTGGTTGTTCCCCAAGCCATTCCGATCATCATGCCCAACATGATGACCGTGTTCGCCATGCTGTTCATCGGCAGTAGCTTGGCGGTGGTGACCGGAACTGCGGATGTGTTGTCGGTAGCAAATACGATTACGGGCAGCGACGGGTCGCAATACGCAACCGCGATCCAGCTCTATGTATTGTTGCTGTTCTTCTTATTCAGTTTTCCGATTGCAACGCTAAGTCGGCGGCTCGAGCGTCAAATGCGAGATAAATCATGACCGTCATCCAGAAGAGGCCCACCCTAATCGACATACACGATGTACACAAGTCGTTCGCCGGTACCGATGTCTTGAAAGGCGTTTCGATGTCAATCCGCCAAGGCGAAACCGCTTGCATTATCGGCCCTTCCGGATCCGGAAAGTCCACGCTGCTTCGCTGCATCAATGGACTGGTTCCGGTTGATAGCGGCACGATTCGCGTAGGCAATTTCGCGGTTGAACAGCTCAAGCGCGACCGGGACCTGGTTCCGTTGCGCCATCAGGTGTCGATGGTGTTCCAACAATACAATTTTTTCCCGCATCGAACCGTGCTCGAGAACATCATGATGGCACCGATGCAGGTGCTCGGCCATCGGCGTGAGGACGTTCACAGACGCGCGCTCGACCTGCTGGCGAAGGTGCATCTCACCGGAAAGGAGAAGGCCTATCCCGCGCACCTGTCGGGTGGGCAACAGCAGCGCGTGGCGATCGCCCGCGCGCTGGCGATGCAGCCGTCGATCATTCTATTCGACGAGGTGACTGCGGCGCTCGACCCCGAAATGGTGGGCGAGGTGCTGAACGTAATTCGCGAACTCAGCCGGGAGGGCATGACCTGTGTGCTTGTCACGCACGAAATGCGCTTCGCCGAAGAAGTATCGGATACGGTCTTTTTCACGGACAAGGGCACGATTGTCGAGCACGGCGTGCCTTCGGAAATTTTTCATTCGCCACGCGACCCCAGGCTTCAAAGCTTCCTCGGCAAAGTCCTGTCACGCAGCGCTGCTTAATCCCCAACAAGGAGAAAAGAGTGAGTCAGTTCAAGGTTCTGGTACCCGATGCGCACATGCGCGATCTGGAAGTCGAGCGGTCAGTGTCGGGTTCTCTGATCGATTATCAAGTGTTTGACGAGACGGATCCCGCAGCGATTCCGGAGGCGGTGTGGCGTACCTGCGACGCGATTCTTGTGTGGCACCGCATGAAGATCACGGCTGATGTCGTCGCGAAGCTGGAACGCTGCCGCATGATCGTGCGGGTGGGAGTGGGTTTTGACAATGTCGACACATCAGCGTGCCGCGAGCGCGGCATCCCGGTATCCAACGTGCCGAACTATGGCACGACCGAGGTTGCCGATCATGCGATCGCGATGATGCTATACCTGGCGCGCGGCATCGGTACCTATGAGAAGCGTCTCAAGGCCAACCTGAAAAGTGGCTTCGTCGCTGAAGATGTGCCAGTGGTTCGTCGACTGCGCGGCTCGACCTTCGCTGCCATCGGCATGGGCCGGATCGGTACCGCAATCGCGCGCCGTGCCGCTGCGTTCGACATGAACGTCGTCTATTTCGACCCGTACCTGCCCGAGGGGCACGAGCTCGGTCTCGGCTTCGAACGCGTCGACTCGATGGAGGCCTTGCTCAGCAGAGCCAACGTGGTGAGCCTCCACGTCCCGCTTAGCGACGAGACTCGCAACATGTTCGGCGACGCGCAGCTTCAGGCCATGAAGCCCAACGGCATTTTCATCAATATCGCCCGCGGCAAGCTTGTGGATGTCGATGCTGTCCATCGGGCGCTGATGTCAGGGCATCTCGCGGCTGCCGGGCTTGACGTACTCCCGCAGGAGCCGCCGGTGCCAGCACCGCAACTGATCGAATCGTGGCGAGCGAACGAGGAATGGCTGGCCGGGCGGCTCGTGGTGACGCCGCATGCTGCGTTCTATTCAGAAGCCGGTTACGTTGACATGCGCACCTTCTCGGCGCAGATCCTCGTTGACTATCTGACCAAGGGACGCTTGCGAAACAATGTGAATCCGGGCAGGCGCGATACGGCGCCGTCTTTAAAGAACTGAGTCTATTGCCATGGCATATCAAAAATTCGATGCTCGCTTTCCCGTACTCTCGCCTGATGTACTGGCTCAGTGGAGGTTGATTCCAGCTGCAGTCGCGTCCGACTGCATGAATCGCACTCAGGTGATGGCTGCGACAATCAAGCCAATTTTCCCGGGTGCCCGTCTCTGCGGCCAAGCGCGCACGGTCGCCACGATGGTGGGTGATTGCGGGCCAATTTGTAACCTGATCAGCACAGCGCGTCCCGGCGAAATCCTGGTTGTCGACGCGGGCGGTGCCGAGGACATCGCGGTGTGGGGTGGGATGATGGCCGAGGAAGCAGTGCAGCTTGGCATCGGTGGAGCAGTGGTCGACGGCGCTATTCGCGATGTGGCTGACATGCGGCACCTGAACTTCCCCATGTTCTGCCGTTCGGTAGTGCCGCGTGGCCCGCATCACGGGTTTGGCGGAACCGTCGATGCGACGATCGCGGCGGCGGGTGCGCCTGTGAGCCCCGGCGACATTGTGCTCGGTGACGACGACGGAGTGGTCATTGTTCCGCTTGCGCTCGCTGCGGACGTACTGAAGGCCGCGCAGGCGCACCTTATAAAAGAATCGCAATGGATGAACGGCATTCGCGGGGGCGTGACCATCAGCGAGATGTTTTCAATACCTCCGGCGGAAATGCTATCGCACGGCGATGGAGCACGCTGAGCTTCGCCCCCTTGATGCAGCGAACGTTCGTCATGTTCGTCCCTTAACAGGTCGGGTCTTGCCTGACTGACCTTTCATCCGACCGTCAAGCAATCTATCGCTCGCCGATTCTGCCGCACCAAGACTATCAGGCTGTTTATCGTGAAAATTTTAGATTTCGAAGAGACTATTGCTCGCCTTCCTTTCGACCGGGTCATTGCAGCGCTCAAAACTATGTTCACCGAAGGCTGTCAAGTGCCGTTGCGCCATACGCATCGCATTGACGGCGATAGTACCGGCGGCGGCACCGTCCTCATCATGCCGGCATGGCAGCCGGGCGGCCGGCTCGGCATCAAGACCGTCTCGATCTATCGGGACAATCATCTCAAGTCGCTGCCAAGTCTCCATTCGACGTACATCCTGTTCGACGCGAGGCACCGGGAAACCGCTTGCCATGCTCGACGGCGATGCGATTACCTCGCGAAGAACAGCCTGCGCTTCTGCTCTGGCGGCGCGTTATCTGAGCAGACCGGACTCGCGCACGCTGCTGGTGCTCGGCACCGGGCGCGTCGGGTCGCTCATTCCCGATGCATACCCCGCCGTCCGTCCGATCGACAACGTGCTTGTGTGGGATATCCGGGCCGAGAGCGCAATTGCGAAGTCGGCATCGTTGAAAAGCAAGGGATTTGCGTCATTGGCCGTGACGGATCTGGCGCCTACGGTGGCACAGGCTGATATTGTCTCGTGTGCGACGTTGTCCACGGCGCCCTTGATCAAAGGCGAGTGGCTGCGTCCAGGCGTCCATCTGGATCTGATCGGCGGGTTCACGCCGGCGATGCGCGAGAGCGATGACGCGTGTTTCGCCAAGAGCTCGGTGTTCGTCGATACGGATGAGGCCATCGTGAAAGCCGGTGATCTTCTATCGCCGATAGCAGCAGGGGTTTTCTCTCGCGAAGACGTCCAAGCCCGACTGAACGAGTTGTGCACAGGGGTGCATCCCGGCCGCACGCGTGCGGATGAGATCACCGTGTTCAAGGCGGTTGGCACGGCATTAGAGGATCTCGCTTCAGCATCGCTCGCGTATGACGCATGAATCCGGTCTCAGGCGGGACCGCAGGTATCCGCGCGATCGCGCCATGCTCTGATCTGAAAACGGAAACTGGAAGTGCGAGCCATCGCCGGGCTAGACACAATGTATTGGACCTGCTGTACCTCAAGCGACGCGGGTCAAGCTTGAGGCTCCGAAGAACCGGTTCGGCGGCGTTCTGCAAAACAGATTGATCGAGTTTCCTGATCTGAGTTCCACTCATATATCCAGCGGATACGTTTGAAATTTTAACTTTCGAGTGCTGAGGATCGTTTGCAATTCGGTTTCCAGATAGTATGCAAATTCCTTAGCGATTAGCGACATCGGGCGGTAGGTCGGGTACACGAGCCAGACGTCAAAATAGATGGTCGGGCTGATTGGCTTGATCAGCAATTCATGGGTTCCGAACCCCAGCGTCGGGAATGGTTCCACGATGGATATCCCTGCACCGTCGGCTACCATCTGGCACGCGGCTTCCGACATCTGAACTTCGGCAACAATAGTTCGTCCTGCCTCGTATCCACGAAAAAATTCGTCAAGTCGGTATCGGATTCTGTCGCCAGTGCTCAGCGCCACATAGGGTTCCGTGTGCAGCTGATCAGGCGTCACCACGCGAGCTCTTGCCAATCGATGCCGCGGAGGCATGATGCATACCGCTGCAACCTGCATCATCCGGTGAAATGCTACACCCGGCCTTTCATCAGCAACGAGGCTAATGCCGAGATCGCTCTTTTCCGCTGCGACCCATTCAACCAGGTTTTGCGAGCTACGACTCGTCAACAACGGCCGAACATTCGGATGGTGTTGGATGAATCCGTGCATCACCGTTGCGAGCCCGCGGCTGGCAAGAGAAGGAAACGCAGCGACGTGCAGGGTGCCGAATCTCTTCTCTCGAATCTCCACAGCTTTCGCCCGGATCTGCTCCGTGCCGGCGAGCATGCGCTCGACTTCGGCATTCAGCAGTTCGCCTTCAAGTGTGATGGTGAGCCGGCTGCCTTGCCTCGCAAACAGACGGAATCCGCAATGACACTCGAGCGTCGCGATCAATTTGCTGACCGCGGGTTGCGAAATGTTGAGTTCCTGTGCCGCACGGGTAATGCTGCCTTGGCGCACCACGGTCGCGAAAGCCTCAAGCTGGCGAATCTGCCACACATAACCTCCAGGAATGAAACCCCATTTTGTACTCATTTGAAGTATATGGTGATTTGAGTTGAAATAGTCTCAACCCAGCCACCTGGCCATCAGGCGCTCTGGACATCCCGAAGGAGAAACCGCATGAGAAAGCGACTTGCATCGACAATCGCAGCCACTCTCGCCGTCCTGTTGTGCTCGGTACGGAGCGCGGCCGCCGACACCATCACGGTTGCGACCTATGGCGGTGAGTGGGGGGACGCGATAAGGGACTGCATTTCCCAGCCGTTCGAGAAATCGACAGGCAACAGGGTAATTCCCGAGCCGGGTGTATCAGGTGTCACCCTGGCAAAGCTGAAGCAGCAGGCAGGCAATCCGACCATCGACGCGGCATGGCTCGACGGCGGCATCTCCGAACTGGCAGCCGATGCGGGATTACTGGCCGACCTCGATATCGCGTCGATGCCCAACCTGAAGGATGTAGTACGGCAAGGTATCTACAAGAGCCGGGACGGAAAGATCTATGCGGTCAGCACTGGATTTTATGCACTAGGCCTCGTCTATAACGCCCGGGACGTCAAGGTTCCACCGACCTCCTGGAACGACCTGTGGAAGCCTGAATATCAGGGTGTCGTCACCATTCCCGCCGTCGCCAACGCGATGGGTATCCCTTTTCTTCTGGCGATCAACAAGCTGGCTGGTGGGTCCGGAACCGACGTGTCAAAAGGTCTGGCAAAAATCAGCACCCTGAAAACATTTGGCTTCTTCGACACAGCTGGAAACGCCACCAACAGTTTCCAGTCGAGCGAAGTCGACATCGGCGCCGCCTATGCGAGCGGCGCGTGGGCACTAGCCGACCAGAAGTTGCCGATTGCCTATGCAGTGCCGAAAGAAGGCGCAATAGGCGGGGACATCCGGCTGCATATCGTAAGAAACACAAAGCATCTCAAGACCGCACAGGCCTTCGTCAATTTCGCGGTCGCGCCAGCGCAGGCTGCGTGCATGAGCAACCGCCTTTATATCGGACCCGCGACACAAGGCGTCAAGTTGACTGATACCGCAGCCGCTCGCATGCCGTGGGGCAAGGGCGGGTCGATTGCGAATCTGATACTGACCGACTGGACGACCGTCAACGCACAGCGCGGCGAGATCGCTCAACGCTGGAATGAAACGCTGGCACGTTGACAGGGCGAGATATGGAAACAGGCATTCAGGCGCCGCTCATTCAGCTTAACCACATCGTCAAGCGATACGGAAGTTTCGCGGCCCTCGATGACGTGTGTCTTGGCATTTACCCTGGCGAATTTCTGGCCTTGCTCGGCCCGAGTGGATGCGGCAAAACCACATTGCTCAGGACGATAGCGGGATTCTGCGAACCGACATCGGGCGATGTGCTCATGGACGGCAGATCGATGCTGAAGGATCCGCCGAACCGGCGCCCGGTGAACACCGTGTTCCAGAATTACGCGCTGTTTCCGCATCTGACGATCGAGGAAAACGTGGCGTTCGGGCCCAGACGTCACGGTGCCGAAAAGCACGCGCTGCGTGACAGGGTCAGGGACGCGCTGACCATGGTCAGCATGGCGGCGTTTATCGATCGTTATCCGGCGGAACTGTCTGGTGGACAACAGCAACGGGTCGCCTTGGCGCGAGCCATCATCAACCAGCCGAAGGTTCTCCTGCTCGACGAACCCCTGGCGGCACTTGACCTGAAGCTGCGCAAGCATATGCAACTGGAACTCAAGCATCTTCAGGTCGAGTTGGGCATCACGTTCGTAATCGTCACGCACGACCAGGAAGAAGCCATGGTGATGGCGGACCGCATCGTCGTCATGTCCAGCGGGCGAATCGAACAGGTCGGCACCGGTGACTCGATCTACGCCTCCCCTCAATCCCGTTTCGTCGCGGACTTCATCGGCGATGCCAATCTGATCGATTGCAAGGCCGATGCTGCCGGGCAATTGCGAACCGCACAGGGCGACGTCGCGCTGCCCTACGCGATTCCAGATGGCAAAGCCGTCACTACGGCGACCCTGATGATCCGTCCCGAACGCATTGGCATCGGCTCCCGTTGCGGCTCCGACGCCCATGTCTGCGCTGAGGGGATTGTTCGCGACGTGGTCCATGCCGGCCCGGTGACCCGTGTGTACGTCGACAGCAACGGCATTGGCGAAATCGTCATTGCATGCAACAACGCCACTGAACTGACCCGGGTATCGCCACTTGAGTCCCTCGCGTTTTACTGGCTCAGGAGCGACGCCGAAGTACTCACCCGTTAATCATCTTCTGGCAAGGACACACGATGAAAAAGCCAATCAGAATACTCACGCCCACCTGCACGCTAGGCTACGGCTTCGATACCGCCGCCTTCGAGCGCGGGATGTCGCTTGAGCCCGACGTCATCGCCGTCGATGCAGGTTCGACCGACCCGGGGCCACACTATCTCGGTTCCGGTGAATCACTCGTATCGCGCTTTAGCATCAAGCGTGAACTCACCCAGATGATCGTTGCAGCGCAGGCAGCGGGGATTCCCGTTATCGTTGGAAGTGCCGGCGGCGCCGGCACACGGGCGCATGTTGACGAAGTCGTCGGGATTGTTCGTGAGGTAGCGGCCGAACAGAAGCTCGCGTTCAGGCTTGCGTGGATTTATTCAGACATTCCACAGGCATCGGTTGCTGAGGCGATCGCCCGCGGAAACGTGCGTGATTTCGAGGCGGGCTACGATCTGACGGAAAGCGCCGCGCTCGAAAGCGCGACGATCGTCGCGCAAATGGGCCATGAGCCGATCGTGGCCGCGCTGGATCAGGGCGCTGAAGTCATCATCGCCGGACGTGCATGCGACGACTCGGTCATCGCCGCTTTTCCGATCTGGCAAGGCGCCCCCGCAGGCCTGGCCATTCACATGGGCAAGATTCTCGAATGCGGTGCGTTCTCGGCAGAGCCTCACGGTACGGACGTCATGATGGCGACCATCGATGCCGAAGGCTTCACGCTGGAACCGGGTGGCCTGAACCGGCGCGCGTCGTTGACATCCGTTGCCGCGCATACGCTGTACGAACGGGAGAATCCGTTTCGTCAGGCGGGCCCAGGCCACGAACTCGACCTGGGCGACTGCACTTTCGAGCAGATCAGCGAGCGCGAGGTCCGCGTGGCTGGCTCGCGGTTCATCGGCTCGGATGATTACTGGATAAAACTCGAAGGCGCGCGGCTCGCTGGCTATCGATCGATTTCGATCGCGGGCGTGCGCTGCCCGACGATGATCTCTCGCATTGATCCGTTACTGGCCGACGCGAAAAACCAGGCATTGAAATATTTCGATTCGCCGACGCTCAAGGTCAACTTCCATGTGTACGGCAAACGCGCCGTGATGGGCGCGCTCGAACCTGTCGTAGAACACGGCGCACACGAACTGGGACTCGTGATCGAAGCGGTCGACCGCGACCAGGCCGCCGCGCATGCGGTCGCTCACTTCGTTAGCGGAACGCTGCTGCACGTGAGCTACGCCGGGCAATTCAATACCGCCGGCAATCTCGCGTTTCCCTATTCGCCTTCCGAAATCGGCGCGGGCCCGGTGTACGAATTCTCCGCTTATCACCTGATGCGGGTCGACACCCCCACTCAGTTCTTCCCTGCTTATTTCGATGAGGTGGCGGCATGACGACCACGCCGTTGTCCAAAATCGCGACGGTGATCCGGAGCAAAAATGCCGGCCCGTTCCTGCTTACGTTCGATGTCATGTTCGATAGCCGGCAGGACTTCGAACGCGTCTGGCAGGCCGGCGATTTCACCAAAGAAAAAATCAGCGAGCTGTTCGGCGTCGAGCAACGCATGGTGACGTCGATTTTCGCGGTGCCGCGCGGATGGGCCATCAAGCTCACGTTGAGACGGCCCACCGTTCAGGGCCTGATCGGCGAATCGGACATGTACGGCTGTCAGCAGCACGCGCCGCTGCTCGACTTCGAGATCCATCTGAAGGACGCCTGATTCATGCACCTCGACCGTCGATCAGCCTTCGCATTGCTCATCGTCCCCTTATTGTTTGTTCTCGCGTTTTTCGTCGCGCCCTTCGGCACGGTGGTGTGGGAAAGCTTTCGTTCTTCACAGGGCGTGAGTCTCGATCAGTATGCGAAGCTTTTCGACGGCTTGTTTTTTGCCGATGTGTTGTGGTTCACCTTCCGGGTATCGTTCTGGGTGACCGGGTGCGCATTCCTCGTCGGCTATCCGCTAGCCTATCTGATGACGCGCGTCGTGGAACGGAGGTGGATCCGGCGGGTCATGTACGTCGTCATCGTGACGCCGCTATTTACGAGCAATATCGTCCGCTCGTTCGGGTGGATGATCTTGCTGGGGCGCCGCGGCTTGATCAACGATGCGCTAGTCGGGCTCGGCATTCTCGACCGGCCGATGCAACTCCTGAACAACGAACTCAGCATCGTCATCGGCATGACTTACATCATGGTGCCTTTCATGGTGCTCACCGTGGCCGCCGTCCTGCAAAACATCGACCGCGCGCTCGAACATGCAGCGCGCGACCTTGGCGCGAATGGATGGACCACGTTTCTCAAGGTGACGTTTCCGCTCAGCATGCCCGGCGTCGCGGCCGGCGCGCTGATCGTTTTCACGCTTAGCGTGAGTGCCTATGTCACGCCAAGCATATTGAGCGGCGGCAAGAAGACCGTGATGTCGATGCTGATTTACCAGCAATACGCGACGCTATTCGATTTTCATTTCGGCGCGGCACTCGCTGTCGCGCTACTGCTGGCGACCTTGCTGCTGATCGCGGCGTCCCGCCTCTGGACCCCGCGTGGTGGCCGCCGCGTCCGCGCGCCCGGGGGAACACGATGAACCGTCACGCATGGCTTCGACACGCGCCGCTATACGCATTTTGCGCGCTGGCATTCGCTTTTCTCGTGCTGCCGCTACTGGTGATCGTACTCACGTCTTTTACGAACACCGACTATCTCGCTTTTCCGCCGCAAGGGTGGACCTTGAGGTGGTACGCGCGCTTCCTGAGTGACCCGTCCTATCTGAGTTCGATTGGCCTGAGTGCCGGGCTGGCGATTTCCTCGACGTTCACTGCCCTGATATTGGGGTTGCCGGTTGCACTGGTGCTTTCCCGCAGGAGCGGACGTCTCGATGGTGTGATCGGAGGCCTCTTTCTGTCGCCGCTGGTTCTGCCGACCATCGTGATTGGTGCGTCTGTTCTTCAGTTCGCCACGGCGATGGGTTTCGCGAGAACATGGACGGCCATGTATGTCGGCCACACCATTCTCGTATTGCCCTATACGGTTCGCACCGCGCTTGCATCGCTATCCGGATTTCAGTTAGGTCTCGAAGAAGCGGCGCTGGATCTTGGCGCCACCAGGACACAGACTTTCTTTCTGGTGACGCTGCCGATCATCAAGCCGGGCGTCGTGGCCGGCTCCCTTTTCGGGCTGATCATCTCGTGGGTGAATGTCGAATTGAGCATCTTCAACTCGACATCCGAACTGACGACGTTGCCCGTGAAACTCTTCAACTATGTCCAGTACGCGATCGATCCGATGATCGCCGCTGTGTCCGCATCCACGATCTATGTCGCTGTGCTGATCGTGTTTCTAATCGACAGGCTCGTGGGTATCGACCGTATGAATACATCCGCGAGTTAATCGTTGCTGCCGCGCCCGGCGCGGCATTCCCTGCTGCTCGTTGGATCCATGCCGACGTGTGGAGGGTAACGCTCATCCATTCGTTTCATAAGGAGAGGATCGTTGGACACTAACCATTCCGTAGAAGATCGAACCGGGGCGCTGGCTGATATCAAGGTGCTCGAACTCGGTTCCATGCTTGCTGGCCCCTTTGTCGGAACCATGCTTGCCGACTTCGGCGCACAAGTGATCAAGGTCGAAAAGCCCGGCAAACCCGACGCACTTCGTGAATGGCCTCCGCATAAAGATGGCGAGCCATTGTGGTGGAAAAGCATGGCGAGGGGTAAGCGCCTTATCACGCTCGATATCTCGCAGGCCCAGGGTCGCGAGATCGTGCTGGATCTGCTCGATCAGACCGATATTGTTATCGAGAATTTCAGGCCCGGAACGCTGGAGCGCTGGGGCCTGTCGCCCGTGGAACTCGCCACGCGATTTCCCGAACTGATCTGGGTGCGAGTCAGCGGCTATGGGCAAACCGGGCCGATGGCCCAACGCGGCGGCTACGCGACGATTGCCGAGGGCTTTAGCGGCCTGGCATCGTTCACGGGTTTCCCGGACAATGGTCCTTCCGTCTCATCGTTTCCGATGGGCGACTATCTGGCGGGAATATTTGGTGCGTTCGGTGCGCTGACGGCCGTGCATCACCGCTCGCGCACCGGCCGCGGTCAAGTCGTCGACGTCAGCCTGTACGAGCCGCTGCTGCGGATCATCGAGTCCGTTGTCTTGCGCTACGACCAGACCGGCGAGAAAAAGCCGTTGCTCGGAAACCAGATGGAAGAGGATGTCCCGCGCAACATCTATCGCACGGCCGACAGTGGATTCGTGGCGATCAGTTGCGGTTCGCAGCGCATCTTCGAAAATCTGGCTCGTGCGATGCAGCGCCCCGATCTGTGTGATGACCCCCGCTTCGCGACCATGGCAATGCGCGTGGCGAACCGCGATGCGATCGACGCGCAAGTTGCCGCCTGGATCCGCGCAAGAACGCTGGATGCGGTCACGGCGACGCTCGATGCGCACGAGGTCGTTAGCGGCCCGATCCTCGATATCGCTGCCGTTCTGCAGAATCCGCACATTCTCGCGCGCCAGTCGATCTCGCATGTCGCCCATTCCGACGGGCAAATGCTTCGGATGCCGGCTCCGGTTCCTCGGCTGAGCGAAACGCCCGGCGAAATCCGCTGGCCTGGGAAAACCGCTGGCGCCGATAACGACGCGGTGTTCAGCGGGTTGCTAGGGATGCCGCCAGGCCGGGTTCAGCAACTTCACAATCTGGGAGTCATTTGATGCCCTCCACGAAACTTTCATCCGCCGTCTCGACGGAAGTCGGGATGGTCGGGTACGGTCAGTCTCCGTATTACAAGCGCACGGATCAAAGTCTGATCTCGCTGCTAGCGCAAACCAGCCGGCTGGCGCTGGACAGTGCCGGTCTGCAGAAAAGCGATATCGACGGCATTTCAGTATGTTCGTTCGTGCTGGCTCCGGACAACGCGGTGACGCTGGCCGAGCAGTTCGGCTTGTCGGTGAGTTGGGCGTATCTGGGCACCGCCGGCGGTGCGGGTCCGGTTGCCGCGGTGTTGAATGCAGTGCGCGCGATCGAAGCCGGACAGGCGTCGACGGTCCTTTGTCTCGCCGGCGACAATTACGATATCGCGGGGCACTACAAGCTGATGGACCAGTTCAATCGCAGCCTGCAGGACTATGGAACACCGAACGGTTTTGGGGGCGCCAACGGACTGTTCGGCGTCGTGCAGCGCAAACACATGGCGACGTATGGCACCACACGCGCACAACTGGGGCGTATTTCCGTCGGCCAGCGGCGCAGTGCCCAACTGAATCCGAATGCGCTGCTGCGTGGACCGATGACGCTCGACGACTATCTGAACGCCCGCGTCATTGCGGATCCGATCGGCCTTTACGACTGCGTGTTGCCCTGCACCGGTGCCGAAGCGGTCATCGTCACATCGCTCGATCGGGTCGACCGCTCGAAGCGCATACGGATCCTTGCCGGTTACGAGCAACATAACCATCCACCCGGAGAAATCGCGCCCCTGTCCGGCGGATGGGAGCTATTCCGGGACCGGTTGTTCAGCGACGCCGGGCGCACCCATGCGGATATCGATTTCGTTCAGGCGTATGACGACTACCCCATCATGGTCGCCATCCAGCTGGAAGACCTTGGATTTTGCCGCAAGGGCGAGGTCGGTGAGTTTCTGTCGCGGCACGATTTCTCGTACGACGGCAGCTTTCCACTGAATACGAACGGCGGCCAGCTGTCGTGTGGCCAGGCAGGCGCAGGGGGAGGCATGATCGGCCTCACCGAAGCGGTCCGTCAGTTGCGACAGGAAGCCGGTGAATTCCAGACGGCCGCGCCGCGCTGCGGTCTCGTTTCGGGCTATGGAATGGTCGGTTATGGCCACGGACTATCGAGCAGCGCAGTCATTCTGGAGAACGTCAAATGAGCCAGCCTTACCCAGCCTACCCCATGCCGACCGAAGATGCCGATAACGCGCCGTATTTGCGGGCCTGGCGACACGGTGTGCTTCTTTTGCAACACTGCGAGGCGTGCGGGCGCGAGATTTTTTATCCCCGATCCATGTGTCCTGATTGCTGGGCCTCTCCCCTAAGCTGGAAAGAGGCATCAGGGCATGGCACCATCGTCTCCTTCAGCTTGATATACCGGCCGAATCATCCAGCGTTTCTCGACGAAGTTCCAATAGCGCTCGCCGAGATCGCGCTGGATGAGGGTGCGAGCATGCTGGCGCGCGTTCTTGGCTGCGCCCCTCAGATCGGAATGCGCGTGAAGATGGCAACAGACGTGGAAGCCGTTGAACGATACCCGTTACCGGCTTTTCGGCCCCTCGCCTAGCAGCTCTCATCCCTGAGCAAGGAGCGGTCTTTTCCACAACAGGTTGGCTGGCTCCTTTTGCACCTCTTTACCGCACTATCGTGAGGTAACAGATAGTAAAGATTTTCGACGATACGCTGGTTACCCTGACGACAAGTAAGCAGCCGGTGTACTCAGTGGCAGCGGATGCCCGTCGTCTCGTGATCGAGTATGCGCATCACCCCCGACGCAGTCGAGATATCAGCTCAAACTGTTCGTGCGAGCCGCATCTTTGTGGACGAAAGGGACGCGACACAAGCAGAAGCGGGTAACCTGCTTCAGACGGATGTTGATCGGGCACAGGTCGGAACGCTGGGGTCGGCAGTCGTGAGCGGCGTCCCCAAGGATAGCTCCATTGTTCTGAGAACAGTCGGAAGCGAAGTATGGGATTGGCCGCGTGCCGTCTCGCAAAAGCGGCAAGCAAATATCTAGCCGAGGCAGGGCAGTGTCAACGACTATGCGCTTTGCCAGCGCAGGTGTTTGGAATGCCTAGGGTGCAGCGACCTGAGTCATTCGCACTGCCCGCCCCCCGTTGGCGCTTGGTTGACATAAAACGTGTTTCTATCAACCTTTGATGTAGAGGCTAAGTTGTAATGTCCGCTTTTAGCCAAGTTCAAATGTCCGCTTTTTCGCAGCGTAAGCTGACCGGCCGCCGGCGTTCCGGCGCGGGAGGCTTTAATGGCTGCGACCGAACGGATAACCATGACGATGCGCGAACTGGACAGGTTCAAGGTCATTCAGGATGTTGCCGACGGCAAGCTCAAGCCGTGGCGCGCGGCAGAACGGCTCAGGCTGACGACGCGGCAGATCCGGCGCCTGGTTGCGCGACTGCGCGAACATGGACCGGAAGGCCTCGTGTCGCGTCGGCGCTCGAGGCCCAGCAACAACCAGCTGGACGCGGTGACGGCCGATCGGGCACTCTCGATCATTCGTGATCGCTATGCTGATTTCGGGCCCACGCTGGCTTGCGAGAAGCTGGTCGAATGTCACGGCATCCGGCTCGCCAGGGAAACGGTGCGGCACCTGATGACGGACGCCGGCCTGTGGATTCCGCGCCGGCAGCGGCCACCGAAGATCTACCAGCCGCGTGCGCGGCGCGCGTGTCTGGGCGAGCTGATCCAGATCGATGGCAGCGATCACCGGTGGTTCGAGGAACGCGCGCCGGCCTGCTCGCTGCTGGTGTACGTCGACGATGCGACGAGCCAGCTGATGACGCTGCATTTCACGGCGACCGAGTCGACCTTCAGCTACTTCGAAGCGACGCGCGCGTACATTGA
This sequence comes from Paraburkholderia sp. IW21, assembly GCF_041321145.1. Taxonomy (NCBI): domain Bacteria; kingdom Pseudomonadati; phylum Pseudomonadota; class Betaproteobacteria; order Burkholderiales; family Burkholderiaceae; genus Paraburkholderia; species Paraburkholderia sp. IW21. The sequence goes on along the minus strand of NZ_JBGGWA010000015.1, from coordinate 120,961 downwards.
ACGCCACGGCAAGCCTGTCGCGTTCTACAGCGACAAGTACAGCGTGTTTCGCAAGACGGGTGCAAACAAGGATGGCAACAGCGCCACCCATTTCGGCCGGGCGATGTACGAGCTGAACATCGACACGTTCTGCGCGAACAGTAGCCCCGCCAAGGGGCGCGTCGAACGGGCCCACCTGACGTTGCAGGACCGGCTCGTAAAAGAATTGCGGTTGCGTGGCATCAGCACGGCTGCCGGAGCCAATGCGTATGCGCCGGCCTTCATGGCAAATTACAACGCGCGCTTCGCAAAGCCACCAACGAGCAGATTCGATGCTCACCGCCCACTCAGAGCTGACGAGAATCTTGATCTGGTGTTCACGTGGCGCGAGCCGCGCAAGATGAGCAAGTCGTTGACTGTGCGGTATGACCGCGTCACGTACCTGCTGAACGACACGCCCGAGCACCGCAAACTGATCGGACGGTATATCGAGGTCTGGGAGTACCCGGATGGGCGTATCGAACTCCGCGCCGATGGTCATGCACTGTCATCCGCCCGTCATCGGAACGTTGAACGATTTCGCGTGATTTCATGTAAGTCATAGTAACATGAACTATCGGGAAATCAATCCCGAAACTTCCGGACTTGCTATGCCGGAATCAGTTGCTACGGAAGTGGCCATTTGTCGTTGCTGGATCGTCGCATTTTTCATCGCGGCGCGGCGCTTTCCTGACCCGTCTGAATGGCTGCCGGCGTCACCCGCCGGCCGGCGACCGGGTGATCGTCTGGGCCCCACTGGCGGCAGCTTCTGGGTCTTGCCCGGAGACCGGTGCCCTGAAACTGACCCACGGCAACTCGCACGCGCTGCTCGCGTAATCACGGCCATGAAAAAGACGTGTTTCATCAAACTCCCGCTCGACGCACCCAGGGGAGAACTGTGTGTCTTCAGTCCGAGTTAAGGAATGTGGCAACACACTGCGGCGCTGGTCAGCGGAATTCACACGCTTGCCACTTACGAAGGCAACGTCCGAAAAAAGCGCTTCTTCGATCGCCGAAGGCACGCGGACGAGCGACTCCTGATGGCCGAGATGGAATGGACACCGCCCTCCCTCCGGGGAAGTGGGCACGATCGAGGGCCCCCAGGACCGAACGGCATCAATGTGCCAAAGTGGAGTTGCGACACAACCACTTGAGGAACGGAGGCCCCAGATGAATGCTACGACATATGGACTCGATATTGCAAAACGGGTGTTCCAGCTGTACTGGGTCGACGCCCAAACCGGCGAGATCGCGAATCGGAAATTCGGACGTGACGACTTAATCGCGTTTCTCGCGCAGCGCCCCGCCGGTCGGGTCGCCCTCGAGGCGTGCGGAAGTGCTCACTGGTGGGCGCGTAAGATCCGCGCGCTCGGACACGAGGTGGTGCTATTGCATGCCCAATTTATTCGACCTTTCGTGCAAACGAACAAGACCGACGCGGCGGACGCCCGGGCAATCTGGACTGCAGCAGCAACCTGGCATGCGCACTGTTGCTGCCAAGACTGAAGATCAGCAAGCGATGCTAAGCCTTCCGGTCCGGCGAACGGGCGCTTGGCGTAGACCACCCATTCGCAGGTACGTAGCGGCGCAAGCCAGCGGGCAAAGGTACTCGCGAACACGCGGAAGCAGTACGCCAAGCGTACGGCAGTTTCCTTGAGGGTGAACTGAAGCTCACGCTGAATATGGAGAAGACCCATATTACGCATGTGAACGACGGCTTCAACTTCCTTGGTCATCGCATCATCCGTAAGCGAGGACCACTCGGCCGCATGCGGCCTGTGACGACCATTCCGTGGGAGAAGTATCGGGGCTTCGCCGAGAGGCTAGTCAAGCAACTGTCTGGCAACTACAGTTTGAATCAGATGGACCTGTTGGAAAGCCTGAATCGGCAAATTGCTGGCTGGGCTGCCTTTTATCAATACACCGACTACACGGCCACCGTGTTCGCCAAGTTGGACCGTACCGTCTTCTGGAAGTTTGGATATTGGCTCGCACGCAAGTATCGGCGCGGCTTCCCAGCGTTGATGCGCGACCACGTCCGGCGGCCTGAAGAAGGACATGCGAAAACATGGGTGCTTCACGGTCAAAATAGTCGGGGACGGTATGGGGCGGTGCCGCTTCGGCGTCTAGTTACCAGTCGCAAGGGTCGGTTTACCTGGCGCACCCCGGCGGAAAATCCGTTCATCATGCGCGACGCGAATCGCCGCACCATCGAATCGCGCTTTGCTGATGTCGCCTTTGCTATGAGCAACACTTAAATGGAGAGCCGGATGCGCTGAGAGGTGCAAGTCCGGTTCGGGGAGGAGAGGTAGGGAGATAGTTCGACTACGCCCTGCCTCTTACTCCACTCCAGATCCCGGCTGGCAAGGTATATCTGTCGCCCATCATCGACTGCTTCGATGGGCTGGTCATCAGCTGGTCAATAGGCACGCGTCCGGATGCCGGGCTTGTGAACACCATGCTGGATGCAGCTATCGAGACGGTGGCCAATAGTAACGAGCGGCCCGTCGTCCACTCTGATCGCGGTGCCCATTATCGCTGGCCGGGGTGGCTCTCGCGGATACGCGATGCGAAGCTGGTTCGCTCGATGTCGCGCAAAGGATGCTCGCCCGACAATGCGGCCTGCGAAGGCTTCTTCGGGCGGCTGAAAACCGAGCTGTTTTATCCTCGGGACTGGCAGGCTACAACCATTGACCAATTCATTGAGGTGGTTGATTCCTCCGCTGGTATAACGAAAAGCGGATCAAGATTTCGCTCGGCTCACTCAGCCCCATCGAGTACCGAGCGAGCCTCGGCCTTGCGGCATAAACAGTCCAAGAATTTTGCCGCACCCCCTGTGGGTCAGGTTTCAGTCGGCGTTGACAGTTATTCGGCAAGAGAAGTCAGCGCTGGCCCCTGCGCGTCTCATTCTTGTCCCAGGCCGGTGCGTTTGCGGTAGTCATTTCGGGTCGACCGGGCGAAAACGCATCGGTTCTCGCCTCTTTCTGACGTTCTGATCGGTCGCTCTAAAAGTTGCCGCGCAATCATTGGTCAAAGCTTCTGGTAGCAACGTCTTGGCAGAGACTGCAGGTTCGTCCGACCCGGTGACGTTCACGAAAACAGCGACAGGGATTCGACGACTGCGAGGCGCCGGCGCCGCGGGGGTGCCGGTCGATTGGTACGTGTGGCGGCGTTCGTGCTGGCGAAGCCGAGCCACTGGTTCAAATCCGAAAGCGCTCTGCAGACGGACGTGTGGGCGGGCATTCCCGTCAGTACCAGTTCAAGTCGGTCGAGCAGTTCCGGTAGACTTACTTCCCCTGCCCTCTTTCGTGCCAACTTCCGGTTCTGCATAAACCTGCTCCCGTAATTTTGCCGACGGTATGATTTGGTGTTGCCGTTACCACAAGTCTTGTGGATCGGGATCCAGCGACAGCGGTTCCTTCGTGTTCGCGCAATGATTTTCGCCGGATGTCCGTTCCGTTGTCAGCGACAGTTTCAGCGCATCTAGATGGAAAACTACGGTCGCGCGAATCCTGACCGTGCCGTCAACCGACTCAGTTACGCGGCGTCCGCCAGCATCGACTGACGGCAGCCCAAAGTGCTGCCCCGGCACGCGTACTGGCGTCGAATGTCCTCATCCAGAGGATCGTCAACCGCCAGAAGATATTCAATAAAGAGTGCTTCGCCTGCCCCGATTGGCCTGAGCGTGTGGATGAAGGTGCGCCCAGCGACTTCGATAGTCTCGCAATTAGGCGCACACGCGTGGTTCAGCCATCGGGCGCTGTTGCCGCCGCGGCTGCCGTCAATCACGCGTCCATCCGAACAGGAACGTGTGCCCCTCGATTCCTTCGCATCGGTGCCACCGTACGGCTTCCCGCCACCCTGTGATCACTCCCTTGTATTCGAGCACGCGCTCACCCGCTGCGAGCGCTCGCAGCGCGAAAACACCTTTCCCATGAACTGGCGACTGCCGGACGATCACCCGCCGCATGACAATTCCGCGATTGATAGAGACACCCAGTATAAGGATGAGAATTTTCCGTTTCCACTGCTTCGCGACGAACGATAGCCGTTGCTGGATATGGGGAGATTGGCGAGCGTGTTATCAGCGTTTGATGTTCGTCCCCATCATTGTTTCCGCGCTGCGGAGACAATGACGGTTGCTTGCTGCTCCAGCTCCCAACGTAATTCGTCGGCAGTCGACGGGCCAGGAGGCATGTCAGCCAGAAAGATTCGCAGCACTTCCAGTCAGGCGCCTCGGTGAAGATGCTCGCGGCTGATCGGGACGCAATTTACGAATCCGTATTCCCGCTCGTTGCCTGATACCCGAAATGTCTAACGATCCAGATTCGCGAGAAAGTCACGTGCACGTTCCGACAGATCCAGGCCGAGTCGCAACGTGAGTGCCGAAGCGTCGGCTACCTTTGCGCCTGCGGCCTCGTCCAGCTGGTCGACCGCAACTGCCAACCAGTCTGGAAATTTTTCCATCAGGGCGTCAATGAGCACACAGGCCTGACGTCGATCCTTGTCCGCTTTTACTGCACGTGAGGGATCCCGTAGCGTACTGACGATGAGCTTGTGCAGGGCGAACCGCGCAGGGTCAGGTAACTGCACCGGAACGACATGCTCCTTGCCCAGGACAAAGCCGCGAGTTGAGTCCGACACGAGGTATCTGAAGTACGGAAGTCCAGTCGCATGTGCGCGTATATGCGGGAGCGGCCTGGCCTCATACGCGTCAGTGCCCGGAACGAGCAGATCTACTTTGAGAGGCTGTCCCCTCGCCTTGAACGATATCGACGGTCGACGGGAGTCCAGGTCGGGTACTTCGAGAAATGAAATGCTACTGTCGCGGAGGATGTCGAGGAAGCTGCGGTCTTCCGGGATCGCTAGCGAAATCGAGCCAGCACTTCCGATGTCTATGTCCTCGGTCTTGTAGTTGGCTGGCAAACGCACACCCAGACTATTCAGAAGCGCGCCGAATGCGTGTGAACCAACAAGCACGCCGCCGTGGCTGAAGATCCCGGCGTTGTAGAGCGTTGCAATGGTCAGTGCCGAAGAGTTATCGGCTGCAGCAAATCCTGCCTTACGCAACAGCTGGACGTCGGCCGCAACGGCTCGCATCTCCGTGCTGTCAAGTATCCTGGCCTCGAGTGTCGCCTCAGTCGCCAGCTCGCCGTCCCGGCCCAACGACGTTTCCTTGTGCTTGCCTGATGCCAGATAAACCCGCCAGTAGATATATGTCTTCCCGTCGACGGTCTTTCGCGACGCCGAGCCGGGAGAATGCAGCGGGACGGACGCCTGCGTGCTGGCTCGCTCGGCTACGGACGAATAAAGCGTCTGAAGTGCTTCGTTATGGAAGGTCAACATGGTTTCGGAGTTTATACCTGATGATCAAATTATAGGGTATAAATTGAAACGCGACTTATACCTTGCAACGATTTACTAAGGTATAAAATACCTCCGGTGGCTTGCGCGCTGCCGAGGCTACATAACGACTCCCTCGTGACTCAAGTTAGCGCTAACCGCTCGGGCGATACGCCTAGCCTTGCTTTACACGCTCCGGCCCGAGCCACGCCCAGTCGTGCGACGATCAGACAGTGCCCGCCGTGCCCGTTCTACCGCGCTGCGAAACCCGAAACGATTTGACGGAGTCTTATCTGTCTATTTATGTAGACAGATAAATATGACGTCCTGATGCTTTTCGTGCTTCCCGATACCGGCAGGTATCGCGAAAAGCAAACTGGCGGCCAAATCCGGTTCAACACCGATGTACTGGCCGGCCCGTCCGGCGGCGAATCGCGACTCGTCAGATATCGCAGACCAGCGACATTTTATTAAGAGTCCAGTGTTTTGTTAAGAATAGTGATATTTCAGGCGTGATCACCAGGTTACGATAGTTAGAGTAAACGCTCTGGTGAATCAAAATCTGATGTTGCAAGTTCCTCTCTCTGACGAAGCCTGGCAGAAGGTCAGCCATCTCTTCCACTACGCTGTTACGAACCACCCCGGCCGACCACGTCGACATCCGCGTGCGGTTCTCGATGCGATTCTGTGGGTCCACGTGAGTCGCGAAAAGTGGCACCGGCTGCCTGCAACCTATCCCCTGCGCAAACCGTTGTGTCGCGATAAGTTCGGTAAGTCGAGAAATTCCGTGATGGTAAGGATTCCTTATTCCGCCAACGAATAGAACTGGGCAGCAGCGGTTCGGGTATTGGCGTTGTCCTTCATCTGACCTTTCCTGATCATATGCATCGTCTCAATGCACGGAAGCCTTCCCAATGCTGGACACGGCTTGTCCGCCGCCGGGCGACACAGCAAGGAGGAAGTGTCCTGACTGGCTAGAACGCCGTACTCGCGGAGGGATATTTGACCGAACACGTTATTCCGTCATCGAGCATGCAATCTCGGTCAAATGCGGCGGTCGAAATTGTCTGGTCGAATGACAGTCGCCATTTTGATTATCCTGCTGCGCACATTCGTATCTCCGGCGTCGTCAGGTTGCTGGTCGTCTCGCGTAAGATGAGGCGATGAAGAAATCGAAATCGCTGTATCGCGGTCACCGTTTTCCAGCCGGCGTCATCAGTTGCGCCGTGCGCTGGTACTACCGGTATCAATTGAGCTTGCGTGACATCAAAGAACCGCTCTTTGAACGCGGCGTAGTCGTGACCTACGAGACGATCCGATGCTGGTGCGATAAGTTTGGCGCAGGCTTTGCTCGTCGGGTGAAAGCGGCGCGTCGCAAGCCTGGCGGCACATGGCACCTTGACGAGATGTTCGTGACGTTGCGCGGCGAGCCTTACCTGTTATGGCGCGCAGTGGACGAACACGGCGCCGAACTCGACATCGTGCTGCAAAGCGGCGCGATAAGGCCGCAGCCAAGCGCTTCTTCAAGCGTGTGCTGCGCTCGAGCTCAGTGCCGCACAAGATCATCACCGATCAGCTGCGCAGCTATCCGGCCGCCAAAGCTGAGATTCCAGAGCTGGCGAGCGTAAAGCACGTGTTTGTCAAAGCGGCAGCCCGACTGAACAACCGGGCTGAAAACAGCCACCAGCCGACACGCGAACGCGAGCGTCGCATGCGCGGTTTTCGTGTTCCGAAACGCACACAGGCCTTCCTGTTGAGCTTCGGACTGATCCGGCAACACTTCGCGCTCAAGCGGCATCTACTGCGCGCTTCACTTTATCGCAAACAGCTTGCAGCAAGGTTCGTTGCGTGGCGCGAATTCACCGACCTCACCCGAGATCCGTCGGCTGGTTTTTAAATCATCGTCACACCTCCAGCGTTTTGTCTCAAGCACGGCAAGTTGACAACGCCCTCGCCCTGTACGCGAGCGCCAAGACGGTCTGCGATGACAACGTCTTTCAGAGAGTGGCCGTGTCAGGGTTCTTTACGACTACGTTTACACCTCGATAGTCGAACCACGCCATATTGCCGCCGTCGTTGTGCCCCGGATAAGAAATCCAAACGCCCAGGCCTTGGCTCTCCACTCACAACGTAGCGGCGCTCGCGAGCTTTGCCTCGGCGTGGCTGTCGAGCCGCATTTCCGGTCTGCCTCAATCAGGCGCTCCCATCCAGCCAAGGTTATCTGAGGACCTCCTCGTCGAACCAGTTCTCTTTCCTTGTGATGTGAATGGCGTATCCGATAGGGCGCGCTCTCAGTGTTGATTCGTAAGGATGGGGTAGCGGAATTACGGCACGCCACTGGAGCTATCGGGAGAACATGTCTCCCAAATCGCACGACAAGAGTCAGCTACGCGGTGGCTATCCATTTCAATTGACGGCAAGCGACTCCGAACCTTTAGGTGTCTCGTTTCCCGTCGGACTCTCTGTCGGCTTGACCCTCTCGCAGAAGACGACACCGCTATCGACGCGTTGCCTGCTTGATGGCATAGTGCGGCCATTGCTACCAAAGGGGAAAACCATGGCCACACTCGAAAAAGTACAGGCGCAAATCATGAAGTTGCAGGCACAAGCAGAGGCACTCGTCGCGAAGCAATCGGGCGCTGTACTGGCGAAGATTCGCGATTTAATGGAAAAGCATAACCTGACGATTGCTGACATTGATACTCACGCTGGTGGCAAGAAGCGTGGACCCAAGCCCGGCGCAAAAGCTGCGCTGGCGAAGACAGCTCAGACGGCGAAATACCGTGACCCAAAATCTGGCGCAGCCGGGACAGGCCACGGCCGGGCGCCAGTGTGGATTGCAAACGCAAAGGACCGCAGCAAATTTCTGGCTGTTACCTCGTTCGCTGCTTCGGTACCTGTAGGCAAGTCGTCGGCGAAAGCTGGAAACTACGTCAGAGGCGCCCAGCCGGCTCTCTACGCTGACCCCAAATCGGGCGCAACGTGGTCTGGTCGTGGGCGGGCGCCGGCGTGGTTGGCCGAAGCCAAAGACCGAAGCAAATTATTGATTGCAGGCGGTGCTGAAGAGACTGTTGCGGCGACCGCAGGTGCTGTGAGCAAGGCAAAGGCTGAGGCCAAGAAGACATCGAAATCGGTTGGTGCAACTGCGGGCAGCGGGCAGCGGAAAGGGCCGCTGCCGGCGATGTACCTCGACCCAAAGAGTGGTGCGACCTGGAGCGGACGCGGTCCGGCTCCGGCGTGGCTAGCCGGTGCGAAAGACCGGACGAAGTTTTTGATTGATGGCGACAACACGGCGGTCGATGCGAAAGCGGCGGTCAGGAAAGCTGTTGCGAAGAAGGCCCCGACGGCGAAGAAAACTGTTGCTAAGAAAGGCGTTAGCGCGAAGGCACTGGCTAAGAAAGCGGCTATGAAAAAGGCCGCCCCGGCTGTGGTTCATAAAGCGCCGGCAAAGAAGGCACCGCTGAAGAGCGTGGTGGCCGGGACTGCTCCGGTGACCACAGTCGAGCCTGGCGCCGAGTCGACGACCTGAGCGCAGTTGTTCGTTGCCCGGTGGACCAGCAATTCTCTGGTTCCACCGGGTACACCAAGCCGAGGATGTCTTATTGCGCCTGTGCTGCCGCCTGGCGCTGCGCGGCCTGCTGTTGCGCGTGCTGCTTCGCAAGGTGCCTGCCGACCACGCAGCCACCGACCGCACCAACGACAGCGTGGTGCCCCGCGTAGTGCCCAGCGACCCCACCTACCGCCGCGCCCGTGAGGCAGCCTGCGGCGTTTGCCGTGCCTGCCGCTGCGAAGGCCAGTGTCGTTGCAACCAAGGCGATTCTTATCGGACCGGTTTTCATTCGAAGATACTCTGAGGTTGGATTTTTCGGACGTGGCGCCTTCCGGCGTCGTTTCAATACCCGCGCCAATCACGACGCTCGCGCCACTCATGTTCACGCCATTCCTGGCGGCGCCATTCACGTTCACGCCACTCGCGACGGTCGCGCCATTCGCGGGCTCGCCAGCCGTCGTCATTGCCGTACGCGACGGCGACAGGTGCGGGCGCATACACGACGGGAGGCGGCGGTGCGTACACTGGTTCTGTCGGCGCATACACAGCTCCGGGGATGCCCAATCCGATGGCGACGTCGACGTGTGCCGATGCGGCCGTTGATGCTGCCAGCACTGCCAGACCGAGCGCTGCGCCGAGAATCTTCTTGTTCATCTTCGCTACTCCTCGCACATTGAGTGCAATGTCAGTGACTACGGCTCGAAGTGTAGGATGGGATATTGGACACAGGTGAAACGGCCGTGCGAGATTGGTAACTGGGGATTACGGGCTACGATGCAGTCTAAGCAGCGGCTTTATCACGCGACTTCGGCCAGCCACTTCGGCACGCGCTTGGAGAGCTGAACAACTGCTCGAAGCATTCTCGACGCCGGTTAGTGGCTTACGGGTTTCGCGGAAGCGCACGTTCTGCGCCTCGATTTGCAAGCAAGCCGCAAGGCTCGCAGGAAGCGGGCAGCAGCTGCCGTTTCGCGGATACGCCCGGGCTCACATGCGGCCCGTGTTCGCAAACGTGAAAAGACCGTTGCCGATGCGTTCCGAATTCGCATATGGGCGCCTATAGTGGAACCATGGTCGCCCTATGGCGAGTTTTCTGTTCAGACCGGGCATCTTTGACGGGGAATGGCGCGATGGCTACTGCGTCTGGTTTGGCTTCCGGCCCTCAGGGAAAGACACCAGAGTCATTGCTGGCCCTGGCCGAGTACCTCGAGCTCTCGCTTGATGAGGGGAAGTGCCTCGTCATGATTCGTCAAGATATAGACATCTGCGCTGTCTACGTAGGCGACCCAACAGGCCCGCAGGACGACTTCACGAGCCACGGGACCATTGCGGCGAGGCTGGCCGACGAGATACTGGAGTCGACACAGGCTGGCGCAAACCGGGTAACAATCGGTGACCAGACGTACCGGTTTATTCGGAGCTTCATGCAAATTGACGACAGCGGAGCTGTGGTATTTGCTCCGATGTAGGCCCGCACGCAATCGAGGAACGATGAAGCGCGCGGTCTTGGAATTTTGAACACCGAACGTCGAGCGAAGACGCGGGAATGCGTCCGGCGTCGACATCTGTGTCTGCGCCGGTCAAAACAACGTCGTCAAAGCCGTCAGCCATGCTGGACTTCCGGACAGCATCGCTGTCTCCAACATCTTGTCCAGCCCCGTCAATACGAGCACGCCAAAGACGACGAAAACCGTTCCAAGAACGGTTTTTCCAACAGTTCCCGCAGAGCGCAGCCGACCTCGCAGGTTCAGTATGGAAGTCCGGGAAAAGAAGCCGAGAATCGCCAGCGGAAGGCCGGCTCCAAGGCCAAATACACCCATCAACAGTGCGATATTGCCGAGATTCCTGCCTTGAGAGGCGAGCGTGGTTGCCGCGCCCAATGTCGGGCCGACGCAGGGACTCCAAACGGCTCCCAGAAGTAGTCCGACCGCGAACTGACCCGACAGGGTGTTGCCCTTTATCCGGCTCAGCCAGTTCTGGGTGGGACCGCTTATTCCCGCGGCCGCGCGATTGAGAGTAGCCTGCAGTCGTTGAGAAAACATCGCGAGCCCAAAAAGAATCATCAGCACAGCGGCCACGCGCCGAAAGACTTCACCATCCGCACCCAATGACACGCCGACGCTGGCCACGAAAATTCCGATGACCGAGAACGACACACCCAATCCGGCGGCGAGTGCGACAACACCCAGCCAATGTGCCGCCAATGCCGACGCAACGAGTACGGGAACGAGGGCGAGTACGCACGGTGACAAGATGGTCAGAACGCCAGCCAGAAAGCCGAGCATGTACGTACCCAGGGAGAAATCCATCACAGGGCCTTGACGAACGTGTCCCTGATATCCTGTTCGCGCGTCTGTCCCGTTGAACGCGCGACCTCGTGGCCGCCCTTGAAAACAACGAACGTTGACTGCTGGGTCACTTTCATTGCCCGCTTCAGGGCAACTTCCTTGTCGTAGTCGGCCACGAAAATGGTGACGTCTTTCATTTCTGGGCTCGCTGCGAGACGGTCCACAATGGGTTGTTGGACCTTGCAGGTGGGACACCAGATCGCGTGGAAGTAGACGACGTTTGACTTCCCGTTGGCGTTCAGCCTGTCAAACTGGACCTGGTTGAACGCCTGTTCGCCAGCGAAAGCCGTTCCGACGGACAGTAACAGGCTCGAAGCGAGAAGATATTTGCGAACAACCTTTAGCATGGCGGTCTACCGAGTGATAAGCGCAGTCTTATTGTTAGACGGTCAGGAAACGAAATGATTGCATCTGTCGCGTTGCTGCAGCCAGCAAGGCTCAGGTTGCCCTGCTGACTGCGACGCGCGTCGCACAGACCCGCTTTGTCCCGGTTGTGTCGGCGGTAGTGTGCGCTGTCAGCACGCACGACGCGGCCCGTGGCTCTGCTGCTGGCAGGCTGCGGATGCTGGCGTGGGCCGGCCTCCTTCGTCCGGTCCGCCAGGAGCTAACACTTTGAATGGGCGAGTTCGTCGCCGTCCATGAGTGCGTCGATGAGCGGGCACGATACCTTGCCTTTCGACGTCGAACAGCGTTGTACGAGCGTCGTCAATGCACCTTCAGGCCCATTCGTTTCCGGCGCAGTTTCTTCTAGCCGAGCGAACCCTCAGAGCACTCAGCTGAAGAGACAGTTGCTTGGCGAGGCTGCTTACTGAGGAACCGTCGCGACCCGCACAACCGAGACAGCAGCGGCAGAGATAAATTCCGCGCGAACCGAATCGCCGACTTTGAAGCTGTCCTGCGACAAAGCCGGGGCGACATCGAACTCCTGTGTCGGAGTCGGACCGCATAGGGTGGCCTCGCGATTCTTCCGCTCGATTTTCAGCACTGTCGCCACGAACTCCGCGCTTCGGGTCGAACTGACTCTCCATCCGACGCTGGCTGCGTGACTGCGGTTTCGATTCGCTCGCGGAGGCTATTCGATGCCACCTTGTGCATATGTGTAAGCAGACTGGCCATGTTAATGTGATTGTCTGGCCAAGCCTGCTGGAGCAGCAAAGGAAGCACCGGGCGTGGTGTTGCTCGCAGTGTAGAGAGTTTGGCAATGCCAGGAAGAAGTCCGCCATCCTGTGGCGTAGAGACTTGCTCACATCTCGCTGCTCTCGGCGGACCGGCAATCCACAGTCGAAATCTTTGCTGAATGGCTTCGTCTTTTCGGTGGTCTGCCCATTGGATACCATGGTGGGCTTTTCGGGCGTCGCGCTTGCGAGTGGCACGCGCGAGCGCGGTCTCCGTTGTGGTCATCTGCTGTGTGCGATTCCGTAATCCGCCTGACACCGGGTATCTCACGGCCAGCAGCGCGAATCGACAGGGCGCCAGCGAGACGGCCTTGCCTCTTCGCAGTTGGGCGCCAACTTCGCCGAGGTCAGGCGACCAGCAAGGAATAAATCGACCGTATGCATCAGGATATTCAAAGAAGCTGGCTTCCGGAGAAAGGCCGACCAGTAGCGAGGCCCAATCTCCGGCTCCTGCAACGCCGATAACAGGACGACTGGGATATTGGCGAGCGCGGGTTGGCATCTGAGGCGGCGGCACATTTCCGCGCCGTCCATCTCCGGCATTTGCCAGTCGGTGATGATGAGCCGCGGTATTTCCCTGGCCGCCTTTTGCAGTGCGTCACGGCCATTTTCGGCCAAGAGGACGTGATGACCACAGCTTTCCAAGGCCAGTTGAAGCGCCCAACGATTCTCAAGGTCATCATCGACAAGCAATACAGTAAGCATGGCATGGCGCGCATTACGACATCTTGCAAGCAGCGCAACCACCATACCCGAACGGCCTGGCCGCTGAACGGAAGTGTCGCTTTTGCGTCAGCACGGCGCTGCCGCTGAACGCAACCGGATGTCCCTGGGCGACGACGGGCTGAAAAGGAAGATTGGGCTTGCGGCAGTCGCCGCCTAGGCGCAGTTACCCAATGCGCCTTCCTTCTGCTATTGCGACGTCGACTTTGTCCGTCCTTTGACGACTGGCCGTACCCGAATTGCGTGATTCAGGATAGCGTTCGCCCGGCGGACGCGAGAATTGACGAGAGCGCGCGCATGTCCACCGGCTTCGCCAGATGATGGTCAAAGCCAGCCGCAAGCGCAGCTTCGCGGTCTGCCCGCGACGCGTCGCCGGTAAGGGCGACGAATTTTACATGGCCGAGGGCCGGCCTGTTTCGGAGCTGTGCGGCAAGGGTAAAGCCGTCGATTTCGGGCATATTCACGTCGAGGAAGGCCACGTCCGGAGTAAAACTTTCCAGCGTGATTAGTGCCTCGGGCGCGCTGATGGCGGTACGAACAATATGTCCGTCCAGTCCCAGCAGCAGTGCCAGCGATTCGACCGTGTCCGCGTCGTCGTCCACCAGGAATACGCGGCAGGCGTGCCTGCTCGCCGCACAACAGGATTCAAACCGCTGCAGCGACAATCATAACCGTTCCTGCCACTCATCTCGAATTCAGAGGGCAGGCAGCGCGCGAAACTGCAAGCTCAGGGCTCGTGGCTCTGTTTCCCGGCCCGAGTGGCCGACGGACGAAGACAGCGGTCCTCAGTGAGCAACCGCAGGTTCATCTAGTAGGCGCAAGGCGACAAGGCAGTCGTCCGGCTGCCCTCGTTTTTTTTTGCTCGTTCTGCGGGCGCTTCACCTGAATGGGGAAGGTAGTGTTCAGTTCGCAGGAGTCGGTCTCCAGCCGTTCAGGGACCCAGTGGAGCTACAGTTCGACTGAAACCTGATTCCGCCCTCTGCGTTTAGCTTTGTAAAGTGCGCGGTCGGCGCGACAGAATAGTGCGTCCAGCGTGTCCTGGTGGGAGGCCTGGGTAACGCCAGCCGATACGGAATATCGCACCTGCTTTCCCACCAGACTGACAACAATCCGGTTCGATGCCGCCTGACGTAATCGTTCGGCGAACTGCAAGGCCTCGTCTGCTGCTGTCCCGGGCATGACAATCAGGAATTCCTCTCCTCCGATTCGCCCGATAACATCGGAGGGACGAGCCATGCTTGTGCCCAGGGCGGCGAAATCGCAGAGAACAGCATCTCCGGCAAGGTGCCCATGCTCGTCGTTGATGCTTTTGAACCAGTCCAGGTCAAAAAGTACGATTGCGACTGACGTTCCGGGAGCCGGCAGAGTCAAAATTGCGCTGCCAAGGTAGTCGAGGACCTGTCGGCGGTTGGGAAGTGCCGTGAGTGCATCGGTCCTCGCCTCATGCAAAGCGCGCCTGTGGGCATTCGCTAGTGCCTGCTCGTTCTCTTTCAGCGGGGAAATTTCACTGCCCACGAGGACAAGCCAGCCGTCATCCAGCAGCGTTTCGGTCATCCAGTACCAGCTGCCGTCGACCATGTCCGTTGTAAAAAAACGCTGCCCCGGCCGACTGCGTCGTCGCCGTTGTGCGTCAGCAATAAATACCCGGGCGTCCTCGCAATCTATTCTTGGGCCGATACCGGCTTGCACCCCTCGCAATATCAGGTCGGCAAACGTCATCGTTCCTTCGACCGCTTCCAGACGGAACGCCCGTTTGAAGGCGGCACTCGCATAACGCAAGACGTCTTCCGGGTCGTAGGTCGCCACAATTAGCGACCCGGCTGCGAACGCGCGAATTAGCGCGTCAGCCGGCCCGGAACCAAACGGCACCGCGCCTGTTGGGTTCATTGTGCTGTCTCTCTCTCGGTAGGCCCCACCGGAATGGGACTTGTTTTTCTGACTGCATTCTATCCGGAAGCAACAGCATTGTGGCCGGTCGGAACGGGACAGGTCTTCGCGACCGGCGGCGAGCAGCGGCTTGGATGTCAAAACATTCCCATCTCGCGAAGTGTGCGCCGGGCTTGGGGCATTACTCAACGCTTCGAGTGCAGGCAGTTCCTTGACCCGCCCCAGATGGGCTCATTGAGAGCAGGCTCTTTCGTTCAAGAGACGCGTCCGTCTCCTCTCATGCGGTCGAAAGTTCCCTCGTTCTGCGGGACGGACGATACCGGGATCCTTCCCAGCCTCCTGCACGACATCTCCGAGGGCCGGGCAGACAACAAAACGTCATCCGCTTGGGAATTCCCGAGAAACGCAGCCCGATTGTCGACGACAGGGTCGGCAACGATTGCGCAGGTCGCTCCGTTGGATAAAGTGGCCACGCGGCTGACAGCATGGCCACTGAAATGTCGGCCGTCGCCGGGTCGTTCTTGAGCCGCCGGCACGGCCCAACGCCATCCATCCATACGCGACATCATCCAGTCCTTCACGATGAGATTCGACCGCTCGGTAGCACTCGCAGTGGAGCGCGGCTTGCCCGTCGGACGCCATGAGCACGCGCGGTAGCCTTCCCGCGCGAGCGGCAGTTGAAGCGGCCGCAGAATATTCGGGTCGCCATCGACAAGAAGCAGCGTCACCAATCAGTCCCATCTTCAACCAGACAGATAAATGAGAGCCGAACCTGGTGTTCCCGCGCCGTGCATTGTTATTCCACCAGGAGCCCATCGCAATTTTCGGGTTGCAGGAGCTACAATTCATTCCGAAAAAGTACTTCTTCCGCGCATCCGTAATACAAATTACAACCGGGAGGGCTCATGGCCGGACCGTCTGCGCCACCTGCAGAGGACCGCGCACGGCATGCGGGCACGTTAATCACTGCGGTACTCGACGAACGCTCGCATCGCGCGCCCGACTTCGCTGCAGAAAACGATGCGTTGCACCGTCTGGCACGTGCACTCACGTCGCCAGACGCCGCCATGCTGCAGACCTTGGCTGACATGGCACTGAACCTGTGCGACGCCGGTAGCGCTGGCATCGGCCTGCGGGAGCATTGTGCTGACGGTGTTCCGGCATTTCGCTGGGCCGCGCTCTCGGGCCACTGCGCCGCCTTCGCAGGCACCGTCGTCCCGAGTGACGACAGCCCGAGTGGCGTCACGCTCAGGCTGTCTGAGGCGCAACTGTTCTCATTTCCCCAGCGCCACTTCGCGTGCCTCGAACACATTGCCCCGGAGGTCGTTGAAGAACTGGTCGTACCGATTCCAGGCCGACCGGAGCCGTGGGGCACCCTGTGGGTAATGTCTCATGACAGGCAGCGTCTGTTCGACACGGAGGACCGCAGAATCCTGACCAGCCTGGCGAACTTCACCTGTGCGACGCTGACGATTACCCAGGCAAAGGCCGCGGCAGAAGCCCGAGCCGCGGACGCGGAGGCCGCAGGGAATGCGCTTGCGCTGGCTGAGGCACGGAAGGACGATTTCATTGCGACCCTCAGCCATGAGTTGCGCAATCCGATTGCTCCTATTGACAGCGCCCTGATGGCCGCGCGCAAGCTAAGTGCCGACTCTCCTTCCGTGCTATCCGCCCTGGACATCGCCGACAGGCAGCTGCGGCTATTGAAACGACTGGTCAGCGACCTGCTTGATGCTTCAAGAGTCAAGCATGGGAAACTGGCTGTTCACCGTTCTTACGGATTGCTCCAGGACATCGTCGCGGATGCGGTAACTGCAATGAAGTCCGATGTTCGCACCAGTCAGCACGAACTGCATATCACAGTTCCACCGTATCCGGTAACCGTCCACGCGGATGTCATGCGCCTCACGCAGGTAGTCTGTAACCTGCTGTCCAATGCGGTGAAATACACGCCTCCCGGCGGCGACATCTCGCTGACGGTGGAGGCGCCGGACCTGAGCAGCGAGCCAACGCCCGGCGAGTCGCCCGGCGATGCGGTCATCACCGTAAAGGACAATGGGTCAGGCATCCCGGCGTCATTGCTCCCGCATGTTTTCGAGATGTTTGCCCAGTCAGCGTCCGCGCGCAAGCACTCAGAAGGCGGACTCGGAATCGGACTGGCTGTGGTCAAGCACCTGGTGACGGCACACAATGGGGCCGTCACCATCGCGAGCGCCGGCGAAGGTCAGGGAACCGAAGTAACGCTACGGCTGCCCATTGTCTGCGCAAGCGTGGTGGCTTGGTCCGCCGCTGCGCCGCGCACGATTGAGCCAAAACGCATCCTGCTTGTCGATGACAGCGCAGACGCCACCGAGGCGCTGGGCACATTGCTGGAACTGGAAGGACATGAGGTCAAGCGGGCGACGAACGGACCTGAAGCACTTGCAATAGTCGAGTCTTTCAGTCCGGACGTTGCGCTCATTGATATCGCGATGCCCGGCATGGACGGTCAGGAACTGGCACAGTTGCTCCGTCTTCGGGCGCAGTGCTCACTGACGAAGCTGGTGGCCTTGACGGGCTACAAGAGGGCAACCGGCATGCCCGCAACCGACGAACGGGTGTTCGACGCCCATCTCATCAAGCCGCTGTCACTCAATGACCTCGCGATGGTGTTGGGGGGTTAGGGCCCGACATCTGAACTGATATGCCGCATCAAGGGGTCGTCCTCGCCTGCCTCACCGAGTTCATCCCCATCTGCCGCAGCCCACATCACGGCTCGACACGCAAACATGCTTGTTACCGGAAGGCTGGACGACGGGCCGATTTCGACCGGTGGTGTACCAGGCCACTTTCGACCGGACGTCGTTACAAAGTGCTGCGAAGCGTCTGACGCATGGATTCGAATCCTCACTCGAAGCTCCGGCGCCAGGACGCGTCAGTGCTGCCCCTCGCGAGGCGAAAGCGTCTTTCGACGCTTTGGAAGATGCGCGAGCGCGGAGCCGTGACAACCCACCCCTGCCGCTACAACTGGCGAATTTTGCCGCAGCCATCGAAGGACTGACGTTTGCCCCTGCTGGATTGGACCGGCTAACGTAAGGCGCGAGCCACTAACTGCGCCCGTCGACAGCTAGCCGCACTCCGGCTTGCTGCTTCTGGATGGAAACGCACATCTGGCAGAGCGCGCGACGCCGCTGGCAACTACCTTCCCTGCTCTTGCCAACTGACGGGGAACTCACCGGCTACAACGTGCATGTGGAGTCAAAACATGTAGCGTTAACACTGGTTTTAGCAGTCGTGTGTTTACCGCAGAATGCTCCTTCGACATGAAATCCCAATACGTGGGCTGCTGCGCGGGCAAGTGACCCCAGCGAAGTCGTGCCGTTGCAGTGACGCGCCACAAACACTTGGCGTGGACGAAGAAGCGTGATGGACATAGCGCAATGACGGCGGCCATTTCGACGTTACGTCGAGGTTACCGGCTTATCGCAAGGACATGTCCCGCACACAGTGGTCTGCATGCCGCAGACCTTGTTATCGAGAAGGCCGGCCGTGCGCCGGAGACGTTCGCTGCTCTGGACTACTGCTTTGATGACGAGCCGGCGTTGAGGTATGCGACCTGCTGGGGACGCACTTGGGTCGAATTGAATGCTGAGGTCTGCGTCACGCGTCAACGCCGTGATACGCAGGGGCAAACAACGGAGAATCGAATGCGCGATGTGCCACATATCGAACCGTCGTCCTACATCCATGCCGAACAAAGGCTGAGGTTTCTCGCGCGCGATGCCCAGAATCCCTGCGCCGCCATCGTCTACTGGTTAGGAGCGACCGAGCCGTCGCGCGAGTCCAGCTTTTTCGATGCCATGCAAAAATTCGGCGCGCTGATGCAACTGGTTCTGCCTGACGAGCGTCCAGGCGTCTTCGTAAAACGCGAAGCCGTTCAGAGCGTTACGGATTTTGGAACCGTGAAGCGACTCGTTTTCAGGGACGGCTCCGCTCTGGATGTTCGATATGCCGGGCCGTGTAGCGACCTGTGCGACGAGTGAACCGCGCAGCCCTGCCTGCAGTTTGTCCCCAGACAGACCGCCGCAGTCACGCGCTGGTGTCGGCCTGCGTAGCCCTGAACGTAACGAGCCGTGAGTGTTGCTGCTGACGACGGCATCCCTGCGCACCCGCGAAGTGTACTAGCGCACTATCGGGCGGTCCGACCCGGCGTTTTACCCGGATTGACCCACGTACCACAGCAGACTGCAACTTCACCGCGGAAGTCCCGGATAGCGGTCGGGCACTGCGATTGAGCCAGGGCACTCGAAGCAACTGTTGCAATAGATGTACGGCTTACGCGCACCGGATTAAAACGCGCTCTTCAAATTTGTAGGAGTGAGTGATGGCGACTGGAACCGTGAAGTGGTTTAACGACTCAAAGGGTTTTGGATTCATCACGCCGGACGATGGCGGGGACGACCTGTTTGCCCACTTCTCGGAAATCAGTGGGGCAGGTTTCAAGACCTTGCAGGAGAATCAGAAGGTCAGCTTCGACGTGAAAATGGGGCCGAAGGGCAAGCAGGCCGCAAATATCAAACCGGTCTAGGGAAAAGTCTGCATCTCTGAATCGCACGATGCCCGGTCCGGTCTGGCGTTGTACTTTCAGGGCGGAGTCGTGCGAGAGCGTCTGGGGAAAAAAGTGGCGCCCGGCACCAGGCGTCGAAATCCGGCATCAAACATGAAGTCGGGCATCAGCCTGAGGAACTGCACGCAAATGCCAATGGTTCTGATGCGTTCGCTGCACTGGGTTTCGATGGACCGGGTCTGCTCGGGCGTCGGCTCTTGCGCGTGCCGCCGTCGAAACGGCAGGCCGAGCAACGACATGGGCGGCTGTTCGTGAATAATCTACTGGAGAGATTGCAATGGACAACGTTTCGCGGGAAGAGAAAATTCGTGTGCGGGCCTATGAGCTCTGGGAAAAAGACGGCAGCCCCGAGGGACGCGCCGACGAGTATTGGGAGCAGGCGAGGGCCCAGACAGACGAAGAAGAGTCCGCGGCCGACGGAAACGGAACTGCACCAAAGAGCCGGATGCCCAAGTGACGGAAGCCGGACACGCTGAGGAGGAGCCCCGCCGTCGGCCGCCCAGGGGAGCCACAACTCTTGCAGTCGAACCGTTCGGCGGCGCGATGCACGCGGCGCGTCCCTTCCGTTGTCGTTGTGCGTGGCCCCCCCGACGCACCGGATGCTATCCAATTTCCTCACGTTGCCGCATAACGCTCCTGACCGCAATTCGACCTTGCAAACTACACAGGATGCCTCTGCAACAGCACCACTGTCAGTAGGCCTTCTTCATACCGCCGCTGTCGGAAGCAGGTGCAGCCATTCCTCCCTTCTTCTGCATCTTCGGCTTCATCTGCTTTTGCGACATATCGCCCGACTTCCCCATCGTGTTTGCGCCGGACGCGCCAGATGGTGACTCCGTGGCTCCATTTGCGTTCGGCGTTCCCATTCCGGTGCCGCCCTGGCCTGCACCAGCGCCCCCACCACCACTTGTGCCCGCACCCTGCGCATATGCGGCGCCAGACAAACTCAGAATGAACGCCGACAACAGGAATCCTTTCGTAGCAGCTCGCATGATGGTCTCCCTCGTGTGCGAAGCGACAGTCGCGACCCGGGTCGGTGCAACCCGCTGCGTTGATTCATGCAATTCCCGTGCCGCCGTTGGCCGTCGCAGAGGTCCCTAGTTTTCACCATCCGCCGTCCAGGAACTATTGCGCGCGCCGCGGCGGCCCGCGCACGGGCACGCGCATGCCGCTGCGCCGCACTGAAGGAGGTTCCCTGGACGCTGCTGTCCGTTTTCAGGGTGGTCAATACACCGCCGGCAGAGTGCACGGGCGCTGGCGAGAATCCATGCCGATAACTGTCGTACGCCAACCTATAGACAGAGATTGTTCACTGACGGGAGTGGGGATGGCGTGTAAATCTGCCGACCGAGTTAGCCCTTGCTGAACCTTGGACTTTGACTGCCTCGGCATGAGCCAGCAGCCGTCGCAGACACTGGCATCAGGCACGCATGCCATGTGCGAACAATGGTCGTTGTGGCATGCGCATTGCGCGCCTACGGGCATCAACCTATAGGAGAAGACCATGACAACCCTTGACCCCAAAATACCGTCGCAGACCGGCGGAGCAGGCGCGAACATCGTTGGCAGCGGAGTTGGCGATGGGCCAGGACCTGATGTGATGGCCGCATCGACTCTGGATGGCACCAAGGTGATGTCGTCTGACGGAGAACACGTTGGCAAAATATCCGACATCATGCTTGACGTTCGTGGTGGCCGCATCGCATACGCCGTTCTCGCCGAGGGAGGCTTTCTTGGCATGGGCAGCAAGCTGCACGCGATTCCCTGGAGCGCGCTGACGCTGGATACCGACGAGAAATGCTTCGTCGTCGACATTGCGGCGCAGCGAATCAAGGATGAGCAGGGCTTCGACAAGGACCATTGGCCGACAATGGCCGACGCGCGGTGGGGTACTACCGTCCACCAGTATTACAATCGTGACCCGTACTGGTCTGCGACCCGCGATGTCAGCGGAGGGGACGTAACTGACCTCTAGCCTCGTTTTGGCAGGCAGAATGCGCGGTCGCCACTCTGCCTGCCTGACCCGACCGGCGTGCACAGGCAACACGCCGGTGCACCGAGCCGCTGCCTCCTCCAAGGAGCACGACATGACGAACCACCGAAAGGAACAGACCCGCAATGCTGGCCGCGAACGTGACAAGGACAAGCGGCTCGTCGACATCCCGAACAGTGACACCGGCTCACCCGCACCTGACAGTGCTGCCCCTATCCTGCAGTCCGAGGACGACGAGCTGTTCGACGAAGACTCGCCGGAATAGCGGCAACGCTCACCCATGAGCCGGATGTCAACTGGCCATAGGGCGGCCCCCCTTTTTGGCAATAGGAAGAGGTCCATCGTGTCAGACAGTTACGTGCCGGACTGCGCCGGTGCGGACGTCGATGCGGAATCGGCTTCTACGGAACCATCGTTGCCAGACTTTTTGGTTCTGTCGCAGTAAGACGACGTGGCCGAGCAAATACGATTGTTATGTATTGCTTATGAAGCGAGAGAGTAGAACTGGTTGGCGGCAGAAAGCGGCGTTTTGTTTGCGCACTTCATCTGCCCTTTCTTGATCATATGCACAACTTCAATGCCGCTCAGAATGACTCGCGCGCAATCGAAGTCCTTGAACCCGAGCATCGCTCTAGTTCTGCGCTTGATCGCCCGATGGTCCTGCTCCACCACGTTGTTCAGATACTTCACCTGCCGAACCTTGATGGGCGTCTCGCGCTCGGCGTTCACTGCATGAAGCGCCCCCAGATTGGAACCACTCTTGTCGATGGTCACCGTCTCGGGTGCGCCATTCTGAGCGATGGCTTTCTCGAAGAAGCAGCGCGCGGCAGCCTTGTCCCGCTTGGCTCTGAACAGAAAGTCGATGGTATTGCCTGCCTTGTCCACGGCGCGATAAAGGTATTTCCACGAGCCTTTGACCTTGAGTGGAGTAAGAGACAGGGCGTAGTCGAACTATTTCCCCGCCTCTCCTCCCCGAACCGGACGTGCGCCTCTCAGCGCATCCGGCTCTCCGCTGAAGTGTCGATCCAATCAAAGGCGGCACCGTCCGCCGTGCCGCCCGTTTGCTTTGTATTTCACTGATTATCGAAGGTCTTCACCTCACTACAGTCAGTTAATCAACCAGGCAAACCACTTCAACTGCCTCCCTTCGCCATGTAGCCGGCTTTCCCGGCCTCGGACTACTACGGAGGCTCCGCCAGCTTGCACATCATCGGGGGCACACTCCCTTAACATCTGTGCAAGCCTTCCCCAGTTCACATGCTGGACTCAAGCGCACGGGCGAGGCTGCCTGTCGCAGTCTTTATCCTTGCTTGCCGCAAGTCGTCGCGAATACCACGGCCTAGCTACGCGCTCTCCATGGTTCCCTGCTGATGGGCCTACATATCCAATCAGCGTTCGCGTTGCTGGGCCGTACATATGATCGGCAACGATCCGCGTCCTGCCTGTTAAGCGGTGTTGAAGGCAGGGGTGACGATTCAACCCTCAGATGCGTTCAAACAGGTTCGTGTTCCTCAACCGTCCCATGCTCAGCCTGGAGGCTCATCTTGGCGTAACCGCTTCGCCGCAAGCCCCGTTTCCCACGGACTTCGTCACCTTGCCAGTGTCGGCAAGTCACCGCCGCTTCGGCTCACTTTCTCTCGTAGCAGAGAAAGGGCATACCCCGGTACTGCAACGACAACTTCTCCGGGTTTTGCATTCCAAACATGGTCAAGCAACTTCACCCCCATGTAGGCGGGCTACGTTGGCTGGGCGTACTATACGTTTCATCCATACGCCAGCTCTTGCCCACAGGAAGCTTGTGCATGCGAAACGTCTTTTCAAACAACGGCACCAATTTGAGCACCCACCGATGCACCGTCGAATGATCGACCCCGATGGCGCGTTCAGCCATCATCTCCTCGAGATCCCGAAGACTGAGCGAATGGGCTACATACCATCGCACGCACAGCAGCATCACATCCAGCGGATAATGAAGCCGCTTCAATACTTTGGCAATGCCTGCAGAGAGGGCCGTTCGTGGTGTCGCGGCCTTCTTCATCGTGAGCTGAAGCAACGTTTGTTCGGCCCGAACTTTAACGCAACATCGTTAATGCGACAGAACCGTTCATCTAAGCTCGACCGAAACAAAGCTGCGCGCGTTGTTGCGCTGGATCAGCACCGCTATCTCTTTCCCTGCCTTTGCTTCCAACGCGGCCACTTGCTCCTGTGATTCGACCAGCGTGCCATTGAGCGACAGGACGATATCGCCGGGCTGGATGCCTGCGGTTGCCGCCGGCCCATGAACCCCCTCCACCATCAGACCTACAGCAAGCCCGCTCGTGCGCCGCTCGCCCTCGCTCAGCGGATGCATGATCAAGCCCAGGCGATCCGTTGCGCTGCCTTCGTTTTGTCGAGCGTTAGGGCTTTCCCGGGACGCGCCGACCATCACCGCCATCGTCATCGATCTTCGATTGCGGATCAGCCTGAGTGTGGTTTTCGTTCCGGGCTGCAGACCAGCAGCATCCTCGACGAGTTCGGCTGAGCGATCAATCGTCTTGTCACCGAACTGCACGATCACGTCGCCCGGCTTGATGCCGATCGCGGCAGCCGGTGTGCCGGGCTCGACGGAGTTGACCAGCGCACCTGCCGGTCGCGGCAGGCCGAAGGCCACCGCCAACCCGGGACCGACGTCCTGCACCTCCACGCCAAGACCGCCCGGAGATATCTTGCGCTGGGTTTGCAACTGCGATTGCACCTTGATCGCCAGGTTGATCGGGATGGCAAAAGTCAGGCTCGGGTACCTGTCTGAGTCCACGTAAACCTGCACGTCGATGCCGACCACCTCGCCAGCACGATTGAACAGCGGGCCACCCGAGTTGTCGGGGTTGATGGAGACGTCGGTCTGGAAAAAAGGAAAATTGCTGCCATCCGGCAGCGTGCGGGAAGTGGCGCTGACTATGCCGGCTGTGACGGTATTCTTGAAGCGGTCGGGCGATCCGATCGTCAGCACCTGTTCGCCAACGCGCACTCGCGACGAGTCGCCAAGTTTGACCGTCGGAAGCTTCGTGGCGTCGATCTGAATCACCGCGACGTCGCTCTGGGCGTCGACAGCCAGCACCTTTGCCTTGAACTCGCGCCGATCGGTCAGCCTGACCATAACTTCGTCAGCTTGATCCACCACATGAGCCGTAGTCAGAATGAGGCCATCGGGGCTAACGATGAACCCGGACCCGACACCCTCTATCGCGCCTGGCGGGTTGCCTTGAGACTCCTGCGGTTGCTGCGCCGCGCGCTTGAAGAACGCAAAAAAGGGATCGTCAGGATCGAGCGCCACGAAGGCTGGGACCGACCCTTGCTGCTCCTGGGCCGTCGTGCTGATATTCACGACGGCGACCCCGTATCGCTCTACGATTGTGGGGAAGTCGACCGGCGCAGCAGCGTTAGCCGGCGAAACCCGCTTCTCCCTCGCAGGCAGCGGAGCCGAGCCCGCGGCAGCCGCCGTTGACTTCAGGCACGGATAGCCAGCGAGAAATACAGCTATCACGGCAGCGCGGAACAAGGTGCGGGCAAAAGTCTGGTGGCACACAGCACACCTCCAGGGCGATCGTTATGCCGGGGCCGGACGCGTGAAGCGCCGGTGGCAAACAAACACTGTGGATAAATTATTTCGCGCGTAGCAACCGGCGACTGTGACACAGCGCACCGATGAAATCGAAAACGAAAAAATCTGCAACGGCCAACGCATTGACAGGCCATGCGGCCCGCCCATGCAATCCACGTTCCGGATCCACCGACGCGAGCCATGAGCGGCCTCAGAAGCAGGTCGGGTTACCGTGAATCGATGTCCGCCTCGTAGAGAGAGAATGTCGACTCCGGATCATTAGCGTCAGGTCATTCTGCACCACTGCTGGAATGATCCGTCAGTCCGTGCCTGGCATCCGGATCACCGGCCCCGGCGGCGCCCGGAGCGGTCGTCTCCTTCTCGACGAGTGCACGGGCTGTGCGCCAGTACTCGTCAGCGCACCCTTCAAGGGCGCCGTCCAGTTGCCAGAGTTCGTATGCGCGCGCCCGGATCTTCTCTTCCACAGTCGTGGCACTCATTGCAATAGTCTCCATTGGTCACAGGGACACAGAGGGATAGAGATGACTGGCACCACTGTCCACGCCGCGGCCACCGGAGTCTTACATGACTGACTCGTGGACGGGATTGTCGGCAATTCGTTCGCACTAGCCATCGCGGCACTGATGGCTAACGGCCCTTGAGAACCGACTATCCGTTGATCGTAATGAGAGGTCGCTGTTGCCCGTGAGCGAGCTGTTCCAGCGTGACGAGTTGGCGTTCGAGAAGGGCTTCGAGATCCGCACGGTCCAGGCGATTGGATCTGGAGCGTCCTTGAGCAGCTATCAGGGTTGCGAATTCATGTGGACTCAGCATCTTCATCTCCTGGCTTATAGGGACTGCATTCGCTGGGAACTTGAGCTGTTGCCGTCCCGCTGCGAGCCGGATCACCCATCGATCAGGATGCGAGGCGTCTATGCTGACCGGGTGCGTACCGCACGCCGAGGAGGTCACTTTATGCTGCCTCTGTTCAATGATCAATATGTGGGATGAATATTTTTGAGATGACCTTGTCCGTCGGGACTGTGTGCGGGTAAACGTGGATCGCAGCCTCTGCTCAGCAGCAGGGATCCGGTGCGAACGCCTGTAAACCTAGAAGCCCTCTACAAGCGCACTGCCCCGCTCATCACGGCGCCCGGAAAGCGAAGGGCGGTGATAGAGCCGCTTCGAGTTCTTCATCGTGTCACCCTACCAGCACATCCAGTTACCGTGACACTGCCGTCGCGACGCCTCTGTCCGCGCCTTACCGGAGCGTCACCATGGATAACGCGGTCGCGCTAAACCGCACCGTCGCCGAATTCTCAGGCCGCCAGATCACGCTCAAAACCGGCATGCCACGCGGTGCCATCGCCGGCATCGCAAATACCAACCGTGCCGTTGCTTGGTCGAGTAACCGTGACTTACCGATAAAAATCGGGCCGACTGCGCCGCCGGCGGGATATTGATCTTCGTCGCAGTTGTCGAACTCAACGATGTCAAAGCCATGGCTTGCAGCAATCGATTCCTTCCTCCCGTTCGTCTTCACTGAACTCATGACACAGGTGAGATGCCATGGTCGTCTCCATCGTGAAGTTCGAGGAATCCTGGTATGAGTGACAACACGATACGAGCCGCACCGGCGGCCGAATTGAAGCCGTACCGGATGGTACGGGCCATTTTCGACGGCTTATTTCATCGCGTCGATGCGGCGCTCCGCGTCGAAACGCGCCTCTTCGATCGCCTGCTCCGGCGTTGCTGCAGGCGTCTCCCGGTTTTTCCAGTAGATGGGCGGCTTGGTCAACGTGTATGCCCAGTCCCACCTTCCGTCCTTTTGTTGGGTCACGTAAACGCTGTAGTTGACTTCGTTGTGCGAGAAATTGTGGCTGGCCATGAAGGTTTCTCTCGTGGTTTTCGAGGAATCCTAGCATGAGGGAATTGTCCGTAAGCCGGCTCACCGCGGCAGGTGAATCAGTGCTGCCCCGTGTTCAGGAGCATCCAGATCTGTCGCGCCGGTGGCCCGGCGAGAGTGCGCGCAAATACGCCGCAGCAGCGCACGCAGGCGTAGTGCTCTTCGATGCGCGTATCCTTCACGTCGCCAGCGCCATCTAGCGTCAGCTCCTCAGCAAACTCCAGGACTGCCTCGGCCGTCGGCATCGGGCGCGCGCAGCCTCGCCAATGGTCTGCCCAATGAACTGATTGCCGCGCTTCGTCGTGACACGGATGTATCCCTTGAACATGCCACCGGGAGCCGGCATCACACATGCCTCGACAGTTTGCCTTTTCATTTCCTTAAAGCCATGGCGCACCCCGGAAAGTGGCTGGAGGATCGTAGCATGGAGGAAGGCCCTGTCCCCTTCAGCGACTCAATGGCGCGCGCGCTGCTCGACGACGGCAAGACGCAGACTCGGCGCACCATCAAATCCACCGGCGTCCCGGACAGACCGTCACGCGGCCAGAAGGCTGCCGGCTGCCTGTATGCTGAAGGTCAGAAGTTGTAGGCGCGCGACGCACGACGTCAACCGGGTCGGCTCAAGGAGAGGCGAAACGGAGCGCGCCGTTACCACGCAGGTGTTGCCTATCAAGCCCACGATGGGCGCGAGCAATTCGAAACTTCGCCGGCCCTGTACCTCGAACCGGATGTGAAAGAAAGTCCCGGCTTGGCGCCGTCTACCCACATGCCGCGCTGGGCCTCATGCATCACGGATCTAACGCGCTACGGCACCGAGGAACTCGCTGCGGTCCCAAACGCACTCAATATCTGGCCTCGCAAATTTCTCGGCTGCAAAACTTTGCCGAAAACTCCGCGAGCATCTATCATCACGTGCATAAGACGTTGTTGCGACGACTGGCTGAATCCGGGACAACGCGCCGATCGACTCGCATTGGGGCACGCTGAAAAAAGCTAGCTGGTCTATCGTCGACGCTTCGCCACGCGTGACGAGGCCACGCGAGCCATCAGCGAATACATCAGGATGCTCTATAGCCGGCAGCGCACGCAGGCTCGTCTTGACTCCTGTCACCCGTAGCATTCACGCAGCGATACTCTCTGACTCCGGTCGCTGCTTAACCCGTTGGCATCCACGAGTTCCGACCGACCTCATCGTGGAGGCCAGCGCCGACTACGTTCTCGCCGTCAAGGGCAACTAGCCCTCCCTGCTTGCACATCCGAACGACACTCGATGCCATCGCGCGTGTGCGGCGGCAGGACCGGGAGGTGTTCATCACCGGGCGCAGCGAAGTCGAGAAGGCTCACGGCCGCATCGAGGCACGCCGCTGCGTCGCCAGCGACGTCCTCACCCGCTGGCAGCAGCCAATGATCTGGCCCGGTAAGCGCTCCATCGTAGCGGTCGAATTCACCCGCGAAATCGGCGATAGTCGCAACAGGGCGCCGGTATAAGGCTTACGGACGTTTGACCTTTCATGCAATCGCCTTGTGATTTTCCAGTTACGTCGACCAGCCTCTTCTCCTGCTGCGGCGCAAACGGGACGGCATCACATCATCAGCAATCCTTCGCACCGCATCATCCTGTTCAAAAATTGCAACGTGCAGGCATTTCCGGCGAAGCCTCCACAACTGCATTCTGTGCGCAGGAATTCGCGCCTGGCTCGCATCTTTTCGATTTGTTTCGCACTACAACGAAAACTACCAACCCTTCGCGGGGATCGACACCACTGGCCCTGCCACTGCAAACTGCGCAGATTTTGTGAGCGAATCGCCAGACGGCGGATCAGGTGCGCTCAGCAACACGGTGCCCGGTGGTGACTTCCATGCCATGCGCACCTGCGCGGCCACGGTGGCCGCAACTCCAGGGAGCTACAGTCCCAGCATGCGCGCAATGAGCATCTTCTGGATCTCGACGGTTCCGACGGCAAACAGGCAAAACGGTGCCTCGCGATAAAACCGCGACACCGGCTCAAAATCGAAATACGCGCGGCCACCCATCACACGGACGGCCTTTTCGACAACCTGCTGCAGCTGTTCCGAGCAGAAGTATTTCGCCATCGAAATGGCCTGCGTCGCATCGGTGCCGGCAGCATGCGCGCGCAGCGCATGCTCAAGGAAAAGCTGCATGCCCGTGGCGACGGTACTCATCTCGACCACCGCATGCTGGATGCTCTGAAAACCCGTCAGCGCCTCTCCAAACTGGTGGCGCTCCCGAATGAATGCGCTGGCACTGAGCGTGGCCGCGTGTGCAAGCCCGCAAGCCATCGCGGAGACGTTCAGACATTCAAGGATACCGGTAAGTCGCAGGGTGGGCCATGCACTTTCCACGACCCGCGGACCGCCGAGCACCTGCCCGGTCGTTGCGCGCACCCCATCGAGTCTGATCGGGCAGGACGCATGCGCGTTGCCTGCAAGCTTGCCCAGCGGTTCGACCGTGAGGTTTGCAGCATCCGCCGGGATCATGAAGATGCCAAACGCCTGGGATTGTCCGCCGACGTCCTGGCCACCGCCAGCACGATGTCGGCGGTAGCGGCACCGGTGATATAGATTTTTTCGCCCTCGAGCAGGTAGGCGTCGTCCTGCTTCGACGCGCGCGTTGACAGGCTGCCTGCGTCGGAGCCCGCGCCGGGCTCCGTCATTGCAAAGGCCAGTTGCAGCCTTCCCTGCGCCGCACGCGGGAGCAACGCAGCCTTCTGGTCTCTTGTGCCCGCGCACGAGATGCACAGCGCCCCAGCAGGCCGCTTACCATGTAGATGGTCGCCAGGGTACCGGACCGGCCCGCAAGCGCGCAAATGATCTCGCAAGCCCTGTCCATATCGCCCGGCTTCGGTCCGGTATGTGACGGGTCCGAGAATCCGAAGGTGAGCAGATCGTGAGAAGCGAATACCGCAAGCACGCCGGCCATGGCGTCGCGGTTTGCGTCATCGCCTGCGTCCCCATCAATGTCATATCTGCCGACCGCCTCCCTGGCGGCCTCATTCGCGCGCGTCGCAAGTTCACTTGCGGAGTTGCTTTCTTCAGCACAAAATCCATCGCGCTGCAATCGTGCTGCTCTTTTCACCCGTTGCGGTGGGGCACTGCCTTGTCCAGGATCCGTGTCATGAATCGATCCCGGTCGATGATGACGCGCTCATGAAAGCCCTCGGCGATCACATCGCGTTCATCCCTGCACTGGACCCGAAAGCGCAGCTTCCTTCCCTCGACCCCGATCAGCTCCACTTCCGCCAGCACCGTCATGCCGACAGGGGTAGCGGCGCAATGGCTCACGTCGATGTGGGTGCCAACGGTGCCCTCGCCGCCAGCCAGGTACGGGTGCAGGGCCTCGATACAGGTCGCCTCGATGAAGCCGACCAGATAGGCGGTGGCAAACACGCGCGGCATGTCGGCAAAAGCAGGAAATGAGGGGGAGACTTCGGGCACCGTCAGGCCGTTCGTGACGGCAAGCGTGGCTGAGTGGCGAAGTCCTGCTTCGAGTGTTGTCATGTGGATCCAGTTTGGGCGTTCGGAAAATCAGGCACTAAGGGAGCCACGCAAAGCAGCCGGCGGGTGGCGACGCTCGGTCCGCATGACGGTGATCGACCTTCCAGCCACTCGTCGCGCCACTGGGGAGCAGACGCACAACGTTTCAGGTTGCCGGTTTGAAGTGGTCAGGTTAATTCAGGCAGTCGACAGTCATGGCTGCGGCTTGGGATCTGCACGGGGAGACAAACCCGTCTGGCTTGTCCACCCCGGGCTGAATTGCTGTGGGCTCTCAGTCGTCGTCGCCGGTCGCCGTCACCGTGGCCCCCTCGATCATCAGCATCGCCGTCCGGTCCGGCGCGCGCGTGCGATGCACGATGCCTTTGGGCACGGTGAAACCCTGGTTTGGCAAAAGTTCGACCGTCGGACCGTTCTCCACATCGATGAACAGCCTGCCGTCGACGACATAGAAGAACTCATCCTCATTGTCGTGCTTGTGCCAGTGGAATTCACCCTGGACAACACCAAGGCGCACGACGCAGTCGTTGACGCGGCAGAGTGTCTGGTTGGCCCAGTCGTCCGTGACCTGCTCGCGAATCAGGTTGACGTCGATCAGCTTCAGGAAACCGAACTTCACTTCTGTATCGATCCTGTAGTGGTATTGCCTGCTCATGTTGAACGCTCCTTGTTGCAGCATGTGGATCAAGCCTCAATAAACCCGAAAAAACCGCTGTCACGACAGGCATATCGCGAAGCGATCGAGCACGTAAGATTGAACACTTAAGTTGAACCCGTTCCGCCAGTCAGTCGTTTGCAGTCAGTCATCCTCACCCGGACCCGACCGCCGTCCGGATCCTGCGTTCGTCCCGCAGTGCCACATTGAGCCCGGCGACGACCAGCGCGGCGGACAGGCAGAGCCCCCACGATGGCAGTCGGCGATCGAGCAGCAACTCGATCGCCGTTGCTGTAACCGGTCCCAAAGCCTGAAAGGCGACCACGCGACTCGCTTCGAGTTTGCCCAGCGCCCAGAGCCAGCAGAAATAGCCGACCCCGCTCGACAGGCCGATGAACGCGACGTTCGCCCACTGCAGCGCCGACAGCCGGGGAGCGAGCGGCTGCGCCGTCGCGAGGCATAACGCGCCAAGAAAAATCACGGCGGTGAACATCGCCAGCGCGCTGGTCGGCAACGCCGGATAGCGGCGCAGGTACGGCCGGTACAGCATGCTGCAAACCGCGCCGATCACCGTCGCGCCGATCAGCGCCGCGAGCGCGGACAGATCAGCGGCGTGCGCCGAAACGTGCGATAGCGATGACCGGAGCAGCAGGCCGACACCCGATACCGCCATCAGGAGTCCGACCAGTCTCGCAGGACTGAAGGCCTCGCGGCGCAGTCCGACGGCGAGACACATTGTCACGAGCGGCATCGTCGAGAAAATGAGTGCGCACGTTGCCGCCGATAGTGTTTCCAATGCGTAATTGAGCAGCACGATCAGCACCGCGAACTGCAACACACCGAGACCCGCGATGGCACTCGTGTCCTTCGGCGTAAAGCGCGTGCGACGGGCCAGAAACACGGGCACAGCCAGTACGCACATACCGATGAAATAGCGCAGGAAGGCGAGCGTCGCGGGCGAGGCATCGGGGGAAACCGTTCGCGTGGCCACCATCGCAGCACCCACCAGCACACCGGTTACCGCTGCCGCGAGCGTCGCCAGGGGTCGGGCGGTCACAGAGCACGTGCCCACGTCTGCCCGACCAGGTCCTTGCCAAAGCTGTGATGCGGCTCTTCCTCTATCAGCCGGAAACCCGCCCGTTCGTAGATCCGGCGCGCGTCGCCCAGTACGCTGTTGGTCCACAACACCATCTTCCTGTAGCCTGCAAGCCCGGCGAAGCGCAGGCATTCCTCGACAAGCCGCCTGCCGATTCCGAGACCGCGGGCACTGGGTTCCACGTAGAGCAGGCGCAGTTTTGCGGTGGCTTCATCGTGTCGAACGACGAATACCGAGCCGACCACCCTGCCATCCTTCTCTGCAATCCAGCATCGCTCCGAGGTCCGGTCGAGCTCACGCACGTATTTGCAGACTATCTCGGCAACGAGTGCTTCGAAGTCACTATTCCAGCCGTACTCTTGGGCATACAGAACGCCGTGTCGATGCACGATCCAGCCCATGTCCCCAGGTTGCGGGTCACGCAGCAGATAGGACGGCGTGTGTTCGCTGAGCAATCCTTCGATCTGGCCCATCGCGTCAATCAGCTGATGCTGCTCGGGTATTGATAACCGCTCCAGCATCGCCATGACTTCCCGGCGGGATGCATCATTTAGCGGTGCGAATGTCGCGCGCCCCTTGTCCGTCAGTTGCAGTTGCGCGACGCGCCCGTCAACTGGGGAGCGCATCTTCGCGACGAATCCGTTCTTCTCGAAGCCGGCAATCACGCGACTCAGGTAGCCTGCATCAAGCCCCAGTTCACGGCACAGATCTGACGTGCTCAACGCTGGCCGGTGCGCCAGTTCGTACAGGATACGGACCTCTGTCAGCGAAAACGCGCTCTCCAGCAGATGCTCGTGGAGCACACCAATCTGGCGGGTATAGAAGCGGTTGAAGCGGCGGACGGTCTCGGCGCGGTCCTCAAGGTGCTCAGCAGACATGGGCTCTCCAGAACGTTGCGTTTGGCATAATATTATGTGCCAAAGGCAATCAAATCAAGTCCCGCCACGGAAAAACTGCTGATCCTGGTACGGGCGGCACCAGGGACGTATGTCGTGAACAGGGAATATGCAGTGCTCAAGCTTTTGGTAAAACCTTGGCTCCGTAGACTGCACCCCATCCTTCGAAAAATATGTCGCGGAGCGGGCTCAGGTTTGGCGAACTGATGGAGCACGACCGGCCGGCCTCGCCGTTCATCATGACGCTCCGCAACCTCGACCGCACGAAGTCGTTAGCCCGTCTGCTGCTGGCGCAAATCGTCCTCGCCCGGCGTTATTGTTGCGCCAGCTGGAACCTGAGCTCGAAAACCGATAAACCTTCCTGCGAAAAATCCAGATCCTCCGACCGTGCGAAGCCCAACCGCTAATTGAGAGCTCCCACTGCGATGGTTTTAAGGCTCGACGGACACGAGGTGAAGGTCGCATGCGACGGTCCTTCCGCCTTGCAGTGCGCGACGGATTTCCTCCGGACGTGATCCTGCTCGACATCGGGTTGCCGGAGATGGACGGCTACGAGGTCGCCCGCGGGATACGTGCGACGCCCGGGTTCGCTGATACATCGCTGATCGCGCACAGCGGGTACGCAGGGGAAGAGCATCTCCATCGTGTCAGACAGGCGGGTTTCGACTACCACCTGGTCAAACCAGCAGACGTCGCGCGGCTGAATGAGCTGAAGCGTCACGCCACTCTCCATCCGTCACAGATCGCGGAAAGTAGACGGCGCACGGTCCATCGAGTCCACTGCAACCAACTGTGCGACCGCCAGGCCTCGACCTTGTCAGCAGGCGATGCGTGCGAACCAGTCGTAAGCGACTAGCTCGCAATGTTCAGCCCCCCGTGGGTTCAAAATCGGCTCAACCCGCACAACACTAGCCCTGGCGCGCGGCCGATTCGTTCCCCTCTTATGGCCGCCGTGCCCCGTCGTCGGCTGAATCGCGATCGACTATACTCGGACAAGGGTCCAGCGACCCTTTCCGTGACCCTCACATCATCCCGACGACGACACCCGGCCTCATGCTGGCTCGATCAGACCAGGTTATCGCGTTCGCCAGACAGGCCACGCGTTATCTAAAAGACTGGAGGGGGCAGACGTCGCAGCCGTGAATGGTCATGACGGCGGGCTCGAATGACGATTGGTTGCCCTGAACGCGGACCTCTGCAGCACATACCACAGTTCCGGGAACGCATGCGCGCGCTGCCCGGTGTGCCGGTTTCCGCTCGAGCGAACGGGTGGACGCAGCATCGGCGCCGCACTTGCCTGCGCCTTCAGCACGTTCATCCTGCTCATCCCCGCTAATCTCGCGCCCTTGAGACGGTCCACATGCTGGACGCCCAGAGAACCCCGGTCCTTGCGTCGGGCACCGTACTTCGAATGCCGATGGGGCCAGAAGATGCTGAACTCGGCGCGCGGTTGCCGTACGCGGTCGCTGTAAGCTGTACCGTGTCTGGGTAAGGCAAGATGGCATGTGTTCCAACTGTCAGCAGCCCGTCATAATGAACACCCGCTGGGATGTAACGCATATTGTGAAGCAAAACTGACCGCGGGACGGATGCAGCAAGCAATCTTCAAGTGCACCTTCTCAATTGCCGTAGGACTCCGCAATACGCCTGTAGAAGTTGTGCCACAGGGGGTAGACAGATGCCGCCTTCGTAGAGGCTTGAGCCGTATGCTCCTAAAGGCGCACGTACGGTTCTTAGGGGGCCGTACCGCAGCAATGCGGTACGGCTATCCGACCAGGATCATCGCAACCTCAAAGCGAGGGTGAACGTGATGCTCGGCTTTAAACGCTTGAGGACCGCGGCAACAACCATTTCCGGCATCGAGCTGATGTGTAGACAGCAGCACTTGACTCGACAGACAGTGTCAGTTCAACCTCACAAAGCTGCACCTCAAAGATGCCGCTGTGCCTGCTGTTTGGAAGGCGATCCTCCCAGCACAATAATGGACCAGCGAATAAGCCATTTTTTTCGCTTGCGCCCGTAATTTGCACCAGAGCCTTGCGGCGCCCTTGGACGCATACGCCGCAGTTGCGACCCGGCGGCCGCTCAATCCGCTGCAGCCTAGGCTGCAGTGCCTCGTAAATCTCTGATATGCTGATATGCGGTCGCGCGACCCATACCTAGAACGTTGGCAACGTAGTTAGCCGCGCTCTTTCCTTTGAACGCTCCTTCCTCCCACAGTGCCTCGACAAGTTCGCGACGGTGCCCCCGGGTCAGAGAGTTTAGTGCTAGTTGGCGTCCCTGAAGCCATGCTTGGAGAAAGGTATTGATACATCACAGGCGCATTGGATTTGCTAAACTTATCGGTTGCCCAGCCACGTGCCTGAACAACTCGTAGGCGATCGCTACATCTTCCAGTCCAAGTCCGATTGAGCGAAAGAAAGCATGCTGTCGATAAGATGGTTTCCTGGCCATGCCAGATACAAGTCCGGGCAAATCTCCCAGAACGCTTCCCGGCGACCAGTGATGCAGTTGCGCCGCCAATTTCATTTCACCTGCGCTGGCAGGCGTGGTTTGCCGGTAGTCGCAATAGACGTCCATGTCTTGAATCCACGCCGGTGAAATCTCATGTGCATTAGCGACATTCGTGCTGATCGACGTGATGAGCGCCGGCTTGGTCAGCATATTGTCCGACAGTACGGGAGTGCCCGAGGAAGTGCACAACGCGACCACGTCGGCATCGCGCACGCAATCGTCAAGCTGGGTGCAAATCCGCACACGCTCATGAAGGGCGGTGACCTCTGCGCGCTTCGCCGCGTTTCCCGCAAGCGCCGGTGAAAACACAGCGATTGAGTCCCACGGTCGCAGCGCTGCAAGGTGGCGCATATGAGCCTGTCATGGGCAACTCGAGGCGGGGTGACAGACTGCCCAGCGTGGCGGAATATCTTCGTGTGAGTTCGATCGGTTGTGGAGTTCCAACCCGACCGCGCTAGAGCGCGCATGGATGACGCAGGTGATTGGGCTGATCGGTGTTTGAGACAGCGCATCAAAACCCTGACGAGTCGGGCTCCGACGCACAGCGGACGAGCGAGTCGTTACGCCCGGGTTTTGACGCTTTCCGTTCAGGGGACCGTCAAGATTCGGATGCGCGTACAGAACCCTGTTCTGCGGGCAACCGGATACCGGAAACAGGCGTGCCGCTCGCGACTGTTTGCGACAGCACGCGTGTTCTTGATCTGCCGTTGCAGAGAGCCGGTTTCAGAAAAGCCGGGCCAGGGCATCAGTGGTATCCCGACAGCGGTTCCCCGTTTGCCGCCGCGGTATGACGACCCGACTGCGCAGCAACGCGGGCTTGGGCGGCCCGGATGTCGGCCGGATAGGTGGCGTCATCGCGCCTGGCCGGATTGTAGCCAGCATTTTCCAGCTGGACCAGTTCGGCGCGCACCCGTGCACGGGCCAGCGGCGCATTCGATTGTCGGGCAAACGAGGCGACCGGAGCCGCTAGCACAGCGGCAACCAAAACAGCCTGAATAAATACTCTCATGATTTCGTACCTCCACTATCGCTACCGTTACGAACAGCCCTGTTCGCAACCGGTGACTACACGCTAAGGCACGCATCCTTAACGCCTGATGAAGCGCTTGACGAAAGGATAAATGGGCCGGTGTTGGCTGCTTTTTTACACAAACCTGTTCGCGTGGACCGTTTGCCCCGACGTGAGTGCGAAGCACCGGATCGAACCGTGCGCAAAAGATATCTGTGTGTCATGTGTTTCTGGATACTCTCCGTACTTCGGGTGGCCGTTGTTCAGCTCACATTGGAATGCAGCAGCGCGCGTATCGACCGTGAGCGATGAATCAAGTGCACATGGACTGCAGAGGCCTGAACGGGCAGCATGCGTCCACACAGGCGCCCCAATTCGGTCGAGCCGCGCACGACCGCCGACCGGTAGGCAAGCCGCCGCTTGAGAGAAACGAGATCGCGAGGCTGGCGATGAGCGGGCTGAAAACAATGGCGACGCCGCCCGGATAGCCGATGCCAAGCGATCGGTCGGCGAAGTCGGCGAGCGTCGTCGTCGCGACGATGGTCGCCCAATAGAGGAAAGGGTGAAACTTGCGAGCCTTGATCTGTCCAGAAACGAGGCCGATGAAGACGATCGCGAAAATCGCCGAGCCAATCAGATAGCCAAGCTTCAGCGACATCGTCACCCAGTCTCCGACGGTCTCGCCAAGCGTCGTCGCGGCGATCTTGATGACCCACAGAAGCCGAGCGTCACTTCGGGGACCTTGCTGACAGCCTGTACAGCGAGGTTACTTGGGTTATTCGTCATGTCGATTCTTCCTTAGGTCATACCGGCAACATGATGCAGCAACGCCGGTGTCCCGCCGGGACGCCTGCAGCAGTGCAGAACGTGGCGGCCCGCTGTTCATCTGAATGCGTACTCACCGAGCGACGCCAGTAAGGCCGCTGAACAGGCGCTGCGTGCCGGATTAATGCATGCCTCAACCGGTCGGCTTGTCGGGACCCGGAGCATGTCAGGTTACCGGTTTCACCCAAAGCAGGGATTACCTGCATACCGGCGCAAATCGCCCAAAGGGGCGAGCGCCGTTGCCATCAAGACTGCCCATCACAATGTGCGCAACAGCTGACCGGGTTACTCCGTTTCCAGAAGCACAAACCGATTCTTGGCGCCCTCTCGGTTCATTGCGTGCATCAGTGGTGCCTGTACGGACTCCGCCGCCGGTTCATGGCACGCCGGTGATGCCTTGCCTTTCTGGACGCATGGGTCGAACCGGCGGTTGGTGTCGCCATGTCGGCCGCCCTCGCTGCCGGCGAGGGCTGTACGGCATTCTGCGTCGGGGTCTGCGGATTTGTCGGTGGCGCGGAAGTCTGCGCATGGGCCTGCGTCAGCATCAGGCCGATCACGGCAGAGGTCAGGACGATCATTCGTTTCATGTTTCGCTCCCAAGAATCAGTGCGCAGCACAGACCGTCGTGCAATCTGTGCTGCAAGTCGTCAGGGGGACCTGGCGAGACGGATGGCATGCGAGCGCACCGCACAGTTACTGCGCGTTGCGGTTACGCGCAGTTGACGCGCGGTGCGGTTGCAGCGGACGGATAGTGGTTCCTGTTACCCGGGTGCCTGCGCAACCTGGCGGTCGCGTCGATTTGTGCTTCAATACGCTCACGCTTGCTGAGCATCTGCACGGCGACCGGCCGCATCGATTGCGGTTCGTTGACGGCGCACACCACCTGCTTTCCGTCGTGCAGATGAACCGTCGTCATATAGGTCGTGAACGGCGCCGCAAAAGCTGTTCCTGCGGTAGCAAGTACTGCGACGACAAGCGCAACGTGGAAAAATGTACGCATCATAAATTCTCCGTCAAAGTGGTAACGGCCACCTTGTAACGTATTGTGCTGCCGCATTTCTTAACGCACGCTGAACTGATCCGGATAATTGACGCATCGGCTCACCTGCTTGCCGCTCATGTTCTCCCTGCGTTTCGCGCGGCTGCTGTTGTGGAACACTCTCCGCGGGTCGCATCTGCTGCTACGGGTCGATCCAGGTGAATATGCCGGCGCGGGGGGTTCTGTCGTGGGAACTGGAATAACCGAAGCGGAAGCGATATGTGAAGGATTGCTTATGACGCTAGCGAGTAAAACTGCTGGGCAGCGGACAGCGGAGTCTTGCCCCGACTTTTCATCTGCCCTTTCTTGATCATGCGCATCAATTCGATGCCACTCAAAATGATGCGTGCGCAGTGGAAATCCTTAAACCCCAGCGTCTGGCGGGTGACGCGCTTGATGTCCCGATGGTCCTGCTCGACCACGTTGTTCAGATACTTGACCTGACGGATCTTGATGGGTGTCTCCCCCTCGGCATTCACTGCGTGCAGCGCGGCCGGATTGGAGCCGCCTTTATCGATGGTCGGGGTCTCAGGCGCATTATTCTGGGCGATCGATTTTTCAAAGACGCGCCGTGCTGCCACCTGGTCCCGCTTGGCTCTGAACAAGAAATCAATGACACCACAAGCCTTCGCCTGTGTTCGTGACACACTTTCGTCCATTCGCCAGCTCTCTTGCCGCATCAGTTTAATCACCCAGCGATGCACCGTTAAATGATCGACGGCAATACCGCGTCCGGCCATCATCTCTTCAAGATTACGTAAACTGAGCAAATAGGCGACATACCATCGCACAGATAGCAACATCACATCAAGCGTTTAGTGAAGGTGCTTTAGCACTCGGGCGATGCTCGGAGCAAGCGTCTTTCGCGGTATTCTCGTCTTCTTCATCGGGCAGCCGAAGTGTATTTGTCTGGCCCGACTACTACCTCTCCCGCGTTAATGCGACAGAACCTGCCAAAGCCCATGCCGACATAGATGCGCGGATGCGGCCGACGATGCTGCCAGCACCGTCACGCCAAGAGCTGTTCCGCGAGCTTCTTGCGCATGACACTCTCGCGCCTGGCGCATTGCGATTGATGTCATGACGATGATTGAGGTCCGGCTCCCGTTGCCTGTAGAGCTCGCGCTTGACCTGAAAGGCTGGGAAGCGGATAGTGCTCACGCCGCGTGTTTTCGGTGTATCGTAGCCGGGCAGCCAGCCGGGAATCAAGGGGGAGGAGTAATGGCAGCGATACAGCACATCTTCGTTCTCATGCTTGAGAATCGCTCCTACGACAGCATCTTTGGCCTCTCGGCCTTCTCTGGCAACGTCCCCGGCGGCGGCCCGACGACAGGTAACGGGTTGACCACACAACCGATTGTCAACTTTGGCCGGACGGGTACGCGTTATCAGCTGGGTACAGGCGCTCCTTACGCTCTTGGCTTTGACCCGGGCCACGAATTTACCGACACTTGCGTGCAGCTATGCGGCTTGCAAATCGCGAGTGCGGACACGGTCAGGAGCGATACGCTTGTACTCGGGTCCGCGGGCTACCCGCCCCTCGCGGTGGACCCGTCGACCACTGGCTTTGCCGGGACATACGAAGACCACGCCGACATCGTGGCTGACGCGTTCAGCGCGTTCACTCCCGGCCAGCTACCCGTGCTGAATTTCCTCGCGAGCCAGTTTGGCGTATGTGACAACTGGTTTGCGTCGGTACCTGGTCCAACCTGGCCGAACCGCTTTTTTGCAGTCGCAGGAACATCCTCTGGACTTGACCACTCGCCCAGTGACGCACAGGTACTCGACGCTATCTTCTTGAATGCGCCCGTATTTACGTTTCCGAACGGCACCATATTCTCGAAACTGCGCTCGATTGATTGGCTCATCGTACAAGGCGATGTTGCCCAGACGCGGGCCATCTATGGCATGCAGAGTCAGCTCAGCCGTTTTGTCGGGATGGACGCGCTTTTGTCCCAGCTCGCCGATGGCTCCTTGACTTCGAAGTTTGTCTTTATTGAGCCTTCATATGACGCGAAAAACGATTTTCGGAATGGCGACTCCATGCATCCGGCAGGCGACGTGCGCAAAGGCGAGGCGCTGGTGAAAACGCTGTACGACGCCATCAGCGGGTCGAGCCTGTGGCCCGGCAGCATGTTCGTTATCGTGTTCGACGAACACGGTGGCTTCTTCGACCACGTACGGCCTCCGCCAGCAGTACCTCCGGGCTCAGGCGAGAACCCTAAGCTCAAGGCGCACAACTATCCCTTTGACCGTCTAGGCGTGCGTGTCCCGGCACTCATCATCTCTCCCTATGTTCCATCTGGAACCATCGACCATACGGAATACGACCATACATCGATATTGAAAACTGTCGATAGGGTGCTTGGACTGAACGGTTCGCTGAATCTCACTGCCCGCGTGCGGGCTGCCGCCGACTTTTCGAAGATGCTGTCACTGCGGGTCGCGCGCTCCGATATCCCAAAGTGTCCGTCGCCTGCGGCCGTCGGTAATGTGCGCCCATCGAGCGCCGGCGCGCCGCGTGCTAAAGACCCCTTCCTACCGCTTTACGCGCACCGGTAGGGGTCGATTACCTTGCCTTGCTTGCGCTCGGGCGGTTCGGCGTGTAGTGGCTCATCTCTCACCAACAGCGACGGCGGTATCCATCGCGCGTCGCCTCGGGTTAACGATGTCGTCGCGTCAGACCGGGTGGCCGACGCTGCGGTGCTTGCAGACTATCTCGGGCGGGCGCTCGACGACAGTGAGAGCATGGACCGGATGATATGGTATTACACACGCACTCTCAACGCGTTCGACGTCGAAAAAAAAAACGGACCTCGCTCACAAGCACCCCGAGCCGCTGTATGGCAGGCCACGCACACGTGTGTCGCACCCTAATTTTTCCGAACGACGCACGCTCGCGGCGAGCAGATATCTGTCCAGGCGCAGCGCTATTTCAGGTATGAATCGACGTCGCCAGTCGGTGCTGCTGTCAATGTTTGCGCTGCATCAAGATAATGAGACATCCGTCTGAGCAGTCGCGCGCGCCGATGTTCGCGGCGGTAATGGCCCATGACCAGCATCGCCGCAACCGGGAGCACGAACGTCTCGAGAACCACGCCCATCCAGGATTCAACCATCGCGAACTCCTTCTCACGCGTTCGAATGCTTACGGAGCCTTACTGCAGATGCTGGCCGCCGTAAATCGCAATGTTCGAGTCGGTCACAAACGCCGCCTCGCGAGTACAGATACAGGACCAGCGCGGCCACTTCCTCGGACTACCCCAGCCAGCCAACCGGAATCTTTGAACTGATCTTCGTGTCGAGAATCTCCCGCGGCACCGCGGCCACCATCCGGGTCGCAACATACCCGGACGAGATCATGTTGACTGTCACGCCTTCTTTGCCACCTCGAGCGTCAGCGATTTCGTCAAGCCATGCATGCCGGCGTTGGCGGCTGCACAACGGGTCCGTCCAAAGCCGACCTTCGAGGCCATCACCAACGACACGCCGATGATGCGAGCCCTGCCGCTTTCGACCATGCTGTCGCACAGCGGCTTCGTCATGTTGAACACTGAGTCGACATTGGTCCGGATCACCGCATCCCGGATGACCTTGTCCGGCTTTCTGAAGGTCGCGTTGCGCGTAATGCCCGCATTGTTGACCGAATGTCTGGCCGGTCCAGCTTCGATCTGGATCCTGGCCGCACAGTGCCGTGCAGAAATCGTAGTCGACCACGTCCGGCAGACGTGTACGGTCCGCGTTGTCTCGTGACGGCTCCCGCCACGAACGCGTGCAGGAGAAAGACCGTGAGCGACCGGTGGGCGGCCGCCGGTCGCGACGACGACGACGACCGCGCATTGCGCGTTATTCCTTTGCAGCGCGCCACGCCTGCCTGAGGGCGTGCTGGGTCGCTTTTGACGCCTCAGCAGCGGCAATGTTGAAGTTGCTTTCGGTGACTTCTACGGCTTGCCGGGTGGTGCGCTGGACCGTTTCGTATAGTGTGCCGGTGGCCGTGACGGCGGACTTCAGCGCCGCGACGGCCGCTTCCGAACCAGCCGGTGCGCTCTGAGCGACGGTGTCGACCAGCATTTGCACGCGGCGGTTATGCGCTTCGTACTGTGCCTCGGCGACCTTTGCGAATCCGGTTTGCATCGCAGTCACGATGGCAAACACCTCCCGGCTGTACGACTGCATTTTCCCGGCCGTCGGCTGCATCATGCGGGCGGGCAACATGGCCAGTTCCTGCGGATCCCTGACCGAGAGTGCCAGGAGCACACTGTCCTGCTCCTCAGCGAGGGTCGATCTGGCTGCCTGCAGATTCAGTTCAACGAGCCTCTGCCAGCCTTCGAATGCCGTTCTGGTCAGACCGAACAGCGTGTCAAGATTGGCTTTTTGCCCAGCAGCAAATTGTTCGGGCGGCAACAGACTCATGATGAAGCTCCTGAAAGTGGATCCGTGACGTGGCCGGAGAACCGGACCCAACGTTGATGTGACGGACCGGATTGATCGATGACCGCAAAAACATCCAAACTCAAAACCGCGAAAAAGTATTCAGACATTGTCTGTTATAAGCACTACTGATCACGCGGGTGTCTACCTGATGTCGTCGTCAGACATCGACAGGCATCGTCAGGCGTGAGCGTCGCCGCCTGACCAGACGGCAGGCGCAACGCGGTGAGTGGAGCTTTGCGGACCCTCAGCAGACCCGCGCCACGGCGTGAAGGACCGCCTCGCCGCGACAGGTGACGTAGGGGCGAGGCTGGCCAGGAGGGTGTTTGTCGAGGGCGAC
This sequence comes from Paraburkholderia sp. IW21, assembly GCF_041321145.1. Classification (NCBI taxonomy): domain Bacteria; kingdom Pseudomonadati; phylum Pseudomonadota; class Betaproteobacteria; order Burkholderiales; family Burkholderiaceae; genus Paraburkholderia; species Paraburkholderia sp. IW21. The sequence continues at coordinate 77,517 of NZ_JBGGWA010000015.1, read as the reverse complement.
GATGCATCTTTTTTTGCGTGTTTTTGTCTGATGATTTTCTTCAGCATTACTACACTCTCCATGTGTGCTGCGTGTTTGAATTCGACTATTTGGTTGCCACAACGTCTTGCTAGATGGGCGATGCTCAGGGTAAACGTCGAGTCACTGATGCTTCGCACTCGCGTGAAGCGGATCAATATGCGCGGCCTTCGGCTCGACGCTCTTTTGTGACAGATCCACCGGCTCGACTCCGATCTCGAGCGTCACATAGGCGTAGATGCCCTGCCCCTTGAGCCCATGGGGTAGCCAACCATTGCCGCCTCGACGACGTCGGGATGGGTCACCGGTGCGCTTTCCGCTTCTTCGATATCGAGCTGATGCCCCCAGACGTGACGACCCCGTCGATCCGTTCGGTGATCCAGTGGTTGCCGTCTTCGCCGCGATAGCAACCGCCTCCGGTGATATCGGTCCGCGCCGCAATTGACATCGACTCGAATGTGACCGTCATTTCGTCGAAGTCGTGTTTCCTGCTGCAATGAACCCGATGCGTTTCGCATGCGCGGCGTGCTCACCCAGAGCCTGCCAGACCGGAATGATCCTTAGCTGGCCGCCCGCAGCCCGCACCATGAGGCCCGACGAGGCGGTCCTGATTGGGTCTCGGTCTTGAGAGGTCTTGCAGAGGTTGCCAGCTAATCCGGGGCCCGTCGTCGTGTCTGTGAAAAACGCAGGTCAGCTTGGCTACTGGACACGAACGGGCACGGAACGAATAGAGGTAGCGATGCCGGCGCCGCGTCACGTCCCACCAACGACGATCGTCCATCCGCTGAGCAGGCGCTGTAAATGCTCGCGCCGATAGTGCCCAACGACCAGCGTCGCGGCGATTGCGAGCGCGAACAATCCAATGATCACGCCGGCCCAGGATTCGATCATGGCAAACTCCCTACGGACTTCGACTGCCTTTTACAACTTTGGGGGAGCTGCTAATTATCCAGCATCGTGTAAATTACCCGCTTTTCCTCCGCGCGTCCGCAATCCGATCCAGTTGCACCAGTAACGCCGCAGCCCGTGCGGCGATGGACTCGGAAACCGCTGGCGTAGCCAGCAACGCATCGATCCGCTTTCGCCAATAGTCGGGTTGCGTTACCGGATTTTTACAATCCTGAACATCACCCCTCTCGATTAATCGGTCGAGTTCAAGCACCATTTTCCGGATATGAAAAAACTCTTCCTGCTCGTGGTCATCCGCCATAGTCCGTCCGCCTCCTAGTCTTATCGGTGTTCTGCGCTCGGCGTATTTTACAGGAAGCTTACATTAGTTCAGCATGAAGAAAGTTTGATCGGCCTGAACTGTCGATGTTGTGGCGGGAAAACAAGGGGATATCGCTGTCCTGACATCAACAATACTGACCGTCTTTGTTGATTATCTTGATAATTTCTCGGCGCAGCTCATATGGCTTTCCTGCCAACGAGATCAATAACCTGCACCGAGCAATGCGGGGACGAAGCGTTAAATACGAGGAATTTGATTCACAGTATCGTAAATTTCCTAATATGCGGCAATGTGGGGTGCCTGGGCCGACTTCGCATTGATTAATGCAGCGAAAGGAGAGTAAGCGATCCATTTTCGGCGTCTAGCGGCTGGGGACAGGAGCGAGGAGCATAGGTGTCCACCTATTCCACGATCGTATGTGTCATGACGGATCCCTGCTATTCGATAGAGTAGGCCAATATGATCGCCGATTCGCAAATCGCGAGGCTATCGCTGCGTATCAGGATACCGCCCGGTCGGAATGCACCGGTGGGCGGGAGTCGTTCATATCATTCAGAATTGATCGAGCGAAATTGATGTCGTTGTCGACGAAGTGCCTTGCGATTGACATTTGCAAAATGGGCAGAGAGGCCCATTGCCTGCTGACCGGTCTTGATGTTGAAAGTTGAATTTGATAAAAAAGACGGTTAGTTGCATTAATAACGCAGTTTGAGGCTCGCTGCACGTGCAACGCTGGCAACGTCACGAAATCAGAAACCATGCCTCCGTTATCAAGTCAGCAAGCGCGTTACTGCTACACGACTATTCGCACCACTTCCCGTTTCGCGAGCCACCGGCTTGTCAATCAGGCTGACGCCTCTCCAAGCGTTTGCCGTAACAATTCTGCCGCGATATCCGCGACCCTGGCCACATGCGCGGTGGCTGCGTCGCGCGCTCGCCGCGCGTCGCGCGATTGGATCGCAACGAGAATTCGGTTCATCTCCTGCACGGCTTGTCGGCCGCGGTCATCGGAGGCGATCGTCATCGCGCGCAAACGGTTGATTCGCGCATTGAGCGTCTGAACGATTTCCCACGACACCTTCTTGCCGCCGCCATGGAACATTGCCTCGTAAAACGTAGTCGTTTGCTCCCGCACCGTCTGATGCGCGTGGCTTTCAAACGCGTGCTGGATCCGTGTGATGCACTCGGCTAGCAGCGCAATCACGGCTTCATCCGCATGTTGTGCGCATGCCATCGCTGCATCGCCTTCCAGCAACGCGCGAATCTCGTAGATTTCGGCCGCTGTATCGGCATCCAGCCTCGCGACGATCGGCCCCTGGTTCGGGATCGAATCGACCAGTCCTTCCGTCTCCAGATGCCGCAAAACCTCACGCACCACGGTCCTGCTAACGCCCAGTTCTTCACATAGCGAACGCTCGACCAGCCGTTCGCCCGGACGAAAATGGGCCTCCAGGATCGCCGTGCGCATTTTCTCAAGCGCGAGTTCGCGCAACGTCGTGGTGCGGCGTTCGACTTTCAGCGAAGGCAGAGCGTCACTCATGGTGTGCATTGTCGTCATGCCTGAGCAAACAGCCGCACATCGCGCGTGTCCCAATCGACGAGCGCCTGCGTGCCGATCGACAACCCGCTGTCATGGCGATGTCCCGCCGGCATGCGAATCGAAATCTCCTGCTGCCAGGGCGTCGCGACGGCGTAGTGCATCGCGTCGCCGAGATACGTGATATCGCGTACGGTGACAGGCAGGCCCGCCGCACTGCTTGTGTTGTGCAGTGCGTGAATGTGCATCTGCTCCGGGCGAATCATCAGCGTGCCTTCGTCGCCCGCCGTGAGCACCGGATTGAAGCTGCCCGACGTCACAGTATGGCCGTTCGGAAACACGCCGTTCATCCTGCCGTCGCTATTCGACGTCACACGCACCGGCAGGAAATTCGAGTTTCCGATAAAGCTCGCGACGAACCGCGACGCCGGATTCCCATACAGTTCCTCGCCGGTGCCGACCTGCTCGATGCGCCCCTTGTTGAACACGGCGATGCGATCCGACAGCCGCAGCGCCTCTTCCTGATCGTGCGTCACATAGAGAATCGTCACGCCCGTCTCCTGATGAATGCGGCGCAATTCGAGCTGGATTTCCTCACGGAGTTTCTTGTCGAGTGCGGAGAGCGGTTCGTCCATCAACAGCACGGGTGGATCATAGGCGAGCGCGCGTGCAATCGCGACGCGCTGCTGCTGGCCGCCCGACAATTGCGCGGGCATCCGGTCGCGGCACTCGGACAGATGCACGAGCTTCAGCATCTGTTCGATCTTGGCCTTCACTTCGGCGTCAGGACGGCGGCGCACGCGCAATGGAAAGGCAATGTTCTCGCCCACCGTCAGATGCGGAAACAGCGTATAGCGCTGAAATACCATGCCGATGTGGCGCTTGTTCGGCGCGACGGAGAGCAGCGGCTTGCCCTCGAGCAGCACGCGCCCTTCGCTCGGCTCCTGAAAGCCCGCGACGATATAGAGCGTCGTGCTCTTGCCCGAACCCGACGGCCCGAGAAAGGTCATGAACTCGCCCTTGCGCACATCGAGCGACACCTGGTCGATGGCGACGACGTCGTCGTAGGTTTTGCGCAGGCGCTGGATTTGCAGGAATGCGGCAGTCATGGCTCGTTCACCTCGGTTATCGTGCGCGGCGCAGCATGGCGCCCGCCAACATCAATACGGTTGTCAATCCGACGAGCAGCGAAGACGCCGCCGCCACGACGGGGGTCAGGTCTTGCCGCAGCGTTGCCCAGATCCGTACGGGCAGCGTCTGCAAGGTCGGGCTCGACATGAAGATCGACACCACCACTTCGTCCCACGACGCGAGGAACGAGAAGATCGCGGCGGCGAACAGGCCGAGCCGGATCGCGGGCAACGTGACGCGCAGCTTTACTTCGAGCGGCGACGCGCCACAGATCAGGGCCGCATCTTCGAGCGCCGTGTCGAAGCTCGACAGCGAGTTGCTGATCGAGATGATCGAGAACGGCAGCGCGATGATCAGATGGCCGATCACGAAACCCGTCATCGTGCCGTTCAGGCCGATGCGCAGGAAGAACGCGTACAGCGCGACGGCCAGCACGACGACGGGCAGCACCATCGGCGTGAGGAAGAACGCCTGCACGGCATTGAGTCCGCGAAACCTGCCGCGCACCAGCGCCAGTGAAGCGAGAAAGCCGATCAGGACGGACAGCGCGGTGACGATCGCCGCGAGCTTCGCGCTCGTGAGCAGCGCGTCGATCCAGCCGGCATCGGTGAAAAGCTGGCGATACCACTCCAGCGTCCAACCCGGCGGCGGAAAGATCAGCCACTGCGAATCGCCGAACGACAGCACGACGATGAACACGATCGGCAGCAGGAGAAAGAGCGCAACGGCTGCGCCGACGGCAAGCAACATATAGCGCAGCGCGCCCAGACGGTCGAAATCGAGCAACATGTCAGTGGCCTCCCGGATTTGCGCGTGCCCTGCCCGTGAAGCGCAACTGCAGCGTGTACAGCGCGAGCGTCACGGCGAGCAGCACGAAGGCGGCCGCACCGGCGAGGCCCCAGTTCAACAGTTGCTGCACGAGCTGGGCGATGAGTTCCGCAAGCATCATGTAGGACGCGCCGCCGAGCAGTGCCGGCGTGACGAAATAGCCGAGCGCCATCACGAACACCATCAACGCGCCCGAGGCGATGCCCGGCATCGCGAGCGGCACCAGCACGCGCCAGAACGCCTGCCAGCGGCTCGCTCCGCAGATTGCAGCGGCCCGCAACGTCGATGGATCGATGCTGCGCAGCGTCGCATGCAGCGGCATCACCAGGAACGGCAGCATGATGTACGTCATACCGATGGTCACGCCGATCAGGTTGTTTACGAGCGTCAGCGGTTCGCTGATCACGCCGAGCGCCATCAGCAAACGGTTGATTGGTCCAGTCTGTTGCAGTAGCACCATCCAGGCGAACGTGCGCGCCAGCAGGTTGGTCCACATTGACAGCAGCAGGATCGCGAACAGCAATGAACTCAGCTTGCGCGGCGCGATGGCGAGCAGCCATGCGGTCGGGAATCCGATCGCGAGGGTCGCCAGCGTCACGACCGTTGCCACCAGAAACGTATTGCCGAACACGCGCAGATAGGTCGTCGAGCCGAGCAGTTGCACATAATTGCCCAGCCCCGGCGTGGGTTCGAGCACGCTGCGCAACAGCAACGACAGCACGGGCAGCAGAAAGAAGATCACAAGCAGCAACAGCGCGGGCACGAGCAGGCGGATGCTGCGCCAGTCGCGCCGCCGTCGCGCGGCCGTCGCGGGCGGATGCGCGACGGTACTCAGAACATTAGGCATGGTGTCTCCCATCCAGTCCGATTGCTATGCGACGCTGACCTGCCCCGCGCTTATTTCGACTGCCATGCATACCAGCGCTTGGCGATCGCATCACGATTCTCGGCCCAGTACTTCATGTCGAGATTGATCTGCGAGGACCTGTACTGATCGGGCAGCGTCTTCGCGATGGCGGGCGACATCAGCGCGGCCGACTTCACATTGATCGGCGCATAGCCGGTATCCATCGCGAACTTTGCCTGCGCATGCGGGCTCGTTGCGACGGCGAGGTACTTCATTGCTTCGGCCTTGTGTTTCGCGCCCTTCGGAATCACCAGCATGTCGGCGGCCGTCAGGTTCTGATTCCACGAAATGCCGACCGGCACGCCGGTCTGTTCGAGCGCATGCAAGCGTCCATTCCAGAACATACCGATGGGTGCCTCGCCCGACGCGAGCAGTTGCTGCGATTGCGCACCGCCGCTCCACCAGACAATATCGCCCTTGATGGTGTCAAGCTTCCTGAATGCGCGGTCGAGGTCGAGCGGATACAGCTTGTTGGGCGGCACGCCGTCGGCGAGCAGCGCGATTTCAAGCACGCCGGGCGCAGACCATTTATAGAGCGTGCGCTTGCCGGGGAATTTCTTCGTATCGAACAGATCGGCCCACGCGGCCGGCTGCGCGCCCGTGTACTTCGCCTTGCTGTAGCCGAGCACGAACGAATAGTAGAAGCTGCCCACTGCGTCCGGCGTCGCGAAGCGCGGATCCAGTTCGTCTTTCTTCACGACGGAATAGTCGATCGGTTCGATCAGTCCTGCCTGCTGCGCAGCGTACGCAAAATCGCCTTCGACATCGACCACATCCCAGTTCACGTTGCCGCTGTCGACCATCGCCTTGAGCTTGCCGTAGTCGGTCGGGCCGTCCATCAGCACGTTGACGCCGGTTGCCTGTGTGAATGGCTGCGCCCAGTTCTTCTGTTGCGAGGACTGTGTGGTGCCGCCCCAGCTCGTAAAGACAATGGGGGCCGCGGCCAGTGCCGGGGGCGCCGCGAGCGTCACCGCGCAGAAAGCGATTAGCGACGCGATTGAGGAAGTGGTTCTACTGCTCATGTCTGTCTCCAAAGATTTCGGTAGGTATAGTGGCAACGTGTACCGCGGCCAATCGAACGCTCTATCTCAGGCAAGCGGCGAAAAACGCGCTGGCTTCATGATCTTGTTTTCCATTTCTTCCATCAGCGCCTGGATCTTCGGCGCGAAGGCCTGCCACGCGGGATCTTCAGCGAGCGCGGCACGGCGGCGTTCGCGTTCGTCGAGACTCGGATAGGCCCAGATATGCACAATCTGATTCAACGGCCCGATCTCCGACAAGAAGTAGCCGACCAATTGACCCAGGTACCGCGTCTGCAACTCGATGCCCTCTTCCTCCACGAGTTTCAGATAGGTGGGCACGGCCCCCGTCTTGATGCGGTACGTGCGGATTTCGTAGAACATGCTGGCTTGTCTCCTCGCAGCGTAAATGGCGGTGCTTCGATCGCGCTCGTGCGTCAGCGCATCACGAACGGATCGGCAATCGGCTCGTCCGACGTGCGGATCCACACCGACTTCGTGCGCGTGTATTCGAGCACCGCGTCCAGCCCGCCTTCGCGACCGAGGCCGGACAGGCCGTAGCCGCCGAACGGCACGATCGGCGACACCGCCCGATACGTGTTGACCCACACGATGCCCGCGCGCAGCGCGCGCACGAGCCGGTGCGCCCGCGTGAGGTCCCGCGTGAACACGCCTGATGCGAGGCCATAACGCGTGTTGTTGGCGAGCGCGATAGCGTCGGCTTCCGTATCGAACGTGACGACGCTCAGCACCGGTCCGAACAGTTCTTCCATCACGCTCGGCACTTGCGCGCTAGCGCAATCGACGATGGTCGGCAAAAAGTAGTTGCCCGGGCCGACGCCGTCCGGTTGCTTACCACCGGTGAGAATGCGTCCGCCCGCTTCGACGCTCGCGCGCAGCACCTTCTCGATGTGTTCGAGTTGACGGCCGGTGGCGAGCGGTCCCATTTCGGTGGCCATGTCCCGCGGATTGCCGATGCGAATCGCCTGCGCCTTCGTGACGAGCCGCTCGACCAACGCATCGTGGATGCCGCGCTGCACGACGAGGCGCGAACCTGCGACACAGCTTTGCCCCGTCGCCGCGAAAATGCCGGCAATGACGGCATTGCAGGCGCTGTCGAGGTCGGCGTCGTCGAACACCAGCACGGGCGACTTGCCACCGAGTTCCAGCGACATCGCCGCCAGGTTCTCGGCCGAATTGCGCACCACGTGACGCGCCGTTTCCGGGCCGCCCGTGAACGCGATCCGCGATACGAACGGATGACTCGTCAGCGTGCGCCCGCAATCGTTGCCGAAGCCGGTCACGATATTGACGACGCCTTTCGGAAAGCCCGCTTCGTGCACGAGCCGCGCGAATTCAAGCAACGGCGCGGGACCGTCCTCCGACGCCTTGAGAACGATCGTGCAACCCGCGGCGAGCGCAGGACCGACTTTCACCGCCGACAGGAACAGCTGCGAATTCCACGGCACGATGCCCGCGACCACGCCCACCGGTTCGCGCCGCAACGTGACTTCCATATCGGGTTTGTCGACCGGCAGCCACGCGCCCTGGATCTTGTCCGCGACGCCCGCGTAATAGCGGTAGTACTCGGCGACATAGCCGATCTGGCTGCGCGTCTCGCGGATGATCTTGCCCGTGTCCTGGGTTTCGAGTTCGGCAAGACGCGGCGCATGTTGCGCGACGAGATCGGCGAGCTTGTAGAGCAGCTTGCCGCGAGCGCTCGCCGTCAGATTCCCCCACGCGGGATCGTTGAGCGCGCGATGCGCCGCGCGCACCGCGCGATCAACGTCGTCCGCGCTGGCGGACGGCATGCTCGCCCACACGTCGCCCGTCGATGGATCGACGCTGTCGAAATGCTCGCGCGCATCTTCGAACGCACCGTCGATGTATTGCTGAAACCGCTGGACCATGTCAGCCACTCCGTGGAGTTAACAAAGGCGTGCGCGTCAGCGCGCGTCGAACGCGGGCATCACGTCGGAAATGAACAGCTCCAGAGACTTGCGCTTGCGCTCGAAGTTCATATGGCTGTCAAGCCAGAAGCTGTACTGGTCGTAGCCGAGTTCCTCATAGCCCTTGAGGCGCGAGATCACCTGTTTCGGCTCGCCGATCACGAGGTTCTTGCGAATCGCCTCGGGCGAGTACTGCGGGAACATCTCGACATCGGCATCCGTCAGCGACTCGATGAAGCCCTGCTCGACCGGGCGCTCGTTCTTGAACCATTTGCTGAAGTAGCGATAGAAGCGTGCAAGGTCCTCCACCGCCTCATCCACTTCGGCGGCGTTCGCGCCGACGAACGTGTGCATCAGCATCATCACCTGCGGACGCGACACGTCGGGATGCACGGCGCAGGCAGCATTGAAGCGCTCAATCAGACTCACGACCTCGGCATCGCCCTGAGCCAGCGACGTCACTTGCACATTGCAGCCGTTTGCGACCGCAAACGCATGCGAGTTCGGATCGCGCGCGGCGAGCCACATCGGCGGATTCGGTTGCTGGACGGAACGCGGCACCGGCGTTGTCGACGGCCACGACCAGAACTCGCCCTGATGCGCGTAATCGCCCTTGAAGAGTTTGCGCAACGCGGGCACCAGTTCACGCATGCGCGCACCCGCACCCATCGCGTCGAGGCCCGGCAAGAGGCGCTCGTATTCGAACGAATACGCGCCGCGGGCGATGCCTAGATCGAGCCGCCCGTTGCTCGCGACATCGACCATGCCCGCCTCACCCGCCAGTGCAATCGGATGCCAGAACGGCGCGATCACCGTACCCGTGCCCAGACGAATGCGGTCCGTCTTCGCGGCCAGATACGACAGGTTGACGAAAGGGTTCGGCGCGATCGTGAATTCCATCGCGTGATGCTCGCCGATCCAGGCTGTTTCGAAACCGCCGCGCTCGGCGATCTGGACGAGCTCGGTCATCTGGTCGAACAGTTCGCGATGCGACGTCGTGTTGTCGTACCGCTCCATGTGCAGGAACAACGAAAATTTCATGATGATTCCTCTCCCGTGTCGACCGGAGTTCGTGCTTTAGCACCTACTCCGGTCCCATGCTGCGGGCTGCGCGTCGGGTGCAGCAAGATTCGTTGGCGGATGGGTCCGTGATGTCCTCAATGCGCGAGCGCGAGCGGCTGCACCGTGCCTGCTTCCGTGTCGCCCACATAGATACCGAACGCGTCTTCGCTGCGTTCGCGCACGTAGCGCTCGAGCATCGAGCGCACCGCCTCGTCCCGAAGTTCGTTCCACGGAATCTGCGCCAACGGGACAATGCGGATCGTGCTGTCCATCCACGCCGCGCCGCTGTCGATCACGCGGCCGCGATAGTAGATTTGTACACTCGACGACTGCCCGCTGCCCGACTCGAATACGGCAAAGATAAAGTCGAGATGCGCTTCAAGGCCGAGCTTCGCCAGCTGGCCGCGCAGACTCGCCGCATCGCTCGCGGGTTCGAGCTTGAGGCCCGTTGGCAACTGCAAGCCCTTGGGCGTATCGAGCAGCACGAGTCCATCGCGATGTTCGAGAATCGCGCCCACTTGCGCGCGCGATCCGGCGGCAGCCAGTGCGTCCTGAGAAAGGCTAAAATTCACATACGCGCCCCGGCAGTAGCCGAGCGGCGACGAACTCGTGTGAACGAAATCGACCACGCGTCCGATCAGAATGATGTGATCGCCGGCATCGACCACGTCATGCGTCGTGCAATCGAAGGTCGCCGCCGCGCCATTCATCACGGGCGCGCCTGTTGCACGCATCTGCCAGGCGACTTGCGCGAACTTGTCGGCCGCCTTCGATGCGAACACGCCGGACACGGACTTCTGATCTTCGGCAAGCACGCTCACGGCGAAGTGGCGTGTCTGCGAAAACACTTCATAGCTCGATGCGGTCTTGCCGATGCACACGAGGATCAGCGGCGGATCGAGCGACACCGACGTGAACGAGTTGGCCGTGAAGCCGCGCGGCGAGCCGTCCGGCTGGATTGTCGTGACGACCGTCACGCCCGTCACGAACGCGCCGAGCGCGCGGCGAAATTCGGCGATGTCGAAAGCCTGTTCGGTGGGTTGGTCAAACATCGGCTCAGTCATGGCGTTCTCCGTTGATCGATTCATGCGGCGCTTCCTTCGCCGACGCTTCGGCGAGAAACGCGAGCAGCCGGTCGTTGACGCCCTCGGGATCAGTGACGTTCATCAAGTGCCGCTCGTTCGCGATGATCTCCGCGCGGCCGAACGGCGCGGCCGCCGCCATTGCGCGCGACATCGCCGGGCTCGAATTCGGATCGCACGCACCCGTGAGAAACAGCGCGGGCACGGCGAGGTTGGCGAGACGGCCGACGTGCGCGTCGTCCGAGCAGGCAAAAAGCCGGTACGTGCGTGCATAACCGACGGGATCGACAGACAGCAGCAGCCTGCGCACGGCTTGCGCCGCCTGGGTCAGATGACCCGGAACCGGATCGCCGAACCAGCGTGACAACGTGGCGTCGACGCCCGTATCCAGGGGCGCATCGGCGAGCGTCGCGGCGCGCATCATCACGGCCTTACGCTGCGCCGGCGTGCGGTCGTATACCGCGTTCAGCGCGACGACGCTCAGCGTGTGTTGCGGATGCGTCAGCGCGAATTCGAGCGCGACGAGCGCGCCCATCGAGTGCCCGACCACATGCGCGCGTTCCATATGCATCGCGTCGAGCAGCGCTTTCAGTTGCGACGCGTATTCGTCGAGCGTCGGTGAGGCTGTCGGCAACGCGCTGTCGCCGTGGCCGAGCATGTCGTACACGACGACCTGGTAACTCGCCGTCAATGCCTCGATCTGCGGCAACCACGCGGTCTGGTTCATGCCAACGCCGTGGATCAGCACGACCGTGGTTCGCGCTTCATCCGACCGCGGCATGTAGACGCTGTAGCTCGTGCCCGCGGCCTCGCCACGCAACACGCCACGCCCGGGCGCGAGTTCAGGCGTCATTGGACTCGAGCTCCTTCAGGTCCTGATAGCGATCGCCGATGCGGTGATGCGGACGGCCGCCGATCGATGCACCGAGCGCGATCACCAGTTCATCAGGAGCAGGCGCGTCGACGATCGAAAACTGCACCGTCAGGTAGTGCGAGCGCATGCCTTCGTCGTGCTTGTGCATCAGCGGAATCGAGATCGGGCAGTTCGGTCCGCCGCGCAGATTCGTAAAGCTCAGATAGCTCTTCGCGCCGACCGCCTTGCGATAGTAGTTGCCGAAGCGCAGCGTGTGAATCAGCGCCGACGCGTGCTCGATCTCGCCCGACGTACCGACGATCGCCGCCTTGCCGTAGCCTTCGACCGCATCGCCGGACCCGGCCACGCGCAGCACTTCCGCCGTCAGCATTTCGCCCAGTTGCGGCGCGAGCGCGTGAATCTCGGGCTTGAGGTCTTCGACGAAGCCGCGCCCCGCCCACGGATTACGCAGCACGGCCGCCGCGCCGAACAGCTTCAACGGCCGCGCTGCCTCCTTGCCGCCTTCAATAAAAGTCTCTTCGACGTAAGTGACCAGCTTGCGCACTTCCAGCTTCATATCGTTCTCCTGACGAGGGGGCCGAGGCCGTGAATGTCATTCGTTGAGATTATGGTATTCCATCTTACGGCGTACACCAAGAAAATCGATGTTATGGAATACCATGATATGACGTACGTCGTTTCAGGTATGTTTTCGGCCAAGCGCGATCGGCGCATCCGCTTGTGCGATGCAACATGCCTACGGCGGAATATGACAGGACAGAACGTGCCGCCAGCCGAACCGGCAAAACAAAAGCCGCCGGAGTACCGGCGGCCTTCGTGGGAACGGGTGTAATGTAATGTGACTCAGACGTCGCCGACGATCTCGCTTTGCTGCGTGAGCGCGCTCAGCGCCAGTTCGGCGGTGCGCTTGATGTGCTCGGCCGACGCTGCCGACGCCGCATCGCCGTCGCGCCGCTCGATCGCGTCGAGCAGCCTGTTCATCTCGCGATTGGACTCGCCACCGCGCCCCGGCGTGGCGATGGTAAGTGCGCGCAGCCGGTTGATGCGCGCATTCAGCGTTTTGACAACGGCTAGCGATACACTCTTTTGCGCACCCTCGAACATCGCTTCGTAGAAACGCTCCGTGTAGTCGAGCACCTGCAGCAGGTCCTGTTTCTCGAACGCGTCTTCGATGACCGCGCGGATCTCGCGTAACTGCCGTACGAGTTCGGGCGTCGACTGTTCGGCGCACGCGCGCGCGGCATTGGCTTCGAGCAGGCCGCGGAGTTCGTAGATTTCGCCGACCTGTTCAGGATCGAGCCGGGCGACGATCGGCCCTTGCCGCGCGACGATCTCAACAAGCCCTTCCGTCTCCAGATGCCGCAGCACTTCGCGCACGACGGTGCGGCTCACCCCGAGTTCGTCGCACAGCGTGCGTTCGACGAGCCGCGCGCCTGGCCGGAAATACCCTTGCACTATTGCGCCGCGCAGCTTGTCCAGCGTAAGTTCGCGCAGGGTCTTGGCATTGCGGTCGATTCTGAGGTCTGACATGGGCGGCAAAAGAGAAATGAGGCGATAGCTATGCTGTGCGCTAGATACGCCCAGGCACGTAGATTGGAATGCCATATTATCGTTCATCTCGCCTTCACGCGTGTGCGGCGGTTTTCGCCGCGGCAGATTGCGTAATCGTCGAACGCCGGTGGCGGCCCTATTGCACCGTGGGTCGCCGGGCTCTGGTGCAAATAGCTGGTGGGGCCGAGACGCCTCCGATAAATAAGGATATCTTATTTATTGAATAGGACAGCATTCCAGACGGCGGGCGCCGCGGTATCCTTGAGTCCGAGAGCGGAAAGGTCGAACTGACCCTTGCGAATGCGGTGCATCAACTCAATGCCTGAAATCGTGGTCGCGGCACTCCTGAACCGTTTGAAGCCGAGCATCACGTTCGTTCTGGACTTGATGTTTCGATGATCCTGCTCGATCACGTTGTTCAGATACCTCGACGGGCGCACATGCGTTCCCTCAGGCAGCAGAGCGTCAGCGATCATCTCCCGCACGGCCCGGTGTGAGGCGGCATACCCATCGAGCGTGATCGTCTCCGGTGGCTGGCCCTGATGTTTGATGGCGTTGCTGAAAAAGGCTTTTGCCGCGGTTGCATCGCGCTTCGCTCTGAGCATGCAGTCCACTGTCTGGCCGGCCCGATCTACCGCCCGGTAGAGATAGACCCACTTGCCACGAATCTTCAGATAGGGGTAAGTAGGCTAGGGGAATTGCACCCCGAGCCTCTCGCAGAACCGTGCGTAAATCTCTCGATTTACACGGCTCCCGTTATCCGACCTTTAGCCCCAGAAACTGCCAGTGCACAAACTGTCGCGGGTACGCCTTCCTCATTTTTTGCAACCACTCGTCGCTGCGCCGTTTACGCCGTCGTAGGGTTTTGTACTTGCGCCGGGCCCAGCGGGCGAGCTTGCGGTCTAGATGCCGACGAGCCCCTGCATGGCCGTCCGATAGAAAGCCCCGTAATAGTTCCACCAGCCACGTATCGTGGGATTGCATTGATCGGCCAGTTCGACCAGTGACCTGAACGTCTGACGAGGTAGCCGCCACCCCCGCACTGTCTGTCGCATCCGTTTCAGGGCATCACGACCCACGCCGGGCAGAAAGCTCGTTGAGAGCTGCCCCGACCTGGTCATCACCTTTCGCGGACGAAACAGGATACCCAGAAATGTAAAGGTCACATTCGGGTAGGCTTGAGTACGGCTTCTGTCCCTGCAATACACGATGCCTGACTTTTCCGGATGCATCTCCAGCCCGCATTCCGCCAGCCGCGGGGCAATGGCATCCATGACCTCCTGCGCCTGCGCCTCACTGCGGCAGTGGACCACCGCATCATCGGCATAACGCGCAAAGGGACATTGCGGGAAGTGTCGCCGCATCCATGTGTCAAACGCATAGTGCGTGAACAGATTCATCAGCATCGGGCCGACCACTCCGCCCTGAGGTGTACCTCGCACCCGCAGCAGTCTCGCTCCGTCCGCAGTCTCAAACGGCGCAGTCAGCCATCGCTCATATACAGCAGGATCCAGTCCGCCTTGATGTGCCTGCGCACCGCCTTGAGCAGGACGGCCGCGATTCTGATCACGGTGTACTGAGAGCTGCCCTCTCATGCCTCTTTTGCGCTCGCGTTCAGCAACCAGTTTCGTCATCGCGCCACCTCGAACAGCGCCGCCGCGCCCATACCACCTCCGACACACATCGTCGTCACTTGACGCCGCGACGCTTTCCCCCGATCAATGCATGGCCAAGGAGTCGCGCGCCGGTCATGCCTTAAGGGTGTCCGATGGAAATGCCGCCGCCGTTCACGTTGTAACGTGCAGGGTCGATGCCCAAACTGTACGGTCGCCTCCGCGACCGACCGCCGCACAGTGGCAGTTGGGTCGGTGCGGTGAGGGTCGAGGACGGCGTGACGCCCCGCACGCTAGCGCAGGCTCTCCTTCTCGCGTTCGGAAGCGCCCTCCCGGTCGATGGATTGGCTTGAGCTGGATTCGGCAGAGGTTCCATCGGACGGCTCTCCTTCCGTTCCCGCTCCGGCGGATAGCTGCTCGCGGGCTTGCTCCCAATATTCCTCGGACCGCCCGTCCGGACAACCTGCCTTTTCCCAGAGGTTAAAAGCAAGCGTTCTGATCTGCTCTTCGGTGACAAATACATCCATTTGAGCCTCCCAAAATTAGGCGCACGGGCTGAGTCGGCGTCCGCCGTCTGGCGTTCCTAATGAGCAACGGACGATTTCAGTATAGAGCGGGTAACAGGGCTCGCTCAGGCAGACGCGCTGTTACTGGGCCGTCGTCAGCAGCCAACGGTGTGTCCGGGCGCTGACGACCAGCACCCGCCCGGTTCCTTCCGATCGCAGCTGGACTTACAACCCCCGTGTCGCCACATTGCACCGGGTCGCCGAGTGTGGAATAAATAGGCCGCAATTGGAGGAGAACGTCGAGAAATCAGGTTTCTCCGTAACGGAATGTCAAACGGAAACGTTACTCTGGCCGACACCGTAGCCGGATCGCTGCGGCGTCTGGACGACCGCTAACGCGGAATGCGACCATTCCATCTAAAAAAAACGGCCCGCCGATAGACGAGCCGAACCCGAACACCACCATGACGTCCCGCTTGGGGACTTCCCGATCCCGCAATCGACGTGCCGCCGGAGCCAAAATGCAACGGATCGAGCGCTTCGAATAGGAGCAGTGGCCACGCCGCCGTTGCGTTCGCCGGCACCTTGAAAACCTTACGCGTTCGCGTTGCAGTTTGTTTAGGCGGGCGCGTGCGGAAGCAGCATCGAACGCTTGCGGCTGGGCCAGAAGCGAGGTCGCCCGCGTCGTCGTGAGCCGGTCATTTACCAGCCCGACTTTCTGTGACCCCAAAAATGCTGCCTGCAAACTGCCCCATCTGCCAAGTCGGCCACCGGGCACTTCCACTGCACTTGCAGTTCTTCGGGCGGGCGCTTCGCGAACGTCAGAGACCACGTGGCGGAGCTGGAGCCCGGTTGGGCCCGGAGCTCCGGCGGCGGCAACCCTCGGGTAGACTAAGCGTCTTGATCTTTTGCGGAGATACCCTATGCCGTTGCCGACTAAGCAGGAACTCGAGATCCGCGCGTTTCAACTTTGGGAAGCTGATGGCAGGCCAGACGGTCAGGCGGACCACTATTGGCATCTCGCGTGCGCATCGTTCGAACGGGAGCCGGAGAAAAATACGTCGCCCCCGGCGGGTAACGCGCAGTCACGCAAAGAGGCGGCGACGTCATCCAATGATTCACCGGGTACGGAAAAAGCGCCGGCTGGAAACAAAGGTGGCGCGTCGTCACGGAGGAAGAAGGCCCCAACCGGTCCGGACGGGGCGTCCCCCGCTTCCTTGCCGCCGAGCGTTCGGCGGCAAGGAAGAAATCAAGCGGGTGAGTCAGGGCCTCGCGGGTTGTGTGGAAGGCTTTTGTGAATCGCCGTCGCGGCGATGGCCGCTTCGCCTGTGGCGACGCTAATCTGATTGAGAGTATTGACGAGGTCGCCGGCGGCGTACAGATGCTCGACACTGGTACGCTGGTGCTTGTCCGTTTTCACCATTCCCTCTTCGTCGCGCTCAATGACAACGTCCAATACGTCGATCTCCGGGCGGCAGCCCATGACGGGATAGACGGAGTCGAAGGTGTGGATAGCACCGCCTGCGCTGATAATGTGCACTCCATGATCAGCTCCGCCCGGTTCCTCCAGTCTCCAAAGCTCTATTAACCTGATGCCAGCAGCGACAGCGGAGTCCACTTCTGCGCAGGAGAGCGTGTCAAGGTCCGAGGCGACGACAGAAACGTCGCGAGTGAAGGTTCGCATGAAAATAGCATGCCCCAACGCACATTTCGCAAGACCTAACATCGCAATGCGGTGGCCATCGGTCTCGTAACCGTCGCATATCGGGCAAAGGCGGAAAAGACCGCGACGGGTAAGCTCGCTGGCATTCGCCACGACCGGAAGGACATCGCGCACCCCTGCTGCGAGCAGAACGCGCCGGGCAAATGCCGACTGCACCGCTTCTTCCTGAAGGCTGCGCATCGGTCGGAAGTCGATACGGAACCCATCGTTGACAGCCTTGATGGACTGGACGCGAGCGGACTCCGGCACCAATCCGTATGGCATCAGCTGCACGCGCAGGTTCGCCAGCCATTGCGCCCCGCTTGTGCCGGATGGGAAACCGGGCACGTTCCGCGCAACAGGGATTAGCCGGGCGCGACTTTCTCCTGAGTCGAAGACTCTCACTGATCGCCGGTAACGAGCGAGATATAAAGCCGCCGTCAGGCCGGCCGGCCCGCCACCTACAACCACGCAGTCGATCAAACCTGTCATCGGGGTCATAATCCAAAGGCGCACGCAACATGGTGCGTGCCTGTGTAAAAACGATACTGTGTCCACCTTCGGGGTCCGCGCGCGCGACCTGTCCGCACAGTGGCCCACCCCGTCGAATCTCTGCGGGCCCGATGCGCAGCCATCGGTGCAGGACCGTATGGAGTCCTTCTGAAATGAAAATGCGTGCAATCGTACACTTCATAATTTCAATATAGATAGCGGCCGGATTTCGCCCCGCTTCCTTGCGCCGTCCCCACCGTAGATTTTTTAGACGCCCGTCCGGTTCGGCAGTTTGGAGGCCATCGCGCGCGGTCAGAAGGGCCCGTTTCAGTTGCATACTTCTGCAGGTGGGGATGGCTATCGGCGCCCGGGCCATACCTGTAAATGTCGATAGTGCGGCGATCGCTCATGACAAACGGTACAAGTCGAACGGCGCCGCGCTGACGGTTCCGACTGTCAGCGCGCTCTGCTCTGCCTCGGCATCCACATGCCCGCTGCGTGCTATTTATGATCTTGCTGGTCGCCAGCGTCGTTCGCGACCGCCGACCACCGGGCGCGCGGCGGATCCTGCGCGATTGGCCCCTTCACAGCGAAGGGCTAACGCGACGCAATCGCAAGCGCTGTCTGGATCTCTCAAGCATGGTTCATGCCTATAACGGATGCGCACTGGACGTGGGAACATTAGCCCGATGCGCAGGGCGTGCCAGCCTGGCGCGAATATCCAGAAGGAAGCCGACCACCTCCGTCATCGCATCGAAAGCCAATGGGTAGATGATGAACCACCCAGACTGGCGGGGTGCGACAAACGCGGCGTGTGAGAGGAAGGAATGTAAAGTCGTATGCGCCCTTTTTGTGTATTGAGCGTGCTCCTTTATGTGCAATAAGTTCACGCCGAAAGCGCAATACGGATAGCGAGCCGGCCCCAGCGAGTCTCGTAAAGCCGATCCGCACAGGGGGGTAGTCGTAAAAGGGAACCAGCCTGTTCCATGAAGCGTTTGGTAAAAAAGTCGCGAGCGCAACCGCGAACGACCGGAGGCCATCTAGCGCGTTGCGCGAGCACCTTGGCCCGGCGCGAGTTGAAGTCGCGACTGGCATGGGCATCACGCCCCTTAGCCTACGCACGCCAGAAACGAGGAGAGCGACTACGCGAACATTTCGCGCGAAAAGATTGCGGTCGCGCTCCGAATCTACCGTCACGCAGCACGGCGAAACACCTCGCAGCGTCGTCTGGAAAGAGCGATGCGTGCCTGATTGTGGCGCTTGCCCCGCTGGCCTTGCGAGCGTAGTAGTCCCTTGAGGCCGTCGAAGCTCGAATATCCGATCGCGATTGATTGATACAGCAAAAGGCCAGCCGGATTCCGTATGTTCCAGCATCGTCGCACGGGCCGCCAGGTTTGCCGCTGATCCTGACGAGCCATTTGGGAACACGTTCTTCAACCCCGGATGGACCTCGAACGATCATGTCTGTCGCTCGACAAAGGCTGGAGCGCCATTTTGCCGTCGGGAACCAGGATTATTGCAAGGCGATGAGGAAAGCGCCCTGAAGAGACGCCTCTCGTCGCCGTCGCCTTGTTCGATTCAAAGCATCTCGGTCCTGTCACCTGCCGATTTGCTGCCCACCGCATCGAGCGCGCCCTGCAACTCCGCCTTGCGCTTTGCAAGCTTTTCGCCAAGTGCGCGGAGATCGCATTTCGACTTGCGCAGTTCAGGGAAAAGTTGTCGTTCTTCTTCCTCGACATGATGGCCCACCATCTCGCTCATTACCTTAAAGGTCGCGTCGAAGCCTTTGTCGCCCGCTTTCAGCGTTTCGAACTTCGCGATTAGCGTTTTGACGAGGTAGTGTTCGATGTACGCTTCTTCGACATCCACTATGTCGCTGTCGGGCAATGCTTCCTGAGCGGCGGGATAAAGCAGTTCCTCCTCAAGCATTGTATGTATTGATAGCTCTTCGCACGCGCGCTGCGCGAGTGTCGACTTCGCTTCGAGGTCGTCGTCGGCCGCCTTCGTGAACGCGGTAAACAATTTCTCAACTGCGCGATGCTGCGCCTCGAGCAAGGTGAGCGCATCGCTGCTGCCGGAGCCGGTCTCTGCCTGGTTCTGTTTCGTGGCTTGCATGTGACCTCCTTGGGTGATGTGGCTGAATCCGGGATTGATCGATTCGAGCAAGCCTTATGCCTACGGCCCGAAAGGGCCTGTGGTCGCTTAGCGCCTCAGGTTCGGGATAAAGAGGGTCATCGGTGGGGCTGGCGCACCACCAGTTACCCGCCGGTTCTCGTCCGGCGAGTGACGCTCGCCATCCAGCTTAAGCAAGCGTTGCCCCGGTAACATACTGCCGCGGAACCATAAGGCGACGTGATCAATACGGCGAAGGAGGGAGCGAGCGCCGCGATAAGTTCGCAACACCAGCGCGCGCGAGATGAGGCCCGACGCTCTGCGTTCCCGGAGCGAAAGCCGGCAGAAGGTGATTGCATCTGCCGCCGGTGTCGAAGCGGGACACCAGGCAACCGGCAACCGGCAACCGGCGCAGCATGTCCGTAATAGCGCCGCACGACGCAGGACCTCAAATACGGTCTGCGCGGCAAGCACCGGCCGCGGCGATTGTCGAACAGTCGATGTCCGACGAACGTAATCGGTCTATCGAGGACAGGGCCAGCGGAACGAGCGAGCGCACGGCCGGGCTGTTCGGGTACTCCCATCTGACCGGCGGATACGCTGGCGGACAGGCGGAGTATGTGCGCGTGCCCATGGCGGACACCACGCACGTCAAGGTTCCGGGGGGACTAACGGATGAACAGGTCCTTTTCCTCGGCGACATTTTTCCGACCGGCTGGCAGGCGGCGGCAAACTGCGACATACAACCCGAGGACACCGTCGCCATCTGGGGTGCGGGGCCGGTCGGCCAAATGGCGATCCGCAGCGCGGTGCTTCTGGGAGCCCGACAGGTAGTGGTCATCGACCGGGTACCGGAGTGGGCGGCGACAATAACTACGTCCGGCGCATTGACTCATCAGAAACGATGGCGGCCTCATCGACAAGATTCCATTCGGCGCCTCGATGAACAAGGGTCTTACCTGGAAGATGGGCCAGACGCTGATCTGCGACGAATTCGACGCCTGTGCGGCGCATCCGGTTGTGGGCTGTTGCGCCTATTTCTTCCGTGGTGCGGCCGCGTTCAGGAACGGATTGAAGCCCGTCGATGCATTTTTCCGGACCCTTACCATTCGTGAGTTCTTTCAGACGGTCGAGCACGCTCTCCTCGTCGAAGTTGATCGTGATCGCACCGCCTGCTTTGGCCATCGCGAGTCGTGCTTCCCGAAAAGGTCGTGACGTTCACGGTTTGAGGACGACCTTGATGCAGCCGTCCTCCTTGTCACGAAACATTTTATACATGCCCGGCTCTCCTCGAGCGGAACCGTATGCGTGATAACAAAGGAGGGATCGATCTGCCCGTCCTGAATCCGGCGTAACAGATCATCTGTCCAGCGGTTGACGTGCGTTGTCGGCATGGAGTCCCACGCTACCCGTTCATTCGAC
Organism: Paraburkholderia sp. IW21; assembly: GCF_041321145.1. Lineage (NCBI taxonomy): Bacteria > Pseudomonadati > Pseudomonadota > Betaproteobacteria > Burkholderiales > Burkholderiaceae > Paraburkholderia > Paraburkholderia sp. IW21. The sequence goes on along the minus strand of NZ_JBGGWA010000015.1, from coordinate 56,481 downwards.
GCCATGTACGATCATGTCAAGCAGGCGGTGATGCTGGAGACCGACCGGCCGCACGTCCTGCGGGAAATGTTCTACGTGTGCCGCCCTGCTGGCATTTTGTCGGTGCCCGGAGCTACGGCCGACTTCGCAGAGCGCTTGAGGCCGGCTGATCGGCTTCGTGAGGCTGGTTGTGCGTTGCCCGATAATTGCGCAAGCAGGTCCCCGTTGTCTCCCTGTTCGTTGTCATCAGGCGCATCCGGTCTTCTGCGCGCGGTTGCTCGACGTAGCAAGCGGCGGCTTCGGTAACATTGACGACCTCGATCTGCACTCGTCGCCGCGTGGCTAGTTGCGTAAGACCCGGCCTTTAAGCGGCTCCAGACGAGGCTTTGCCTCGGAGCCGATGATCTCCGTACAGTTGAGCCAGCCGGTCACCGTAGCTTTGAGCGTTCGATGCCGACGCCTCGCACGATGGGACGGACGGTCGCAGTCGTAACCTTCAAATGCCTCAACCGCTTCAGTTTCTGTTATCGAAGCGAGCAACCGACGCGTAACTTCTTTCCAAGCCTGTGGACGCGCGCTTTCTCGCCGAGGCCATCTTGAACCGCTCCCGGCACGCTTCGGGGGTCGTCGCTCACCCACTTGCTGTCTGCGTCCCCGTCCAGCTTTGCATCGGCCGCATCCCCGCTTATGCGCACGCATGCCCTACGCCGATGACGACGGAAGGCCGGTCAGGAACATCAGTCGGCTCGCACGTCAATCCGATCTAGCGAGGTCGCCCGCACTCTGCCCGCGGGAATTAGGGGTTCGGAACTGTCCACAATCGCTACCCGAGCGACAGCGATTGTTCCCGCCACTTTCCCCGGGACAACAAGCAGCGGCTGACCGCGCCGACTCCCGAGCAACCGCTGCGGCGGACGCAATGTTGACCGGGTCCAGAAACGTCTCCAGAGTGTTTTCGAACTCAGCGCGCGTAGCTGCAAACAAACCGTGGCGCGTCCGTGTACCGATGTCTTGCATGTACCCGCCAGTAAGCGAACGCCTTTATAACAGCGGCTGGGAAGTGCTGCAACTGGAGATCGACGACTTCGCTGAGCGATCCGGGAGAAAACGCCGCGTCGGCCCAAGCCTGCTTCCGGCGAACCGTCTATACATCCTGTATGGCCGGGACCGCAGCTTTTGGAGGTGGCAGATACGTGGGACGCAGCCAAGGTTGCGTCGACAGCTGCGGTAAGGAGACGGTTGGAGAACTGTCTCACAGTATCGGGATCCATGGTGGCGAGGCGCGTACCGCGCGTTAACGGGCGTCGTCCAGACACGCTGTCGTGCGACTCATACGGCGCCGCCGCGGGCCCAGAAACGAACCGCCCTGGCCTGCGTTGCGCTGGCGGCGAAGGCGTCGTTCCTGTTAGCGCTTTCACTCCGCCGGCGCATCCTGGCCGGCCCCCAGATCGGCGCCGGTCACGGGATCGGTTTCAGACCCGGAAGCGGTTCGGGATGCCATCGCACTCAACACCTTGACGTCCGCTTCGGACACCCTGAACCCCACGATTAGCAGCGTAGTAAGGGGCGCCCGGCGAACGCATAACTGACATGTCGGCCGCCTGGACGACGACGGACGCGTGAGCGGAATGTCGCCGGCCCCTCTTAGAGCGGGTGCTCCGGCGCGAAGTGCACGCGAGCTCCTGGGACTGCGCTTGCGACTTGGCATTCGTCGTGCCCGCAGCCCCGCCTGTCTCGGCGTAGATCGCCGAAGCTCTCCCGCCTGGTCACCGGCTGCCGTCGTGTCGGCGAGCCGTCGGCGCGGAACCAGATTTGGAGCCGCGTCGCGCGAGCGAGCGCTTTTTTTTCTTTGCATCGCCTGTAACAGGCAACCCCAGCTGAGGTCGGAATTCGTGCTTCCGGCCAGGAATGGCAACTTCTTGCCGTGCAGCTAGCAGACGACGGGCGTCCCGACCAGCCGGAACGGCTGCCATCTCTTTCTTGCTCCCTCGGACCGGCCGCCCTTGTGAGCCTTCCTGACGTCTCAGCGTTGCCAAGCACCAGCAGCCTGCATGCATCGCGGCGACATTTTTTTATGACAAGGTATGATCCCGGTTCGCACAGTGGCATCCCGTGTGCGTGTGTCTTGCAGCCACCGACGTACTCGGTGGCTTTTTTTGCGGGTCGCTAGGTATTCCCCGTTGCTGGCTGCGTCGCACCATGCGACCCCTCAGGCGGTTTCATGGACGCTCGGTGGCGACGAATGCTGCACCGCGCTTGCGGGCCACCTGTTCGCAAACGCAGTAGCGAAATATTCGCTCGCTCAGGACGCGACCAGTTTTTCGCGCCCCATCCTCGAGTCCCTCGAAGACGAGCACGCTAGCTCCTCACGATTTTTTCCCGTGCGACACGGGACCCTCGCACGAATTTTTCGCGTTGTCGGTATCGTCGGGCAGGTCAGGATTGGTCCTGGCTTCGACACGGAGAACTGACCCGGCGATTGCCGGCTCCGGGTAGGCACAACCGATCGAGCGTATTGGAGCGCGCCGTTCCGTGCGGCCGCACTGAGCCGCCAGGCGACGAACTTGGCATATGCTGCTAGGTAAAAATGCGCGGGCAATTCGCCAGCGTCGACGGCGCCGTGGGAGATGTCCCTCTCTGAGACAGACAAACGCCGACGTCGCGTCGCCGTTGAAACCGCTGCATCGTTTGATATGGTAGGCAGGTCGTATTCAGGCCGACTTCCGGAATCAGAGAATCGGTGCCCCACCCGTCACCGCAATGGTCGCGCCGGAAATATAACTCGCCTCGTCGGAAGCCAGCATTACGTAAGCCGGCGCGACTTCTGCCGGCTGCCCGGGCCGTTTCATCGGCACCTGCGAGCCAAACTGCTGGACCTTTTCTGGCGGCATTGTCGACGGAATGAGCGGCGTCCAGATGGGCCCCGGTGCGACGCAATTCGCGCGAATGCCCTTCTCGGCAAGCAGTTGGTCGAGGCCCGCAGTGAAGTTTTGAACAGCGCCCTTCGTGGTCGCGTACGCGAGCAACCCGGGGTTTGGTTTATCGGCATTGATTGACGTCGTGTTCAGGATTGCCGCGCCCGGCTGCATGTGCCGTACCGCCGCGCGTGTAATCCGGAACATTGCGCCGATGTTGGTATCAAACGTGCGTTCCCATTCTTCGTCACTGATATCATCAAGCGACTCGTGCGTCATCTGGTACGCCGCATTGTTCACCAGCACATCGAGTTTGCCGAATGCGTCTACGGCGCGTTTCACTATTTCGTTGCAGTGCGCCGGATCCGCGATATCCCCGCGCAGCAGAACTGCGCGGCGCCCCGCCTCTTCGACCCAGCGCGCAGTTTCGCGCATCGTCGTCCTCCTCGAGATAGGAAATCAGCACGTCCGCGCCTTCCCGCGCGAACGCTATTGCGACCGCCCGGCCAATCCCGCTGTCGCCGCCCGTAATGATCGTGGCCTTGCCGGCGAGGCGGCCCGAACCCCTGTACGAGTGCTCGCCATGATCCGGTTGGGGCTTCATGTCGGCGGTTCGGCCCGGCACGGCGTTTTGCTGCGGCGTATCGATCGGAGGCCCCGGACGTTGGGTTTTGCTCATGGCGTTCTCCAGGTGAGAATTCAGGGCCCGTTGCGTTCGTCCGGCGCTTGCCGCCATACGCGACGCGCCACGCGCGGTGTCACCCTGGTTAAGCAACGGTCGGACCCGCAACGTGCGGCATGCAGCTCGGCTCACCGGTCATTCGAACTATGCGGTCCGCCGACTGGAGCCGTGTCCGGCAGCCGGGGCCACCGCTGCGAGTGGGGCGCGGTGAGCAGCCGCGCCCCGTACTTCGCTCCGCGCTGGCCGCGAGCGGCGACGCCCCGAAATCCGCTCTTGGGATCATCTGCTTAGTCGACCGGCTGGATTGCCAAGGCGCTTATAGCGGCACGGTTGCCGGGCGACCGCAACGCGGCGGCTTAGGTGCGCGGATCTGCGTGTCACGTGGACGCGACCGCACTGGCGCTGCGAGCAGGCGCGATGGTCAGCCTGGGAAGAACCCGTCCGCTCCACTGATTCCGCTGATCCCACAGCAGCAAAGGCCGCTGGCGTATGCCCGCTTACTGAATAGGGAGTCTGACACCGGTGGAATGGAAAAGCGAGCTACGATGTTCACCTATGGCGGGGCTCACTCCTGGATGAGATCCGCAGGTGTCTCTTTTGCGTAGCATTGCGCTTTCGTACATGACTCGACCGGCACGCGTCCGGCCCTGTGACTAGGGGACCTCGACGGAAAAATCTCGCGCTTCGTTCGCCATGATGGAACCCGTCGCTCATCAGGCATGAGGGTGCCGGATCGATGCGCTTAATAGCCCTGGCTTGGGCCGCTCCTCAAGCGACTGGCTGCTGATTGCTGGCAACCGGCCTTGCCAGACGCATTTAGGGCGGGGACAGGCGTATAACCCTGAACAGGGTGGCTTGCCGTGGGTCCTCCGGAAGCGAAGGTTTTTGCCCGCCCAACTTGTGGGGGGCGTTTCCCATGTGGCGCGGGTCGGCAGAATCCGGCACGTATCGTTTCGTTGGGCGCCAGGTGCCAGAACGGTGCGTCGCGAGGACCTCCTCCGACTACGTACATAAAAAAAGCCAAGGCGCAGAGACCTTGGCTCGACAGGGTCTGCTGGTGGGGATGAACAGCAGATCCAGGTGAGGTTGCAGCGTCTGAGAATCGCCGCAGCCAACTTAACGATAGCACCGCTTCGTTGTCAGGCAAAGCGCAATGTTTCGCGAACAGACGCTTACGATGCCTCACGGCCTTACGAAGTTATGCGCCGTAACAAGAAGGTGCGCCGTCGAGGACGCGCGGCGACGCCCGGAACGCTCTGCTTGTCGCGCTCAGAGAGCGTCTATTGTTCATGCGGCAAAAGCGTCGGACATGGCGATTTTCGCAATAATGAACGAATCGTTTCGCGAATCGAGTCGTCATCGTCGTGAGTGTTTGCATGAAGCGCGGTCGAAGACCCGCGCTGGTCTACCCGGCGCTGCGCAATGCCCGACTCAGGAAACAACTGCCGATTCCTGGCCGTGCGCACGCGTCATCCAACGTTTTGCGCAGCAAGTCGTAGGCAGCGTCCTTGGTCACCGCGAGCCTTTCGATTCGCGCGCCAATCTCTTTCTGTTCCGAAGCATCGTCCGAGTTTGTCGCCGCTGTTTTGCAAGCGATAAATGCTCCTGCAAGCCGCGGAAGACAGACCATAAGGCATACTCGATCTTTTGTCGCTGCACTTCTTCGAGCGACAGAGCGGAACGGCGTGACCGGTGTGACACCGGTAGCGAAGTGGTGCGTTTTCACCGATGCGCTAGACAACGCCGCCGCACTCCGGGCACGTCAATGGGCTGCGCGTACCGACCGACTCAATGGCGTCGACGCTGGCCTTTCGGTCAATGCGATTTGCGCTTCGACTGCGACGACGCGTTGTGCGCCAACTTTCGGATCGATCCGATACCTTCGTGGCTGCGGATGGTGCGCCGCAGCATGTCGCCGAAGATCCCGCACCATATTGAGGTTGTGCCGCAACTTACGCTTGACGTGAGCCGCACAAGGGCGTCGGTCGGCTGTTCCGTCTGGACATGTATTCGTTGCTTCGGGGCGCAGGAAATCTTTGACCGTCCTGAGTACTTGTTGACGAGATCCGGTATGGAAGTCTTTCGGCGACCGGGAAAATGAGAGACCTGCTCGACGCCTGTCGAGCACCCTTCGAAGCAGGGCCCCGGAATGGGCAGATGGCTGAACTGACCTTGACAGAGGCCCGGTCGGAGCGACTCGCGGCCGAAAAGCCGCTAGCCGACGCACTTCCTTAGATCTACCGCGGGCAGCCCGCGCTGCAAGTGAGAGGAATCTGCTGGGGGCGCCAGAGCGTCGCGCCGGGCGCGTCGGACATTGTCGACGCCCTCGAAAAGCGATCAGATGAGGCAGATAGCGCCGATCATCCGGGGGCGCGGGACATCGCGTTCGCTCCGCGCGCCCATTCTTCACTTGCGCCGACGAGCCGCCTAGCGGGCTAGGTGTAAGCCAGCCTTCAAAAATCCGGCGCATTGGCCGTAATCGTTGACGCTGGGCGCGAAAAATGCGCAGCCTTTGAAAGATTTAACCTGTTTCGGAAATATGCCAATGGGCTCTTCTCGCGAAAGCATTTTTTTAGCCGAACACGGCATGGCGGCCGCACGGTGCTTTCGATCCGTATTTCAGCCGATCTACGGCCTCGCCTATCAAAGACCCGTCGGTTATGAGGTCCTGCTTCGCGAAAGCCACGCTGACGGCAGCCTTCACACCCCGGCAGAGTTTACCGGGCATCGCCGTGGAACAATCTTCGGCGCGATCGACCGGAAAAGCCACGCGCTGCACCTTGAAAATTCTGCGCATGCGATGCCCGACGACCACTGGCTGTTTCTTAACATCAGCGCTTCAACGATGCGGCGTCCCGGCTATGCGGGCCGGCTTGCCGCGCGTGCGGAACAATGTGGACTGCCGTCCGGGCGAATCGTGCTGGAAATTCTTGAAGACGCGGACTGTGAAGGGACAGACCTTGCAATGACAGTCGAAGGATTCCGTGCGGCGGGGTTCCTGATCGCGCTTGACGACTTTGGTGTCGGCTATTCGAACCTCGCGCGGCTGGTGCGGCTGCGGCCCGATGTAGTCAAACTCGACCAGTCTCTTCTGAGAACGGTCGGGATTGACGGGCAACTGCTCGCGCATCTCGTCCGGCTGTTGCACGAAAAAGGCATTCTGGTCGTCGCGGAGGGGGTTGAGACCGACGACGAATTGCTCGCCACCGTGCAGGCAAACGTCGATTTCGCGCAAGGGTTCTTTCTGGGCTCGCCGCAAATCGCTCCGGTTGCAGATCGGGTCGCCGCCGCCAGAATTGAAGACGCTTATGAGGGGTTGAGCGGCATGATCGCTGCGCCTCAGGCGCCAGACGGCTTCTCAGCGGCACTGGGACGGGCCATTCCCGACTTGATTGCCGGAAAACCACCGCAGACATGCTTCGCAGATCTGCTGGTCATGCCCGGGTGCGTGGGCTGCTTCGTGCTGGATGGGCGCGGAAGGCAACGCGGACCGACGTTATGGGGACCCGACGCCCAATCGGCTGATCAACGGTTCGCTCCCATGGCGGAGTTCGCAAGCGCGAGGTGGGACAACAGGGAGTACTTCAGGCTTGCCCTCAGTCATCCAGGCCACGTTGTGCAGAGCCAGCGCAGCCGGTCGGTGAACGGCGCCCAGTTGTGCCTAACCATTGCCGTCGCTCTTCAATACTTTGGTCAGCCGCAGATCTTTGGTGTGGATGTGGCGCTTGCATACTGACTGTTCATGGCGATTCCGGTGTTGCAACGGTGATCTTGGCCGCGATCACGCTCTGGCAGTCACTATCGTACGGCGGCGGAAGCAAAGAGTCCCGAACCGGGTGACGCAGGCGATAGGGAACAACCGCCCGGTCAGCGGACAATGGGCAAGGAACAAACAGGCACGCGGCGATAGAATAGCGCCTTCTTTGGCGCTTTCGTGTGGATACGCGGACCCAGGAGCCCTGGCGTACCGGCTTTTCAGCAACCGGAGTCCGCAAAACAAATTGGCGGCGCGTTGGGCAACCCGCTCGTCCCGCACACCTGAGCGAGGAGCGAAGGACCTCCGGCCTGCAATTGTTGATTCGTGATGGCTAACGCCCCCGGGGGGAGACGACACTTGTCCATCAATACGCCACATTTATGGAACGAACCGGCGCTTCCGGCCCGAAATTTTTCCGCAATGCGCCGCGTCCTCGCGGCCATGCTGCTCGCCTCCGTCGCGATCCCGCTAGTATGTTTCGCCGGCTACTGTTACTTTGACTATCAGCGGCGGCTGGCAGCGATCGCCGAAGGACTGGACAGGCTGACGCTCGTGGCGCACGAACAGGCGCTCAAGGTGTTCGAGATGAACACGGCGATTGCGGGGCGGGTGGATGACGTACTGGGGTACGACACACCTGCCGGAATCAGACAGCGGGAAGCGCCGCTTCATCAGCGACTCGCGGACATGAGTGCGGATTCACCGCAGGTTTCTGCCATTTCAGTCTATGGACCAGCCGGCGTGCTGCTGGCGAGCAGTCTCTATTCACCGCCGCCCGAGGTGTCGATCAACGACCGCGACGATTTCAGAGCTGCCCGCGATCTCCGTCCACAACCATACTTCTCGCTGCCCTATGTCGAGCGTCTGAAGGGGGAAACCGTCGTAACCACGACCGTCGGCCGCAGCGATGAGCGGGGGGCATTTCTTGGCGTCGTATCCGTCGCGCTACGGCGAAGCTATTTCATTGATTTCTACCGGCAGCTTATCCGCAGCAGCCCGGGGATGTCGGTCGGCCTTTACAGGCGCGTCGACGGAGGCGCGCTGGTTCAGGTCGCGAACAGCGACCGACCGGTCGAGCCAGCAGGAAGCGCGGCTTTCACCCGTGCGCTGCGGGACAACGTCCTGTACGGCAGCTTCGAGACCGGCTCACGACATGTCACGTGGGGAGCGATCGTCAGCTTCCGGCGAGCCGGTGCCTACCCGCTCTATGTCGCGACCACTTACGACAAGCAGGTTCTTTTTCATGACTGGTCCCGCAATCTCCTGGTCGTCGCCGCCATCACCGCCGTGCCGTGCGCCGCAATCTGGGCGCTGATACTGTTTTCCTTCCTGCAGCTTCGCACCGAGGAACTTGCCTGGCGGCACTGGCAGAACGAAGTGGCCTTAAGGATCTCTGCGGAGGCAGCCAGTCGCGAGCTGATGAAGCTGGGCGCAATGGGCAACCTCGTCGCGAATGTTGCGCATGCTTTCAACAATCTGCTTGCGGTGGTTTCAAGCATCACGGCGCTCGCTCGCGAGAAGGCCTTCAGCAACCTCGAACCGGAGGTCGTGTCGCTGGAAGGAGCGGCACTTGACGCGCGGACACTGGCACAGCGACTGATGAGCGTGGCCCGCAAGCAGATCCTCACTCCTGCGCTGCTTCACCTGGATGCATGGCTACCTTCCAACGGACCCGTAATACAGGTGGCGCTCGGTGACGACATCGAATTGCTGATCCAGGTGCAGGACGTCTGGCCTGTAATGGTGGACCCTCGGGAACTGCAGGCGGCGCTGGTCAATATCGCATGCAATGCCAAAGAAGCGATGCGCGGCCCAGGAAGGGTGACGCTCAGGTGCCGGAATCTAACCTCACCGGTCGATACCGCAGCCCTGACTGGCGAGTATGTGTTGATTTCTGTCTCGGACAACGGGTCGGGAATGTCGGGCCCAGTCGCCCGGCACGCATTCGAGCCTTTTTTCACGACGAAGCGCGGCGCGGCCGGCACCGGGCTGGGCCTGACTCAGGTGCTGTCGATGTGCGACCAGGCTGGAGGCGCAGCCCGCATTGACAGTGCAGCCGGCAACGGCACGACCGTGAGCATCTACCTCCCGCGCAGCAGGGCCCCCATAACGACGCAAACCTCGCAGACGATTGATCCGCCGAGTCCAGCGGCATCCTCTACGGCGGTCCTTCTCGTCGAGGACGACGTACACGTTGCTGCAGGCGTGAGCGCCTTGCTGGAGCTGTTCGGCTGCGCAGTCATTCACGAGTCCAGCGCCGATGGCGCACTGATGCGCCTGCGCGCGGGAGACCGGTTCGACGTCGTCCTGTCGGATATTCAGATGCCCGGCGAGCTGAACGGCATTGACCTGGCCGAAGAAGTTCAGCGCCGGTGGCCACATTCGCGCATCGCGCTGATGACGGGTTATGCCGAGGAAATGACCCGAGCGCGTGGCGTCGGCATCCCGATGTTTGGCAAGCCTTTCAATGTTGACGAACTGAAGGCCTTCATCTTCGACAGTGGCCCGGTCAATCCGCGCTGGTGACAGGACTATGGAGGGCAGAAGAATCTGGATCTATTCGCGTGCATACCCGCCTCTCCGATAGTCTGTCGAAGGGACTTTTCAGCCAGCGCGCCCCCACCGCTGCGGCCGGTGCACCCGCGGCTGAGCCGGCTGAGGCGTTCCGCAACGGGTCGAGTTCCCGTTGCCGCCACGTCGCATGCTGCCTCCCATCCTGAGGCGAGGTTAGCAGACACGCAGACGTCTGCTAATTTATGCAGGATTTAGGGTGCGAGCGGGCGATCGACGACCCGCTGGCACATAATGCGCAAGGCGGGCTCCGGAAGTGTTCCTGAGCTTCTCGCCGCTCAGTTCGAAAAGCACGGCAAGACTGCTGCGGCGGCACGGTCTCAAAGACACCCGCTGCACCGCCGCAGGTATCGCCGGCTCCGCTGTGTCGGCCGAGCGATTCATCGCGATCGTAGCTGAACCGGGCCTTGGCGCACTCCGCGAGCGAGGGCGCGAAAACCCCTTGCGATTGCGTCTACTGTAGCCCTATCTCATTCAACAGGCCCAGCAGCATCTCAGGGTCTACCGGCTTGACGAGGTGCCGCGCAAAACCGCTCTCACTCGACCGGGTGATATCGTCCTCCGTGCCGAATCCGGTGAGCGCGATGATTGTTGCGTCGCGCGAGTGCGGTAAGGTCCTGAGTTTGCGCGCGACGTCGTGACCGCTCATCCCGGGCATGCCAATATCCATCAGGACGACGTCGGGCGACCAGGCGGCGGCCGCTTCGAGCGCGGTTGGCCCGTTTTCCGCTACCCGGACCTCATGCGCGTTCATGCGAAGGACCATCGCGAGTGAATCTGCCGCATCGCGGTTGTCGTCAACAACCAGGATCTGGAGGTGCCGGCTGGCGGACCCACTGGCCGCGCCTATTGCGTCGCCCCCCGGTTCCGGCGGCTTCGCGAGTGGTAGTCGAACGCTGAAGCGGCTCCCGCGCCTCGGCCCCGCGCTCGTCGCCGAGATGTCGCCCCCGTGCATCTGAACGATCGACTGAACCACAGAGAGTCCGATGCCAAGGCCGGTGCTCGATTGCCGGGTGAGCGGGTCGACCTGCACAAACAGGTCAAAAAGATGAGGCAGGTCGCCGGGAGCGATCCCGATCCCGTTGTCTTCCACCGCGATGACAGCGGAGCTGTCGGTAACCCTCACGCTGATGCTGATTTCACCATGTTCGTTGGTGTATTTGATGGCGTTATCCAGCAGGTTGGACATCACCTGCGCGAGCCGGGTCACGTCGGCGTCCACGAATACAGGCCTCTCGGCAGGATTGATCACCAGTCGATGATGGCGCGCTTCGGCGAGTGGCCTCACGATCTCAACCGCATGAGAGATGGTCTGCTGCAGATCGACGACTTCCATCCTGAGCTTGATCTTCCCGGTCGTGATCCGTGAAACATCGAGCAGGTCATCAATCAGGCTGGACAGATGCTGACTTTGTCGCTCGACTACTTCCTGCACCCACTGTATGTCCGAGGGCAGGCTTTCACGCCGGTCCTTCATGACCTGTGCGACGTTGCGGATGGGCGCCAGCGGATTTCGCAGTTCATGCGCCAGCATGGCGAGAAAAACGTCCTTGCGTCGGTCTGCCTCCCGCAGCGATTCTTCCGCCTTCCTGCGCTCCGTAATATCGGCGAGCGTTCCCGTAAAACAGTGAGACGCGCCGGCGTCGGAGAACTGGAATCGTCCGCACAGCTCGAGGATGCGCAGGGCCTGATCGTTCTTGCGATGGATCCGGAACGTTACGCTGATCTGCTGGCCGGGCACCTGGCCCGCATCAAACTGCCGCGCCAGTTCAGCGACGTCGTCGGGATGAACAACGGCACGCATGAACTCATCGCCAGAGAGCGGCCCATCCGTCGGCCGCTGCCCGGTGATTTCATACATCCTCGCGTTCTCCCACACACCGGCGCCTCTTTCCAGGTCCCACTCGAATATTCCGAGGCCCGCTGCGGCCGCTGCGATCCGCAACCGCTCCTCGCTTTCCTGTCGGGCTGCCTCTGCACGATCACGCGCCTGAAGCGATTCTTCGAGCCGTTGGTCCTGCTCCTGGATGAGTTGGCGGATGGCGCTGTGGATAATTGCGCCGAAGAGCTCCTCAATGGTGCGTTGTGCCTGAACCTCGAGCTTGCGAGACCGGCCCGCGACGTTCGAAAAATAATCGCTCGCGAGATCCTGCACACATTTTCGGAGCAGGTCCAGTTCCCGATAGAGCTCATCAAGCTGGAAGCCCTGCATCCAGCGGTAGTGACCGTAATTACGGGCGTCACGCTCGATGCGGCCAGAAGCCCGACGAGCGGACTGACACTTCAGCGCGTCACAGATTTCCGAATAGATCGCGGGCAAATGGTCAACGAGCTGCTCGGTCGTCAATCGCTGCGCCTGCGGCATCGCGGGATCGTCGAGGACGGCGCTCAGCCACCGGCGTGTCACAAGATCGCGCTTTCTCTCCAAGTGCAGGGGCAGTTCCCGAAACGGCTCGCTACGTTTCGCTTTCATGTCGTCCTTCGACTTTGGGCTTGCCGAACATCCGGCCGCGGCGACCGGCGGATCACAAACGGGAAATAGGCACTCGCGTCGAGCGAAGGCGCAGTAGGGAATGCGACTGTGAGAGGCTGTCTGCGCGAAATGGGACCGCGCGCGGTGAATCGCAGCCCCAGTCCGTGCATGACCTGCGGCTGCGTACAATTATCATAGACCATGCCACGCCTGTGCGCGCCGCGACTCTCCCGTATGAACCGCCGAAGAATCGCAGCACCATCCACCAGCCGGTCCCTTGTTCCGTCTGTCACGTCCGACTCCCCCAGCCTGCAATTGACCAACATTCTGATCTGCTGCCAGCAGGTTCGTGCTCGGCGAACCAGCGCGTGACGACAACCGGCCGAAGAAGATGCGCACTATCACGGCTCGCCTCGCTTATGCGGGCACATCAACTGCTGGCTGTCGGGTTCAACCTGAAAAGGAGCCTGACACAAGAGCAATCGTCTTTAACGGCATTGGGAATGTTTCGCTGGATGAAGTTCCGGATCCTCGCTTACAGCACGACAACGATGCAATCGTACGGCTGACGGCAAGCGCGATCTGCGGAACGGACCTGCCCATGGTGCGCGGTACGCTTGGCGGCATGCTGCCGGGACCATCCTTGGCGACGAAGGCATTGGTATTGTGGAGGAAGTCCGCGTGCGGTGCGGAACCTGCGACGCGGTGACCGCGTCCTGATCCCGTCGGCATTTCCTGCGGTTGTTGTTCTAACTGTCGCGCCGGCTACACCGCGCAGTGCGATACGGCCAATCCGAACGGCTCTCTCGCCGGTACCGCGTTCTTCGACGGTGCGCACGGCGATGGCCGAACTGGCCAACAGGGCCGGCGCCGAACACCGCGACGCGACAGTATCGCCCGGCGTTATTTCGCACGCTGCGCACGGAAGGCCGGTTGGAAAGATGTCAGACAGCAGGGATCGCCCTGTCTTCGTCGATGCTGTCGGGCAACCGGATCAGGCTGGCGTTGGCAAAAGGAGTGCGGGCATACTCGGCCTGAAGACCGTGAATGGGCCGGTCGACTTCGAAACTGCTCGGCGCCGGACGGGTGATAGCAGTGGACCGGCTGCCCGACCGGCTCGAGACGGCGCGTCCCATGAGGCCAGGTCATCAATTTCGCCGAGGAAAACCTTGCTGCACATATCGCATCCTGCCATTTTTCCGCGCGGCTCCTCGAAGGCGAGACTAGAAACATACAAAGCCTTACCCGCTAAGACGTCTCGGGCAGCAAGCGCGCAAAAGTTCCGATTCTTGAGCGCACCCAAGCCTGAAAGATGATCGGAGCCCTAGCACATGGTCCGCTGACCGTCGTCGCACGGCACGGGGATTGCTCACGCTCCCGTATCAGCCCCTGTTGTGCGAATGGCAGAATCGCAGGAATTCGACCAAGGAGGACTAACAATCCATTGGACGGCGAGGAAACCCCCTGATCATTGAACTGCAGACGAAGTCGAGCGATGCCCTGCGGACGCTGTGCTGCGATCTAGTGTTCAATGGGTACGCCACGACGGCTGTCGTCAAACGAATTTGGTAACGCAGGCTTGCCCCCTCCCGCGGACAATCAACTACCGCCGGTCCTACGGCGGTAGCCGACGCGACCTGGGCCGAGCGTCTGCACAAGTTTGCGCCCGAGCAAATCCGAGCGGCTCCCGGTCAGACCCTTTTGATATGCGTGGGCCAAGGAGGCCGAGCCTGCCGATAGATTGCCGGTCCGCTGCTATCGCCACCGTCATCCGTCACCACCCAACGGCACGGATCGACACATGGACAAGGATGGCGCGCCGTATTACAGTGCGTTCCCTGCCTTCTTGCCTCGATTACCACCTAACGCCTCGGCCGCCACTTTCTCTGCTGCCAACAGCGAAAGTGCTTCGTCGGTTGCCTTCTCCTGCTTCAGGGTTTCAATCAAAAGGTTGACTGCCTCCGTCTCCTCCAGCTGTTTGCCCAGAGCTATCAACGAGCCATACGAAGCGATTTCATAGTGCTCGACCTTTTGGGCGGCTGCGATCAGAGCGGTATCCAGAACGGCGCCTTTCTCAATCTCTTCAATCTGTTCTTGGCCTTCCTCGACAAGACCTTCCATGGCCACGCACTTGATGCGCTTGAGCTTGATTCCGGTTGCCTCGACGACCTGATCGATCCTTTGAATCTGACCATGTGTTTCCTCAAGGTGTTTCTCGAATGCCGACCTGAGGCCCGGGCTGGTCGACGCTCGCGCCATTTTAGGCAGCGACTTGGTCATCTGCTTTTCGGCGCTATAGATGTCGGACAGCGAATGGATGAATAAATCCTTCAGCGTCTTCGTACTCATGTCTTTCTCCTGACTCTGTTTCGTGCCGCAGCCCACAGGTGCGGAGTACCAGTCGCGCCGCATTCGACATGCCTGAGGGGCCAGCGACCAGAGCCTCGGGAAATCGCTGGTGACTATCGTCAGCGATCTATTCAAACACGATCTCCTGCGGCGGCGAAGTACGCTCGTCGAAATGACGGCGGGCCCTAGGGTCTGCGGGGGGGTTGTCGATCTTTTCCCCCGGCCTTTCCGCATCTGTCGTGGTGCAGAGAACCCCAGGCAACGCCCTTCTTGCATGGTTTTCGCGTAAGCGTTGTAAATCGCTACGCTCGCCTTGGGAAGTGGGAAGTCCGCACTCCGTCTGAAAATGCTTCTCGGTCCTTGAATGTTGCGTCGAAACCCTCGGCGCCAGGCTTGAGCGTCGTGAATTTCCCGATCAGCGTTTTTACAAGAAAGCGCTCGACATAGGCTTCGTCGACATCCTTCTGCGCGTCACCCGTCAATGCTTCGTGGGAAAACTGGATACAGAAGCTCTTCTTCGATCATCGTGTGAATGGACAATTCCTCGCAGGCCTGTTTTGCCAGGGTCCCCTTGGCGCCGAGATCGTCGTCGGAGGTCTTTTCAAACGCAGAAAAAAGCTTTTCAACCGCCCGATGATCTTTGAGCGACAATGCAAGTGCGCATCGGCTGCCACGACGACGTGGACAGCCCGTTCCCCTGGCGAAAGTGGGAGAGAATCGCGTCATCGGGGACCTCCCCCGCAACGAGTGCCGGAGCCAACTCATGTCACTGATGCAATCGATGCCGTCGCCGCGGATCACCGCCATGATCCGCCTTGATCACATGCATGTGCTAGCAACGTTTCATCGCTATCACGTCGACTCGCCCCGTTGGCGCAAAACCGCCATCGTCAACGTTGCCTGCGCCGCGTTGGAAATTCACGCGCAACTCGAAGAAGAGATTTTTTATCCCGCGCTCAGAGCCGCTGGCGTAGCGGAAGTGGCGCTCGACAAAAGCGTTCCCGAACACGACGCGATGAGAGCGACAATTGCGAGTCTTCGAAGCACAGAGCCGGGCACTAACGAATACGACGTGCTGTTCATGACGCTCATGCGGGAAGTCATGCACCACGTCGCTGACGAGGAGACGATCCTCCTGCCGCAGGCGGAAAAAACGATGAACGCGGAGTTGCGAGCTCTCGGGTCGCGAATGACACGCCGAAGGCTTGCGCTCCTGGCGCAGCGACCGGGCGAAATCGCGGTGAATACGGCGGGGACATTTCCTTTGATGACGTTTGCCATTGGCGCCTTCGCCCTGCTGGGCGCTGCCAGGTTGGGACGCCGGCGCAGGACGGCTCGCTGAGTTCTCGCAGGCCTCCCTATCCTATTTGCCCTGCGAGCCTCGAAAAGACCCAGCACGACGGTCCCGCGCCTTACGCGAGCGTCTGCCGGATTACATACTGCTGGCCAGCCGCCCGTCCCTGCTTAATGAATCACTAGCAGTACGAACATTGCCGTAACCGCCACTCCCATCACGACGGTCGCAAGCCACCCGACGGCCCGCAGGCTGCCCGGAATGGTGAATTTCCCCATCACGTCCGCATGCGATGCCATCTTCATGGTGAGCACCATGATCGGGACCGACGTCACGCCGTTGATGACCGCGCTCCAGAAAAGCGCCTTGATCGGGTCGATCGATGTGAAGCCAAGCGCGAGGCCCACCAGCGTGGCAAGCACGATGATCCCGTAGAAACGCTTGGCCAGCCGGGGAGCCAACTCCAGACTGTTTTTCCACCGGAACGCGCCCGCCATTGCATAAGCTGCGGAGCCGGCGAGAACCGGCAACGCAAGCAGTCCCGTACCGATGATGCCGAGACTGAACAGCAGAAATGCAAATTGCCCCGCAATCGGCTTGAGTGCCGAGGCCGCCTGCGACGACGTCTGGATATCAGTCACGTTGTGCGCGTGGAGGGTCGCAGCGGTCGTGAGAATGATGAAGAACGCAATCAGGTTCGAGAAGGCCATACCGACCCGCGTATCGGATCCGATGCGCCTGAGATTCGCCACCGCCTGCCGGGGCGCCGTCCTCAGCGGACGCTGCCCG
The DNA here is from genome assembly GCF_041321145.1 of Paraburkholderia sp. IW21. Lineage (NCBI taxonomy): Bacteria > Pseudomonadati > Pseudomonadota > Betaproteobacteria > Burkholderiales > Burkholderiaceae > Paraburkholderia > Paraburkholderia sp. IW21. Next base: position 39,672 of record NZ_JBGGWA010000015.1, on the reverse strand, counting down.
TGCGCGGCCTGCAGTTCCTCGACCTCCTGTGAGGCTTGCCAGAAGAACAGATAGGGGCTGATAGTTGTGCCGAACACTGCGACGACGGTAGTGAGATAGACACTACTCCACGACGGATGGGGAAACACGGTCCGGGCTGCAACGGTCATCCACGGAATCTTCACGGCGAAGACGACGCCCACATACGCAAATAGCGCAAGCGTGAGCCATTTGAGCACCCGCACGTAGCTTTTGTACGGCACGAAGACCTGCAGCCCCAGCGAAAACACGGCCAGTCCGATCGTATAGATCCGCGTCGGGCCCCCCGCCACCAGATTGACGGCCGCGCCCATCGCGGTGAGGTCGGCCGCAATGTTGATGGTATTTGCCACGAGCAGCAGCACGACAGCGCCGTAAAGGAGCGAAACCGGATAATGATGGCGGATATTCGTCGCCAGTCCGTGGCCGCTGACGCGCCCGATCCTCGCGCTGATGATCTGGATCGCGACCATCAGCGGATATGTAAGGAGGACCGTCCAGAGGATGTTGTAGCCGAATGCCGCGCCGGCCTGCGAATAGGTGGCAATGCCGCTCGGATCGTCGTCGGCGGCACCCGTGATCACGCCGGGACCGAGTTTCTCAAGCCAGGGACTGGCCGGGCGATCCGGCGCCGAGGAAGGGGTGAGGTTGGTTTCCATCTGATCTCCCTCCGCCTGGCCAGGCGCCAGTTTGCCAGCATCTCGGTCGCCGATTGTCGCGCACCTGCGCTGCTGCGGCCGGATCGCCGTGACATTCTATTTCCAGTGACAAAGATCCACGCCGCAAAAGAACGACAGCAATACTCGTGCCCAAAAATGCAACCACGAAGGACGAATGGCCGGGGCCCCGCTGGGGCTTGCAGGCCCAAAATGGGAAGAGACGGGCCAGAAATGTGCGTTTTGTTTTGAGCCGGGCTGGGAAAGCGCGCATGCCCTATAGCGCATTACGCGGCGCGCTTCGGTCACAGTAGGAGAGGATCAGTTCGTTCAGTTGGGTGATGCTCGCGGGTTTAACCAGGTGGTGATCGAAACCCGCCTGCTTCGCGCGTTGGAGATGCTCTTCTCCAGCATACCCACTATGCGCAATGAGCATGGTATCCGCGAAACCGGATATCGCGCGCAGTCGGCGAGCGACCTCGTAGCCGTCCATGTCCGGCAATCCGATATCGAGCAGCACTATGCCAGGATGGAAATCCTTCGCACGCAGCAAGGCAGATGGACCGTCCCCCGCGATCTCGACCTTGTGTCCCTGCAGCCCGAGCAGCATTGCGGTGCTTTCGGCCGCATCGGTGTTGTCGTCCACAATGAGGATCCGTTGAGGGGGCACCGGAATCGCAGGGGTCGATAGGGCGGCTGCCGGGGGCTGGCTCAGCCTGCTGTCTGTTGCTGTAAGAGCTGGAAGCTGGACAACGAACGTGCTGCCGCGCCCCGGTCCTTCGCTTGATGCTCGCACGATTCCATGATGCAGGCCGACCAGCCGATGCACCAGTGCGAGCCCCAGGCCCAGCCCCGCGGACTTGCGGTCAAGCGAGCGTTCCGCCTGTACAAAGATGGTGAAGATCGTTGGCAGAAAATCCGCCGCCATGCCGATGCCGTTGTCCTCAAACGTTAGTGTTGCCTGAGCGTCGTCACGGGTGAGCGAGACTGAAATTTTACCGCCGGGCGACGTGTATTTGATCGCGTTGCCGAGCAGGTTGACGACAATCTGTTCGAGCCGCATCGCGTCTCCTTCGACCACCACGGCCTCAGCCGGCAGCGCAAGCATGAAATCGTGCTCGCGGGCGTCGATCTCCGCACGCATGGTGGCAGCCCCGTGCCGCACGATCTGCACGAGATCGATCGGCTCGACCTTGAGCTTGATGATGCCGCGTGTAATGCGCGACACGTCCAGCAGGTCGTCAACCAGGCCGATTTCGTGTTTCAACTGCCGCTTTGCCGCGTTTCGCGCACTTAGTTCAGTGGCAGCATCGACATCCTTCCGTTCCCATATCTCCAGACCGTTACTGATCGCCGCAAGCGGGTTGCGCAATTCGTGCGCGAGCATCGCGAGGAACTCGTCTTTCTGATGGTCGGCCGCTTCCAGTCGTTCGACTAACAGGTGATGCTGCGTAATGTCTTCAATGGTCAGCACGATCAGTTCGTGCACTCGTCCGACCACGCGGGCGGCGTTCAGCCGCATCGTGCGTGAGCCAATATCCTCAAAGACGTGCGTGATCAGGAAGTCGCGAACGACCGCTGTCTGCGGCAGAATCTTTTCGAGCAACTGGCGCAGGGGCGGAATATTCCACTGCTGGTTTCCCAGCGAATAAAGCATCGTACCGATCGTGCTCTCGGATGTCGTTTGAAAGGTCTGGTAGAACGCGCGGTTGGCCCGCGTCACACGCAGGTCTGGCTCCAGGACAAGCAGCGGTTCCGACATCGTGTCGATAATCGCGTCCGAGTAATCGCGCGCCCGGACCACGTCCCCGTGAAGGTTCTTGAGTTCGTGATTGCGGTAGCGCAACTCGTCGTTGGTGGTGGACAGTTCCTCGTTCAGCGACTGAAGTTCTTCCTTGGCGGTCTCAAGTTCTTCATTGGTACTCTGGAATTCCTCGTTACTCGATGCAGCTCTTCTTCGCTTGACTTGAGCTCTTCGCGCGCACTCTCATGTTCCTCGAGCATCGTTCGAAGCTGCGTTCTCATGGCACCCACCTCGGCGGTCAGTCGGGCGATTTCTTCGTCTTTTGGATCCTTGCCCTGCGCGGCAACCTTGCGCCCCAGACGCTGGCGTAGCGTCTGCAACATGAGGGCCTTCAACGTTTCGTCTTTTTGCACCGGCAACGCGTCCGGACTTTGCGGCAAGCCCTCAAAAAAAATCAGGAACCAGCGGCCTTCCATTGCAGCGGTCTGAACCGGATGCACTTCAAGACTTGCAGTCACCGGGCCACCAGTATTACCGGTTTGGAGGTCGGCCTTGCGAACAGCAACTCCCTCCTGACGCGCCCGCCTGATCGCGTCGTTAAGGGCAGGAAACACCTCCGGTCTGGCGAGTCGCTGGAGGTTCGTGCTCGGGGGACCGCTCGGGTTGACCAGATAGGCAGAGGTGTCGCCCCGAAATTCGATGATGTTCAGATCATCATCGCACAGCACGGACGGCGGGACATACCGGGCAAGCGAGACGCGATCAACTTCGGCGCGAAGCAATGATGCGTCGTCCGGCACTGAATCGCCGCCCGACACGCTCCGGGAACGGACGGCGGTTGAAGGGACTAACGTTGACGCGAGATGCATCTCGGCAGGTGGTCCCATGCGGGGTTTTTTGCTGTACAGCTTGCTGCGCTTGTTCTCGATAACGCCAAAGAGCTAGGAAAAGGCGCCGACCGTCTCGGAGGGGCCTAGCATCAGCACGCCATCCGGTTTAAGCGCGTAGTGAAAGAGTGGCATGACGCTGCGCTGCGCCGACGCGCTCAGATAGATCAGCAGGTTACGGCAACTGACCAGATTCATCCGTGAAAACGGTGGATCGCTCACCACGTCGTGGCGCGCAAACGTACAGAGGTCCCTTACGGCCTTGTCAACGCAGTAGTGCTCGCCGTCACGCACGAAAAACCTCTCCAGACGCTCGGGCGACACGTTTCGCGCGATGTTCTCGATGTACCGGCCGGCGCGGGCCGTTTCCAGTGCTTCCGGACTGACATCCGTGCCGAAGATCTGGACCGATGGGGTTTTCGCGTGGTCGCCGAGGTATTCAAGCAGGCATATGGCAATCGAATAGACTTCCTCGCCAGTCGCACATCCTGGCACCCAGATGCGTAACGTCGTTACAGTCTCGTCAGCCATGAGGCGGGGGAAAACGCTCTGGGTCAACACCTCAAACGTTTCGGGATCACGAAAGAATTCGGTGACATGGATGAGCAGATCCCGCCCCAATGCGAGCGTCTCTGCAGGCTCGGATTCGAGCACGGTAACGTATTGTGCAATCGAGGTCAGTTGCCGCAATGCCATGCGGCGCGACAGCCTGCGCTGGATCGTGCCGTGTTTGTAGCGGGTGAAATCGATGTTGCAGGCATTCTGCAGAAGTCGGAAGATGGGGCGCAGGCTGGATTCGGCCGGTTCGACCGACTCACGTTTTACACCGGGCACCAGCCCGATTGCCGCATGCGGCATGCTGTTAAAGAGCGCCGACGCGTCCTGGGCGAACGTGAAGCCTCCTTCAGCCTGCACAGCCTGAAGACCTAACGCGCCATCAGAACCGCTACCGGACAGAATCACGCCAATGGCGTTCGGCCCCTGGTCGCTGGCAAGCGATTCGAGCAGATCGTCAATCGGCATCGGTGGTCCGAGCGACTCGTCGCGCGGTTGCAAACGGATCCGGCGGTCGACCACGAACATCCGTTTGTTCGCGGGAATGGTGTACAGATGGTCTACTTCAATCACCATGCCGTCGACGGCTTCCTGGACTGGCACGGCGATGCGCTTGGCCAGAATCTCCGCGAGGAGACTCTGCCGGGAGGGGTCGAGATGCTGCGCCACGAGAAAGGCCATCCCGCTCACGGCAGGGAATTCGGACATCATTTCCGAAATCGCCTCAAGTCCGCCTGCGGACGCGCCAATACCGACGAGTGGAAAAATTGGCGGGGCCGTTCCGGTAGCCGTCGTTGCGGGATTGGTCACATTGTCTCCAGAGCGGCGAAGTCGCGGGGTCGACCGCCTGCGTGTCGACGCAGCACGACGCCGCAATCGGGGCTTTCGACCCACATGTTGCAAGAATGCGTCTTCGTAACCCAGGAGCGCACGTGACGCATGCCACCTTATACGTTCTCGTGACCGGCTACGCCCTGACTATTAACCTCGCCTAACGTGCCAGGGGGCAAGCCACGATTCCGTTCCTGTTGTTCAATCCATGCCAGAAGCGCCTGCTTGATGATCCAGCCTCGCGATCGATCCAGACGTGAGGCAAGCTGATCAACCTTTTGCGCCAGCGGCAAAGGGACGTGGGCGGTAAGGACACGGGTGGTCGATTCGGTCATGTCGCTGCCTCTCTCTTTGCATTTACGTCCGTAAGACTCCGTCAGAGTCGCCCCGGTTAATTTTCTGTATCGCTGCGGCGCAGCGAGCCCACTGTAAGGTTATTCTAATCGAAGTGATTAACCGGCCCGCCAATGTGAGGTCACACGCCCCTAAAATTCACGCGATGCCGGGCTAAAGTTCGCGCAGGTCAAAAGGAACGTCCAGTTTCGAACCTGATGGCCATCGGGCACTTTTTTTGCGTTATCGGATTATCCGGAGGGTACCGTGAAAAAACGCGACATTATTGTAGTGGCGGCTTCGACGGGGGGGCCTTCCGCGCTCAAGCGCCTTATATCAGCGTGGCCTGCCGATCTGCCTGCGGCCGTTTTCGTCGTGGTGCATATCGGCGCCCAGCCCAGCCTCCTTCCGCAGGTACTGCAAAACTCTTGCGCTTTACGCATCCAGCATGCCGTCCATGAACAGGAATTTCAGGATTCTGTTGTTTATATTGCCCCGCCGGACCGTCACCTGATAATTCAGGACGGTAAGACGCTTCTGACGTCTGGTCCCAAGGAGAATTTCACTCGTCCGGCGGCTGACCCTTTATTTCGATCCGCTGCGATTAACTACGGTGATCGCGTGATCGGGATTATCCTGACCGGTCACCTCGATGATGGCGCGGCTGGACTTAAGGCAATCGATGCATGTGGCGGATTCATTGCGGTGCAGGATCCGGCAGAATCTGCTGCGCCCAGCATGCCTGAAAATGCGCTGCGCGCGGTTAAGGCGGACGTCGTTGGTTCGGTCGCTGAACTCGCCTCTGGGGTAGCCAGACTGTTGGATCAACCTGTAGCAGCGAAACCTGGAGCGCCGAACGTTAAGCGCATCGCCGCGGTCGAAACGCAAATTGCATTGTCGGGGAAGGCCAGCGTCGACACGATTGAGTCGATCGGTACTCGCAGCCCATTGACTTGTCCTGAATGCGGCGGCGTTGTCTGGCGCATTGGTGAAAACGCACCCCTTCGCTATCGGTGTCATACCGGTCACGCCTTTTCAGCTCTCTCGCTCGAAGAAGTGCAGCGAGAACAAACCGAGAACGCTCTGTGGTCTGTTGTTCGGGGTCTTCAGGAGCGATTGTCGCTGGCAAAACAGCAGGCGGCAAACATAGACGATCCTTCGGAACAGGCAGAAAACAGCGCGCGAATCGAAAGACTTGCAGGTGCCGAAGACGCCGCGTACGACTTGCTGCTCAAAACGGTGCGCGACACGTAATCCCAGCCTGGTCCCGAATAGACTTTTTTACACACCGTTCGGCCGCGCTGTCATTTGTCAGAATGAGACTACTGGCCGCTGCTAGACAGCCTGGGTTGTGCCTCAACCGGACGTCGGGCGGCGCTCAGAACGGCACTCAGATTAGAGTCCCTTTCGTCATTCCATGACGTCGTTTCGTCGAGCTGCCAGATCCCTGTCTGACAGATATGTCGGTGCGTACAAAAAATCCGATTCTTGACGGTACCCCAGATCGCCAGACCGTCGTTGCAACGGGCGCCACCCGGCGGACGAGCAATTGTGTCGATGGCTGGTGCTTGTTATCGACCGTCGGTCGCCAAGCAACAGAGGATAAGGCGGGAACTGATTGCCAATACGCTTTGCATCCGACGATGCGGGTGACGGCAGCGATCACGGATTGGCTGGATGCCGGACCGATCCGCGAGAGGGGTGAATATATCGAAGTGCTGGATTGGAGTGAGATTGAAAGGCGCGTATTCGATTGCTATGGCGTCGTGAAGCGGGAATTCGACCGGTTGCTTTTACCTCCTTGGACGATGGGCTTCTAGCGGCAGGGAGAGTGAACCATTCCGGGGGCCGGCGTCACTGACCGACTTTTCGACTGTCAGACGGCCTTGCCTTTCCTGCGGGCGCGCAGTAGCGTAGAAATGCTCACCCCCGATCGCTCGGCGGCCTCTTGGTAGGTCGTGCCCTGCCTGATCAGGGACAAGCCCTTGTTCACCAGGTGCGGTGTCGCGTTGGGCCGGCCGAGACGCTTGCCCTTGGCGCGCGCATTGGCCAGGCCCGAGCGGACACGTTCCCGAATAAGCTCCCTTTCGAATTCCGCGACCGTCGGGAGCAAATGCGCCTGCATCCGGCCATTGGCGTGCTCATGTCGATCTGGCCCGGTACCACGAAGGCCACTCCGAGCGCTTCCAGTTCCGCCATTGTCAGGATCAGAACCTGCACGCTGTGCCCCCAGCGGTCCAGGGCCTGGACCAGGATCATATCGACGGCACGGGTGCGCGCCAGTTGCATGATCTCTTCGCGCAGCGGCCTCTTGTGCGACGCGCCGCTGGCGGTTTCCTGCATCTCTCGCACGATCTTCCAGCCGCGGGCTTTCGCGTAGTTGCACAATTCCCGGCGTTGCCGGTCGGTGGATTGGTCCGGGGTGGACACGCGGGTATAGACGGCTACACGCATGGTCAAAAACCCCTCCCATTCTGGTGCCCAGCCCCCAGTCCTGGCGGGCCTTGCAGGGCATCGTTTTTGACGGTCAAAATCAGGTGATTCTGACGGTCATTTACTAAGCTTAGGTGACAATGACAAATGCAACCAGCGCCGCGGTTTACCGGCTCCACGTATGGATTCGCCAGATCAGCCCGATGATCTGGCGCCGGTTGCTGGTACGCAGCGACAGCACGATCGCCGACCTGCATTACGCACTGCAGATCGCGTTCGGCTGGAGCGACGCGCATTTGAATCTGTTTCAGATTCATGGCCAGGACTATGGCGTGTACCACGACGGCGGCACGAGCTTCTCGACTGATCCGGACCAGGTTCGACTGTGCGATTTCAAATTCCGTATCAACGAACGCTTCCGCTACGAGTACGACTTCGGCGACGGCTGGCAACACGAAGTGCGCGTTGAAGCGCGCCTGGCGCAGGACGAAAAACGCACCTACCCGTACTGCATTGGCGGGAAGCGGCGGGCGCCACCGGAAGGCTGCGGTGGCGTTCTGGCCTTCATGGCACGACGGGATGCGGTCCCATCGCACCTTGAAGATTTACTCGAGGCCATCCAGGCCGACCTGGATGGGAACGACATCGAGGCCGTCCGGGATCGAAGCGAGGATATCGCAGCGTTACGTGAATGGCTGACGCTGGATGAGTTTGACCGGCGCGGGGTCAACCGCCGGCTCAAGCAGTACGCGATCCACGATGAGTCCTGGATGTGGCAATAGACAGGAGCCGACAATGAAAATCCGAATACAGGTAGTCGTTGAAGCTGAAAACGGCGAACCGGAGAAGGTCGACGAAATCGCGCGGCTGGAGCGCGGTGCGCTGCGGCCGGAGAGCCTTGGCCTGACACTCGCGGAGGCGAAAGTGTTGCTACACGGCATGCAGCAGGCGGTAGTCACCGGGCAGATCGTGGAATACCTCGAGAAATTCAAGACCTGTCCGGACTGCGGCGCGCACCGGACCCGGAAAGGGCAACATCCCCTTGTTTATCGAACCCTGTTCGGGAAACTTAACCTGGTCAGCCCGCGTCTTTACGACTGCCCCTGCCAGAATCATGGCCGCCATAGTTCAAGCCCCCTGGCCGAGCTGCTGAGCACGCATTGCGCGCCGGAACTACTGTATCTGGAAACCAGGTTCGCTTCGCTGATGTCCTATGGGCTGAGCGTTGAGTTGCTGACGGAAGTCCTGCCGATCGCCGAAGAGATCAGCTCCACGTCCGTGCGGCGCCACCTGCAACGCGTTGCCGAACGGATCGAGGGTGAGCTGGGCGAGGAACAGTTCCAGTTCATTGAAGGTTGTCCCAGCGATTGGGCGAAACAACCGCCGCCGGGGCCACCGTTGACGGTCGGCCTGGACGGCGGCTATGTGCATGCTTCGGACCAGAAGTCGAAAGCCGAAGGCTGGTTCGAGGTCATTGCCGGCAAGAGTGTCCAGACCGAGGGTGGCGCCAAGGTGTTTGCATTCGTCAACAAGTACGACACCAAGCCCAAGCGGCGGCTTTACGAGGTGCTGAAATCGCAGGGTCTGCAAATGAATCAGCAAGTCGTCTTTCTGTCGGATGGCGGCGACACCGTGCGTGATCTGCAGCACTATCTCAGCCCGGAAGCCGAACATCTGCTCGACTGGTTCCACATCAGCATGCGCCTGACCGTCATGAGGCAGATGATCAAGGGGATGACGGCGGAACTGAAGCCCGGCGACAAATACCCGGAAACTGCAACGCCGCTGGCCGATCTGGTACGGGAATTCCGCATCTATATCGGTGCCAACCAGGCGTTCATTCCGAACTACGGCGACCGCTACCGGCATGATGAGACGATTTCCACGGCGTTTGTCGAGTCGACCGTGAACTACGTGGTCAGCAAGCGCTTTGTGAAAAAACAGCAGATGCGTTGGACCCAGCGCGGCGCGCATCTGCTGCTGCAAATCCGCGTGCAGGTCCTCAACGACGATCTGCGGAAAACCTTCGCTCGCTGGTTTCCGGGAATGAGAGCGGAAGAACCAGCGGCGCTAAAGGAGGCAGCATGAAAACGCCGGCCCCCGGAATGGTTCACTCCCGACGCGTTTGGCCAGGTCGATGGCAATGGTCGTGGGTTCCATCAGCTTTCTCCTTAACGGGATGTCCCAACGGAAACGATACTCGGGCTCGACGTCATCGCCAGGGCTGCTGCGACGTCTGGGCGACCGCTAAGGCGGGATGCGACCATTCCATCTAAATAGCTGCCGCTACGACATCTTGAAATGGCTATGACAGTGTTGCAGTTAGTTAAAACATGACTTGGGCAATCTTTAGCGATCTCTCATACGCACATTTTGTGCTATTATTGTGCATATATTGTGCATGGAGTATCGCTGATGAAACCGGATTCCGCTCACGCCGGCGCAACAACGGGCGCCAGCTTTGACCAGTTCATGGCTTCATTGCGCGATCCCGACAACCCGGCGCCGATCCTGTCAGCGCGCCGTTTCGGCGAGGTGCTGCACATCGATCTGCAGACGCTCGCCGAGCAGGCGCACGTGCATCGGAATACGCTCAGCCGCCAGCCCGGCTCGGAAAGCGTTCAACGGTTCCTGCGCGATGCGCTCAGGGTGATCCGGGCCGCCACGGACATTTCGGGCGATGTCGGTCAGGCCTTGTTCTGGTACAGAAATGAGCCGCTGCCGGTGTTTGATTACCAGACGGCCGAACAGCTGGTATCCGATGGTCGGACTGACGATCTGCTTCGATACGTGTCCTCGCTCGAGGCCGGCGCAGCGGGATGATCCTCATCACCCTGTCCGGTCTCACAGCGTACCGGATGCACGTACCGAAGTGGGCTGTGGCGCCGACCAGCGGTGCCGGCGCAGGCCGGCACGGCGGTCGGGTTAATCGCATCGGACTGAACGCCCTCTATCTCGCCCTGGACGTGCAAACTGCGGTATCGGAGTATCAGCAGATTTCCCCATTGATGCCGCCCGGCACGCTCGTCAGTTACCAGGTCACTGCAGATCCGGTTGTCGATTTCACAGGTGGCTATCAGAGCGGCGTCTGGTCGCCTCTATGGGAAGAATTCTATTGCGACTGGCGCGCTGCTGGTTTAACCAGCGCATCGAACCGCCAAGCTGGATCCTCGCTGATGAAGCCGTCGCCGCTGGCGCAAAAGGCATCCTCTTCCGATCACTCCTGTCAGCCGAAGGAGTGAACCTGGTCATGTACGTCGACGACCTAGCTCCCACGGACCGCCTTGACGTTCATGACCCGCAACGTTCGCTTCCCCGGGATCAGTCGTCGTGGACATAGGGCGTAGCTGCCCCCCAAACACACCTGGTCGGCTGCGGTCTAGCCATCCGGACTTGAGGCAGCCGTGATCACCGGACGACAAAATCGCCGGCGCCCAGTCGTACCACTGCATCCTGGCGCGCCAGCCACTTCCTTCGTGCGACGGCAACGATTCGCTCCCGACCATCATCAAATGTCCGAAGAGTACGCGCTGCGTCGGCATCTGTGGGGAGCCAGAAATATTCTTCCAGCGCAGTCCGGTCGATCACACCTTCGATCTGGCGGCCACCCGCCGACAGCGTAAAAGTCACCGAACGACCATCGTGCGAGACGGCGACCGCGTGATCCAGAACGTCCATGAAACACTCCGTGAAAAACCGTGCATCGCTCTTCTATTTGTACGAAGCGGCTGAATTTAATTTACCAGAACATGCCAATAACGTCGACCTCAAATGACTGCCCTCTCTACTCCAACAGACAGCGACATCCCCGCCTAACTCGATCGGTGAGCCTTTACGGGAACGCGAGGGTCGCAGAGCGAATACGACGCTCATGATTCCAGATAAATATAGGAATCCCATAAAATGTTGCTTCTTGGCACCTGCGACGAGGTGTTGGGCGACAGAATGAACGGCGAATGTTAGCGTTTATCGAAGCCTGTGAGAGGTTTTGCAAGGAAACGGCAGCCGGAACCGTTGCGTCGCTGGCCTAACCGTTTCCGTTGCATGAAATCCCGCTGCGAGCCCTGATCTGTCGTTGGTGGACACCAGAAAAACGCAACACTTAAAAAGATACCGCTGACGTCGCTACTAAAGTTTATTTCAGATTGCGTAGGATACCTATGCAATGACGCCTTCACGCAGCATTGCCTGAATTTTCTGCGCTTTCGGCCTGTTGCACACTCTCGTAGATTTCGCGGAGGCTTGCGCGATGGAACGCTTTCTTCCGGCGCGGAAACATTCGACGTCAAGGGCACGCAGGATCGCTCATCTTGCGCCACCAGTTTTAGCGGAACGCACGTAGAGGTACCAGAATGTGCGTCGTGCTCAGGAGCAGTCAGAAAGCCATTGATTTAAAGAAATATTAATTTGGGGCCTCAAGGCAAAGCCGCACCGGGCTGAGATCGTCTTAACCGGGTATTTGCATGTAGATCAAGGGAACCCCAGAAATCTTTCATACACGAAACGCTCAAGCAATTAAGCATCCGCTGGCGACAGGATGTCGCACTGGGCACGCGGATAAACCATTTATAGTGCACTGCACAAGCCCGTGCGATCGGTAGGTGGGATCTGACGGTCGTGTTATAGTGCACCGCACAAACCTCGTCCGATCGGCAAGTGCGATCTGACGACCGCGTCCGGCGTTGCCGGGTTGCGGACAGACATGCTGCTGAAGGTGATTCGACACGCCTGTCAGCTTCGCCCAGTTTCTGTCTACACCATCAAAATGAGGTCCTTGTGAAATACCTTCCCCGCATCGCCGCGTCTGGAGCACTCCTGGTCGTCGCTCTCGGTATCGTCACCTTCGTCCAGATCAAGTTCGCGCCGCAATCCGCAGACAACAACCCGGTCGCACGGATCGTCCTGAACGTCGAGTCGCAACTGAACGGCTGAGCGACTCCACCGCTGTATGTAGCCCGCGCCCCGCAGGCAAAGAAAAACCCTCCAGGCTCCGAAGAGAACTGGCGGGTTTGAGCTACTGATTTCGGATTCACATACCAGGCGATGGTAATGGAGTTGACGCCTGCTCAGGCTCCTCCAGCGACCAGTCAGCCTCCATGTCCACGGCATCCAACACCTTGGGCAGGTCACCAATCGTCAATTCGAGACACTTCATCGTGGCCTCGTGAGACAGGCAACCCTCCCCTTCGACGTTTCGATCATCAGAAACTTGAAGAGCGTGTCGCCACACTGATCCAGCGCACGCCAGCCCTCCCCGCCTTGCGCAAATTGTCACCGCGCAACCTGAAGGCACGGCCGAATCCAGAATTTGTGCAACAGCCTCCTGCACAAATTGAAACCTCTTCGGCTCGGGCAATCGCGTCATGCCGTCGTCAAGCCCCGCAAAGTCGCGATACAGCGGTACGTCATAGAGCGCTTCTTCCATCGCCGGGTCTGACAGACCAAACCACTGCTGCATAAAGTGAATCTGCAGCATCGTGGCAATCGGAAATGGCGGCCGTCCCGTTTTACCCTTCGGATAGTGCGGCTCAATCAGGGCAATCAGCTGCGACCACGGCACCACGCGCCTCATCTCTTCGAGAAATTCCCGCTTGCGCGTGCGTTTCGTTGACAGATCCAGACCAAGGCCAAGTTGTGCCATCACCCACCCCTTAAATTCTCCTGCTCCCAGGATAGTCCACGCTCACGTCAATGCCAGGACTTTTGCAGACTTTCCCTAACCGCGCGAACCCGGTAGCGCTGTGGGAACCACCAACCGAGATAAAGGATGACCCCGGGCAAGAATCCCGCCTCCGCCGCGCCCAGCAAGAACCTGAAAAGATAGAACGAAGACGGCGACGTTGTCAGCGCCATCATCGCAGACACAATCCCCCAGGTCAGCATGATCCGGGAAATCCAGTGCCGCGCACCAACCTTCTGCAACAGCAAGTTACTTGGCACCTCAAACAGAAAATAAGCAATAAAGAAGATGCTTGCACCCAGACCGTACTGTGTACTGGTGAACCCGAGCTCTTTGTTCATGTGCAGTGCGGCGAATGCCACGTTGACGCGGTCGAGATATGCTGACAGATAAGAAAGGAAAAGCAGAGGAACGATGCGCCACCAGATCTTACTCATGAGCCGCTTTTCGTCTGTAACAGCAACTACACTTCGACCCGACTTCACATCGAGATTCTCATCTCTGGCCATAAATTTTCCTTTTTATGTTTCAAGCACACAACGACGCAATCTCACGGCCGATCGCCTCGCTACTGATAAAGGGCACATCGCAATTGGAGAGATATATGAAGGAAACCTTCGGCCCGGTCATCCGCAAGATGACGCACTTGAAGCCATCCATTCTTCCCCCATGGGAAATGTATGGCGCCCCCGAAACGTTTCCAAATTCCATGCCGCATCCGTACATCAGATCATCCGGGCGTGGCACTGCAGGAAAGGACAACATCCCTTTGATGACACCGCCTGGCGGAAGGGCATCGTTCCAGAAGTTCCTTTCCCATTTGACCAGATCGTCTGCGCAAGTCAGCAGACCGACATCGCCGACAACATCGAAATTCTTGAATTTCGAAAGGTACTTTCCTGGTTTCCGCAGGTCGGGCACGTATGCGGTCGCTCGCCTCTGAACGACGCGAGACCGCGCCGTCTCGAAGAAGGAGCATTTCATGCCTAGAGGCCCGAAGATATAGTCATCCGCTACCGACGCGAAATCCTTGCCCGTAATACGCTCGATAACGTCCGCGAGGATTATGTAGTTCGAGTTGCTGTAAGCAAATTCCCGGCAGGGACGCGACTGCAGCCCGCTTCTTTCTGCGATTGCCTGTCTCGCACGCGCCATGCCGAAATAGCTTTTCCCACCAGCGAAGCCTTTCGCCACGTCACCATGCGCGTCAAGTATCTCGACATTCTTCGAAACGTAGTCGGCAACGCCGGCGGTATGCCGCACCAGATCCACGATGCGAAGCTCGTAGGGGAAGTCACGGCAGTAGTCCAGAATAGAGCGCGCGTCGTCCTCTAGCCTGAGCCACCCCTCGTCGATAAGCCTCAGGATGAGGCATGCTGTGAACTGCTTCGTCTCCGAGCCAATGTGAAAGATCGTATCTTTTGCAACTGGCGCGTCCCACTCGAGATTCGCGTATCCGAACGTCCGCTCCAGTTCAACCTCTCCTTCCCGAATAACGGCGCAAACATATCCCGGCGTTTTCTCGCCAGGAAAACGCCTTTCGATAGCGTCGAGGAATCCATGTATTTTCTTCATGTCAATGTATCTATCTGCCTCCACATCGACAGGAGCCGCTAAGCGGCACCTGTCTTTAACCTCCAGGCATAGCAAAATCTCGTCAGGCCTGGTCCCCGAGTCAGCCTCTATGAGATCTTCCGGAAACGGGTAATCGTGTTGGGCATCATGTCCGCGATGTAAATGTCACCTCTGTGATCAGTACAGACGCCATGACCGATCGCACCGAACGTTCGACAACGCCCCAATAACTCCCCTTCAGGCGAGTAGGCCGAAATCCGGGGGGTCAGGTCGGTTACATAGACGATTCCTGACGCAGCCTGGCAAATCTCGGTCGGATGATGCGCGCGGCAAAAAGTCCCAAGCCTTGCCCCATCCAGCGAGAACCTCTCCACCCGGTTGTTTTCGCGGTCAGCAACGAGGATCGAGTTATCGTGAGTCACCCAGATCGAATGAGGATTTGAAAACTGCCCGTCTTCGTCGCCGGAGCCCCCCCAAGTCTTGAGATGCTCTCCAGAAGGGGCGAACTTGTGAATGTGGGAATTTCCATAACCATCCGAAACGAAAATATGACCATCGGCGCTGACACCGACATCCGTTGGATGATTGAATGGTTCCCCGTAGGTGGGGTAGTCTTGCCGGCCGATGGTAAGTACGTGCTGGAGGCCGGAGTCGAACTTGTGAACGCAGTGCCGATCCGAATCAACGATGAACACCGAATCATCTCTGGCGATGAAAATACCGTGTCCATGCGATAGTACATCGCTGCTGAGTTGACGAACCAGTTTCCCGTCCGGGTCGAAAACCTGGATGACGGGATTTCCGCGGTTCACCAGGAAAAGGTTTCCATGACTGTCTACCGCAACCTGAGAAACAAATCCTTTCGGGGATGCTTCGGACCATTCAATCCAGTCTCGGTCAACCAAGTACCGCTCCCCTCCCAGGGTGACGTATCTGGCCATATTGTTTGCGTCGAGTAGGCTCATAATTTTTATCCCAGACGTTCAAGAGAGAAAGTGTCGGTTGACCGGAGAAAATGTGGACCTCCGAGCCTCGCTACCGGAGAAAGTTGCTCAAGGTCAAGCCGGAATGTCTCTGGATCCAGCATCGCCTCGTCAACATGGATCAGCTCCACGTTACCCACAACAATCCATCCTCCTCCTGGCCGGTCACTGATCTGATGTATATCCCGCACGGTACATTCGAAGGCAACCGGGCTCTCTTTCACACGAGGGGGGCTCACGCGCTCGGATCGAACGGGAGTGGCATTGCACAGTTCAAATTCCGAGTGCCCACGCGGCAACGCTGTCCCGCAAAGGTTGGCAGCTTCGACGTTCGCGGTGTTCACCATGTGAACGACGAACTCCGGCACCTGCTCGAGATTGAGCAACGTGTCGTTCTTAACACGGTCAGCCGGACCCACCTTCGGACAGAACATCACGGTCATCGGGACCGAACACACGCCCATGAAATAGGAGAAGGGCGCCAGATTGGTCGTTCCGTCGCGGCTTATAGTGCTGATCCACGAGATCGGCCGCGGCAGGATCGAACTCATCATGAAATTGTAGATTTGTCGCTCTGAAAGGCTGGACGGGTCAAGCGTCGACATGACTGCTCCGAGGGAAAAATTGCCGAATGATGGTCTTCAGATCAACGAAATTTGAAGCTTCTGACTGAGCGTCGGTCAGCGGGTGCCCAACGAGTTCCTCTACGAGGGAAGAAAGAGAGATGAGGGCGAACGAATCCAGAATGTCGCCGCCGATCAACTGCGACGTCTCCGTGATTCGCTCAGGTGCAATACCGGACTGGATCGATACCCAGTTCCGAAGCATGATGAATGCCTCGTCTGGCGAAATGGTTGCGTTATCCACGTGCTACGCCCCTGGCAATTCGCTCGACCCGGTACGCTTCTACCGTCGACGCGTAATTCTTGAAACTTCCCTTCAGCAGCCTACGCTGGATTTTTCCGGTATGCGTGCGCGGAATGATCTCGTGCCCGCAAAGGACGACCTTCGGTCGCAGTCGGAGAGGCATGCTCTCGACGGCCCTCTTAAGGTCTTCCATCACGCCTTCAGCGGCTTGCTCCTCGATCACCAGCCCCACTTCTTCGCCGTAAAGCGAATGTTCGAAGCCAAGTGCGACAAGGTTGTTGACTAGGCTCGGGACCTTGTCCACGATCGCTGCTTCAACGGCCATAGGGCTCACCTTTTCCCCTGATCGAACAATGACGTCCTTGATCCGGTCAGTGATAAAGAAAAATGCTTTTCCCTCCCGCCGGATCGCATATCCTTCGTCGCCCGAGCGCAGCCACCCATCCACGATCGCGTCCGCCGTTGCCTGCGTGTTATTGTGGTAGCCAAGCGTCAGGCTGGGGCCCCTGACCCAAAGCTCACCGATCTCGCCGTCCTGCGCCAGTGCCCCGTCTGGCAAACGAACCTCGACGCCGTCCAGACACGAACCGACACATGGCGTAGCTTCGCCGAACATCAAATGATCGCGCAGATCCTTCTGCACCGTCACCGGCAGACAGGTCGCGAAGTTGGTAAATTCGGAAAGACCCTAGGCGTGCGCGATACGGATACCAGAACGGGTCTCGAATGATTGAGCAAGATGCGTTGGTAATGGTGCGGCTGAAACGAAGATAAAGCGCAGCGTAGGCACATCAACTGCACGGACGGCGGTTCGCTCGAGAAGATGCAGTAGGTTTGGTACCATGCTCGTCAGCGTGACGTTGAGCGCCCGGATGATCTTCGGCCATGCGAGCGGGTCCATACGCTCGGCTACCAGTAAGTGACCTCCCGTCAGAAGGCATGTCATCATTCCAAATCCGACTGCGTGCGCATGATAGAACGGCATAATCGAAAGCTGTGTCGGCGCAGCAATGTCCAAAGCCTTGACCATGCTCCATGCATTGGCAAGGAGATTGCCGTGCATCTGAACGACCCCCTTTGGAAACGCAGTCGTACCCGATGTATACAGGGTAATCGCCGGAGAGGTTTTGCAAGGAACGAAATCCGACCGGCGACTCTTTCCGCCGAACTGCACGGTATCGATATCTTGTACGAAGCGGCAGCGACTAAAGTCCCGCTCAGCCGTGCGAGCCGTCACGTCGTCGGTCAGTACTCCAACCGCGGCAGAATCGGAGAGCACGAACTCAAGCTCTCGCGCCGAGTACGACGGGTTCAAGGGCACGACGACCGCACCTATCGACATTAAGGCGAGGTAGATAATCGGCACTTCGAGCCTGTTCTTCAGCAGCGTTGCGACCCGGTCGCCTGGCTTGATTTCGAGCTGAAGGAAGTAGGACGACCAGCATTCAATCGCGTCGAGATATTCTGCATAAGAGAGCCGGCTAGCCTCTTCGCTTCCCTTAATGAACGATATCGCTGGTGCCGTACCGGTTACAGAGGTCGAAATTTTTTCTAGTAACTGAGGAATGCTATCTATTGGTTGAATCGTTTCGAAAGAAAATAACACGTCGATCCTTTCATGGTTTACGTCAGGATGCCTTGCGCGCCCTGGCGAGTTGGTTAGAGAGAAGTTTCGTCGGACGGCTGCGGTCTCTCAGCGACCTGTTCCAGCAACGTCGCAAGTTCCGATGCGCAGCCCCAAGAGAGGGTGAATCCTGACCCGCCATGCCCGTAGTTGTGAAACAGTCTGGGCACGCTATCGTCCGCTCCGAGGCGCACTGTCGGTCTGCGTGGACGGAACCCGACGCTACATCGCTTAATACGTGCGTTGGCTATTTCCGGAGCCAGTCGCGCGCAACGGGCCATGATGTCATCAACAACAGACGGATCCACGTGCGTCCCGGTCTGAGCAGGTTCAGCTGTCCCACCGAGAATGCAGTCGGTGGCTCGTTCGATAACATATGTCGGACGGTATTGATTACTGTCGTCGATGAAGCAGCCCGAGAAATGAGCCGGCTTTTCGACCTCGATAACCACTCCACGGACGATGTCCATGGTCCTGTCGCGACACAACAACGACGCTCCAAAACCCGAGCAATTCACTGTCACGTCGTAGCCGGACATCTGAGGATTGCCCAAGTCCTGCACAAATTCCTTCTGGAATCGACCTCCGAGGTCAAGGAACATCTCGTTGAGATACGCCAAATATGTGGGAGTGTCCGCAACGAGAACCGGAACCTGGTATGCACATTGGTACGGTGCGTTCAGCTCCGTTGCCCCGATTCTGCGCGCATAGGGTAGCGCGGATCCCCACCACAACCGTTCAAGTTGTGTGGTAAAGAATTCGGTTAACGTCCGACGCATGATTCCGGACTTTGGGTCACAAACAAACTTGTCAAGTGACGAATAAGTTTCGGCCGCCCTGCGAAGGTAGGCTGCGTCTGGCTCCTGAAAAAACGGGTGCCAGATTGCTCCGGCGATTATGGAAGCGCTCACGGCCGGCATGTCGATCGCGCTAACAACGACAGTGTGCCCCCGTATCAATAGAGTGACTGCGGTTGTCAATCCACTCAGGCCCGCCCCAACCACAAGTATCTGCATTAGCTTTCCTCTGTCGAGAACACAGACGGATCTTTCAGGCCACTGCCCGTACCGAGCAGCACCACGTGCTCTCCCGATCTGACAACGTCCTCGGCTAACAGTCTGGTCAGGCCGTTGTACGTCGCGCCGGCTGAGGGCTCAAGGAATACTCCGTAATGCTTGGCCAATTGCCTCGTGGAATGAACGATTTCCCCCTCATCGAGCTCGACACATACCCCATCGAAATCGATGAGGGCTTTGATTGCCGAGACAAAGTCCTTTGGCTCGCGAACCGCAATACTGTCGGCGCACGTTTTTGGGGAGACTATCGGAACGGGTTGAAACAGGCCTGCATTGAGCCTTGCAGCCTGCAGTCCCAAGGAAATCGCATTCGAAGAACGCGCTTGCACGCAGGCTAATCTCGGAAGCCGTTTAACGAGGCCCAGTGCGCGAAGCTCGATGAATCCCTTCGCAACGGAACTCAGGATATTTCCGTCGCCGGTGGGAACGAAGATCCAGTCGGGAGATTGCCAACCCAGTTGCTCGGCAATCTCAAACGCAACCGTTTTCTTGCCTTCACGTGTAAACGGATTCGCCCCGGTGTTGCGGCAGTAGGCGCCGGTACGGGCCGCGAATTCAGAAGCCCGGTGGTACGCCATATCGTAATCACCGTCAACCGTCACTACTGTCGCGCCAAAGGCCTTGACTTGGGCCAGTTTGGCCGTGGGTGCATTTTGCGGCACGAATATCGTGGCATTCATTCGCTGGGACGCCGCGAGGCACGCGAGCGAAGCCGCTGCATTGCCCGTCGATGCCGTGACCACGTGATCGATTCCATTTTCCCGCGCCACCGCCAATACAAGTTCGCTCGCCCGGTCTTTCAATGAACCCGACGGGTTTCGCGACTCGTCCTTGACATAGAGGTGGATCCCGGACTGTATGCCAAAATCGTAAAGGGGTGTACCGCCAACCTGGAGCGGGCTTGCGTATTGCTTGTCGGCCGGAAGCAGCCGGGCGTACTTCCACAGCGTCTCGCCGTGGAAGCGCTCGACTCCATCGTCGGACGCCATGCTCGAGAGCACGTCCACATCGAGGCGCGCAGACCTGCAACACCGGCAAGTTGAGGCCCATGCATTCGATGTCTGCGACTCAGCGCACACACCACAGCGGAAGGTGTACAGTCTTTTCATTCGAGCGCGCCAGGATTGAGCAGGTGCACCATCGCCGCATTCTGCGCATGCATCCGGTTGCTCGCTTGGGCAAATACCGCGGAACTCGCACCGTCAATGATCTCATCAGTGACCTCCTGGCCGCGATCCGCGGGCAAGCAATGCATGTAGATCGAATCGCTTGCTGTACGCAGTCGCTTGGAGTCGTCGTAAATCCAGTCCCGGTTCGCCTCAAATAGACTCGTCATTGCCACCTCCTCGACTGTGTCGCCGTATTGTTCTGGAAGGTGCTTCAGGCTGCACCATGACTTCGCATAAACGATGTCCGCGCCTTCAATCGCCTCGTCGAAGCTATGGGTGATTCGAAGAGAGCCACCTGACAGTTGTGCCTTGGATTCAGCCAACTTCACTATTTCCTCGTCGAGCTCGAAGCCTTCAGGATATGCAAGCACGATGTCCAGAGCGCAGTTTGCTGAAGCCAACAAAACGCTCTGCGGAACCGCTACCGGCTTATGCCAACTTCCCGAGTAGGCCCAACTGATCACGATCTTCTTTCTCTTCGCCCCGAACTTCTCACGGATCGTTATCATGTCGGCAAGTGCTTGGCAGGGGTGAAACTTGTCGCATTCCATGTTGATAATCGGGATGCTGGCCCACTGTGAAAACTCGACCATGGCCCGATGTGCTTCACCATAAACCCATCCGGCCGGTTCGCCATACATGCGGATGGCAATCGCGTCGCCGTACTCTGAAAGCACGCGCGCCACATCGGAAATTCGTTCTGTCGCGTAAGGAATCTCGCGACCGGGCAATGCGGGTGTATAGATACCAGCTTGGGGATCCAGTACAACTGGAATTCCACCGAGCTTCGCGAGCCCCGTCTGGAAGCTGCTACGTGTGCGCAGGGATTGATTGAAGAACAGAAAATAGATAGCGCGGCTTTTCAGCACTGCACCTTTGCTTTCCCAATCGGTATTCTTCAGGGCGAGCGCAGCTCCGATCAATTTCTGATATTCGTTCGGCGACATCACGGCTTCTGGGTTGATCCAGTTTCTCATATGACCTCCTGTTTAGCATTGACGTATTAAAGGCAGATCGGAACACCCAACTGTTCGAAGAGACGTCGAGTAGCGACGGATGCTGACAGTAGCGCTGCATGGCTCCTTATCGGATCTACCAGTGATCCGGTAACTTCCTCGATCTGCGAATCCGCGAGGCCAACGCTCGTGAGGTCTTCGCAAATATTTTTGAGGTCCGGAGTAAGAAAATTTTGCAATGCAATGGGCGCTACATACTCGACTACCTCTAACTCCCGACGACTTAAGCAGGGAATGAGGGACTTCGCCAGTCTTGAAAACGATGCGTGATGATAGGATTCGTCCCGCGCATGATCTGAAAGAATCGCCCGTACAGGACCGAACACCTTCTCGTCAGCTGCCTTTCGCAAGGTTCCGCTGATCAGCGTTTCTGTAACGATGGCGCAGGTAGTGGCAGCTAACCATGCGTCATCTCCAGAGAACCGGTTGACCTCACTAACCAAGTCGTTCAAGTCCTGGAAGGTCCGGCGTACCAGCTTGAATCCTGTGACTTCCTGGAGTTCATAGCCAAACTCCGACATCATGAGAACGTGGTATCCCTCGTCGGTGTAGATTTTCAGCAAATCTGCTTTCGACGCGCGCGGTAAGTCAAAGCCTGTAAGCAGTAGTGCCAATGCTCGGTTAACGATTTCAATCTCAACTCGCTCCGTTCGCAGGAGATAGTCGCTCAGCCGCCCCCAGCGCACCCGAGCGATCGCTTCTGGGCCTAGGTCAGCGACATGCCGGTGGTCAGCAAATTCGGTCAGGGAAGGACTGAACAGATGGCTCCTGCCTAGATCGAATCGCTCGTCAATGGACACCCGTTGCTTGCTTCTCACGACTGCGTGGCTGTCCCAACTATCTTCGCCGTCGTCCCTGTAAACTGACAGATAGTCAGCGAAATACATGCTACCGTTCTCTGTAACCATCATTGATTCCTGATCCTGCTGCGACAAATCGTCGTGGATGGTCCTTCGCTTCTGATCTAGAACTTCTGTAGCGGGGCTGCCTGAGCGAGGACAAACACGACTCCCTAAATGCGGGCGAGATCGAAAAAGAAATTTTCCACCGGAGCGAAGCTACTTTTCGACGCTGACAGGACGTGCTGGCCAAGCGCCAGGTCAAGAATCCCCATACCAAACGGCGAGAAGATAACCGTCCGATCCTGAGGAATCGAACAACCAGTACTGAGCATTTCGGGCAATGACGTTGTGACGAAATCTCGACTGCCAGTAGCAGTTTCCGTCAAATGGAGCGAGGTCTGAGCTTTCATACAATGCTCAATGTCGTCAACGATGTTATAGGACGACAGGATTACCTCAGGCGAGAGATCGCGCAGAGAAAGATGTAGAACGAGGGGATTATGCGAAAACCAGTCGACACTGCGCACATGTGGTGTCGCGGCAGTGGTCCCAAACAGCACAATTTCGCCGTAGCGGATAGCTTCTTCGAGACAATCCGAGACCAAAACGTCCGGGAGTCCGCAACGTTCGAGTCGTGCGACCGTTTCCGATGAATAGTCGTTGTTAAGGTCGTACACTCGCACGCCCTTTATCTCGATACTGCATGCACCCAAGAAATCAACGACATAGCGGCTGATCAATCCGGCTCCCACAATAGACAGCCTGATTGCCTGCGTGCCTCGCTGGCCTAAGATAAGCCGTGCCATGCTCGCGGCGCTGGCTGCCGTTCGCGCGGCGCTGATAATACTTGCTTCCATGCAAGCCGTCGGATATCCCGTCGCAGAATCATTCAAAATAAGCACCGCGGCCGCCCTCGGAATACCTAATGCCAGATTGCCGGGAAAGCTCGAGATCCATTTTATGCCCGTAATCGCAGTTGTCGATTCACCTTTAGCTTGGATGTGGGCCGGCAGCGCGATAATCCGATCGGAAGGTGCCTCAGGAAACTTTAGAAAGTAACTATCCGGATTGACCGTCGCGCGATCAAAATGGCGACGGTATGCATCTTCAATCACATCGATTACTTCGCGTCTGTTGTTGTAGACGACATGGCCAACTTGCTTTCCTGTGATTACCCGGAACTCCGGGCTGGCGCTGATCGCATAATTCATAGTTGATACTCCACTTCCTTTCTAACTTCTTTCACGCCGGCATTGAACCGTGCTTCCACCCAATCGTCGTTGTAGATGGTCGTTAGATACTTGTCTCCGAGGTCCGGAGAGATCGTGACGACCACGTCACCCTCGTCGATGTGTTGCTCGAAGTCGCATATTCCGGAGAGCACGGATCCTGTGGAGCCTCCAACCAACAATCCACCGCGCGCGATCTGCCGACACATCGCGACGGCTGCGGCCTCGTCAACATGATGGATATGATCCACGATCGATTCATCTACAATCTCTGGCCGTCGGCTTGTGCCAAGCCCCGGAATGTGTCGAGGCCCTGCGGCCCCCCCAAACGTCACTGATCCACTTGTGTCCACTGCGACAATCTTTGTTGCCGGACTGTGCTTCCTGAAGTAGCGGGCACACCCCATTAGAGTTCCAGTGGTGCCCGCGCCGACGAACAGCCAGTCCACTTTGGGAAAGCGATCCGATATCTCGCGGGCCGTGTAATTAAAATGCGCTTGCCAGTTACTCGGATTCGCATACTGGTTCACCCATACAAGCGACTGGTCGTCGGCGCACAGTTTGTTTATAAGCTTGATTCGCGTACCGAGGAAGCCGCCCATTTGATCCCGCTCAGTGACCACCCGCACCTCCGCTCCGAAGGCCCTCATCAGGTTGACACTCTGCGTGGAGGCGTTTGGATCTGTCACGCAAACAAACTTGTAACCTTTATTGGCACAAACTGCGCTGAGCGCAACCCCTAGGTTTCCGGAGCTTGATTCAATTACAGTGTTTCCGTCTTTGAGACGACCCGAATTCTCTAAATCTTCAATAAGCTGAATAGCGGGAACTACTTTGATGGATCCGCAAGGATTCAAGCCATCCAATTTGACGTGTACTGGAGCGCTCACAAGCCCTTCGATTATCGCGAACGCATCCCTTGCATAGGAAACGTATCCAGCATTTACACTGATCTTCATTCGCAGTCCTTATTTGCATCGAAACATGTTTCTTCTGCCTTTCTGCGATCCGACCTGCTAGACCGCCCCTTGACGCTGTCGTTAGACTATCGGGCCAAAAAGTCGCGCCGAGTTGTTTCATCGACAACGATTATGTTTGACCCCTGCATCGATCAGCAAGGTTTTTTCGCGTCAAACTTTCTCAAGGTCATGTGAGTAAAAATGATCCAGTGCTTTCGTCGACATGACATAAACTTCACCGCGGTCGCCGGGCAGTCATCGTTTTATGTCTCTTGCATATTCTGACGACTTCCTACCATTCCGTGAACTGCCCCATACCACACGCGTCGCAGTGCACGGCTGAGATTTATTTGATAGAGGTTCGGTCGTGATCTTACGAATCCCTAACCACCAGCTCACAGCTTTATCAAGGGGCATTCAGATATGAAGCGTATTACCGCTGTCGCCCACGAACCCTACGTCATATTGACGATGATGGGCTGTTATGCATCTCTCATGGGATTTCGCAATGCGGCGATCTCCATCACGCTCGCGCAGCGCCAATTGTCCGCCGGCGCAATCGGGATGAATGGTCTCGGTCAATGCATTGCGATGCTTCTGGTGGCGTTGGTCCTACCGCGTGCGATCACCCGCGTCGGCTGCAGAAACGCATGCGCACTCGCCTTAAGCGTGGAGGCGACTGCGCTCGCCCTCCTTGCCCTGTCCGACAATCTACTTGTGTGGTTTGTCTGCCGGACCCTGCTGGGATTGTCCACAGCCGCGCTCTGCGCGGCTGGAGAAACGTTGTTGGGAGCATCTACCCCCGATGACTCGAGAGGCCGCATTATGGGTATCTACACCGCGATCTTAGGTGTCGGACTGTCCGCCGGCCCTGCACTTCTTAGTGCGTCGGTGTTTGGCGGCCTTTCGCCGTTTGCTACCGTTTGGGTATTGGTCGGATTGACCGCAATACTTGTTGCGTGTCTGCGCCCTTCCTCCGAGAATCAGCACCTTGAACATCCTGCGCACACCTCCATCCGGAACTTCTTGACCAAGGCTCCGTTGATCGCCGTCCTGTTTGTTCTGATTGGCATGAAAGACACAGCACAATCCACATTCTTACCCATCCTAGGTATGCAATTGGGTTTATCAAGCGCATCCTCCTCGCTCCTTCTGTCAGCGTGCCTCCTCGGGGGCGTTACGATTCCTGCGCTAGTTGGAACATACTCTGACAGAACAGACAAACGGCTGTTGCTTTCCGTCGTCTGTTTGGTGTACGGCGGACTCTCCTTCGTTCTTGTTGGGGTGCTGCATCAACCCGTATTGAGATTTATGGTTGCCTTTGCGTTCGGAGGGTTCGGTAGTAGCATTTTTGCCCTCGGGATGACGTTGGTAGGAAACAGATTCAGTGGTCACGAGCTGACGTCAGCGTATGTGGCTACTGGTTCGCTCTGGGGCGTCGGCTCCCTCTTAGGAAATATCGTCGTCGGTGGTGCGATTGGCGAGCAAGGCGGGATGGGATTTTCGACGTCTACCGGGGGACCGTTTCTCCTAGTCGGACTGCTTTTCCTATGGGTCCTTGCTCGGGTTTCGAGAGTGGAAATGTTTCGCGGCGCTCGTTCTGATGATGCGCGTTGAAAAAACAACGCGGTAAACGGACGTCTTTCAATGCATTAATTGAAAGAGCAACATTTAACTCGCGTATCGACATACGGCACCACTCAGGCGCGGTAGTTGACGATTTGGCCTTTCTTCGCGGATCGTCGTTCGCCGCTGGTTAATTTCGATTAGGTATCCTGCATGCCTGGTTGCTGCTCAAAAAATGAGCGGGTATTACCCCCTTGTGCAGAGTCTATCGGAAGGTCGGAGACGCTATAGACGTACCCAGCCATCAGACGTTCGTTGCTCACGGAGCCGCCATTCGAGGCCGGAGAGAGTGTGCGATCTGACGACCGGGAACGTGCATGTCCGAGACAATATTTACCCTTTCAGCGTCTATCTTAGCCACTGCTCCACCAAGGGTCTTGTCGCGTTTCGTCAGCGGCAACTAGTATTCCGCAAAGCCGCTAGAACTTGATGTTCCTCAAGACACGGTCACCAGGCAATGGCGAGGCCATCGTCCATCCATCACGAGCGCAATGTCCGACGGACGAAGAGACTGAGGCTTCGTGTGGACAGTCCGTAGGTCTGACGCCCGATGCAGCGAAAAAGAGAAGGACGCAAGCCATTGCCATCACCAAGAAGCAACGCAGGCGCAGGCGCCGGCGCCTCGGCGGAGGTCAAGACCTTAATTGCGTCGATAGCTATCTGCCCACCCAGAGCACGAGCGAACCCACAATTCATCCGGAGAACGGCAGTCGAAACAAAGCACGAGCCCTTGCCACTCGAGGCGGAAGGGTTAGTCAAAGGCGACAAACTGAAAATTCACCCCTGATTTTTGATATTTTTTCGTTTTAAATCAATGGCTGCACTATACAACCTTTCACAGAGATGACGCACCGATTCGAAAAAATCCTTTGGAATCAATGCCATCACTATACAACTTTATTTTGTCTAAACACGAGCCACTATCTCTTGCTTGGTTTGCATGGTCTTTCTCTTTCCCTATGTTGCCCGCACGACGGCGCGAGCCGCTTTTCCTACACAGTGATAACGAGATCGGTGTACTTCGACAGATGACCGTCCGAAGTGACCAACCGCAACGGCTCCGACATTGCCTGCGCTACCAGAAGCCGGTCAAACGGGTCGCGATGAATGTCAGGCAGATTGCGAACCAATGCAGCGTGAACGGCGCGTACTGGCAGTTCCAAGTATCCGCTGGCCTCAATCTCTGAAACAAGCATATCGACGTCGGCCTCAAGTTTGCCGAGACCAACCTTGATCGAAGCCTCCCAGATGCTCGCGCTGCTTACATATACTTCGTCAGCTTCCAGAATCAGCTTGCGCACCGCTTTAGTCAGCTTGCGGTCATCCATGACCGACCAGAGGTAGACGTGTGTATCAAGAAGCAGGCGCATTAACGACCCTCGAATGCTGCAATCACATCACCGGGAAGCGGGGCATCGAAATCGTCCGCAATACGGACCTTGCCCTTGAGGCCGCCGAAACGACGCGTGACCTTCGCCCGCTCCATCGGCACCAGTCGGGCGGCCGGCCGGCCGGCCTTGGCGATGACGATTTCCTCACCGCTGGCTGCGGCATCGACCAGGCGCGAAAACTGGGTTTTCGCCTCGTGAATATTGACTGTCTGCATAACTGCTCCTAATGGACTAAGCCCATATTAGTCCATCAGACCGCAGCGGTCAAGCGGCAAGGTCCTCCGCATAACTTGACGGAACAGAAGCGCTACTGCTTGAGTCGTTCGCCTGCCTCGGAACGCCCACATGTCCTCGACCTATTACGAGGAAGTGTGAGACAAACAAGCCCAAAATGCTTACGTGTGGCCTTTGCTAGTTCCTCGAAGGGTAAGCCTTCAAGTGTTACGCTTACAAGCATTAGATTCTGGCAGGTGTTCACGTGCGTTTACTCTTCACTGACGAGAATTTCACGATGGTCGGCACCCCGGTATTGAATGTTCCGTTCCTGATCGATAGGGAAATGGAGCTCGTGGAGCCCGCCAATAATTACCTGCTCTATCTGGCAGTCCATCACAGGAATAGCACATTTCTCCGCTCTGGAGTTTCCGCGCCGTTAGCTTATAGGGGAACCCGTCGGTCTTGAGAATGAGGCACTGTCCGGATCTAGCCCGCGATATTCGCTCTCGCGCGTTGAGACACCGTGGCTCGACTGGTCAACCATGCCGGTCCCTATTGACGACGGTGGCGCAAGTCACCTGAAGGGCCATCCCGTGCCCCGAATTGCGTTGAACTCGACGGACGGCGACACTGTTGACCTGAGTCGTCTCGCGGGCCGCGTGATTATTTACGCCTACCCCTGGAAAAAGCGTCCTGACGGTCCGCTGCCGGACGGGTGGGTGTCAATCCCCGGCGCTGCGGGATGTACGCCGCAGTCATGTGCCTTCCGCGATCATGCACGGGAAATCAAGGTAGCGGGTGCAAGCTATATCTTTGGACTTTCAACGCAAGATACGCCCTATCAACGAGGCGCTGTTGAGCGTCTGCAACTCCCGTATCCGCTATTGTCAGACGAGCATCTTTCGTTGGCAAAGGCGCTTTCCCTACCGACGTTCACTACTGCCGGCATGACGCTGTTGAAGCGCTTGACGATGATCATTAACGATGGGGTAATTGAACACGTTTTCTATCCGGTATTTCCGCCCGATCGGAATGCGGCTCAGGTGCTCTCCTGGCTGGAGACGCGTTGCGGTAACTGAGCGTCTAACCTCGAATCAGCTGCTCCTGTCGAGCGGCCGGTTTACGACGATCGCGCTGGGCCGAACCCTTCGCGGCTCCGACTTTCGTCGGTCTGGCGCCGCTTTCACATTGGACAAGGGATTTTTTTCGATGAAACAGGAAGATCGGATGCACTCCGTATCGAAGACATTTGCGACGCCGCTCGATTTGTATAGAGCAATCTCGCGCGTATGGTCCGGAGACACGTCAAGTCCGACCAACGCCTGGTCACCATCGAATCCGGCGCAGAATCATTGCAGCGTCACCTCGCTCGTTGTGCACGATTATTTCAGTGGTGAGATTCTTACTACGCGGACGTCGGGCGGCACGCACTTCTACAACCTGATCGACGGAAAAAAGTGGGATCTGACCGTGAGCCAGTTCGCCGAACCGGTGCCGTATGACGACGCGCCTTCCACTCGCGAAGCGGCATTGGCGGATACCTCGCAGGAAAAATATGCGCTTCTCAACTCGAGACTGAAAGGAAACAAATAGATAACGCCAAATGCGCTCGGGTTGTGACGCTGCCTGGTATTGCGTCTGGCCAACTGGCGACCATCGTCATCGCCCGCGTTTGCGACTTCAGGAAGAGCGATTATCGGCGATCTAGGTCATCAGATCGCTGGGCGGCGACGAACTTGCGGGTTCGCTTGCCAAGAACTCCTCGCGGCCGGAAACACAGCTCAGGGTCCTAACGGCGATTATGGTGTTCCATTCTTGCAATACGCTGCAAAGCCGGGGCGATCGGCAAGGCGGTGGAAATAATCGGACACCGCGGGAAAGCGGGGACGCTCAATCGGAGTGCTGAACCAGCGATTCACGGACAATCCGATAGGAACGTCGGCGAGGCTGAACTGCTCCCCGGCGACGAACGCGCCTGTTGCATGAAGTTGACTATCCAATATGCGCATGTGCCGAGCCCAGCTTGTGAGCGACGTGGCAATCTCATCCAGTGACTGATGCGCGGGAGATTTTCTGACCAAGCCGAGAAATGCGTAGCTCCAGGACCGATTCAAGTCCGTTGCCTGCCAGTCCATCCACTGATCGATCCTTGCCCGCTTTGTAGGGGTGGTGGATAAAGCGCTTCGCCGCCATAGCGGGAAACCAGATAGCGGATGATCGAGTTCGACTCCCAAACCACGAAGTCCCCATCCTTGATGACAGGCACAAGGCCATTGGGATTCAACGATAGAAATTCGGGGGTGTCAGTTTGTTTAAAACCCGTGCCCCAGTCCTCCCGCACAAAGGGAATTTGCAACTCGGCACAAACCCAGAGCACTTGCGGACGTTGATGGAGGATGCTTTTCCGAGGATCTTCAGCATGCGAGGCTCTGGTAATTGGCAATGCCGCCAGTCTAGGCAAGTAAAATTTTGATGTAATGTGCCGGCCGCCGTAAGGCGTCTCTCGCCGTTGCGAGCATGAGGATTGTCGCCAATTTACGGCCTGCTGTCGAACGTCTCTAACTGGCCGAGATGGAATGGACACCGCCCTCCCTCCGGGGAAGTGGGCACGATCGAGGGCCCCCAGGACCGAACGGCATCAATGTGCCAAAGTGGAGTTGCGACACAACCACTTGAGGAACGGAGGCCCCAGATGAATGCTACGACATATGGACTCGATATTGCAAAACGGGTGTTCCAGCTGTACTGGGTCGACGCCCAAACCGGCGAGATCGCGAATCGGAAATTCGGACGTGACGACTTAATCGCGTTTCTCGCGCAGCGCCCCGCCGGTCGGGTCGCCCTCGAGGCGTGCGGAAGTGCTCACTGGTGGGCGCGTAAGATCCGCGCGCTCGGACACGAGGTGGTGCTATTGCATGCCCAATTTATTCGACCTTTCGTGCAAACGAACAAGACCGACGCGGCGGACGCCCGGGCAATCTGGACTGCAGTGCAGCAACCTGGCATGCGCACTGTTGCTGCCAAGACTGAAGATCAGCAAGCGATGCTAAGCCTTCACCGTATGCGTTCG
This sequence comes from Paraburkholderia sp. IW21, assembly GCF_041321145.1. Taxonomy (NCBI): domain Bacteria; kingdom Pseudomonadati; phylum Pseudomonadota; class Betaproteobacteria; order Burkholderiales; family Burkholderiaceae; genus Paraburkholderia; species Paraburkholderia sp. IW21. The sequence goes on along the minus strand of NZ_JBGGWA010000015.1, from coordinate 8,892 downwards.
TTGCTCGTAAAGTTCCGGACGATGCAGATAAATCAGTTGCGTGGGTTGCTGTATGAATTCGGCGTGACGTTTCGTGCAGGACGCGTGGCGGGACTGGCCGAGATCAGGGAGCGCATGGCAGACCTCGAAGACGCACTACCTCAATCAATAGTCCTAACCCTTCACGAACAATTGCGCCGCATCAACGCGTTCGAAGAAGACATCGATCAGCTCGAGAAGCGGATTGGCGCCTGGCAGAAGCACGAAGCGGCATGTCGTGCGATCTCCGAAGTGCCGGGCATCGGCCGCCTGACTGCAACGGCCTTAGTGGCAACAATTGGAGATGCGAAGACGTTCAGGTCGGGACGCGAGTTCGCAGCGTTTCTGGGGCTTGTTCCTCGCCAGAATGGTACAGGCGGAAAGATCCGGCTGGGCTCGATCTCCAGGCGAGGCGACCCATACCTGTGTACGTTGTTGATACATGGGGCGCGCTCAGTTCTGTGTCACACCAAGGTGCCAACCGCATGGCAAAAGGCAATGCAGGTACGACGTCCAGCAAATGTAGTGGCGGTGGCCTTGGCAAACAAAATGGCGCGAATCGCCTGGGCGATCCTCGCTCACGAGACTTCGTACGAAGCGCATCATGTAAGCAACAGACTCGCATAGCAGAATTGGCACTTTGAAGCGTTGAGAAACTGGTAGGTTGCTAGGGTTGAGTTCAATGTGATGGCGAGACAGGTCGGACCGCAGGAACGCAAACCTGAACACAGTCTTGTGCTTCAAGCACGTGGCCGAGATGAGGACGTTCCTGGCGAATTCCATCAGGGCCCGCAGCTTCGGCTTGCAAAAGGCCGCATATAAGACCGCAGCCGATACCTCGTTCACGCGTCACATCAAGATCAACTTGGCAAACCGGGCGGTGTCCATATAAGCCTGTGTGAAAACGCAAAAGTATTCGGTTTTCGGGTGTCACTTTGCCCTTCCCGAGTCGTTGCCAAGCCAATACGGCGCAATCTGAGGGGTCGATTTCTTAGGCCGCCGCATTCAGCAAGTGTTTTCACACAACCTCGGCCATCTACGGTCATTCGGCCGGGAGCTCGCGCAGACATTCCACTGTCGGCCCTATCGCCGACACCAGTCGTTGACGCGTCGATTGCACTAAGCGGCAAAAATCGGTACAGCAACTGGTGCTACGACGATCAGCGTTCTGAACCTTGAGTTTCTATTCGTCCGGCCGCGGATGACCTTGACGAATCAGCATTTTTGACCTTCCAAGGCACCGACGTTAGGATTCGCAGCGTTTGACGAACAGCTGTTCAACCTCTACAACTCTCTTAGTCTTATTAACTTCGTTGCCGAGGAAGACGGGACAGCCGCCTTTGGGACACACTCCAGAGAATGCAAGCACATGAGAAGAGCAGCTACTTTCTTGATGTTCCTGGCCGCCACGACTGTGCTGTTGGCGACTTTCGCGCTAGCCGAAACCGCCTACGTGTCGGTGGGCGATGCGGATGTGAACATCAAATGCACGTGCGTGGCTGACGGGTCATATTGCCAATCAAAACTCTTCGACGGGATGCAGGACAAGCCGCGCGTTACCTGGTATCAGTCTGTTCACGTTAGAGGCGGGAAGCCGGCAAATCTCGATGCAGCTTGCTACCGCAAACGCGACGTCGAATATCTTGGTGGTGGAGCTTGCTGCGTCGTACCCGGCGATGAGAAAACTTCGATCGACAATCTGTTCCGCGGCGAAGTCCAATAGCCGCGTGGCAGGTTTTGACAGCCAGCAACCTTCAGTGTGCGTCCTGCGCCCAGTCGACTTGCTAATAGATTCGGCGAGATTAGCGACGTGCTGGACGGCGCTTAATACGGACAGTCGTCGATGCCCATTGCAGCGGTTCGATTCGTCCGCCGTGGCAAGAAGGGAGTTGAGCCTAGGAATTGCGTCAAGGCGGCCGCCATATGCCGCAACGGCCACTGGTCCTTGGTGTTAACTGATTATTACGCCGGTTAGTAACTATACTTGTTTGCCATGGAGTCCACGAAGCACCAATGTAAATTAGGGGGGATGTTGGGATGCGAACAGGAGTAATTCCACGTGCTATCCATAAACGCCAATCGAAATTGCCGCCCCATTTTATCAGCTACATCGAGGTAAAACGTCCCAGAATGAGACGCTTTCAAATTTGACTCAATGTATCTGACTATTTCCATTTGCATCCCATAGCCATTGTTGAGCGTTGTAAGCCAAACAACCCAAGCTTGCGACCCGTCTTCGACACTGTAGAACGAAGTGAACGGTATTTCTTCACCGCTAGTATCAATAAACAATATTCTGAACCGAGCTAGATGGTCCCCGTGAAGGTATATCTGAGAACTGAAATGGACGACGCTCGGATTCAACAGCTTTAACTGAGCCAGTTGCTCCGCCTGGGATGAGTTGGGCCCAACGAAGATAACTGGATTCCCGATCTCCAGTAGAAACTTGGCGTCGCGTCCAACATATTCTGACTTAAAAAGCGGTCCTGTGGCCGAATCAGGCATCAGATGAAATTCGGCAGCCGGCACAGTTGGCGGGGCTAGCGTCTCCAACGGAGAGAAGAAATCCATAAAATAGCAATGGCCACTTTCATTCGGTCTTTTACATTCAGCAAACTCCTGTTTGTAAATTGCCAGCCGTCTATTAATTTCGTTTATCGCTGCGCTCGCATTCCGACCGGCGTACATTTTTGAATAGATGCCGCCGCTCTCATAGTCGTGCCAGCGGTTCAATTGTGCGGTAAGTTCCCTTATTCTGCCAACAATATCCCTGAGGTCGGCTTCTTGAGAATCGGTCCAACGGGTGGTGCCGGCAGGATTCCACTTAAAATCCTCCATCGAGGCCACCACGTTATTGATATGCCGGCGCATTGTCAGACTTGAAGTGTGTTAGGAAATCCGACAATCCCTTCTCTACTACGGAGATTGCATCGGACTCCTTTACACCGGTCGACACTATCTGCGCGAGCGTTCCTAAGCCGCCGCCTCCCGTTGCGGTAACTTGGACTTGTACTCGGTCTTGTTTGGACGCTTTGTGCAATTCGTTGTTGACAGCCATTGTTGCGGTAGCCCCGATCTCCGCATAGCCACCTTTGACTGTTATGTCGCGAGCGACGGTATCTTTAAAATCTTTGGTCACATGACCGATTATGATAGCGGCTGACGCGACGGCGCCTCGCCTCTCAATGGAGACATACCGCGATCCGCATAACTTTTCAAAATCCCATCCGTCTGATAGAACGTCCTTAGCCTCCTGTACTAGGGAGGCGGAGGAAGGTATTTGCCAACGGCCAAAATCCGTGGATGCACTAACTACTATGACGACGCTATCTTCCGTTGTGGCATTTTTTATTTCAGACTTTATATCTCCGGCAGCTCCGATTTTATTGATATTCACGTCGGCCTTAATCTCTCTATTTTCAACTGTTTCGATTTCGTCTATATTTCTAACGTAATAGAGGTGAAATGATGTACTCGGGGGGCCGTTGTCTAAAGGTACTGCAGAGGTGAAATGAATACAAGGAAACTTGGGTTCGGTAATATCGTTTGGAGAAAAGTTTTTTCCTACAGCGAGCACGCTGTCTTCGCTGTATAAATAGGTGCGTGGGTCCGCGATGCCGCCGTCTGGAGATCCTCCAAATGAGGCGCCGCTAATAACGAGCGCAGCAATTGCAAAAGCACGGGCGCGTACGTCGTAGTTTGTGCACATTGTCATGAATCCTTCTTCGGCGCGAACATAGCGGCGCGTCGCCATCATGCGCGGAAAGCCGAAATCTCTGCGATGCGATCATGTGTTACGAATTCGCAAATCTGGATTTTCAACACCAACCCGCGTACCCGGCGCCAACCCCTTGAGTCAAAGCCTTTTCAAGTTATACGTCGGGGTGGGACGTGTTACAAGCTGCAAACATGGAGAGTGACGCCGTACGCGTCACGGTCGATCGACCTCGCCCCGCGAGCAAATCGGAACCCAAGGCTGTGTAGGCCGACTCAGTGCGTCATCCATGACCGTTACGGCGCGCCGTCGCGGCCCACGGGACGAATGAACGACCGTTACACCTTGGAATCCGACTTGAGATATTGCGTGACCCAGTGGCCGCGTTGGGTCGATGGACTAAACCGCTCGCGCGGTAGGGGCTACGGTCCGGCGCTGAAGGTCAGGGAGAGGCCGGTCACGCGGCTTTATGTTGGCGAATGAGGCAATCCGCCTCGTTCTTCAACAGGAGCCGAATCATGACCTCCTTACCGGCAAACGCCAGCCCACTGCGCCAGCGCATGATCGACGACATGCGCATGCGCCAGCTTGCCCCCAAGACGCAGGACATTTATCTGCACATCGTGCGTGAGTTCGCCCGGTTTCTCGGGCGCTCACCTGACACGGCCACCGTCGAGGACCTGCGCCGCTACCAGCTCTATCTGGTCGACCACGGCACATCGGCCGTGTCGCTGAACCACGCGATCACCGGCCTGAAGTTCTTCTTCACAGTCACGCTCGACCGGCCCGAGTTGATGGTCAGGATGCAACCGGTGCGCGTGCCCCGCATATTGCCCGTCGTGCTCAGTCCCGATGAAGTGCGGCGACTCATCGAGGCGGCCGGCAACCTGAAGCACCAGACCGCGCTGTCGGTCGCGTACGGCGCGGGGCTACGCGCCAGCGAAGTGGTCGCGCTGAAGGTCACCGACGTCGACAGCGAACGCATGACGCTGCGCATCGAGCAGGGCAAGGGTCGCCGTGACCGCTACGCCATGCTCTCGCCGGTGCTGCTCGAGCGTCTGCGTGTGTGGTGGCGCGTGGCCCGTGCGCAGGGCAGGATGCTTGATGGCGGATGGCTGTTTCCCGGGCTCGATCCGCTCGATCAGTTAAGCACGCGACAGTTGAACCGTGCCATTCATGCCGCCGCCGAGGCTGCGAACATCGACAAGCGCGTGTCCATGCACACGCTGCGGCATAGCTTCGCGACACACCTCCTTGAACAGAAGGTGGACATCCGCGTGATCCAGGTGCTGCTCGGCCATGCGAAGCTCGAGGACACCGCGCTCTACGTCCAGGTGGCCACCGACCTGCTGCACGAGGTCACCAGTCCGCTGGACCGTCTGCCCTCCGAGTAGGCCCGCGCGCTGTAGCGCCTCATGCTGGAGGTTGCGGACATCTTCCGCAGCCACGGGCCAGCGTGGCGGACCACGACACACCTGAGCCTGGGGCAGCTGAAGGTCATGTCGGCCATCGAACGGTGCCGCACGGCGGCACTGGGCGGACATGTGCTGCGCTGTTCAGGCTGCGCAAGGATGGAGGTGTCCTTCAACTCGTGCCTTATGGGAAGTGGTTCCATATGGGGAGAAGATGTCTCGGAGCGAGCGCGGAGCGGACTACGCGCCCGTTTAACTCTCCATTAAAGCTTGGCCCTGAGCATGGCGATTACCTTGTCGGACGGCCGAAACGAACCCCTGCGCAAATGTGGTGGGACGATCGCATTGAGGGCTTCGAGCTTCTCAGTTGGGTCAGCGCGAGTGTAGATTTCAGTGGTCGCCAGATCGCTATGCCCGAGCCATAAGGACACTTTCCGGATATCCTGAGTGCTTCGTAGTACTATCATTGCGCAGGTATGCCTCAATACATGTGGTGATACCTGCTTCTTCGATAGCGAGGGACACGTATGACGAGCTGTCTCAGCATGGCATTTAAGGATATACGCGAAACCCCAGCGACTCATTGCTTCACCGCGAGCATTGACGAACAATTCCGGTACTGCAACAGCTCCCCGTACCGCTATCCAGGCACGCAATGCATTAGCAGTCGTTTTCCACAGGGGCAATGCGCGCTCCCGCCGACCCTTGCCGTGAACACGGATGCTCATCGACGGGAACACAACGTCGGCGGCTTGCAAACCCGTCAGTTCCGATACACGCAGTCCAGCGCAGATGGCCAGATGCAGCATCGCCCGGTCCCGGATCCCCTCGCGCGTTGACGGATCGGGCGCATCGAGCAGGGCCTGAACCTCTTCCTCGCCCAGACACGGCACTAACCGTGAATCAGTTTTCTTGTAGGGAATGCCCAGGATTCGTCGCGCCTGTTCGAGTATCGCGGGCTCGCGATACTCAAGGAAGTGGAAGAAGGACCTGATTGCAGCCAACCGGACATTGCGAGTCCCGGGCGAGTTCTGGCGCGTATCTTCCAGATATTCCAGGAAGTCGCTGATCAGTCTCGCATCGAGCTGCTCCAGCGCTAGCGACGACGGCGTCATCCTGAGTCGCCCGGCGGCAAACTCGAACAGGAGCTGGAAGGTGCAAGCATAGGAATCGCAGGTGTGTTGGCTGGCGCCTCTCTCATGAGCAAGGTTTTGACGAAGAAATGCCACAATGTGCGGCGCGATCGGGATCATTTCTGTTCTCCAGTGAGAAACCCTTCTGCGGCGACAGCAATGTCATGCAGAAGCTCGGGAGTTGCCTCCAGATACCAATAGGTGGCGTTGATGTTGACGTGACCCATGTAGGTCGCAAGGGCCAGCATGTGCCGCCCAACACGGTCCCGCCCTTCCGGGCTCACCTCCAGTGCCCTGACGGCGAACGTGTGCCTGAGCTCATGTAGGCGGGGACGGTGGCCGTTGTGGGTGGTGCCGATGCCGGCGATCTTCAGCAGCTTCTGGAACATCCAGTAAGCGACCGTATATCTGAGCGGGCGCCCATCGTCATCAACGAACACATGGTCGTCACCCGGACGGGCCCGCCGCCGCAGGGTCAAGTACCTCTGCAAACCCTCCGCCGCCGTCTCGTGCAGTGGAACCAGACGGCTCTTCTGGAATTTGCTCTTTCGAATGAGTAATCCTTCGGGGGTAATGTCGGCACGCCGCAGGTTCAGGGCCTCAGAGATCCGCATGCCGGTGGCGGACAGCAGGGCGATTAATGTCGCATACGTCTGTGGTTGCAACGTATCGCGAGGACCCGATTGCAAGGCTGCGTTGACCAGGCGCTCGATGTCGGCGCGCGAGTAGATGAACGGGACACGGCGTGTCTTTCGGTAGCCAAAGTACCGGGCGGGCGGCAGCTCATGGGTTTGATCTTCGGTACGCAGATACCGGGCGAACCGACACACGGTCTTTAGCCTCGCGTCACGCTGGGCCACCGACGCAGCCTCGGCGGCCCAGTCGATTGCGGTTTGCGCGCGAACGTGCGTTTCACCGCGCTTGACGGCAAAGCACGCGAAGCTGCGCAACAGATAGTCTGCGTTCAGTAATTTGAAGCCGGCGGCACGCCGCGCGGCAAGATAGGACTCCACGGCCGGCATCATTTCATCACCTCCGGCCATGGCTGCGCGATTTGCCTGAGCAGCGCAACGTCGACCTTGGCGTAATAGGCCGTGGTATCGATGCCGCGATGCCTCAGGACCTGGCCAATCTGGTCGAGGGGAAGCCCATGACGCAACATCTCGGTCGCCGCTGTGTGGCGCAGCAGATGTGCGCCTTTGGCGGGCGAACTCACCCCGGCCCGTTTTAGTGCACGCTTCACTACCGACGATATGCAATCGCCTGAGATAAACGGCTTGAAGGGGGCGATGTTTCGAACAAAGACGTGGTCGCTGCAGGCAACTCGAGGTCGCGACTCGATGTACCGCAGAAGTGCCTCACCAGCATCCTGCGGCAGCGGGAGACGAACTTCATAGCGTCCCTTTCCCGAGACGCGCAGCGTCCCGGTTTCCCACTCGATATCGCTCATGCGAAGGTTCGCCAGGTCACCAGCGCGAACCCCGAGTCGCACCAGCAACAGGACAATCGCGCGATCGCGAAGGCGTCCGCGTGAATTGCCATCGCATGCGGCAATCAGACGGTCAACTTCGTCAGCGCTTAGACACCGTGGCAGTGTCGCCAGGCGCCAGTGCGCCAACGCCGGAACAGCTTGATCGAGTCCGGCTCGACATAAACCCTGAACACCGAGATAACGCAGGAAGGCTCGCGCGCTGGTGACCAGCTTTTCTGCGGTACCGATGCCACAGTTGCAGGCACTGTTCAACAGGAACGTGCGCACGTGCTTTGCGTCCCACCGGGTCGCGTCACTACCAAGCACCTCCACGATCACTGCGGCATCACGACAGTAGAGCCGAATGGTCGACGCTTTCGCGCCTCGATGCGTGTGCAACCATCGCCGGAAACCGTTCACGATCTCAGGTTCTCGAATCTCGGCAATCGAGGGCTTGTTGTCCTGGCAGACGCCGATCTCAATCAGGTATTCGCGAAAGCGCTTGGCACCGAAATACAGATGGCGGTTGGCTTTACCTCCTTTTGCTTCCGGACAGGTGCAGGTAGGCAGATGATGATAGAAGATTTCTGGAGTTTGTGGACCCGCATCGGCCAGGGTATCGCCGTGCGCCAGCATGAAGCGGCCCAGATGGTCGGCGGCTCGCAGATAACGTACGGCGCTGGCCGCGGAGTATCCGTCCCGGTCGAGCGCATCAGCAAAGTCATCAATGAAGGCTCCGCTGGGCCCGGAGCGCAGGCGTTTCAAGGTTTTGGGTGCCACCAGGTATGTGTCTAGCATCACATCCTCCTATGATGGTTGCCAGGGAAAGCAAGACCACCATAGCAAGGACAGGCCGCGATTTTATGGGGAGTTGAATGGCAACTTGCCAGACATCAAACCGACACGGCCAGCCGGATTCGCGCCGAACCTGATCTGCAACTCCGCGTTAGGCAGAACTTCCCATAAGGCAGGTAACGGAGTGCACTCCGTTACGTGCCGGGACCGGCATTGCCCGAAGTGCCAGGCCAGCGCCGCACACCGCTGGCTGGAGGCACGCCAGGCCGATCTGCTACCCGTCGAGTACTTCCACGTCGTCTTCACGCTGCCCGCGCCCATCAGCGCGATCGCCTGGTACAACAAGCG
>NZ_JBGGWA010000014.1:0-154616 GCF_041321145.1 Paraburkholderia sp. IW21 | reverse complement strand
CGTGAAACGACTCCACGCCGATGATAGTGCGGATTCCCGTGTGAAAGTAGGTAATCGTCAGGCTCCCCTGCATGGCCAGAAACCCCACCCCTCAAAGGTGGGGTTTCTGCGTTTACGGCAGCCTTGGAATCGCCATATAAGTGAGAGATGTGAGTTTGGAGCGGTCAAGCAAGCCTTGACAACAAGTGGTTGTTCCCTCATAATCATCAGTTCTCTGCGGAGGGGTGCCCGAGTGGCTAAAGGGGGCAGACTGTAAATCTGTTGGCTTACGCCTACGTTGGTTCGAATCCAACCTCCTCCACCAGAATGCAAGCTGTAGCAATAGTAGTTGGGAATCCATGAATCCTTGCGGGTGTAGCTCAATGGTAGAGCAGAAGCCTTCCAAGCTTACGACGAGGGTTCGATTCCCTTCACCCGCTCCAGTAACAAAGAAGTAGCGCCCATGTGGCTCAGTGGTAGAGCACTCCCTTGGTAAGGGAGAGGTCGGCAGTTCGATCCTGCCCATGGGCACCAGAAGTACTCGGTGATTGTTTGCGCGCGGCGCAACGTACGGAAAAATCCTCTTAGGAGTCGAAAATGGCCAAGGGTAAGTTTGAGCGGACCAAGCCGCACGTGAACGTCGGCACGATCGGTCACGTTGACCACGGCAAGACCACGCTGACGGCAGCGATCACGACGGTGCTGACCAAGAAGTTTGGCGGCGAAGCGAAGGCATATGACCAGATCGACGCGGCGCCGGAAGAAAAGGCGCGTGGTATCACGATCAATACGGCGCACGTCGAGTACGAAACGGCTAACCGCCACTACGCCCACGTCGATTGCCCGGGCCACGCTGACTATGTGAAGAACATGATCACGGGCGCAGCGCAGATGGACGGCGCGATCCTGGTGTGCTCGGCCGCAGACGGCCCGATGCCGCAAACGCGTGAGCACATCCTGCTGGCGCGTCAGGTTGGCGTTCCGTACATCATCGTGTTCCTGAACAAGTGCGACATGGTGGACGACGCTGAGCTGCTGGAGCTGGTCGAGATGGAAGTTCGCGAGCTTCTGTCGAAGTACGACTTCCCGGGCGACGACACGCCGATCATCAAGGGTTCGGCCAAGCTGGCGCTGGAAGGCGACACGGGCGAGCTGGGCGAAGTGGCGATCATGAATCTGGCCGATGCGCTGGACACGTACATCCCGACGCCGGAGCGCGCAGTTGACGGTGCGTTCCTGATGCCGGTGGAAGACGTGTTCTCGATTTCGGGTCGCGGCACGGTGGTGACGGGTCGCGTTGAGCGCGGCGTCGTGAAGGTCGGCGAAGAAATCGAAATCGTCGGTATCAAGCCGACGGTGAAGACGACGTGCACGGGCGTGGAAATGTTCCGCAAGCTGCTCGACCAGGGTCAGGCAGGCGACAACGTTGGTATCCTGCTGCGCGGCACGAAGCGTGAAGACGTGGAGCGTGGCCAGGTTCTGGCGAAGCCGGGTTCGATCAACCCGCACACGCACTTCACGGCAGAAGTGTACGTGCTGAGCAAGGACGAAGGCGGTCGCCACACGCCGTTCTTCAACAACTATCGTCCCCAGTTCTACTTCCGTACCACGGACGTGACGGGCTCGATCGAGTTGCCGAAGGACAAGGAAATGGTCATGCCGGGTGACAACGTGTCGATCACGGTGAAGCTGATCAACCCGATCGCGATGGAAGAAGGCCTGCGTTTCGCAATCCGCGAAGGTGGCCGTACCGTTGGCGCAGGTGTCGTTGCCAAGATTCTCGAGTAACGCCAGATAGTTCTCGTTGATCGGTAGTTTCGGGGTTGGCGGTGTCGTCAACCCCAAAATGGTTTAGGGGTATAGCTCAACTGGCAGAGCGTCGGTCTCCAAAACCGAAGGTTGGGGGTTCGATTCCCTCTGCCCCTGCCAACTCTCGCGTCGTATGTGGCGCTTCGTTAAGGTGTTATGGCGAATCCTTCCGTCGAAACTGTAAATACATCCGGCGACAAGCTGATGCTCGTCGCGGGCGTATTGTTGGTCTTGGCCGGGTTCGTGGGGTTCTTCTGGCTCAGCGGCCAGGAATGGTACGTCCGCGGAGCCGCCTTGGCTGTTGGCGCTATTGCGGGTGTTGCAGTCGGTCTTCTCTCCGCGCCTGGCAAGGGTTTCATCGCTTTCGCCAAAGACTCGTACAAAGAAGTCCGTAAGGTTGTCTGGCCGACTCGTAAAGAGGCTACCCAGACGACGCTCGTAGTGTTCGGCTTCGTGTTCGTGATGGCAATCTTTCTTTGGGTTAGCGATAAATCCATTGAATGGGCGATTTTCTCGGTGATTCTGGGTTGGAAATGATATGAGCGATACTCCGGCATCCCCGAGTGGCAAACGTTGGTACGTGGTGCACGCATACTCCGGCATGGAGAAAAGTGTGCAACGTGCGCTTCAAGAGCGCATCGAACGTGCCGGCATGCAAGATCAGTTTGGTCAAATCCTCGTTCCGACTGAAGAAGTAGTTGAGGTAAAAGGTGGTCACAAATCGGTGACCGAACGTCGTTTCTTCCCGGGCTATGTCCTCGTAGAAATGGAAATGACGGATGAGACTTGGCACCTCGTGAAAAACACGGCAAAGGTGACGGGTTTCGTGGGCGGTGCGCGTAATCGTCCGAGCCCGATTTCCCCGCGGGAAGTCGAGAAGATCATGTCGCAAATGCAGGAAGGCGTGGAAAAGCCGCGTCCGAAGACCCTGTTCGAAGTAGGCGAGATGGTGCGGGTGAAGGACGGTCCGTTCACGGATTTCAACGGCAGCGTCGAAGAAGTGAACTACGAAAAGTCGCGCGTCCGTGTTTCCGTTACAATCTTCGGCCGTGCCACGCCGGTCGAGCTGGAATTCGGTCAGGTCGAAAAGTTGTAATCCAGAATTCTACGGGGCGCACCATTGGGTGCGTCCCGTATTTCGCGCTTACGGTCCGCGTAACGGCCGTTGAGGAGCGTAAGTAGCCTGTTTTTTGGTGAACGCGCGCTACTACTCACTGAATGTCCGCTTGTACCACGGCGGCGTTCCTAAGAGGTTTTCAAAATGGCAAAGAAAATCATCGGCTTTATCAAGCTGCAGATCCCTGCAGGTAAAGCCAACCCGTCGCCGCCGGTCGGTCCGGCACTGGGCCAACGCGGCCTGAACATCATGGAGTTCTGCAAGGCGTTCAACGCGCAGACTCAAGCTATGGAACCGGGTCTGCCGATTCCGGTCGTGATTACCGCGTTCGCGGACAAGAGCTTCACGTTCGTTCTGAAGACGCCGCCGGCTACGGTTCTGATCAAGAAGGCAGCGAAGATCGACAAGGGTTCGGCCAAGCCGCATACCGACAAGGTCGGCAAGATCACCCGCGCTCAAGCTGAAGACATCGCCAAGGCCAAGATGCCTGATCTGACGGCAGCTGATCTGGACGCAGCGGTTCGTACGATCGCAGGTAGCGCCCGCTCGATGGGCATCACCGTGGAGGGCGTGTAAATGGCTAAGCTTTCAAAGCGTCTGCAAGCATTTGCAGCTAAGGTTGATAGTCAAAAACTGTACGCGATCGACGAAGCTCTGTCGCTCGTGAAGGAATGCGCAAGCGCGAAGTTCGACGAGTCCATCGACGTTGCAGTGCAACTCGGCATCGACGCGAAGAAGTCGGACCAAGTGGTTCGCGGCTCGGTCGTGCTGCCGGCTGGTACCGGTAAGTCGGTTCGCGTGGCAGTGTTCGCACAAGGCGAAAAGGCTGAGCAAGCTCGTGCTGCCGGCGCAGAAGTTGTCGGTATGGAAGACCTGGCTGAACAAGTCAAGGCTGGCAAGCTGGACTTCGACATCGTGATCGCTTCGCCGGACACGATGCGCGTTGTCGGTACGCTCGGTCAGATCCTCGGCCCGCGTGGCCTGATGCCGAACCCGAAGGTCGGCACGGTTACGGCGGACGTCGCGACTGCAGTCAAGAACGCCAAGGCCGGTCAGGTTCAATTCCGTGTCGACAAGGCCGGTATCATCCACGCCACGATTGGCCGCGCTTCGTTCGAGCCGACGGCTCTGCGTAGCAACCTGAACGCTCTCGTCGACGCGCTGCAAAAGGCGAAGCCGGCAACGAGCAAGGGTGTGTACCTGCGCAAGGTCGCGCTGTCGAGCACGATGGGTGTTGGCGTTCGCGTCGACCAGGCATCGATCGCAGCACAGTAATAAATTTCATCGCCTCGATGTGAGTCGAGGCGGTTTTATGGGCTTTGGGCGGTCGCAAGATGGCAGTCTGCATCGAGCGGCCGGTTGTCAAAGACCGTTGGCGGGAACGCAGCAGGTAGGCGGTCTCTTAATGTAAAGCCAACGCAGATGGCGAACCCGAAAAGGTTTTGTAGTGATGAAACCGGTTGATGTCCACAGCAATGTGAGCGTCAGGCGGTCGAAATACTCCTGACTGGTCGGACGCCGTTATTGAACGCGGTACACAAGGCGCACGCTGCGTGTATCGAATCTGGAGGTTAACCGTGCCACTTAACAAAGAAAGCAAGCAGGCCGTCGTCGCTGAGGTTGCCGCGCAAGTCGCGAAAGCCCAGACCGTGGTTCTGGCTGAGTATCGTGGAATCGCGGTTGGCGATCTGACCAAGCTGCGCGCGAAAGCGCGCGAGCAACAGGTTTACCTTCGCGTGTTGAAGAACACGCTGGCGCGTCGCGCTGTTGAAGGTACCCCGTTCGCTCCGCTGGCAGAGCAGATGACTGGCCCCCTGATCTACGGCATCTCGGAAGATGCCATTGCTGCTGCTAAGGTCGTCAACGACTTCGGCAAAACCAATGACAAGTTGATCATCAAGGCTGGTTCCTACGAAGGCAAGGTGATGGACAAGGCTGGCGTGCAAGCGCTGGCAAACATCCCGAGCCGCGAAGAACTGCTCTCCAAGCTGTTGTACGTTATGCAAGCACCTGTTTCCGGCTTTGCGCGCGCTCTGGCCGCGCTGGCAGAAAAGAAACAAGGCGAAGAAGCCACTGCGTAACGCACTTCAGCCGAGCGTGATTGATCGCTGGCTGTATCCGAATTCAATTTAGGAGTATTTCAAATGGCAATCGCAAAAGATGACATCCTCGAGGCAGTAAGCTCGATGTCGGTTCTGGAACTGAACGAACTGGTCAAGGCGTTCGAAGAAAAGTTTGGCGTGTCGGCAGCTGCTGTTGCAGTGGCAGGCCCGGCAGGCGGCGGCGCTGCTGCTGCTGTTGAAGAGCAAACCGAATTCACGGTCAACCTGACGGAAGTCGGCGCGAACAAGGTTTCGGTCATTAAGGCTGTTCGCGAACTGACGGGTCTCGGCCTGAAGGAAGCGAAGGACTTGGTCGACGGTGCACCGAAGCCTGTTAAGGAATCGGTACCGAAGGCTGCTGCTGAAGAAGCCAAGAAGAAGTTGGAAGAAGCCGGCGCGAAGGCTGAAATCAAGTAAGTTTCGGCGCGCTGTGCGAAGGCTGGCGGTTTTCCACCGCCGGCCTTTTTGTGCTTTGTGGGGGGCGTGTTTTCGCCTAGCCGTTTCGGCAAGAACGTGACTCCCAGAAGCCAAAGAAAATCGCCTATCGGCAACATTGACCGGCGCTTCTCTTTGTCTTCTGAAGCGACTGCAGAAGGCAAGTTTGGTCGGGTAGCGGGCAACACAGGCATCCGCTGCCGTCAGCCAGCGGTTGGTAGCGGCCAACCACCAAGCTTCTAGGCTCGTTCAAGCCATCGGACGGCCATCGGGTCTCAGTCGGTGAACACTCGGGTTGTCTCATCAAGGTATCCTGCCTCGACAACAATGCCCGCCGTGATTCGGAGATCGTATGCAATATTCCTTCACCGAGAAGAAGCGCATTCGCAAGAGTTTTGCGAAGCGCCCCATCGTTCACCAAGTACCTTTCCTGCTGGCTACCCAGCTTGAATCATTCAGTACGTTTCTGCAAGCAGACACGTCGTCCACGCAACGCAAGCCGGAAGGCCTGCAAGCTGCGTTCACATCCGTTTTCCCGATTGTTTCGCATAACGGGTTCGCACGTCTAGAGTTCGTCAGCTACATGCTGTCGCCGCCGGCATTCAACATCAAGGAATGTCAGCAGCGCGGTTTGACGTACTGTTCGGCCCTGCGCGCGAAAGTGCGTCTGGTGCTGCTCGACAAGGAATCGCCGAGCAAGCCGGTCGTCAAGGAAGTGAAGGAACAGGAAGTGTACATGGGCGAAATTCCGCTCATGACGCCGACCGGTTCGTTCGTTATCAACGGCACGGAACGTGTGATCGTTTCCCAGCTGCACCGCTCGCCGGGCGTGTTCTTCGAACACGACAAGGGCAAGACGCACAGCTCGGGCAAGCTGTTGTTCTCGGCTCGTATCATTCCTTACCGTGGTTCGTGGCTCGACTTCGAATTCGATCCGAAGGACGTGCTGTACTTCCGCGTCGACCGTCGTCGCAAGATGCCGGTTACGATCCTGCTGAAGGCGATCGGCCTGACCCCGGAACAGATCCTCGCAAACTTCTTCGTTTTCGATAATTTCACGTTGATGCCGGAAGGCGCGCAGATGGAATTCGTTCCGGAGCGTCTGCGTGGTGAAGTCGCACGTTTCGACATTTCGGATCGTGACGGCAACGTGATCGTCCAGAAGGACAAGCGGATCAACGCCAAGCACATTCGCGATCTCGACAACGCGAAGACGAAGTTCATTTCGGTTCCGGAAGACTATCTGCTTGGCCGCGTGCTGGCGAAGAACGTCGTCGACGGCGACACGGGTGAAGTGATCGCTAACGCGAACGACGAAATCACCGAAACCGTCCTCGAAAAGCTCCGCGAATCGAAGATCAAAGACATCCAGACGCTCTACACGAACGATCTGGATCAAGGTCCGTACATTTCGTCGACGCTGCGTATCGACGAAACCGCGGACCGCATGGCTGCACGCATTGCGATCTACCGCATGATGCGTCCGGGCGAACCGCCGACCGAGGAAGCGGTCGAGGCGCTGTTCAACCGTCTGTTCTATAGCGAAGACGCATACGATCTGTCCAAGGTGGGTCGTATGAAGTTCAACCGCCGTGTCGGCCGCGACGAGATCGTCGGTCCGATGACGCTGCAAGACGACGACATCCTCGCAACGATCAAGATTCTGGTCGAGTTGCGTAACGGCAAGGGCGAAGTGGACGACATCGACCACTTGGGCAATCGTCGTGTGCGTTGCGTCGGCGAACTGGCGGAAAATCAGTTCCGCGCCGGTCTCGTGCGTGTCGAACGTGCTGTGAAGGAACGCCTCGGCCAAGCCGAAAGCGAAAACCTGATGCCGCATGACCTGATCAACTCGAAGCCGATTTCGTCGGCGATTCGCGAGTTTTTCGGTTCGTCGCAGCTGTCGCAGTTCATGGACCAAACGAACCCGCTGTCGGAAATCACCCACAAGCGCCGTGTTTCGGCACTTGGCCCGGGCGGTTTGACGCGTGAGCGCGCCGGCTTTGAAGTTCGCGACGTGCACCCGACCCACTACGGCCGTGTGTGCCCGATTGAAACGCCGGAAGGTCCGAACATCGGCCTGATCAACTCGCTGGCTCTGTACGCGCACCTGAACGAATACGGTTTCCTCGAAACGCCGTATCGCAAGGTCGTGGACAGCAAGGTGACCGACCAGATCGACTATCTGTCGGCGATCGAAGAAGGCCGTTACGTGATCGCTCAGGCGAACGCGGCAGTTGCTGCGGACGGCTCGCTGACCGACGAACTGGTGTCGTCGCGTGAAGCAGGCGAAACGCTGATGGTTACGCCGGACCGCATCCAGTACATGGACGTGGCGCCGTCGCAGATCGTGTCGGTGGCGGCATCGCTGATTCCGTTCCTCGAGCACGATGACGCGAACCGCGCATTGATGGGTTCGAACATGCAGCGTCAGGCTGTGCCGTGTCTGCGTCCTGAAAAGGCGGTGGTCGGTACGGGTATCGAACGCACGGTGGCAGTCGACTCGGGTACGACGGTTCAGGCATTCCGCGGTGGTGTGGTCGATTACGTCGACGCAGGCCGTATGGTGATCCGCGTGAACGACGATGAAGCCGTTGCTGGCGACGTCGGCGTGGATATCTATAACCTGATCAAGTACACGCGTTCCAACCAGAACACGAACATCAACCAGCGCCCGATCGTGAAGGTCGGCGATATCGTGTCGCGTGGCGACGTGCTGGCTGATGGTGCATCGACCGACCTCGGCGAACTGGCTCTCGGCCAGAACATGCTGGTCGCGTTCATGCCGTGGAACGGCTACAACTTCGAAGATTCGATTTTGATCTCGGAGAAGGTGGTTGCGGATGACCGTTACACGTCGATCCACATCGAAGAACTGAACGTCGTAGCTCGCGATACCAAGCTCGGACCGGAAGAAATCACGCGCGACATCTCGAACCTGGCGGAAGTGCAACTCGGCCGTCTCGACGAGTCGGGCATCGTCTACATCGGCGCTGAGGTCGAAGCAGGCGACGTGATGGTGGGTAAGGTTACGCCGAAGGGCGAAACCCAACTGACGCCGGAAGAAAAGCTGCTGCGCGCGATCTTCGGTGAAAAGGCTTCGGACGTGAAGGACACGTCGCTGCGCGTGCCGTCGGGCATGAGCGGCACGGTGATCGACGTTCAAGTGTTCACGCGTGAAGGCATTCAGCGCGACAAGCGTGCGCAACAGATCATCGACGATGAACTGAAGCGTTATCGCCTCGACCTGAACGACCAGCTGCGTATCGTGGAAGGCGATGCATTCCAGCGTCTCGCACGTATGTTGACCGGCAAGGTCGCGAACGGCGGTCCGAAGAAGCTCGCAAAGGGTACGAAGATCGAACAGGCTTACCTGGAAGATCTCGACCACTACCACTGGTTCGACATCCGCCTCGCGGACGAAGAAGCAGCGGCACAGCTCGAAGCGATCAAAGACTCGATCGAACAGAAGCGTCACCAGTTCGATCTGGCGTTCGAAGAAAAGCGCAAGAAGCTCACCCAAGGCGACGAACTGCCGCCGGGTGTGCTGAAGATGGTCAAGGTGTATCTGGCTGTGAAGCGTCGTCTGCAGCCTGGCGACAAGATGGCTGGCCGTCACGGTAACAAGGGTGTCGTGTCGAAGATCGTTCCGATCGAAGACATGCCGTACATGGCCGACGGCCGTCCGGCTGACGTCGTTCTGAACCCGCTCGGCGTGCCGTCGCGGATGAACGTGGGCCAGGTTCTCGAAGTGCATCTGGGTTGGGCCGCGAAGGGCCTCGGCTGGCGTATCGGCGAAATGCTGCAACGTCAGGCGAAGATCGCTGAACTGCGCGAATTCCTGATCAAGATCTACAACGAGTCGGGCCGCGCCGAAGAACTCGATACATTCACGGACGACGAAATCGTCGAACTGGCGAAGAACCTGCGCGAAGGCGTGCCGTTTGCAACGCCGGTGTTCGACGGTGCGACGGAAGAGGAAATGTCGCGCGCGCTGGATCTGGCATTCCCGGACGACATCGCGAAGAACCTCGGCATGACGCCGTCGAAGAACCAGGTGCGTCTGTATGACGGCCGCACAGGTGAGATGTTCGAACGTACGGTGACTGTCGGCTACATGCACTACCTGAAGCTGCACCACTTGGTCGACGACAAGATGCACGCGCGTTCGACGGGCCCGTACTCGCTCGTCACGCAGCAGCCGTTGGGCGGTAAGGCGCAGTTCGGTGGCCAGCGTTTTGGTGAAATGGAAGTGTGGGCGCTCGAAGCGTACGGCGCATCGTACGTGCTGCAGGAAATGCTGACTGTGAAGTCGGATGACGTGGCGGGCCGGACCAAGGTTTACGAGAACCTGGTCAAGGGCGATCACGTGATCGATGCCGGCATGCCTGAGTCGTTCAACGTGTTGGTGAAGGAAATCCGGTCGCTCGGTATCGACATCGACCTGGACCGGAACTAATCGGACTACTGGAGAGAAGCGATGAAAGCTTTGCTCGATCTATTCAAGCAAGTCCAACAACCTGAAGTTTTTGACGCGATCAAGATCGGTCTGGCCTCGCCAGACAAGATCCGTTCGTGGTCGTTCGGTGAAGTTAAGAAGCCGGAAACCATCAACTACCGGACGTTCAAGCCGGAACGCGATGGTCTGTTCTGCGCGAAGATCTTCGGGCCGATCAAAGACTACGAATGCCTTTGCGGCAAGTACAAGCGCCTGAAGCATCGTGGCGTGATCTGCGAAAAGTGCGGCGTCGAAGTGACGCTGGCGAAGGTGCGTCGCGAACGGATGGGCCACATTGAGTTGGCCTCGCCGGTTGCGCACATCTGGTTTTTGAAGTCGCTGCCGTCGCGTTTGGGCATGGTGCTCGACATGACGCTGCGCGACATTGAACGCGTGCTGTACTTCGAAGCCTATGTGGTGATCGATCCGGGCATGACGCCGCTGAAAGCGCGGCAGATCATGACGGAAGAGGATTACTACAACAAGGTCGAAGAGTACGGTGACGAATTCCGCGCCGAGATGGGCGCGGAAGGCGTTCGCGAACTGCTGCGCGCGATCAACATCGACGAACAGGTCGAGATGCTGCGCACCGAACTCAAGAACACGGGTTCGGAAGCGAAGATCAAGAAGTATGCGAAGCGCCTGAAGGTGCTCGAGGCTTTCCAACGTTCGGGCATCAAGCCTGACTGGATGGTGCTCGAAGTGCTGCCGGTGCTGCCGCCGGAACTGCGTCCGCTGGTGCCGCTCGATGGCGGCCGCTTCGCGACGTCGGACCTGAACGACCTGTATCGCCGCGTGATCAACCGTAACAACCGGTTGAAGCGTCTGCTCGAACTGAAGGCGCCTGAAATCATCGTCCGCAACGAAAAGCGGATGCTGCAGGAAGCCGTCGATTCGCTGCTCGACAACGGTCGTCGCGGTAAGGCAATGACCGGCGCGAACAAGCGTCCGCTGAAGTCGCTCGCTGACATGATCAAGGGTAAGGGCGGTCGTTTCCGTCAGAACTTGCTCGGTAAGCGCGTTGACTACTCAGGCCGTTCGGTCATCGTGGTCGGCCCGACGCTCAAGCTGCATCAGTGCGGTCTGCCGAAGCTGATGGCGCTCGAACTGTTCAAGCCGTTCATCTTCAACAAGCTGGAAGTGATGGGTGTTGCTACCACCATCAAGGCTGCGAAGAAGGAAGTCGAGAACCAGACGCCGGTGGTGTGGGACATCCTCGAAGAGGTGATCCGCGAACATCCGGTCATGCTGAACCGTGCGCCGACGCTGCACCGTCTTGGCATTCAGGCTTTCGAGCCGGTGCTGATCGAAGGTAAGGCTATCCAGCTGCACCCGCTCGTTTGCGCGGCGTTCAACGCCGACTTCGACGGTGACCAGATGGCTGTGCACGTGCCGCTGTCGCTCGAAGCGCAGATGGAAGCGCGTACGCTGATGCTGGCGTCGAACAACATCCTGTTCCCGGCCAACGGCGATCCGTCGATCGTGCCGTCGCAGGATATCGTGCTCGGCCTGTACTACGCGACGCGTGAAGCAGTGAACGCCAAGGGCGAAGGCCTGACGTTTACCGGCGTGTCGGAAGCACTGCGTGCGTACGAGAACAAGGAAGTCGAGCTCGCCTCGCGCGTCAACGTGCGGATCACGGAAATGGTCCACAACGAAGACAAGTCGGAAGGTGCGCCGGCGTTCGTGCCGAAGATCTCGCTGTACGCGACGACCGTCGGCCGTTCGATCCTGTCGGAAATTCTGCCGCCAGGCCTGCCGTTCTCGGTGCTGAACAAGCCGCTGAAGAAGAAAGAAATCTCGCGTCTGATCAACACCGCATTCCGCAAGTGCGGTCTGCGCGAAACGGTGATTTTCGCCGACCAGTTGATGCAATCGGGTTTCCGTCTGGCAACGCGCGCCGGTATTTCGATTTGCGTGGACGACATGCTCGTGCCGCCGCAGAAAGAACAGATCGTCGGCGACGCTGCGAAGAAGGTGAAGGAATACGACCGTCAGTACATGTCGGGTCTCGTCACGTCGCAAGAACGCTACAACAACGTGGTCGACATCTGGTCGGCAACGTCGGAAGCGGTCGGCAAGGCGATGATGGAGCAGCTGTCGACGGAACCGGTGGTCGATCGTGACGGTAACCAGACGCGTCAGGAGTCGTTCAACTCCATCTACATGATGGCTGACTCGGGTGCGCGTGGTTCCGCGGTTCAGATTCGTCAGCTGGCCGGTATGCGTGGCCTGATGGCGAAGCCGGACGGCTCGATCATCGAGACGCCGATTACGGCGAACTTCCGCGAAGGCCTGAACGTGTTGCAGTACTTCATCTCGACCCACGGTGCACGTAAGGGTCTGGCTGATACGGCACTGAAGACGGCAAACTCGGGTTACCTGACGCGTCGTCTGGTCGACGTGACGCAGGACCTGGTGGTGGTCGAGGACGATTGCGGTACGTCCAACGGCGTCGCCATGAAGGCGTTGGTCGAAGGCGGTGAAGTCGTCGAAGCGTTGCGTGACCGTATCCTCGGTCGCGTGACGGTGGCTGACGTCGTCAATCCGGAATCGCAGGAAACGCTGTACGAAACGGGCACGTTGCTCGACGAAGACGCGGTCGAGGAAATCGAACGCCTCGGCATCGACGAAGTGCGCGTGCGTACGCCGCTGACTTGCGAAACGCGTTACGGTCTGTGCGCAGCCTGCTACGGCCGCGACCTGGGTCGTGGCTCGTCGGTCAACGTTGGCGAAGCAGTCGGCGTGATCGCTGCTCAGTCGATCGGTGAACCGGGCACGCAGCTCACGATGCGTACGTTCCACATCGGTGGCGCGGCATCGCGTGCAGCAGTGGCTTCGTCGGTTGAAGCCAAGTCGAACGGTACGGTGCGTTTCACGGCGACCATGCGTTACGTCACCAATGCGAAGGGCGAGCAGATCGTCATCTCGCGTTCGGGCGAAGCCATGATCACCGACGACCACGGCCGTGAGCGTGAACGTCACAAGGTGCCGTACGGCGCGACGCTGTTGCAACTGGACGGCGCGCAGATCAAGGCCGGCACGCAGCTGGCGACGTGGGATCCAATGACGCGTCCGATCATCACCGAGTACGGTGGTACGGTGAAGTTCGAAAACGTCGAAGAAGGCGTGACGGTTGCCAAGCAGATCGACGATGTGACGGGTCTTTCGACGTTGGTCGTGATCGACGTGAAGCGCCGTGGTTCGCAAGCGTCGAAGACGGTGCGCCCGCAGGTCAAGCTGCTCGACGCGAACGGCGAAGAAGTCAAGATCCCGAACACCGAGCACTCGGTGCAGATCGGTTTCCAGGTTGGCGCTCTGATCACCGTGAAGGACGGTCAGCAAGTGCAGGTCGGTGAAGTGCTCGCACGGATCCCGGTTGAATCGCAGAAAACGCGTGACATTACCGGTGGTCTGCCGCGTGTGGCCGAACTGTTCGAAGCGCGCTCGCCGAAGGACGCCGGTATTCTGGCGGAAGTCACGGGCACGACGTCGTTCGGTAAGGACACGAAGGGTAAGCAGCGTCTCGTTATCACGGATCTCGAAGGCAATCAGCACGAGTTCCTGATCGCGAAGGAAAAGCAGGTTCTGGTGCACGATGGTCAGGTCGTCAACAAGGGCGAAATGATTGTCGACGGGCCGGCTGATCCGCACGACATCCTGCGTTTGCAGGGCGTCGAAGCGCTGGCGCGCTACATCGTGGACGAAGTGCAGGACGTGTATCGTTTGCAGGGCGTGAAGATCAATGACAAGCACATTGAAGTGATCGTCCGTCAGATGCTGCGCCGTGTGCAGATCGTCGATAACGGTGACACGCGCTTCATCATGGGCGAACAAGTCGAGCGCTCGGATATGCTCGACGAGAACGACCGGATGGCTGCGGAAGACAAGATCCCGGCAACCTACGACAACGTGCTGCTCGGTATCACGAAGGCGTCGCTGTCGACCGATTCGTTCATCTCCGCGGCGTCGTTCCAGGAAACGACTCGCGTGCTGACCGAAGCGGCGATCATGGGCAAGCGCGACGATCTGCGCGGGCTGAAGGAAAACGTGATCGTTGGTCGTCTGATTCCGGCTGGTACGGGTCTCGCGTTCCACAAGGCACGCAAGAGCAAGGAACTGTCCGACCGCGAGCGTTTCGATCAGATCGCAGCGGAAGAGTCGTTCGAATTCGGTACGCCGGAAACCCCGGCCGCCGAACAGCAACACTCAGGCGAGTAAGTCCCGGCGGCGCAAGCCGCCTGGGGCTCACCAGCCAGCGAAGCCGCTCAGTTTCGACTGAGCGGTTTTTTTTTGTCGACAGGAGTAAGTGCTTTAGCACTTACTCCTGTCCAACGCACCGCGCGCGCCTCATTTTTGTGCGGTTTTTGTGGATTCGTCGGCCGAACGGCTAACGTTGCTGCAAAGCGCGGGCGCAACACGAATGCGTTGGTAAAATTCGTGTCACCGGCATTACGCTGCTTCTCTCAAATTCATGTCCCGTCCGCTCGAAATCCTCAACGAAGTCTTCGGTTACCCCGCGTTCAGAGGACAGCAGGGCGAAATTGTCGAGCACGTCGCCGGCGGCGGCGATTGCCTTGTGCTGATGCCTACAGGTGGCGGTAAGTCGCTGTGCTATCAGATTCCGTCGCTGGTGCGGCGCGAAGCGGGTTGCGGAGCTGGGATCGTGGTGTCCCCGCTGATCGCGCTGATGCAGGACCAGGTCGCCGCGCTGAAGGAAGTCGGTGTACGAGCGGCTTATCTGAACTCGACCCTGTCGAGTGCCGAAGCGATGGCCACCGAACGCGCGCTACGCGAAGGCGAAATCGATCTGCTCTACGTGGCGCCCGAACGCCTGATGACGCCCCGTTTTCAGGAGTTGCTCGAGCGCACACGCATCGG
Source organism: Paraburkholderia sp. IW21 (assembly GCF_041321145.1). Taxonomy (NCBI): domain Bacteria; kingdom Pseudomonadati; phylum Pseudomonadota; class Betaproteobacteria; order Burkholderiales; family Burkholderiaceae; genus Paraburkholderia; species Paraburkholderia sp. IW21. The sequence continues at coordinate 139,795 of NZ_JBGGWA010000014.1, read as the reverse complement.
GCTGTTCGCGATCGACGAGGCCCACTGCGTGTCGCAATGGGGCCACGATTTCCGGCCTGAATATATTCAGCTATCGGTGCTGCACGAGCGCTTTCCGAACGTGCCGCGTATCGCGCTCACCGCGACCGCGGATGCAATTACGCGTGACGAAATCATTCATCGTCTCGCGTTGGACGATGCGCGCATTTTCATCTCCAGTTTCGATCGCCCGAATATCCGCTACCGCATCGTCGAGAAAGACAATGCGCGCGCTCAGTTGCTCGATTTCATTCGCGCCGAACATTCGAAACCTGATGGCACGACCGACGCCGGCGTGGTTTATTGCCTGTCGCGCCGCAAAGTGGAGGAAACGGCAGAGTGGCTGAAAGAAAAGGGTATGCGCGCTTTGCCGTATCACGCCGGCATGGAGTTCGAAATCCGCCAGAAGCATCAGGAGATGTTTCAGCGTGAGGAAGGCATCGTGATGTGCGCAACGATCGCCTTTGGTATGGGGATCGACAAGCCAGACGTACGCTTCGTGGCTCACCTTGATTTGCCAAAGAGCGTCGAAGGCTATTACCAGGAAACCGGGCGCGCGGGTCGCGACGGTATGCCTGCCAACGCCTGGATGGCGTACGGTCTGGGCGACGTCGTCCAGCAGCGCAAGATGATCGACGAGTCCGACGCCGACGACGCGCATAAGCGCGTGCAGACCGGCAAGCTCGACGCCTTGCTCGGTCTGTGCGAAGCGGCGACCTGCCGCCGCGTGCGGCTGCTCGCGTATTTCGGTGAATCAAGCAAACCCTGCGGCAACTGCGACAACTGTATCGAGCCGCCAGACACATGGGATGCAACGCGCGAAGCGCAGATGGCGCTCTCCTGTGTATTCCGCGCGCAGCGGGCGAGTGGCTTTCACTTCGGCGCCGGGCATTTGATCGACATTCTCCGCGGCAATCGCAGCGAGAAAGTCCTGCAACGTGGCCACGAAAAACTCACCACGTTCGGAATCGGGGCCGCACTCGGCGAGCCGGAGTGGCGCGCTATCTTCCGGCAGCTCGTCGCGTTCGGCTACCTCACCGTCGACCACGAAGGCTTCGGCTCGCTGGTGCTGACTGAGGCGGCCAAAGCGGTGTTGAAGAGCGAGCAGAACGTTACGATGCGCCGTTATGTGAAGCCCACGCGTACCCGCCAATCGTCCGGCCGGACAAGCGAGCGGGCAGACCCGACGATCGGCATGGGCCCACGCGAGCGCGCCCGCTGGGAGCGCCTGCGGACCTGGCGCACAGAGACGGCGAAAAGCGACGGCGTGCCGGCCTACGTCATCTTCCACGACGCCACGCTGGCGGAAATTGCCCGCAACGGCCCGGATTCCATTGAGGATTTGCGTGGTATTCCGGGCATGGGCGCACGCAAACTCGACCGTTTCGGCGACGAGTTGCTGGAAGTCGTCGCCGCCGACTGAGCGCGTCGAGTGCCGTTTTAGGTCGACAGGCCTGCGAAACATTGCAACCTGTTGACTCCTTTAGCATTTTCGGAATATTATGCTAGGTTCCGGTTCTTGGGATGCCCGTGCGCGAAGTGAATTCGTGCGCTGACTGTCGGGTCCGGAAGTTCGATGCGCAATCGTTTCTGCTTTGCCCGGAAACAAATGCGTCGATTTTGTTCAATTTCAGGAATAAACAATGCCAACCATCAATCAACTGGTTCGCAAAGGCCGCGCGTCGGAAACGACGAAGAGCAAGAGCCCGGCTTTGCAGGACTGCCCCCAGCGTCGCGGCGTGTGCACTCGCGTGTACACCACGACGCCTAAGAAGCCGAACTCGGCACTTCGTAAAGTTGCCAAGGTGCGCCTGACGAACGGCTTCGAAGTCATTTCGTACATCGGTGGTGAAGGCCACAACCTGCAGGAACACTCGGTCGTGCTGATTCGCGGCGGCCGTGTTAAGGACTTGCCGGGTGTGCGTTACCACATGGTCCGCGGCTCGCTGGATACCCAGGGCGTCAAGGATCGTAAGCAAGCTCGCTCGAAGTACGGTGCGAAGCGTGCAAAAGCTGGCAAGTAATTAGCCGGTCAGAGTAGTTTCAGGTCGCCTGCAAAGGCGGTAATAGCGGTGGTGCCGGAATCGCCGGTGCTGTCGAGTAAGTGGTCACCCGACCGGGCTGGTAAGTCGTTAGAGATGAATCGGGTTAGTTGGTGGCCGCGGGGCTGATAAGCAGCTCCAACTGAAAAGTAAAGGAAGAAACATGCCGCGTCGTCGCGAAGTCCCCAAGCGGGAAGTGTTGCCGGATCCGAAGTTCGGTAACGTAGATGTAGCTAAGTTCATGAACGTGCTGATGCTCTCCGGCAAGAAGTCGGTTGCTGAGCGCATCGTGTACGGCGCTTTCGAACAGATCCAGACCAAGGGTGGCAAGGACCCGCTGGAAGTGTTCACGGTAGCGCTCAACAACGTCAAGCCGGTGGTCGAAGTGAAGAGCCGCCGCGTTGGTGGTGCGAACTATCAGGTTCCGGTCGAAGTGCGTCCGTCGCGTCGTATGGCATTGGCGATGCGTTGGTTGCGTGAAGCCGCGAAGAAGCGCAGCGAGAAGTCGATGGCCCTGCGTCTGGCAGGTGAACTCTCCGAAGCGGCCGAAGGCCGTGGCGGCGCGATGAAGAAGCGCGACGAAGTTCACCGGATGGCAGAAGCCAATAAGGCGTTCTCGCACTTCCGTTTCTAAGCTTCCCGAACCCGGGTTTAGCAGAAAAAGCGGAAAGAAATTCCGGGCGGGTGCGCTTACAAAGCGCCTCGCCCGTTTGTGTTACAGCGCGATGGGTATTTTCTCGCATCGCGTCATCCCAATAGAGGATCAAAGTGGCTCGCAAGACACCTATCGAGCGCTACCGTAACATCGGTATTAGCGCTCACATCGACGCCGGCAAAACGACGACGACCGAGCGCATCCTGTTCTACACCGGCGTGAACCACAAGATTGGTGAAGTTCACGACGGCGCTGCCACCATGGACTGGATGGAGCAGGAGCAGGAACGCGGCATCACGATCACGTCCGCTGCTACCACGGCGTTCTGGAAAGGCATGGCCGGCGACCGCGCTGAGCACCGTATCAACATCATCGACACCCCGGGTCACGTCGACTTCACGATTGAAGTCGAGCGCTCGATGCGCGTGCTCGACGGTGCATGCATGGTCTACTGCGCAGTGGGCGGCGTGCAGCCCCAGTCGGAAACCGTGTGGCGCCAGGCTAACAAGTACAAGGTTCCCCGTCTCGCGTTCATCAACAAGATGGACCGTACCGGCGCGAACTTTTTCAAGGTCTACGACCAGCTCAAGCTGCGTCTGAAGGCGAACCCGGTTCCGGTCGTGGTGCCTATCGGCGCTGAAGAAACGTTCACGGGCGTCGTCGATCTGCTGAAGATGAAGGCGATCATTTGGGATGACGCGTCCCAAGGCACGAAGTTCTCGTACGAAGAAATCCCGGCTGAACTCGTCGACACGTGCAACGAATGGCGCGAGAAGATGGTCGAAGCTGCGGCCGAGTCGAACGAAGATCTGATGAACAAGTACCTCGAGTCGGGCGAACTGACCGAGGCGGAAATCATCAAGGGTCTGCGCGACCGTACGATCGCGTGCGAAATTCAGCCGATGCTGTGTGGTACTGCGTTCAAGAACAAGGGCGTGCAGCGGATGCTGGACGCCGTGCTCGATTTCCTGCCGTCGCCGATCGACATTCCGCCGGTTACGGGTGAACTCGAAAACGGTGAAAAGGCTGAGCGGCGCGCAGCTGACGACGAGAAGTTCTCGTCCCTCGCATTCAAGATCATGACCGATCCGTTTGTCGGCCAGCTGATCTTCTTCCGTGTGTACTCCGGTACGACGAAGTCGGGCGACACGCTGCTGAACGCGACCAAGGACAAGAAAGAACGTCTCGGTCGTATTCTGCTGATGCACGCAAACCAGCGTGAAGAAATCAAGGAAGTGCACGCGGGCGACATCGCTGCTGCGGTTGGCCTGAAAGACGCGACCACGGGTGACACCCTGTGCGATCCGTTGCACCCGATCGTGCTCGAGCGCATGATTTTCCCGGAGCCGGTGATCTCCCAGGCTGTTGAGCCGAAGACGAAGCCTGACCAGGAAAAGATGGGTCTGGCGCTGAATCGCCTGGCTCAGGAAGATCCGTCGTTCCGCGTTCAAACGGACGAAGAATCGGGTCAAACCATCATTTCGGGCATGGGCGAGCTCCACCTCGAAATTCTGGTCGACCGGATGAAGCGTGAATTCGGCGTCGAAGCAACGGTCGGCAAGCCGCAGGTGGCTTACCGTGAAACGATCCGCGGCAAGGCGGAAGACGTCGATGGCAAGTTCGTCAAGCAGTCGGGTGGTCGCGGCCAGTATGGTCACGCGGTCATTACGCTTGAGCCGAACGAGCAAGGCAAGGGCTACGAGTTCCTGGACGAAATCAAGGGCGGTGTGATTCCGCGTGAATACATCCCGGCAGTCGACAAGGGTATCCAGGAAACGCTGAAAGCTGGCGTGCTGGCAGGCTTCCCGGTCGTTGACGTGAAGGTTCACCTGACGTTCGGTTCGTACCACGATGTTGACTCGAACGAAAACGCGTTCCGCATGGCCGGCTCGATGGCGTTCAAGGAAGCAATGCGCAAGGCGAGCCCGGTCATCCTCGAACCGATGATGGCTGTGGAAGTCGAAACGCCGGAAGACTACATGGGCAACGTGATGGGCGATCTGTCGGGCCGTCGCGGTATTGTTCAGGGCATGGAAGACATGATTGGCGGCGGCAAGATCGTTCGCGCCGAAGTGCCGCTGTCGGAAATGTTCGGCTACTCGACGTCACTGCGTTCGCTGAGCCAAGGTCGTGCAACGTACACGATGGAGTTCAAGCACTACTCCGAAGCACCGCGCAACGTGTCTGAAGCGATCATCAACGCGAAGTCGAAGTAAGCGCGCGGCAAGTCATTCAACGATTAACTTTTTGAAAGAAGAGAAACATGGCTAAAGGTAAATTCGAACGGACCAAGCCGCACGTGAACGTCGGCACGATCGGTCACGTTGACCACGGCAAGACCACGCTGACGGCAGCGATCACGACGGTGCTGACCAAGAAGTTTGGCGGCGAAGCGAAGGCATATGACCAGATCGACGCGGCGCCGGAAGAAAAGGCGCGTGGTATCACGATCAATACGGCGCACGTCGAGTACGAAACGGCTAACCGCCACTACGCCCACGTCGATTGCCCGGGCCACGCTGACTATGTGAAGAACATGATCACGGGCGCAGCGCAGATGGACGGCGCGATCCTGGTGTGCTCGGCCGCAGACGGCCCGATGCCGCAAACGCGTGAGCACATCCTGCTGGCGCGTCAGGTTGGCGTTCCGTACATCATCGTGTTCCTGAACAAGTGCGACATGGTGGACGACGCTGAGCTGCTGGAGCTGGTCGAGATGGAAGTTCGCGAGCTTCTGTCGAAGTACGACTTCCCGGGCGACGACACGCCGATCATCAAGGGTTCGGCCAAGCTGGCGCTGGAAGGCGACACGGGCGAGCTGGGCGAAGTGGCGATCATGAATCTGGCCGATGCGCTGGACACGTACATCCCGACGCCGGAGCGCGCAGTTGACGGTGCGTTCCTGATGCCGGTGGAAGACGTGTTCTCGATTTCGGGTCGCGGCACGGTGGTGACGGGTCGCGTTGAGCGCGGCGTCGTGAAGGTCGGCGAAGAAATCGAAATCGTCGGTATCAAGCCGACGGTGAAGACGACGTGCACGGGCGTGGAAATGTTCCGCAAGCTGCTCGACCAGGGTCAGGCAGGCGACAACGTTGGTATCCTGCTGCGCGGCACGAAGCGTGAAGACGTGGAGCGTGGCCAGGTTCTGGCGAAGCCGGGTTCGATCAACCCGCACACGCACTTCACGGCAGAAGTGTACGTGCTGAGCAAGGACGAAGGCGGTCGCCACACGCCGTTCTTCAACAACTATCGTCCCCAGTTCTACTTCCGTACCACGGACGTGACGGGCTCGATCGAGTTGCCGAAGGACAAGGAAATGGTCATGCCGGGTGACAACGTGTCGATCACGGTGAAGCTGATCAACCCGATCGCGATGGAAGAAGGCCTGCGTTTCGCAATCCGCGAAGGTGGCCGTACCGTTGGCGCAGGTGTCGTTGCCAAGATTCTCGAGTAAAATCGAGGGTTGAATTTGCAGTAAGTGGTGCCCGGAGCCGGGCGCCTGTCGATAGGCGTTGGCGCTTCAGCGCTTGTTCCTATCCCATGCCCGGCTCTACGTTCTTTTACTATCTGGCGGCGCAATACCGCCTCGCTCTTTCCAAGGAATTGTCATGCAAAACCAGAAAATCCGCATTCGCCTGAAGGCTTTCGACTATCGCCTGATCGATCAATCGGCAGCTGAAATCGTCGACACGGCTAAGCGGACTGGCGCGATCGTTCGTGGTCCGGTGCCCCTGCCGACCCGCATTCAACGTTTCGACATCCTGCGTTCGCCGCACGTTAACAAGACGTCGCGCGATCAGCTCGAAATCCGTACGCACCAACGCCTGATGGACATCGTCGACCCGACGGACAAGACCGTTGACGCATTGATGAAGTTGGACCTGCCGGCTGGCGTGGACGTGGAAATCAAGCTGCAATAAGGCTTTCAGAGGTTGTCCGAAGTATCGGGCAACGCTAAGTCATTGATTGCTTGCGGAAAACGAAAAGCCTCGCTATAATGCAAGGCTTTTCGCGCATTTGCGCAAAAAAGTCGGTGTGCTGCAGCATGAATTCATGCCCGAAACGGCACCGGCATTTTGTAAATTAGCCCCGACCAATCGCAGTCGGGAATGGAGAAAACGATGAGCCTTGGACTCGTAGGTCGCAAGGTTGGCATGACCCGTATCTTCACGGCAGAAGGGGATTCGATTCCCGTTACCGTGCTGGACGTGTCCGACAACCGCGTGACGCAGATCAAGACTGTTGAAACCGACGGCTACACGGCCGTGCAGGTTGCATTCGGTACGCGCCGTGCATCGCGTGTGACGAAGCCGTTGGCCGGTCATCTCGCCAAAGCCGGTGTTCAAGCCGGTGAAATCCTCAAAGAATTCCAGATCGATGCTGCCAAGGCTGCCGAGTTGTCGAACGGCACCGTGGTCGGCCCCGACCTGTTCGAAGTAGGCCAGAAGGTCGACGTGCAAGGCGTGTCGATCGGTAAGGGCTACGCCGGTACCATCAAGCGTTACAACTTCGCATCCGGCCGTGCATCGCACGGTAACTCGCGCTCGCACAACGTGCCGGGTTCGATCGGTATGGCGCAGGATCCGGGTCGTGTGTTCCCGGGTAAGCGCATGACCGGTCACATGGGTGACGATACGGTAACCGTGCAAAACCTCGAAATCGCTCGTATCGACGCTGACCGCAAGCTGTTGCTGGTCAAGGGCGCCGTTCCGGGTGCGAAGGGTGGCAAGGTATTCGTTACGCCGGCCGTGAAGACGCGTGCCGTGAAAGGAGCGAAATAATGGAACTTAAGCTCCTGAATGCCAATGGTCAGGAAGGTGCAGGCGTTAGCGCGTCGGACGTAGTGTTCGGCCGCGATTACAACGAAGCCCTGATTCACCAGGTTGTGGTGGCGTATCAAGCGAATGCCCGTAGCGGCAACCGCGCGCAGAAGGACCGTGAGCAAGTCAAGCACACGACCAAGAAGCCGTGGCGCCAGAAGGGTACGGGCCGCGCCCGCGCCGGTATGTCGTCGAGCCCGTTGTGGCGCGGCGGTGGCCGGATTTTCCCGAATTCGCCGGAAGAAAACTTTTCGCACAAGGTCAACAAGAAGATGCATCGCGCAGGTCTCTGCTCGATCTTCTCGCAGCTGGCTCGCGAAGGCCGTATCTCGGTGGTCGACGAGCTGACGCTCGAAGCGCCGAAGACGAAGCTGCTGGCCGAAAAATTCAAGGCGATGGGTCTCGACTCCGTGCTGGTGATTACCGACACGGTTGACGAAAACCTGTACCTCGCGTCGCGCAATCTCGCCCATGTGGCAGTTGTCGAGCCGCGTTACGCCGACCCGCTGTCGCTGATCTACTTCAAGAAGATCCTGATCACGAAGGCTGCGGTCGCCCAGATCGAGGAGTTGCTGTCATGAGCGAGATTCGCAAGAACGATCATCGTTTGATGCAGGTCCTGCTCGCACCGGTGATCTCCGAAAAGGCGACGCTGGTGGCCGACAAGAACGAGCAAGTTGTGTTCGAAGTCGCGCCCGATGCCACGAAGCAGGAAGTGAAAGCTGCAGTCGAGCTGCTGTTCAAGGTGGAAGTCAATTCCGTCAATGTGCTGGTCTCGAAGGGTAAAGCCAAGCGCTTTGGCCGCTTCATGGGCAAGCGCAAGGACGTGAAGAAGGCGTACGTCTGCCTGAAGCCCGGCCAGGAAATCAACTTTGAAGCGGAGGCCAAGTAATCATGGCAATCGTTAAAGTTAAGCCGACTTCGCCGGGTCGCCGTGCGATGGTCAAGGTGGTCAACAAGGATCTGCATAAGGGCAAGCCGTTCGCACCGCTGCTCGACGCGCAATCCACGACCGCCGGCCGTAACAACAACGGCCACATCACCACGCGTCATAAGGGTGGTGGTCACAAGCATCACTATCGTGTCGTCGATTTCCGTCGCACGAAGGATGGCATTCCGGCCAAGGTCGAACGTCTTGAGTACGATCCGAACCGTAGCGCGAACATTGCGTTGGTCCTGTACGCAGACGGCGAACGCCGCTACATCATTGCTCCGAAGGGTATCACCGTCGGTCAGCAACTGATGTCGGGTTCGGAAGCGCCGATCCGCGCAGGTAATACGCTGCCGATCCGCAACATTCCGGTCGGTACGACGATCCACTGCATCGAGATGCTGCCGGGCAAGGGCGCGCAAATGGCGCGTTCGGCTGGTACATCGGCGATGTTGCTGGCTCGTGAAGGCATCTACGCACAGGTCCGCCTGCGCTCGGGTGAAATCCGCCGCGTTCACGTTGAATGCCGCGCGACGATTGGTGAAGTTGGCAACGAAGAGCATAGCCTCCGTCAAATCGGTAAGGCTGGCGCAAACCGCTGGCGCGGTATCCGCCCGACGGTGCGTGGCGTTGCAATGAACCCGGTCGATCACCCGCACGGTGGTGGTGAAGGCAAGACGGCTGCAGGTCGCGATCCGGTGAGCCCGTGGGGCACGCCTGCTAAGGGTTATCGCACCCGCAGCAACAAGCGCACGACGAGCATGATCGTCCAGCGCCGTCACAAGCGTTAAGGAGTAGGCAATGGCACGTTCTGTAAAAAAAGGTCCGTTCTGCGACGCCCATTTGCTGAAGAAGGTCGAGTCGGCAGCCGCTGCGCGTGACAAGAAGCCGATCAAAACCTGGTCGCGTCGTTCGACGATTCTGCCGGATTTCATCGGTCTGACGATTGCTGTGCATAACGGCCGTCAACACGTCCCGGTGTACATCTCGGAAAACATGGTCGGCCACAAGCTTGGCGAGTTTGCATTGACCCGGACGTTCAAGGGTCACGCAGCCGACAAGAAGGCTAAGAAATAAGGGGCTCATGATGGAAGTGAAAGCAATTCATCGCGGTGCCCGCATCTCGGCGCAGAAAACGCGCCTTGTGGCTGACCAGATCCGCGGTTTGCCGGTCGACAAGGCGTTGAACGTTCTGACGTTCTCGCCGAAGAAGGCTGCGGGAATCGTGAAAAAGGTCGTGCTGTCGGCGATCGCGAATGCGGAGCATAACGAAGGCGCCGATATCGACGAGCTCAAGGTAACGAGCATCATGGTCGACAAGGCTGCATCGCTCAAGCGTTTTACTGCGCGCGCTAAAGGCCGTGGTAACCGCATCGAGAAGCAATCCTGTCACATCACTGTGACGGTCGGGAATTAAGGGGTCATACGATGGGACAGAAAATTCATCCGACTGGCTTCCGTTTGGCCGTCAGCCGCAATTGGGCGTCGCGTTGGTACGCGAACAACAACAATTTCGCGGCGATGTTGCAGGAAGACATCGGTGTTCGTGAATACCTGAAGAAGAAGCTGAAAAACGCTTCGGTTGGCCGCGTCGTTATCGAGCGTCCGGCGAAGAACGCGCGCATCACGATTTATAGCTCGCGTCCGGGTGTCGTCATCGGTAAGAAGGGCGAAGATATCGAGCTGCTGAAGTCGGAACTGCAACGCCGCATGGGCGTTCCGGTCCACGTCAACATCGAAGAAATCCGTAAGCCGGAAACCGATGCGCAACTGATCGCGGATTCGATCACGCAACAACTCGAGCGCCGGATTATGTTCCGCCGTGCGATGAAGCGTGCGATGCAAAACGCAATGCGTCTGGGTGCTCAAGGCATCAAGATCATGAGCGCCGGCCGCCTGAACGGTATCGAAATCGCTCGTACGGAATGGTATCGCGAAGGTCGCGTGCCCCTTCATACGCTGCGTGCTGATATCGACTACGCAACTTCGGAAGCGAAGACGACGTACGGCATCATCGGCGTGAAGGTGTGGGTCTACAAGGGCGATACGCTCGGCCGCAACGACGCACCGGTGGTTGAAGAAGTCGCCGAAGAAAAGCGTCCGCGCCGTAACGCACGTCCGGGTGGCGATCGCCGTCCGCGTCGCGATGGTGAAGGTGGTGGCCCGGCAGGTGCACGCCGTGGCGCTCCTCGTCGTGCTGGCGGTGCCGGCGACGGCGGGAAGACTGGAGAATAACGATGCTGCAACCGAAACGCAGAAAGTATCGCAAAGAGCAGAAGGGTCGTAACACCGGTATCGCTACCCGCGGCAACGCGGTGTCGTTCGGTGAGTTCGGCCTGAAGGCTATCGGTCGTGGTCGCCTGACCGCGCGCCAGATTGAAGCGGCACGTCGTGCAATGACGCGTCACATCAAGCGTGGTGGCCGCATCTGGATCCGCATATTCCCGGACAAGCCGATCTCGCACAAGCCGGCTGAAGTACGGATGGGTAACGGTAAAGGTAACCCTGAGTACTACGTCGCAGAGATTCAACCGGGCAAGATGCTGTACGAAATGGACGGCGTAACCGAAGAGCTGGCACGCGAAGCGTTCCGTCTGGCTGCAGCTAAGCTGCCGCTTAAGACGACGTTTATCGTGCGTCAGCTCGGCGCCTAAGGAGCAAATGATGAAGGCTTCCGAACTTCACCAGAAAGATCAGGCCGCGCTCAACAAGGAGCTGTCGGACCTGTTGAAGGCGCAATTCGGCCTGCGCATGCAACTCGCGACCCAGCAGCTCACGAACACGAGCCAGCTGAAGAAGGTTCGTCGCGACATCGCACGTGTGCGGACCGTCCTGACTGAGAAGGCGAACCAGAAATGAACGATAGCGTAAAAACCTCGCTCAAGCGGACGCTGGTCGGCAAGGTCGTCAGCAACAAGATGGACAAGACGGTCACCGTGCTGGTTGAGCACCGCGTGAAGCACCCGATCTACGGCAAGTATGTTGTGCGTTCGAAGAAGTACCACGCGCACGACGATGCGAACACGTACAACGAGGGCGACCTCGTTGAAATCCAGGAAACACGTCCGATTTCGAAGACGAAAGCTTGGGTTGTGGCTCGCCTGGTCGAGGCTGCTCGCGTCATCTGACGCCGCGAAGTTGTAGAAGTAGTTGAAATCGCAGTAATTTTCGCTTGCAAGACCGAGGTTATCAGTTATAATCTCGGTCTTCCCTCTTTTATGGGAGCCCCGTCGCGGGCGAAGTTGGTGGGGGAAGCGGTTCAGGCGCCAGTCTGTTCCGAAGGATTCACCGGATTGCGATGGCGGGTTTCGTTTGCCGTCGCTGCTGTTCTAACCCAAGCAGCCGATTGGCTGACGGGACCAAGACTGACCGGGTACGCCATGGTGGTGTGACCGGATTAAGTTGGGAAAGATAAACCATGATCCAGACCGAAACTCGGCTTGAAGTGGCCGACAACACCGGTGCGCGTGAAGTCATGTGCATCAAGGTTCTCGGCGGCTCGAAGCGTCGTTATGCCAGCATTGGCGACATCATCAAGGTGACCGTCAAAGAAGCAACGCCGCGCGGGCGCGTGAAGAAAGGCGAAATTTATAACGCCGTGGTGGTTCGCACCGCCAAGGGCGTGCGCCGTCAGGACGGCTCGCTGATCAAGTTCGATGGCAATGCCGCAGTGCTGTTGAATGCCAAGCTCGAACCTATTGGCACCCGTATTTTCGGGCCTGTTACGCGCGAGTTGCGCAGCGAACGATTCATGAAGATCGTTTCGTTGGCACCTGAAGTGCTGTAAGGAGTCGCGATGAACAAGATTCGCAAAGGTGACGAAGTTATCGTCATCACCGGCAAAGATAAGGGCAAGCGCGGCATCGTGCTGTCCGTTGGCGAAGGCAAAGTGATTGTCGAGGGCATCAATCTCGTCAAGAAACACGTCAAGCCGAACCCGATGAAGGGTACGACGGGCGGTGTGGAAGCCAAGACGATGCCGCTGCAAATTTCGAACGTCGCATTGGTCGACGCGAATGGCAAGGCGTCGCGTGTAGGCATCAAGGTCGAAGGAGACAAGAAGGTCCGTTTCCTTAAGACGACTGGTGCTGAGCTGAGCGCCTGACGCAGCGGAGTAAAAAAATGGCTCGTTTGCAAGAGTTTTACAAAGAGAAGGTTGTACCCGGCCTCATCGAGAAGTTCGGTTACAAGTCCGTGATGGAAGTGCCGCGCATCACCAAGATCACCCTGAACATGGGCCTTGGCGAAGCGGTTGCTGACAAGAAGATCATCGAAAACGCCGTTGGCGACCTGACGAAGATCGCAGGCCAGAAGCCGGTGATCACGAAGGCACGCAAGGCAATCGCTGGCTTCAAGATCCGTCAGGGCTATCCGATCGGTGCAATGGTCACGTTGCGTGGTCAGGCAATGTACGAATTTCTGGACCGTTTCGTGACGGTTGCGCTCCCCCGTGTGCGCGACTTCCGTGGCGTGTCGGGTCGTGCGTTCGATGGTCGCGGCAACTACAACGTCGGTGTGAAAGAGCAGATTATTTTCCCCGAAATCGACTACGACAAGATCGACGCACTGCGTGGGCTGAACATCAGCATCACGACGACTGCGAAGACCGACGACGAAGCAAAGGCTCTGCTCGCCAGCTTCAAGTTCCCGTTCAGAAACTGAGGTTACCGTGGCTAAACTGGCACTGATCGAACGTGAAAAGAAGCGTGCTCGCCTGGCCGCTAAGTACGCTCCCAAGCGTGCTGAGTTGAAGGCGATCATTGGCGATATGAGCAAGTCGGACGAAGAGCATTACGCAGCGCGTCTGGAACTGCAACAACTGCCGCGCAACTCTAATCCGACCCGTAAGCGCAATCGTTGTGCAATTACCGGTCGCCCGCGTGGCACGTTCCGTAAATTCGGGCTGGCGCGCAACAAGATTCGCGAAATCGCGTTTCGCGGCGAGATCCCTGGCCTGACCAAGGCGAGCTGGTAATAGGAGAAACGTAAATGAGCATGAGTGATCCTATCGCCGATATGCTGACTCGCATCCGCAACGCGCAGATGGTCGAGAAAGTTTCGGTGACAATGCCCTCGTCGAAAGTCAAGATTGCGATTGCGCAGGTCCTGAAGGACGAAGGCTATATCGATGATTTCGCAGTGAAGTCCGAAGGTGCGAAATCTGAATTGAACATCGTGTTGAAGTACTACGCTGGCCGTCCGGTGATCGAGCGCATTGAACGCGTTTCGAAGCCTGGTCTGCGTGTGTACCGCGGCCGTAACGACATCCCCGTGGTCATGAATGGCCTCGGCGTGGCAATCGTGTCGACGCCGAAGGGCGTGATGACGGACCGCAAGGCGCGTGCAACGGGCGTTGGCGGCGAAGTCATCTGCTACGTCGCTTAAGGCCGAAAGGAGAGAAACATGTCTCGAGTAGGTAAAAGCCCGATCGCGCTGCAAGGCGCAGAAGTGGCCCTGAGCGACGAACGCATTACCGTCAAGGGCCCACTGGGTACGATTTCGCAGGCTGCTAACAGCCTCGTGAAGGTGGTGAACGACAACGGCACGCTGAAGTTCGAGCCGGTTGGCGAAAGCCGCGAAGCGAATGCGATGTCGGGCACGATGCGCGCACTGGTGGCGAACATGGTGAACGGCGTGACGAAGGGTTTCGAGCGCAAGCTGACGCTGGTTGGCGTCGGTTACCGCGCACAAGCGCAAGGCGACAAGCTGAACCTGTCGCTGGGTTTCTCGCACCCCGTGGTGCACCAGATGCCGGAAGGCGTCAAGGCTGAAACCCCGACGCAAACCGAAATCGTGATCAAGGGGATCAATAAACAACAAGTTGGCCAGGTCGCTGCAGAAGTGCGCGGCTATCGTCCGCCGGAGCCCTACAAGGGCAAGGGTGTGCGTTACGCCAACGAGGTTGTGATCCTCAAAGAAACGAAGAAGAAGTAAGGGTGCGCAATCATGGATAAGACTCAATCTCGCCTGCGCCGCGCTCGTCAGACGCGTATCAAGATCACTGAGCTGCAGGTCGCGCGTCTCGCCGTGCATCGCACGAACACGCACATCTATGCGCAAGTGTTCTCGCCGTGCGGCACCAAGGTGCTCGCCAGCGCGTCGACGCTCGAAGCCGAAGTGCGTGCTCAACTGGCTGATCAGACGGGCAAGGGCGGCAACGTCGCTGCTGCGACCCTGATCGGTAAGCGCATTGCAGAAAAGGCTAAGGCTGCCGGCATCGAATCCGTCGCCTTCGATCGTTCGGGTTTCCGTTACCACGGCCGCGTGAAAGCGCTGGCTGATGCGGCGCGCGAAGCCGGACTCAAGTTCTAAGGGAAGAATTCGTCATGGCAAAGATGCAAGCGAAAGTTCAGGCTGACGAACGCGACGACGGCCTGCGGGAAAAAATGATTTCGGTCAACCGCGTGACCAAGGTCGTGAAGGGTGGCCGGATTCTCGGTTTCGCCGCTCTGACCGTGGTTGGCGACGGTGATGGCCGCGTCGGTATGGGCAAGGGCAAGGCGAAGGAAGTGCCGGTCGCTGTTCAGAAGGCGATGGAACAGGCTCGCCGCAACATGTTCAAGGTGCCGCTTAAGAACGGTACCCTGCAACACGAAGTGCACGGTAAGCACGGCGCATCCATGGTCCTCCTCGCTCCGGCGAAGGACGGTACCGGTGTGATCGCTGGTGGACCGATGCGCGCAGTGTTCGACGTGATGGGCGTGCAGAACGTTGTGGCCAAGAGCCACGGTTCGACGAACCCGTACAACCTCGTTCGTGCAACGCTCGACGGTCTGCGCAAGCAGTCCACGCCGGGCGACATCGCGGCGAAGCGCGGCAAGTCCGTCGAAGATATTCTGGGCTAAGGTGGACACCATGTCTGATAAAACTGTCAAGGTCCAGCTCGTCAAGAGCCTGATCGGCACCCGTGAAACGCACCGTGCAACGGTGCGTGGCTTGGGCCTGCGCCGACTCAACTCGGTTAGCGAGTTGCAGGATACGCCGGCTGTGCGCGGCATGATCAACAAGGTTTCGTACCTCGTTAAGGTCATCAGCTAAGCGGCTGACCAGGACTCAAGGAGTTGATAATGGAATTGAATAACCTGAAGCCGGCTGAAGGCTCGAAGCACGCTAAGCGTCGCGTCGGTCGCGGTATCGGCTCCGGTCTGGGCAAGACTGCTGGCCGTGGTCACAAGGGTCAGAAGTCGCGTTCGGGCGGCTTTCACAAGGTTGGCTTCGAAGGCGGTCAAATGCCGCTGCAACGTCGCCTGCCGAAGCGTGGTTTCACCTCGTTGACGAAGGAATTCGTCGGTGAAGTGCGTCTCTCTGATCTGGAAAAGCTGCCGGTCGACGAAATCGATCTGTTGGCTCTGAAGCAAGCCGGCCTGCTCGGCGAGCTGATCACGAGCGCCAAGATCATCGCGACGGGCGAGCTGAAGCGCAAGGTCGTTGTGAAGGGTCTGGGTGCGACGAAGGGTGCGCGTGCTGCTATTGAAGCAGCCGGCGGCTCTTTTGCCGAGTAACGAGCAAGTTATTTGCCGTCACTAGCATTTGCATCGGAGAAGGTACTTGGCTAACAGCCCGAGTCTCGCAAAACCCGGTCGCGGCGCGGCGAAGTTCGGCGATCTGCGTCGGCGAGCAGTATTCCTGCTGCTGGCGTTGATCGTCTACCGTATCGGCGCGCACATTCCGGTGCCGGGTATTGACCCGGACCAGCTGGCAAAGTTGTTTCAAAGCCAGTCGGGCGGCATCCTTGGCATGTTCAACATGTTCTCGGGTGGCGCACTTTCGCGGTTCACGATTTTCGCGCTTGGGATCATGCCGTACATTTCGGCGTCGATCATCATGCAGTTGCTGGCGATTGTCTCGCCGCAGCTGGAAGCGCTGAAAAAAGAAGGGCAGGCGGGTCAACGGAAGATTACGCAGTACACGCGTATCTTTACGGTCCTGCTGGCAACGTTCCAGGCGTTCGGCATCGCCGTCGCACTGGAAAATCAGCCGGGCCTGGTGATCGATCCGGGAATGGTGTTTCGGTTGACGACGGTCGTGACGCTGGTGACCGGCACGATGTTCCTGATGTGGCTGGGTGAGCAGATCACGGAGCGCGGGCTTGGCAACGGTATCTCGATCATCATTTTCGGCGGTATTGCGGCGGGTTTCCCGAACGCAATCGGTGGACTCTTCGAACTGGTGCGAACCGGCTCGATGAGCATCATTTCGGCGATTATCGTGGTCGCGCTGATTGCTGCTGTGACGTACGTGGTGGTGTTCATCGAACGCGGCCAGCGCAAGATTCTTGTGAACTACGCCAAGCGGCAAGTCGGTAACAAGATTTACGGCGGACAGTCTTCGCATCTGCCGTTGAAGTTGAATATGTCGGGCGTGATTCCGCCGATCTTTGCATCGTCGATCATTCTCTTCCCGGCAACCATCCTGAACTGGTTTAGTTCGGGGTCGCGTACCAGCTGGTTCGCAGACACGTTGCACAATGTGGCCGAAGCCATCAAGCCCGGTCAACCCGTGTACGTGTTGCTGTATGCGTTGGCGATCGTCTTCTTCTGCTTCTTCTACACCGCGCTGGTGTTTAACAGCAGGGAAACGGCCGACAACCTGAAAAAGAGTGGCGCTTTCGTCCCAGGCATCCGCCCGGGCGATCAAACGGCGCGATACATTGACCGCATCCTCACGCGTCTGACGCTGGCTGGTGCGATCTACATCGTGTTTGTTTGTCTGCTGCCTGAATTTTTGGTACTGCGCTGGAACGTGCCGTTTTATTTTGGTGGAACGTCGCTGCTGATCATTGTCGTCGTCACAATGGATTTCATGGCGCAGGTGCAGTCGTACGTTATGTCGCAACAGTATGAATCGCTGCTGAAGAAAGCTAATTTCAAAGGCGGCGGCGTCCCGATGCGTTGAAAGGACTTATGGCCAAAGACGATGTTATCCAGATGCAGGGTGAAGTCATCGAAAACCTGCCTAACGCTACCTTTAGGGTGAAGCTGGAAAACGGCCATGTCGTATTGGGACACATATCCGGCAAGATGCGGATGCACTACATCCGAATCTTGCCGGGCGACAAGGTGACGGTTGAATTGACGCCTTACGATCTGTCGCGTGCGCGGATCGTGTTCCGGGCGAAGTGATTTGAAAAAAGGGTAATATCATGAAAGTGATGGCATCGGTTAAGCGCATTTGCCGCAATTGCAAGATCATCAAGCGCAAAGGCGTTGTGCGCGTGATTTGCAGCTCTGATCCGCGCCACAAACAGCGTCAAGGCTGAACGCCGCGCTTTTTGCTGCGCTTTTTGTTTGAGGAAAAACAATGGCTCGTATCGCAGGGGTTAACATCCCGAATCACCAGCATACCGAAATCGGCCTGACGGCTATTTACGGTGTAGGCCGCACGCGCTCGCGCGACATCTGCGTCGCTGCTGGTGTGGCATTTTCGAAGAAGGTCAAGGACCTGAACGACGCAGACCTCGAAAAGCTGCGTGAAGAAGTCGGCAAGTTCATCGTTGAAGGCGATCTGCGCCGTGAAACGACGATGAACATCAAGCGCCTGATGGATCTCGGCTGCTACCGTGGCGTGCGTCATCGCAAGGGCTTGCCCCTGCGTGGCCAACGCACGCGTACGAATGCCCGTACGCGCAAGGGTCCGCGTCGTGCAGCGCAATCGCTGAAGAAGTAAGCGGAACTGACAGTTACAGGAAAACGTAATGGCTAAGGCTTCGAACAACTCCGCGGCGCAACGCGTTCGCAAGAAGGTCAAGAAGAACGTCGCCGAGGGCGTGGTTCACGTTCACGCGTCGTTCAACAACACCATCATCACGATCACTGATCGTCAAGGCAATGCACTTGCTTGGGCAACGTCGGGTGGTCAGGGCTTCAAGGGTTCGCGTAAATCGACCCCGTTTGCAGCCCAGGTGGCAGCCGAATCGGCTGGCCGCGTGGCGATGGAATACGGCGTGAAGAACCTCGAAGTGCGGATCAAGGGCCCCGGTCCTGGCCGTGAGTCGGCGGTGCGCGCGTTGCACGGTCTTGGTATCAAGATCACCGCGATCTCCGACGTGACTCCGGTCCCGCACAACGGCTGCCGTCCGCCGAAGCGTCGTCGTATTTAAGACGCTGTTTTCGCTAGCGCCTGTTGCCGCCGGGGCTCGTAAGCCGGCGACCACAGGCCGCTTGCGTTATTGAATTGACTAAGCCCACCGTTCGACCCAAAGGGTTCGGACTAGCGCGAGTGCATGCATTCGTGTGATCAATCATAGAAGGAATCAACGTGGCACGTTATATCGGCCCTAAGGCCAAGCTGTCCCGCCGTGAAGGCACTGACCTCTTCCTGAAGAGCGCCCGTCGTTCGCTCGCCGACAAGTGCAAACTTGACAGCAAGCCTGGCCAACACGGCCGCACGTCGGGTGCACGTACGTCCGACTACGGTACGCAGCTGCGCGAAAAGCAAAAAGTGAAGCGCATCTATGGTGTTCTCGAGCGTCAATTCCGCCGTTACTTCGCTGAAGCCGACCGCCTGAAGGGCAACACCGGTGAAAACCTGCTGCAATTGCTCGAATCGCGTCTGGACAACGTCGTGTATCGCATGGGCTTCGGCTCGACGCGCGCTGAAGCACGTCAGCTCGTTAGCCACAAGGCGATCACGGTGAACGGCGTCGTGTCGAACATCCCGTCGATGCAAGTGAAGGCAGGCGACGTCGTCGCAGTGCGCGAACAAAAGAAGAAGCAGGCGCGTATTCTCGAAGCGCTTTCGCTGGCTGAGCAAGGCGGTCTGCCGAGCTGGGTTGCTGTCGATTCGAAGAAGTTCGAAGGCACGTTCAAGAGCAAGCCGGAACGCAGCGACATCGCTGGCGATATCAACGAAAGCCTGATCGTCGAATTGTATTCGCGGTAATCGGATTAACGGCCGGGGCACCTCGATTGCGTTGCGCAAGGGGGCGTCTCGGCTGTTTATTTTCAGGTTGTTACCGGTCAGCCTTATCGGTGTAACGAGCCGAGGGTATTGAAAAGGAAAACCTATGCAAACCAGTTTGTTGAAGCCCAAGATCATCGCAGTTGAATCGCTTGGTGAGAGCCACGCGAAAGTGGTCATGGAACCGTTTGAACGCGGTTACGGCCACACCTTGGGTAACGCGCTTCGGCGCGTGCTGCTGTCGTCGATGGTGGGCTATGCGCCGACCGAAGTGACGATCGCAGGCGTCGTACATGAGTATTCGACGCTCGACGGTGTGCAAGAGGATGTGGTCAACCTGTTGTTGAACCTGAAGGGCGTGGTGTTCAAGCTGCATAACCGTGACGAAGTGACGGTTACGCTGCGCAAGGAAGGCGAAGGCGTTGTCACCGCTGGCGACATTGAACTCGCGCACGATTGCGAAGTGATCAACCCGGATCACGTGATTGCGCACCTGTCGAAGGGCGGCAAGCTCGACGTGCAAATCAAGGTCGAAAAGGGCCGTGGTTATGTGCCGGGCAATGTGCGTCGTTATGGCGAAGAGTCGGCCAAGATCATCGGCCGTATCGTGCTGGACGCGTCGTTCTCGCCGGTTCGCCGCGTGAGCTACGCCGTTGAAAGCGCGCGCGTCGAACAGCGTACCGACCTCGACAAGCTCGTCATGAACATCGAAACAAACGGTGTGATCTCGCCGGAAGAAGCGATCCGTCAATCGGCGCGCATTCTGGTTGATCAACTGTCGGTGTTCGCTGCACTGGAAGGCACCGAAGCAACGGCGGAAGCGCCGTCGCGTGCGCCGCAGATCGATCCGATCCTGCTGCGTCCGGTTGATGATCTCGAACTGACGGTTCGTTCCGCGAACTGCCTGAAGGCTGAGAACATTTACTACATCGGCGACCTGATCCAGCGCACGGAAAACGAGTTGCTCAAGACCCCGAATCTGGGTCGCAAGTCGTTGAACGAAATCAAGGAAGTATTGGCGTCGCGTGGTTTGACACTCGGCATGAAACTCGAAAACTGGCCGCCGGCAGGTTTGGACAAGTAATTCGAGAAGTCATCTCGGGATAAGCCCCGCCGCTGCACTGGCAAAGACGCGGATTTT
Organism: Paraburkholderia sp. IW21; assembly: GCF_041321145.1. Lineage (NCBI taxonomy): Bacteria > Pseudomonadati > Pseudomonadota > Betaproteobacteria > Burkholderiales > Burkholderiaceae > Paraburkholderia > Paraburkholderia sp. IW21. Next base: position 119,289 of record NZ_JBGGWA010000014.1, on the reverse strand, counting down.
CCTTTAAAATCCGCGTCTTGTCTTTTTTCACTACCGGCCCGTGCACTTGCCACCGTTGGGAAACCGAAGGTAGGCCGAGCGCGATAGAAGAGCTGGACCAAAACTTTGAATCAAAGGAATTAACATGCGTCACCGTCATGGTCTGCGGAAACTGAACCGCACGAGCAGCCACCGTCTGGCAATGCTCCGTAATATGTCCAACTCGTTGATCGAGCACGAAGTCATCAAGACGACGCTGCCGAAGGCGAAAGAACTCCGTAAAGTCGTCGAGCCGTTGATCACACTCGGCAAGAAGCCGTCGCTGGCAAATCGTCGTCTGGCGTTCAATCGCCTGCGCGATCGTGACTCGGTCACGAAGCTGTTCGAAGTCCTCGGCCCGCGTTACGCCACCCGTCCGGGCGGCTACCTGCGCGTCCTGAAGTTCGGCTTCCGTGTCGGCGACAATGCACCGATGGCACTGGTCGAATTGCTGGACCGTCCGGAAGTCGAAGAAGTTGAAGTGCAAGAAGCTGAGTAAGCTTTTTGGCACCGAAGAAAAAGCCAGGCGCTAAGCTTGGCTTTTTTTGTTTCTGGCGGCGAAATGTGCTGCCAGACCCGACATGGCGGCCAAATGCCGCATGCCCGCAGCGGTGGTGTCTGCGGCACCGCAAGGCTAGGTGATACGATATCGGCACCTGAATCGTGCGCGGCGGGAGCCCTTTGTGAGCGTGAATGTGACCTTGATTCTGACGACGGTGCCGGATGACGCCGTTGCCCAGGCGCTCGCCGCGAATGCATTGGCCGCGGGGCTATGCGCCTGCGTCACGCAACTAGGCGCCGTACAGTCCAGCTATCGTTGGCAGGGTGCGATCGAAACAGCGCAGGAGATCCAGTTGCTGTTCAAGACAAGCGCTGCACGTGCGCTGGAACTCGAACAATACATTCAGGCGCACCATCCCTACGAAACGCCGGAAATCCTCTCGTGGCACGCGACGGCATCGGTCGCGTACGGGCAGTGGATCACTGCTGAAACTCAACGTCCTCTCCATGTCTAACGGTCTCGACCGACGCGCGCGCCATGCGCTGCGCACCGTCTTCTTCCTGCTCGGCTGCCTGATCTTCGCTCAGTTCGGCACGCTTGCCCGCGCTGCGGACGATTTCCTCGATCCCGCCATCGCCTTCAAATTCAGCGCGACGGAGAAACTTGGTGAAGTCGACGTCACCTACAAGATCGCGGACGGCTACTACATGTACCGGGAGCGCTTCGCGTTTGCGACGCGCAACGGCACGGCCACGATCGGCGAGCCGCAATTGCCGGCCGGCCACGTCAAGTTCGACCAGACTTTCAACAAGAACGTCGAAACGTATCGTAATGAGTTGACGATCCGTATCCCCGTCAAACAGGCGGCTGGACCGTTCGATCTCGCTGTCACGTCTCAAGGCTGTGCCGATGCCGGCATCTGCTATCCGCCGATGGAACGCGTGTACCACGTGAGCGGCGAGGCTTTGCAGCCGGTCGGCAGTGCGGCGGCGGCTGCCTCTACGCAGCAATCTGCAGTGAGCGGTACCCCGTGGTACGAGCGCGCCACCAGCGCCGATTACGCGCAGTCGCTGCTGCAAGGGGGGGGCTTCTTCGCGATTATCGGGCTCTTTTTTGTGGCTGGCGCCGTGCTCAGTCTGCTGCCTTGCTCGTATCCGATGATCCCGATCCTGTCGGCGATCATCATCGGTGAAGGCGCGCGGGTGACGCGTGCCCGTGGCTTTGCGTTATCGCTGGCGTACGTGATCGGGATGGCGCTCGTGTACACGGCGCTCGGGATTGCGGCAGCGCTGGTTGGGCAAAGTCTCGGCGCGTGGCTGCAAAACCCATGGGTGCTCGGCACGTTTGGCGTACTGCTGACGATTTTCGCGCTCACCCTGATCGCGGGCTTCGATATCGCGTTGCCGCAGCGCTGGCAAGACGGCGTGTCGCGTGCGTCGACCGGGCGTTCCGGCGGCAAGTTTGCCGCAGTGGCGGTAATGGGCGCGCTTTCCGCGTTAGTGGTCGGCGCCTGTATGACCGCGCCGCTCTTTGCGGTGCTGGCATTCATTGCACATACGGGCGACGCGGTGCTTGGCGGTGCCGCGCTGTTCTCGATGGGACTTGGGCTCGGCGTACCGCTCCTGATCATCGGTCTTGGCGCCGGCACGTTGTTGCCGCGCGCCGGCGCGTGGATGGACGGCGTCAAGGTGTTTTTCGGGGTGGTGCTGCTTGCGGCGGCTCTGTGGATCGTCTGGCCGGTGCTCGGCGCGGCCGCGACGATGCTATTGAGCGCGCTGTGGTTACTTATCGCAGCGGCCGGCCTCGGTCTTTTCTCTGCCCCAGCCGCAGGCGTTTCCGTATGGCGCCGGCTTGGCCGTGGCATCGGCGCGGCGCTGGCAATCTGGGCGGCGGTGCTGTTGGTCGGGCTGGCTGCGGGCTCGTCCGATCCTCTGCGTCCGCTCGCAGTACTGGCAGCACGCAGCGGGGAGACGGCCGGAGCGACTGCCTCCAATACGCCGAATGCGGCGCCACAGAGCGATCTGACGTTCGCTGCGGTGCATTCCTCGGCAGAACTCGACCAGGCCGTCAAAGCGGCTGCGCGGCCCTCCATGCTCGATTTTTACGCGGACTGGTGCGTGAGTTGCAAGGAAATGGAGAAGTTCACGTTCAGCGACCCGCGCGTTCAGGCAAAGCTGAAGCAGATGAACCTGCTGCGTGCCGACGTCACCGCGAACAACGCCGACGATCAAATGCTGCTCAAGCGCTTCAGCCTGTTCGGGCCGCCAGGCATCATCTTCTTCGATCAAGGCGGCAAGGAAGTGCTGCGCGTCGTCGGATACGAGTCCGCGGACAAGTTTTTGCGCACCCTTGATCGCGCGAGCGCAGCCGGGGGCGCAACGCAGAGCAACTCGCCTGCCTGAGCGCGCAAAGAAACCCGCGCCGACGCGCCCGTAAAAGGCGCATGCCAGAACACGCATAAAAAACGGAGGCACGACTTAGAGTCGGCCTCCGTTTTTTATGCCTTCAGAAGACTAGCGTCGCCAGCAAGGCGACATGTCAAATCACTTCTGCGAGCGCAAAATCCGCGCGGCATCCAGTGCAAAGTAGGTCAGCACGCCATCCGCGCCTGCCCGCTTGAACGCCAGCAGCGACTCCATCATGGCCTTATCGTGATCGAGCCAGCCGTTCTGCGCCGCCGCCTTCAGCATCGCGTATTCGCCGCTCACCTGGTACACGTAAGTCGGGAACTGGAACTCGTCTTTCACGCGACGCACGATGTCGAGATACGGCATGCCCGGCTTGACCATCACCATGTCCGCGCCTTCGTCGATGTCCGCCTGCACTTCGCGCAGCGCTTCATTCGAATTGGCCGGGTCCATCTGGTAGGTCATCTTGTTGCCCTTGCCGAGATTCGTCGCGGAACCGACGGCATCGCGGAACGGGCCGTAAAACGCCGACGCGAACTTGGCCGCATAAGCCATGATCCGCGTATGGATATAGCCCTCGCTCTCGAGCATTTCACGGATCGCGCCGATTCGGCCGTCCATCATGTCAGAAGGCGCGACGATATCGACGCCCGCTTCGGCCTGCGCATGCGCCTGTTCGACCAGGATTTCGACCGTCTCGTCGTTGATCACGTAGCCGGCTTCGTCGAGCACGCCGTCCTGGCCGTGGCTCGTATACGGATCGAGCGCGACGTCGGTGAGCACACCCAGCTCGGGAAAGTTCTTTTTCAGTTCGCGAACCGCGCGCGGAATCAGACCAGCCGGGTTGGTCGCTTCGCGGCCATCAGGCGTCTTCAACGAAGGCTCGATTGCCGGAAAGAGCGAGAGCACCGGCACACCCAGTTCGACGCATTGTTCGGCCACGCCCATCAGCAGATCGACCGACACGCGCTCGACGCCCGGCATTGACGGTACGGCTTGCCGCACGTCGGTGCCTTCGACGATGAACACGGGATAGATCAGATCGTTGGTGGTGAGAATGTTTTCTCGCATCAGACGGCGCGAGAAGTCGTCACGGCGCATGCGGCGCGGACGATAGTGCGGGTAGAAGCTCATAAACGAATCGAAGATCGTGGATGTGTGGAGTGGACCAGTGACGCCTGCCTCCGCTCCCGGAAACTTTTCGAGACAATGGTATATCATACCGATCGAGCAAGGCGCCCTGCGCTGACCTCCCCGCTTCTCCTCCCTGAGCGGGTGCCTGTCGTTTTTTCGATTAGGCTGTTTGACCCGCCGTTAATGCGGCGGGTTTTTTTATGGGAGGCCGAAATGGCGCTTTTGCCCTGGCTCATAAAGGCCGACGTTCCTATTGCGGCGCGTCTGTTTCGCCCTTTGCCTCGGGGACCAGCCAGCTTTCGATCAGTTCATGCGCTTCGTCGATCCCGACGCGCTTAAGCGCGGAGAACAGCTGGGCCGTCAGTTCGCCCTGGTAGCCGGCGGTACGATACTCGGCCAACCCTTTCTGCGTTGCGCGCAAGGCGTTAATGCTTTCCTGGCGCGTCAATTTGTCGCACTTCGTCAGCAGCGTGTGAATCGGCTTGCCGGTCGGCGCGAACCACTCGATCATCCGTCGATCCAGATCGGTCAGCGGGCGGCGCGAATCCATCATCAGGATCATGCCGCGCAGCTGCGAGCGCGATTGCAAGTAGGTGGACAGCAGCGCTTCCCAGTGCGCCTTGGCTGCACCCGGCACTTCCGCATAACCGTAGCCCGGCAGGTCGACCAGGTGCGCAGTGGGCTCGTCCGCCTTTCCCACCGAAAAATAATTGATGTGCTGCGTACGTCCCGGCGTCTTACTGGCGAAGGCCAGCTGTTTCTGATTGCACAGAATATTGATGGCCGTCGACTTGCCCGCATTCGAGCGTCCAGCAAAGCAGATCTCGGGTTGCGCGGTGGCCGGCAGATCGCGCAGATGATTGACGGTCGTGAAAAAGCGGGATTGGTGGAGCAGGAAGGACATGATCAGGCCATGATTCGAGACGCCGGGGAACCCGGAGTGGGGACGGGTCAAGCCCGACTGGCGTCTTAGCGATTAGCGAGTTATTGTACAATACGATGGTTTACTGAAAACCTGAGGGGGCCGGCCCACGTGCCTTGGCGGTTCTTAACGGTCACTCAGTCGCCGTCGTATTTTGCAAAACATCTAAAATCCCACAAGACGAGACAGGGTGTGCGAATGAATCGACTGTGCAAGACTCTGATGGTGATTCAAGTAGCGGCAGGTCTTTCAGGTTTGGCAATTCAGGCACGAGCAGCAGATCCGGCAAAGCCGGACGTCAATCGGGGGCAGGCAATCGCGGTGCAGGTTTGCGCGTCATGTCACGGTGCAGACGGCAACAGTGCCGGCGGCGCCTATCCGAAGCTGGCGGGCCAGCATCCAGAGTACATCGTCAAGCAGCTCATGGATTTCAAGACGCAGCCTGGCGCCAAGCAGCCCGCACGCAACAATGCAATCATGGCGGGTATGGCTTCGGCCCTGTCCAGTCAGGACATGGTCAACGTCGCTGCGTACTTCTCGACGCAGACCGCGAAGCCTGGCTACGCGCATAACAAAGATACCGTGCCGCTCGGTCAGAAGATTTACCGCGGCGGCATTGCGGACAAGGGCGTGCCGGCTTGCGCAAGCTGCCACGGGCCGACCGGTCAAGGGATTCCGTCGCAGTATCCGCGCCTCTCGGGGCAGTGGGCCGAATACACGGTGGCGCAGTTGACCGCGTTCACGCAAGGTCCGGGCGCACGTAACAACAACGAGGCGATGCATGCAATTGCAACGCGTCTGTCGGACAGCGAGATCAAGGCTGTCGCCGATTACATCGCGGGCTTGCATTAAGATAGAGCGCCCCCGACCTGCCGCTTTGCGTCAGGCCCCCGAGGGGGCGAGAAAACTTGGGGCGGCCCGGCGTTTCTCACGAGTCCGCACGCAAGTGCAACCGGCCCAGCGAGGCCGGTACAAAACAAGAAAAGGGTGGGGGCGTCGTACCTACGACAGCCCTTCACCCTTTTTTGCTGGTCAGTCGGAGTATGAATGAGCATCACCACGTCGGGTTTGCAGTCGAAGTCGGGCAATCGGGTCACGCGCCGCGTCGTCGAAGTATTGAGTTCGATGCGTTTCGCCATTTCGCTGCTCGTGATTCTGTCAATCGCCAGCATCATCGGCACCGTCCTCACGCAGGACGATCCCTATCCCAACTACGTCAACCAGTTCGGCCCGTTCTGGGCGGACATCTTCCGCTCGCTGAGTCTGTACACGGTGTACAGCTCGTGGTGGTTCATGCTGATTCTCGGCTTCCTGATGGTGTCGGTGTCGCTGTGCGTGATCCGCAATGCGCCGAAAGTGGTCGCCGACGTGAAGAGCTGGAAGGACAAGGTCCGCGAAGGCAGTCTCCGCGCGTTCCATCACAAGGGTGAGTTCGCGGTGCACGGCACGCGCGCGCAGACCTCGGCGGTGCTCGCCAAACTCTCGGCCAAGCTCGGCTACAAGTTCGTTACGCGTGAGTCTGAGGGTGCCACACTGATCGCCGCCAAGCGCGGCGCGTTGACCAAGTTCGGCTATATCTCGGCTCACGTTGCGATTGTTGTGATCTGTTTGGGCGGTTTGCTGGACAGCAATCTGCCAATCAAGCTGCAAATGTGGCTGTTCGACAAGTCGCCGATTCGTGCCAACACGGTGATCAACGACATTCCGCCGGAACATCGTTTGTCGCCATCGAACCCGACTTTCCGCGGTTACGCATGGGTGCCGGAGGGGCAGCATGTGTCGACGGCGATCCTTAATGAGCCGGACGGCTCGCTGATCCAGGATCTGCCGTTCTCGATCGAGCTCAACAAGTTCATCGTCGACTACTACTCGACCGGCATGCCGAAGCTGTTCGCGAGTGACATCGTGGTGATCGATCATAAGACCGGAGCGCGCGTGCCGGCCCGGGTCGAAGTGAACAAGCCGTTCACCTACGACGGCGTGTCGATCTTTCAGTCGAGCTTCCAGGACGGCGGTTCGCAGATGAAGATGACCGCATTTCCGATGACAGGCAACAGCGCGAAGCCCGCGCCCTTCGGGGGCACGATCGGCGGTAACTCGCCGTTGAGCACGGCCACGCCGCTGGCTGACGGGCAGACTGTCGAATTCACCGATTTCCGCGCGATCAACGTCGAAAATATCTCGAACGGCAGCGGTCAGAACGATACCCGCGGCGTCGCCGCGCATCGCACGCTGAAAGAAGCGTTTGACGAGCGCCTCGGGTCGGGTGCGAAGACTTCGAAGCCGCTCGATTTGCATAACGTCGGCCCGTCGGTGCAATACAAGGTGCGCGACAAGAACGGCCAGGCGCGCGAGTACAACAACTACATGTTGCCGGTAGACGTAGCGGGCGAAAAGATGTTCCTCGCCGGCATGCGCCTGAATCCGGACGACCCGTTCCGCTACCTGCGCATTCCCGCCGACACCGGGGGCTCCGTCAAGGAATGGATGAACCTGCGCGCCACGCTCGAAAATCCGGCCATGCGCGCAGCCGCTGCGCACCGTTTCGCGCTGCGCTCGGTGCCGGGCTCGAATGTCGAGCTGCAGCAGCATCTGGAAGAAAGTGCGCTACGCGTCCTGACCCTGTTTGCCGGCGCGGACAACGGCATCAAGATGCCGAACGGGCAGATCGTCGGCGGTTTCCAGGCGATTGCCGGTTTTATCGATCACTCGGTGCCCAAGGGCGAGCAGGAAAAGGCCGCAGGGTTGCTGCTGCGCATGCTGGAAGGCTCGACATGGGATCTGTGGCAACTGTCGCGCGAGCAGCTCGGTGAGCCCGATGCACAGGCCAGTGCGGACGCCAGCCGCTTCGTCCAAAGCTCGATCAATGCGATATCTGACAGCTTTTTGTATGGATCGCCGGTCTACTTGCAGCTTGACTCATTCAAGCAGGTGCAAGCTTCGGTATTTCAGTTGACGCGCGCGCCGGGCAAAAAAGTCGTGTATCTTGGCAGCCTGCTCCTCGTGTTGGGCATCTTTTCGATGTTCTACGTCCGCGAACGGCGCCTCTGGTTCTGGCTCAAAGATACCGATCACGGCACGAATGTCGTGATGGCAATGTCGAGCGCGCGCAAAACGCTCGACTTCGAAAAGGAGTTCGTCCAAACGCGCGACGCTGTCGGCGCCGCTCTGGGCGCCCAACTCATTGAAGCATCCGACGCCGCCGGCGCCTCCGACAAACCCGGCAATGCTGGCGCGCCGTCCGCACGCTCCCAAGATTCGACCCGGTAAGATCATGGACTTGACTCAGGTTTCCTCATCCTCCTCGTCACCCTCGCGGCCCCAGAAGGCGTTCGCGGGCGAGGCACTCAACGTCGCACAGTTTGACGAGCGGCCGTTTCTGAAACGGCTCGGTATCGTCGACTGGCTGTTCGCCGTCGCGATGGTCGCGGGCGCGGGGTTCGCGCTGTCGCGCTATCACCCGTTCATGAATTACTACGACAAGCTGGTGCTGTGCTGCGCCGTGCCGGTGTTCGTCGTGCTCGGCTGGCGCTGGAAGCCGGTGCGTCCGCTGATGGTCGGCATCGCGGCACTGTCGCTGTTGGCGATTCAGATTTATCACGGCGATCTGACGCGCGCGGATAGCGCATTCTTTCTGAAGTATTTCCTGTCGAGCCAGTCGGCGATTCTGTGGATGTGCGCGCTTTTCGTGTTCGCCACGGTGTTCTACTGGATCGGCTTGCTGTCGCGTTCGCCAACCGGCGCCGCGATCGGTTCGAAGATGACATGGGCCGCGGTGGTGATGGGCTTCGTCGGTCTGATGGTGCGCTGGTACGAGTCGTACCTGATCGGCGCGGACGTCGGCCATATTCCCATCTCGAACCTGTATGAAGTGTTCGTGCTGTTCAGCCTGATCACCGCGCTGCTCTATTTGTACTACGAGCAGCACTACAACACCCGCGCACTGGGCGCATTCGTGCTGCTGGTGATCAGCGCGGCGGTCGGCTTCCTGATGTGGTATTCGGTCTCTCGCGACGCGCAGCAGATCCAGCCGCTGGTTCCCGCGCTGCAAAGCTGGTGGATGAAGATCCACGTGCCGGCGAACTTCATCGGCTATGGCAGTTTTGCGCTGTCGGCGATGGTCGGCGTCGCGTATCTGGCAAAAGAGCGCGGCGTGCTGGCAGACCGCCTGCCGTCGCTCGACGTGCTCGACGACCTGATGTACAAGTCGATCGCCGTCGGTTTCGCGTTCTTCACGATCGCAACGATCCTCGGTGCGCTATGGGCGGCGGAAGCCTGGGGCGGTTACTGGAGCTGGGACCCGAAGGAAACGTGGGCGCTGATCGTGTGGCTGAACTACGCGGCCTGGCTGCATATGCGCCTGATGAAGGGGCTGCGCGGCGCAGTCGCGGCATGGTGGGCGCTGACCGGCCTGCTGGTGACGACCTTCGCATTCCTCGGCGTCAATATGTTCCTGTCGGGGCTGCATAGCTACGGCAAGCTGTAAGATCTGCCGTTCTGAACCGACTAAAAGCCGCCGAGTGCTTCGCACCGGCGGTTTTTTTATGGCCGGCGGAATATTTACTGCATCCAGAATGTTCGTTAGAAGAGTACCTAAGGATGACAGGGCGATTTGCCAAACGAGCCGATCATCAATATGGCCCCGTAAGATGTGCAACCCGATGGGCCGAAGGAGCAGCACGATGTGGATCAAGCGAAGTGACAGAATTCAACTCATCGGCGATGACATCGCACGCAGCGAAATCACGCCACAGCGCGTCTTCGAGAACCGGCGGCGCGTGTTGCAGGTTGCGGGGGCGGTGGCGCTCGGCAGCCTGATCGGGGTGAACGGCGAGGCGCTGGCGGCATATTCATCGCCGGATCCGAAGGCACAGAAGCTGGCCGCGAAGACCAACGCGAAGTTCGTCGCGCTCGACAAGATCACGCCGTACAAGGACATCACCACGTACAACAACTACTACGAGTTCGGCACCGATAAAGCGGATCCGGCGCATAACGCCGGCACGTTGCGGGCGCATCCGTGGAAGGTGAGCGTCGAGGGCGAGATCAGGAATCCGAAGGTGTATGACATTGACGAATTGCTGAAGCTCGCGCCGCTCGAGGAGCGCGTGTACCGGCTGCGTTGTGTCGAAGGGTGGTCGATGGTGATTCCGTGGATCGGCGTGCCGCTTTCGGAGCTGATCAAGCGCGTGCAGCCAAACGGCAACGCCAGGTATGTGCAATTCATCACGCTGGCCGATCCGTCACAAATGCCCGGGCTGTCGACGCCGGTGCTCGACTGGCCGTACTCCGAAGGTCTGCGTATGGACGAAGCCATGAATCCGCTGACGCTCTTGACGATGGGTCTCTACGGCCAAGTGCTGCCGAATCAGAACGGCGCGCCGATCCGTGTGGTGGTGCCGTGGAAGTACGGCTTCAAGAGCGCGAAGTCGCTGGTGAAGATCCGCTTCCTCGACAAGCAGCCGCCGACCAGTTGGAACACGTATGCGTCGAGCGAATACGGCTTCTATTCCAACGTAAATCCGAACGTGGATCACCCGCGCTGGAGTCAGGCCACTGAACGGCGCATCGGCGAAGACGGTTTCTTCACGCCCAAGCGCAAGACGTTGATATTCAACGGCTACGGCGATCAGGTTGCGTCGCTATATCAGGGCATGGACCTGAAGAAAAACTTCTGAGCGACGACGCGTCATGGCATCCGATACGCAACCTGTTACTCAAACCGAACGCAAAGCGCCGCGAGCGCAATCGGCTTCGACGGTGAAGCGGTCCGCGAGTGGCGCGCGCTGGATCGTGCCGGCGAAGATCGCGGTGTTCATTGCCTCGTGGTATCCGCTCGCGCGCATCGTGCTGTTCGGCGTGACCGATCGGCTTGGCGCGAATCCGATCGAATTCGTCACACGCTCGACCGGTCTGTGGACGCTCGTCTTCCTGTGCATCACGTTGGCCGTGACGCCATTGCGCCGACTGACCGGCATCGCTGCGCTGCTCCGGTTTCGCCGGATGCTTGGCCTTTACGCCTTCTTCTACGCAACGCTGCACTTCACCACGTACCTGTGGTTCGACAAGTGGTTCGACGTGGCGGCGATTCTCAAGGACATCGGCAAGCGCCCGTTCATCACCGTCGGCTTCGCTGCGTTCGTGTTGCTGATTGCATTGGCCGTGACGTCGCCGCGCGCGATGGTTCGCAAACTCGGCCGCCGCTGGCAAACGCTGCATCGCGCGATCTACGTGATCGGCGCGCTCGCCATCCTGCACTTCTGGTGGATGAAGGCCGGCAAGCATGACCTGATTTTGCCGAAGATTTACGGCGCGATCATGGTCGCGTTGCTCGGTTGGCGTTTGGTCTTATGGCTGCGTGAGCGGAGGGTGAAGACGCGCTGACGTGTACGTCCCCACGTAACGCGCGCAAATAGAAAAAGGCGATGCCGCAGTGGCATCGCCTTTTTTTAGAAACCCGGGTTCTGACGTTTACGCCGGCAAGATCGTTTCGCCTGCAAACAGCTGCTTCACCTCTTCGCGTGCGCGAACCACATGCGCTTGTGTACCATCAACCATCATCTCTGCTGCACGCGGCCGCGTGTTGTAATTCGAGCTCATCACGAAGCCGTACGCGCCGGCCGAGCGGATCGCGAGCAGATCGCCCGGTTCGACCGCCAGCAGACGTTCGCGGCCCAGCCAGTCACCGCTTTCGCAAACCGGACCGACCACGTCATACACGTGCGCGGGCACCTCACGCTTAACCACAGCGTCGATCGCGTGATACGCCTCGTACATGGCAGGGCGTGCCAGATCGGTCATCGCCGCGTCGACGATGGCGAAATTCTTTTCCGTGCCCGGCTTCAGAAATTCCACGCGCGTCAGCAGCACGCCGGCATTGCCGACCAGCGAACGGCCGGGCTCGAAGTACACCTCGCGATGCCCATGACCGCGTGCCTCGATCCGATCCAGCACGGTGCGCACGAAGTCGCCGATTTCCGGCGGCGTCTCGTCGTCGTACGTGATGCCGAGACCGCCCCCTACGTCGATATGGCGAATCTTCACGCCGTCCTGCTCGATCTGTTCGACCAGTTCCAGAACCTTGTCGACCGCGTCCAGATACGGCGCGACCTCGGTGATCTGCGAGCCGATATGGCAATCGATGCCGACCACGTCGAGATGCGTCATCGCAGCAGCGGCTTGATACGTAGCCCGCGCATCTTCGAACGCAACGCCGAACTTGTTCGACTTCAGGCCGGTGGAAATATACGGATGCGTTTTCGCGTCGACGTCCGGATTCACGCGCAGCGAGACCGGGGCCTGCTTGCCCATTTCCGCGGCGACCGCATTCAGGCGATCGAGCTCGGGAATCGATTCGACGTTGAAGCACTTGACGCCGGCCGTGAGCGCCTGACGCATCTCGTCCGCATTCTTGCCGACGCCGGAAAACACCGTGTTTTCCGCTTTGCCGCCGGCTGCCAGCACGCGCGCCAGTTCGCCGCCCGACACGATGTCGAAGCCGGCGCCAAGGCGCGCGAACACATTCAGCACCGCGAGATTGCTATTGGCCTTGACAGCGACGTGCACGCTCGCGCGGCGGCCGGCGCAAGCGCCTGCGTAAGCGTTCCACGCTTCGGTGAGCGCAGCGCGCGAATAGACGTACAGCGGCGTGCCGAACTGCTCGGCAAGTGAGACGGCGGACACGCCTTCGGCGTGCAACACGCCGTCGATGTAGTCAAATGCGGATCGAGTCATGCGAAAGTCTTATTGAACGGGTGTGGCGGCGGAGGCAGGCAGCGGGGTCGCCGTAGCAGCAGATGCAGTAGATGCGGGCGGCGCGGCGAGTTCGCTTTCCGGCGACAACGAGAGCGGTGCGCCAGACGTATCCGGTACCTCACCCATCTCCGGGTTAGTTTCAGTGCCCGGTTTTACTTCATCCGGCGACGGCGGTTGCGTGCGATCGATCGGCTTGGCCGGTAGCGGTGGCACGGTTGGCAAATAGAGCGAACCGCGTTGCCCGCAGCCGGCGAGTGCACAACCTGCGAGAATGGCTAAACCCGCTACAATCGCGCGGCCGGGCGCCGCCGCGCGCATCCGAGATACGACTCGCATGACTGTCCCTGAATAAATAATCGATGGAGTTTAGCATGTCCGATAGTGATTACCTGACCCGCGCGGAAGCCGCGCTAGCCGCCATCGAACGCGCGCTCGACGACACGGAAGCCGACATCGAACTCGAGCGCAGCGGCAATGTCCTGACCCTCGAATTCGAGAACCGCTCGAAGATCATCGTCAACCTGCAGCCGCCGATGAGCGAGATCTGGATCGCCGCGAAAGCGGGTGGTTTCCACTTCCGTTTCATCGACGGCGAGTGGCGCGATACGCGCAGCGGCACGGAGTTTTTTGCCGCGCTGTCGGAGTACGCGACGCAGCAGGCAGGTGAGCCGGTTCACTTCGAAGCGTAAAAGCCGCGGCTGAATAAATCACCCAAACGAAACCGCCGCGCATCGAGCGCGGCGATTTCGTTTCTTGACGGACCTTGGTACTGCGTTAGTGTCCGCGGAACAGATTCATGATGTCCTGCTTTTCCTGCTCGCCGACCTGTTCCGGCGCTGCTTCGGACGCGCCGCTCGCATCGGCATCCAGCGCTGACTGACTGATGCCGACCGTTGCAACGAAACCATGTCCCGGCGTGAAATCGTCGAAATATAGTTCCGATCCGAGTTCGGTCACATCGTCGGGCATCGGCATCTTGTAGTCCGGCACGCCTTTGAGCGCGCGTGCCATGTAGTCGATCCACACCGGCAACGCGAGACCGCCGCCGGTTTCCTTATCGCCGAGACTGCGCGGGTTGTCGTAGCCGATCCATGCGATGGCCGTGAGCGTGTGCTGATAACCGGCGAACCACGCATCGCGCGAATCGTTGGTCGTACCCGTCTTGCCGCCGAGGTCGGTGCGCTTCAGTATATTGGTCTTCGCGCCCGTGCCGCGTTGCGCGACGCTTTGCAGCAGGCTGTTCATCACGTACGCATTACGCGGCTCGATCGCGTGCGGCGCGTTCTGCGCGGCCACTAGCGGCTGCGCGTGCGCCACGACGAGACCGCGCTGATCGGTGACTTCGGAGATCAGATACGGGTTGACACGATAACCGCCGTTGGCGAACACCGAGAACGCGCCTGCCATCTGCAACGGCGTGACGAGACCCGCGCCGAGCGCCATTGGCAGATAAGCCGGGTGACGATCCGCGTCAAATCCGAAACGCGTGATGTATTGCTGTGCGTACTTGGTGCCGATCTGGTTCAGGATGCGAATCGACACGAGGTTCTTCGACTTTTGCAACGCGGTGCGCATGGTCATCGGACCATCGAAACCGCCGCCATAGTTCTTCGGTTCCCATGCCTGGCCGCCGGTTTCCGCGGCGCTGAAAAAGAGCGGTGCGTCGTTGATCACCGTTGCCGGTCCGAGCCCCTTTTCGAGCGAAGCGGAATAGATGAACGGCTTGAAGCTGGAACCCGGCTGACGCCACGCCTGGGTCACGTGGTTGAACTTGTTCTTGTTGAAGTCGAAGCCGCCGACCAGCGCGCGAATCGCGCCATCTTGCGGAATCACGGAAACGAACGCGCCTTCCACTTGTGGCAATTGCGTGATCGACCAGTTGCCGTCGTCGTTCTTCACGAGGCGAATGATCGCGCCGGGCCGCACGCGTTGATTCGGCTGCGCACGCGTGCCGAGCGCGAACTGCGCGAAGCGCAGTCCTTCGCCTTGAATGGTCGCGACGTTGCCGTCTATAAAGGTTGCCTGTACCTGTTTCGGACTCGCCGACGTCACCACCGCGGCGATGATCTCGCCGTTGTCGGGATGTTCGAGCAGTGCGTCGTCGATAGCCTGTTCGCGGTCGTCCGCATCCGACGGCAAGTCGATGAACGCTTCGGGGCCGCGGTATCCATGGCGACGTTCGTAGTCCATCAGACCTTTGCGCAGCGCCCGATAAGCAACATCCTGATCGGCCGAGTCGATCGTGGTCACGACGGCCAATCCGCGCGTGTACGCTTCCTCACGATACTGTGCGTACATCATCTGCCGCACCATTTCCGCGACGTACTCCGCGTGCACGCTGAACTCCTTGCCCGCGCCCTTGACGACTAGTTGCTGTTTGCGCGCTTCGTCGTATTGGTCCTGAGTGATGTAGTGCAGTTCGTACATGCGCTGCAGGATGTACTCCTGGCGCACCTTTGCACGCTTCGGATTGACCACCGGGTTATACGCCGACGGCGCCTTTGGCAGCCCGGCCAGCATGGCCGATTCCGCCAGCGTCAGATCCTTCAGATCTTTGCCGAAGTACACCCGCGCCGCGCTTGCAAAGCCATACGCGCGCTGGCCGAGATAGATCTGATTCATGTACACCTCGAGAATCTGATCTTTCGTCAGCTTCGACTCGATCTTGTACGCGAGCAGCATCTCGTAGATCTTGCGTGTGTAGGTCTTTTCGCTCGAGAGGAAGAAGTTGCGCGCCACCTGCATGGTGATCGTGCTGGCGCCTTGCGTGGCGTGGCCATTGGTCAGCGCGACGAAGCCGGCTCGTGCGATGCCTGTGAGGTCGACGCCGCCGTGATCGTAGAAGCGCGCGTCTTCGATCGCCAGTACGGCTTTCTTCAGGCTATCGGGCACGTCCTGGATATGGACGATGTCGCGCCGCTCTTCGCCGAATTCGCCGATCAGCACGTGGTCGGCCGTGTAGATGCGCAGAGGCACCTTGGGCCGGTAGTCGGTGAGCGCCTCGAGCGAGGGCAGATTAGGCGTCGCCACGACCAATGCGTAACCGAGCACCAGCAGCACACACAGAATGCCTGCGACGATCAGCCCTACAAAGCCAATGATGAGCTTGAGCCACAACGGGCGTTTGCGCTTCTGCGGCGCGGGCGGCGGGGACGTAGGAGACGTGGATTGCATATGGACACCAAAAAACAGTCCCGCGATTATAGCCGCCTCGCTTTTCAGCTTTCGACATGCTTACTGACAGTTTTTGACAAGCCTGCGCGCCGTGCGGGAATGACTTCACTGTAGACGCTTTGACGGCATAGAGGGCGCGTGTCGCGCAACGTTAGCCATTCGGCTGAGTGTCGCGCGGCGGCGCGGATACGCACAATTCTTCCTCGTTACTCGCGTTCGAATGGTTCGCCGCGTGAGTCTGAGGGAGGGCGTGATGACGTTTAAAAGTTCGTGGCTTCAAGGCGTGCAACTCGGTGCGCAACGTTTTGCTGCGGGGATCGATGTCGGTTCGCAGGCGGTGCGTCTGATCGTGGTGAGTCAGCGTTCGCGCTCAAGCGCCGCGCTGCATATCGAATACGCGAATACCGTGCCGCTTGGCCCCGGCGCGATGGCCGGCACGGACATCGCCGACCGGCAAGCGGTGGCGCGTGCTTTGCGCGATGCGTTCGCGGGTCTGCCGCGTGCATGTACGACGCATGCTTTGCGATGCGCAATGGCACTGCCTGCCTCGGCCACGCTGACCACCACCGTGCCGCTCGCACGACTCGCCGCGCTGAGCGGTTGCGCGGAGGATGGCGGGCATGAATTGGCCGAACTCGAGCCCGGGGTGATGAGTGAAGTGGAGCGCATTGCGGGACTTGAGCGGCATGCGTTGGCTGTCGACTGGTTCGTCGACGAGACGCATTCACCGGTTCGTTCGGTGACTATCGCCGCGACCGCCCGCCAGCATCTCGAAGCACGTATCGAATGCGCGGCGACTGCCGGCATCTCGCTCACCGCGATCGACGGCGAGCCGCATGCGGCGCTGCGCGCGATGCGTTACGCGGCGAGCCACGAACTCGATCCACACGAACCGTATGTCGCGCTGTGGATCGGCACGGACGGCGTGTACGGTTGGCGCATCGTCGACGACAGTATCGTCGGCGAGATTCGTTATCCGGCACCCGAGCACTCGGATCTCGCCGACGCGCTACGCGATCTCGTCCACGGCCCCGTACTCGACTGTGCGTTGTTGAGCGGCGAGGTCGACTTACTCGACGGCGTGGGTTTCTCGATCGCGGACATAGCGGACGTGCTGGGCTGCACTGTGCTGCCGTTCGAGTGCGCCGCGCTTGGCGGTTTCGCGCGGCAGTTGAGCGATCCGTTGTTGCACGAGCCTGTTGGCGCAGTCGCATTCGGGCTTGCTTTGCGCGGGGTGCTCGAATGACGCGCGCCCGTGTGCATCCAGCCGGCCCGGGCACGCAGGCCTCTTCATGTCGTACCCGCTTCACACGGCCATGGCTGGGCGGTTTCAATCTGCTGCCGTATCGGCAGCGCAACGCGCGGCTTGCGCGGCGACGCTGCCTGCTCGAATGGGTTGCCGCTGCGCTCGCCGGTTCTGCAGCCGTGCTCGCAGTGGCCGGATGGCAGGCATTTGAACGGACGCGGCTCGATACGCAGCGCGCGTCGATCGAACAATCGCTCACGCAACTGGCCGTGCCGCTCGCCGAGCACGCCAGGTTACTGCGGACGCAAGACGAGCAACGCAAAGGCGCGGTGCGTGCGATGAGCTTGTCCGAACCGCTTACGCATTTGCGCGATCTGCTCGATGCGTTGAGTTTCGAACCCGGCGATGGCGTGGTGCTACAGCAGTTGCGTCAGCGCGAGCGCGAGACGGAATTGCTGGCGACCTCGCGCGGACATATCGCGTCGGCCGAGTGGCTCAAGCGCTTGAGTGCGATCCGCGGTGTGAAGGGCGCGGAGGTGAGCGACCTGCATCGCTCCGCGGCACGCAACGGTCCGCTTGCGGCGGCAAGCGTTACCGGCCCGATTGAATTCGGCGCTCATCTGCGCTGGGACGAACCCCTGCAGAAAACGGCTCACACGCGCGGCTCAGCTGCGCGAACTTCAATCAAGTCTGAACAATCAAGAGGTGCGAAATGAGTACGATCTTCGTTGAGTTCGATGGCGCGGCAAGCGCGCGGCAATCTTTTTCCCAGTGGCTAAAGCGTGTGCGCTTACCGCTCGATGCATGGAGCCGGCGGCGTCGCTGGATCGTCGCATTGCTGATCGCTGCGGTGATGTTCGGACTTGGCGCGCATGGCTGGGTGGTGGCTGATCTCAGCGGCGTCGAGGCAAGCCGGACGGCATTGGGCGCGGCAACACGGCATCTGGCGGATGCACGGCGCGCACTGGCGCAATTGCCCGCGCTGCGGCGCGCAGCCGCCGCCACGCCGGCCGCGCCTGTGCCTATGTCATGGACTTCCGCGGACGACGTGCGCATCGTGTCCGAACTGGCTGCTCAGAACAGCGTCGCGTTGCTCGCAATAGAACCGGCGGCTGCCAGCGGTGCAGGCGTCGAAAGCATGCGCCCCATACGGATCACCGCGCACACGGATTTCGTACACCTGATGGCGTTTCTGCGCGGTCTTTCGGACTTGCCTGTGCTGATCGTCCCCGTCGATGTGACGGTCAAACGGGATGCCGCTTCACTTGCAATGAGCGCAACGCTGCACGTGTTCAGCACGCTGAGGCCGGTCCCTTCAACGGCCTCAGCGGACGCATTCGCCGACGAAAGCCTCGATTCGGATGCCGAAGAAGACATTGTGTTCTTCGACCCGTTCTCGCTCCCGCAGATGCTGGCATTCGGCGAGCAGCAATCTGACGCTTCGCAACTGCGTCTCGTTGGCTTATTGCACGATCGCACGCGCGGTCTGGCCCTGCTCGATACGCCCGACGGTGCGACGACGGTCGCCCCCGGACAGCGACTCGGTACCGAGCGCGTTACGCGGCTCGACGCGCTCGGCATTACGCTCGCGAAAGGCGGCGCGACGCGCACGCTGGCATTGACGGAGGCGTCCTGATGAGGCCGATGAAGCCATTCCGCGTGACGACTTCGTGCGCCGACGCCCGTGGTTGGTCTGGTCTTGGTGTGTGTCGCGGCCTGACTGGAAGCCTGGTTGTCGGCATGGCGATAAGCGTCGGTCTGGCGCACGCCTCGCCGCCACCGTTGCCCACGTACATGCCGCGCGACGATACTATTGCGTCGCTCGATGCTCGATACAACGTACCGCCGCTGCCGGGCGGCGGCGGCGCCGAAGTGTCCAACCCGTTCCGCGACGATTCCGCCGAGGAGCCCGGTGTGCCGCGTGCGCCGTTAGCCGCCGACCTTGAACGCGCCGACGACCTGGCCGGTGACGCCGACGGTTCAGTGCCGCTGCGGAGGCGATCCGCAGCCTCGGCGCGCGACGACACCGCCGGATCCCCGGCACTCGAAGGTCCGCCGGTGCCACTGCCTCCGCTCACGCGCCTCAGCGACGCGCCGAAAACGCCTGCAGACCCCAAACTCGCGGCCGACGACAAACCGATCTCTCTGAACTTCCAGCGCGCCGAACTCGGTGCCGTACTCAACGCATTCGCCCAGTTCACCGGACTGAACATCGTCGCGAGCGAGAGAGTGCGGGGCGCCGTGTCACTGCGGCTCGACAAGGTACCGTGGCGTGCCGCGTTCGACACCTTGCTCGACGTCAACGGTCTGGCGATGGAGCGCCACGGCAACGTGATCTGGGTCGCGCCGATCGCGGATCTGGCCGCGCGTGAACGGCAGCGCTTCGAAGCTCACGCCCGCGCTGCCGATCTGGAACCGCTTGCAAGCCGCACATTCGAACTGCACTACGCGCGCGCCGAGGACGTGCGGCGCCTGCTGACCGGCGCCGGCAATCAACGCGTGCTGTCCAAACGCGGTGCTGCGACCGCCGATCCGCGCACCAACCTGCTGTTCGTCACCGATCTCGAAGGACGCCTCGCTCAAATCACGGCGCTGCTCGCTTCCGTCGACCGGCCGACCCGTCAGGTGTTGATCGAAGCGCGTATCGTCGAGGGCGAGCATGGCTTCTCGCGCAATCTTGGCGTGCGGCTCTCGCTGGCTGCCGCCAACGCCGACGGCAGCGCGAGGGGCCTGACCGGCGGCAAGGAAGGCACCCTGTACGATCTGTCGGCCCGGCCGATTTCCGGTTTCGACGCCGCGACCGCCGGGCTGACGTTATTCGCAGCCGGGGCGACGCGGCTGTTGAACATCGAGCTCAGCGCGCTGGAGGCCGAAGGGCGGGGCGAAATCGTCTCGAGCCCTCGGGTCGTGACGGCAGACCGGATGAAAGCGGTCGTCGAGCAGGGCACCGAGCTGCCGTACCAGGCGAAAGTCGGGCAGGGCGTGTCGGGCGTGCAGTTTCGCCGTGCCACGCTCAAACTGGAGGTCGAGCCGCAAATCATGC
This sequence comes from Paraburkholderia sp. IW21, assembly GCF_041321145.1. Taxonomy (NCBI): domain Bacteria; kingdom Pseudomonadati; phylum Pseudomonadota; class Betaproteobacteria; order Burkholderiales; family Burkholderiaceae; genus Paraburkholderia; species Paraburkholderia sp. IW21. The sequence goes on along the minus strand of NZ_JBGGWA010000014.1, from coordinate 99,087 downwards.
CGGACGGCCGGGTGGTGCTGGACCTTGACGTCGCCAAAGACAGCGTCGGCGAGCAGACCGACGCCGGGCCCGCGATCAACACCAAACACGTGCAAACGCGCGTCGAAGTAGAAGATGGTGGTACGGTGTCGATCGGCGGAATTTACGCAACCGACGACCGGGACGATGTGACGAGGGTGCCGGTCCTGGGCAAAATACCGGTTTTAGGCGCACTTTTCCGCCATCGGGCCCATCGGGATCAGCGCAGTGAACTGGCAGTTTTCATCACGCCGCGCGTCGTTCAGACAAATTAGGGGCACGCTGCCGCCGCTCTCCAGCGGCGGCTTGCAGGCTCGACAAGGCAGCCGCTTTGCCAGTAAGCTGCGGCACGAACCATACCGGATTAGCCAGAGGACACCGTTGCAAGCGCGGGACGCACACGCCAATGTATTTTTTGTAGGGCTCATGGGGGCAGGCAAAACCACCGTGGGCCGGGCCATTGCGCGCCGTCTCGATCGCCCGTTCTTCGATTCCGATCATGAAATCGAGGCGCGTACGGGCGCGCGCATCCCAGTGATTTTCGAACTGGAAGGCGAGGCAGGCTTTCGCGATCGCGAAGCACACGTGATTTCCGATCTGACCGGGCGCGACAATATCGTGCTCGCAACGGGCGGCGGCGCGGTGCTGCGGCCGGAAAACCGCGAAGCGCTGCAAAGTCGCGGGGTGGTGATCTATCTGCGCGCCAATCCGCACGATCTGTGGCTACGCACCCGGCGCGACAAAAACCGCCCGCTCCTGCAGACCGAAGACCCCAAAGCGCGGCTCGAAGCGCTCTACGAAGTGCGCGATCCGCTATACCGGGAATGCGCGCATTTTGTGATCGAAACCGGCCGGCCTTCGGTCAACGGACTCGTCAACATGGTTCTGATGCAGCTCGAGATGGCCGGCGTCGCCAAACATCCTGCGTCATAATGGACCGTATGATTACCGTCAAAGTCGAACTGGGCGAGCGCGCCTACCCCATCCATATCGGGGCCGATCTGATCGGCCAGACCGCGTTGTTCGCGCCGCATATCGCCGGCAGTTCGGTCACCATCGTCACGAATACCACGGTCGAGCCGCTTTACGGCGACCAGCTGCGCGCGGCGCTGGCGCCGCTCGGCAAGCAGGTGTCCACGGTCGTTTTGCCGGACGGAGAGGCTTACAAGAACCTCGAAACGCTGAACCTGATTTTCGACGCGCTGCTGGGCTCGCGCGCGGACCGCAAGACCACGCTGATCGCCTTGGGCGGCGGCGTGATCGGCGACATGACGGGGTTTGCCGCGGCCTGCTACATGCGCGGCGTGCCGTTCATCCAGGTGCCGACCACGTTGCTGTCGCAGGTCGATTCGTCGGTGGGCGGCAAGACGGGCATCAATCATCCGCTCGGCAAGAACATGATCGGCGCGTTCTACCAGCCGCAGGCCGTGATCGCCGACATCGGCGCGTTGCGCACGTTGCCGGCGCGCGAACTGGCGGCGGGTGTGGCCGAAGTGATCAAGACCGGCGCGATTGCAGACGCCGGTTTCTTCAGCTGGATCGAAGCGAACATCGAGGCGCTCAATCGCTGCGAGCCCGAAGCGCTGACCGAGGCGGTCAAGCGCTCATGCGAGATCAAGGCGTCGGTTGTGGCGCAGGACGAGCGCGAAGGCGGATTGCGCGCGATCCTCAATTTCGGCCACACCTTCGGCCATGCGATCGAGGCCGGGCTCGGCTACGGCGAATGGCTGCACGGCGAGGCGGTCGGCTGTGGGATGGTGATGGCCGCGGACCTGTCGGTGCGCATGGGCTATCTCGACGAAGCCGCGCGCAAGCGTCTGGTCGACGTGATCGTTGCCGCGCATTTGCCGACCCGGGCGCCCGCACTCGGGGATTCGCGCTATGTCGAACTCATGCGGGTCGACAAGAAGGCTGAAGCCGGCGCGATCAAATTCATTCTGCTGAAGCGTTTCGGTGAGACGCTGATCACCCAGGCGCCCGACGCCGAGGTGCACGCCACGCTGGCCGCTGCCGTTTAGACACGGCGAGGCATTGCAGCAAAGCATCACGCACCAGCGTCACGAGGCGCCCCCCATGTTTCGGAGAATCCGGTGACTGACAGGCGCAGCGACGATGTAAAGCATGACCCGGCAGGCACGGCCGTGAGCGGCGTGCCTTCGCAGGAAGCACTCGAAGCGCATCTCGCGCCGTATGCGGCGCATTCCGCGCAGTCGCGCGGCCGCCGCTATCCCGAGGCCGCGCCGAGCGCGCGCACCGAATTTCAACGCGATCGCGACCGCATCGTCCATTCGACGGCGTTCCGCCGGCTCGAGTACAAAACTCAGGTGTTCGTGAATCACGAGGGCGATCTGTTTCGCACGCGTCTCACTCATAGTCTGGAAGTCGCGCAGATCGCGCGTTCGGTGGCGCGCAATCTGCGCGTCAATGAAGACCTCGTCGAAGCCATTTCGCTGGCGCACGACCTCGGCCATACACCGTTCGGCCACGCGGGTCAGGACGCGCTCAACGAATGCATGCGCGAACACGGTGGCTTTGAGCACAACCTGCAAAGCCTTGCGGTAGTCGACGATCTGGAAGAGCACTACGGCGCGTTCAACGGTCTGAATCTCTGCTTCGAAACGCGGGAAGGCATTCTCAAGCATTGCTCGCGTGAGAACGCGAGGCGGCTCGGCGCGTTGGGTGAGCGCTTTCTCGAAGGACGGCAGCCGTCCATAGAAGCGCAGATCGCCAATGTCGCCGATGAGATCGCATACAACAATCACGACGTCGACGACGGCTTGCGCTCGGGCTTGCTCACGGTTGAGCAGCTCGCCGAAGTGGAATTATGGCAAACCCACTACGCGGCGGCGCGTGGCGACTTTCCGCAAATCGAAGGGCGCCGGCTGATTCACGAGACGGTGCGCCGCATTATCAATACGCTGATCGTCGATTTGATCGACACGACCACACTCAATCTTGCGAGGCATGCGCCGGCTTCGCTGAACGAGGTGCGCACCGCACCGCCGCTGGTTGCGCATAGCGAAGCGATCGCGTCGCAGGCCGCGACGCTCAAGCGCTTTCTGTTCAAGAACCTCTACCGCCACTATCGCGTGATGCGCATGGCCAACAAGGCGCGACGCGTCGTGGTCGGGCTGTTCGATGCGTTCACGGACGATCCGCGGCTGTTGCCGCCGAGTTATCAATCCACCGACGCATCGCTGCAACCGCGTCTGATCGCCCACTACATAGCGGGCATGACGGATCGATATGCGGTAAAGGAGTACCAGCGGCTGTTCGTGATCGACGACAACTGATCGGACTGACGCCAGTACGCATGGGCACCGGACCGGCGCCCTCGGACATCGGCGCCACGCCAGATTTGCGCCGGTGCGCGCCTGCTCCAACGGGAAGAGGCGCCACTCAGACGTGTTAGCAGAATCCGGCGCCTGAACCTGGCGCCGGTGCCGTGCCATGCCTGCAAGCAGTGCCACCGAGGTGGCGCCTGGCTCGCCGCTTAACGCAATGCGCTTACCGCAACGCGCCTAGCCTAGCGCGACCGCGACGCGAATAGCGCGCCTGCAATCAGTGCAACGCCGCCGACGATTGCAATCGTCTGCCACGGGTTTTCACGCACGTAATCGTCGGCGTCGGAAATCGCCACTTCAGCGCGTTCGCGCATGGCGTCGCGGGTATCGTTTAAACGGTCGCGCGCGACATCGAGCTGCTTGCGCAGTTTGCTGCGCAGTGCCACGGCGTCGGCCTGGGTGCCGTCTGCCAGGGTGGATTCGAGCTCCGACATCAGCGTGCGCAATTCGCCCGCGATATCTTCGGCCGCATGGCGGCTATGGCGAGCGATACGCCGCGCACGGCGGCTGGTGGTGGTCCAGGATTCGCCGAGGGCGTCTCGCGTGTTCGGAAGTGTTGTCATGGTCGCTCCGTCGATGAGGGTGAAAAAGGTCCCACGCTGCGGCGCAGGTTCACGTTGCTACGCAGGAAACTCCATGGGAACGCAACTTCGGTGCCAAACCGCGCAGGCCCTATGCCCCGTGAAGCGAGGCCTCCATTTCCTCAGTAGATATTGCACGAGCGACCTTGATCGTGAGTCAAATTTACAAACGCGGCTGCTTGATCGGTGCGAACGCTTTGCGCGCAGCGAAGATTTGCCCGAAAGCCGGCACAAAATAAAAAACGCCGCCATTGGATGAATGACGGCGTTGTCCAAGCCACGGAAATTCGACTACCCTACCTTAACGGCCCCAATTTCGGGAGGCGTTAGAAACGGTAACCGATGTTGACGTAGGTAACGATCGGGTTCAGCTTGATCTTGGTTTGCGATTGCACATTCAACGTGCCGACCGGGGTGTTTGCGGCGGTGTTCAGCTTGGCGGTCGTGTTGAGCGGCAGGTACGAAATCGAGACGCCCGCGAACCAGTGCTGGTTGAACGCGTAGGTGAAACCCGCATTAAACACCGGCTCCCACGAACTATCCGTAGACACGCTGGTCGGACCATGCAGAACGTTCGCCTCGAATGCGCCATTGGTGATTCTTTCGTCGGTGAACCAGATGCGGCTCACACCCACGCCGAGATACGGGCGGAACGTGGCTGTCGGGGCATTGAAGTAGTACTTGAACAGCAGAGTCGGGCTCCACTGTTTGGCTTGGCCCAGCTTGCCGAATTGTTCGAGGCTGCCCGTACCGTTCAGGTCGAACGAAGGCGGGTAGCCGATCACGAATTCGGTTGCGATGTGATCGGTGATGAAGTAGCCGGCAGTCAGGCCGATGGTGTCGGCCGAACTCAGTGACGCGCCGGTGTTGGGTTCTGTGATATTGGTGGGGCTGCCGCCTATGCTTGTCACTCTCAACGGCTCGCTGCTCGATTGAGGTGCAAGATGGAACCAGCCTGTCGTGACGTAAAAGCTGCCGGCCGATTGCGCGTGCGCTGCCGTTGTCATGCAGGCTAGCGCCGCGATCCCCGTTACGGCCTGTTTTAATTTCATATGTGCTCCTCCAGAAAAGGCCCGCTCATTATGACTAGAACGTTTGAAACAAACCATACGCGGCAGCTAGAGCTTTCTCCCTAGGCTCCGTGCGGTTTCTGGCTTAGCCGCGCTGCGCCGAACCCCGGGCGCTTGCGGTTCTTCGGACCTTCGGGTATGTACCAACGCGACTATTGGATACTCCAGCATGGCACGGCTTGCACGTCTCTATGTTCCTGACCAGCCGCAGCACGTCATCCTCCGTGGACTCGATCAGCAACCCGCATTCGTCGACGACCAGGACTACGAGCTTTTCATCGACTGTTTGAAAGCGGCTTCGCGCGACCACCACTTATCCATTCACGCGTATGCGTTGATGCCGGGCGCGGTGCAACTGCTCGTCACGCCGACTGAGGAGTCGAGTCTGCCGAAGGCGATGCAGGCGGTGGGACGCCGCTACGTCGCCCACTTCAACCGGCGATACGCGCGGCGCGGCACGTTGTGGGAGGGGCGCTACCGCGCCACGGTGATCGAAGGCGAGCGCTACTTCCTGCTGGCGAGCCGCGTTGTCGAAATGTGTCCGGTACGCGCGCAACTCGTGAGCGCGCCGGAAGACTACCGCTGGTCGAGCTATCGTCACCACATCGGCTTGACGCTCGACAGCCTCATTACCGATCATCCGTTGTACTGGTCGCTCGGCAACACGCCGTTCGAACGCCAGCGCGCGTACCGCGAGCTGTGCGAGCAGCCGCTCGACGAACGCGAAGCCAGTCAGCTTCAGCAGGCCACCTTGAAAGGCTGGGTTTTGGGCAGCGATACGTATCGGGAGTGGGCGGCGCGGGCCGCCAACCGGCGTGTTTCGCCGTTGCCGCGCGGGCGGCCGCGCAAGGTACGACAAACGCCACAGACTCAATAGAGCGTTTCGCATCAAAGGGCTGCATCCGAAACGGCATCTTCGCATGCCGTTTTCTTTTGCACCTTTTTGATATGGCACCAATAAATAATAGCCGCGATGCACCAACTTGATAATTGGGGATCGACCATCACGTTTTATTTGCTATTCCGTTGATTCGTCGCGTATATTCCGAATTCCGGCGTTTTTGGTACGCGCAAAGTCAAGCGTACGGCGTCGCCGACGCGGTTGCGGTGCGCACTGCGGCAATAGAAAAACGGTTTAACGGCCTGTCCGGCCCCTCACAGACGGTGTCCCCATGAACGACCACCAGCAACCGACTCACCCGGTTCCCGCCGCGCAAGGTCTGTACGACCCGCAAAACGAACATGACGCCTGCGGCGTCGGCTTCGTCGCTCACATCAAGGGCAAGAAAAGCCACGAGATCATTCAGCAAGGCCTGAAGATTCTCGAGAACCTCGACCACCGGGGCGCCGTCGGCGCCGATCCGCTGATGGGTGACGGCGCGGGCATCCTGATCCAGATTCCGGACGGTTTCTATCGTGAGGAAATGGCCAAGCAGGGCGTGGTGCTGCCGCCGAATGGCGAATACGGCGTCGGCATGGTCTTCCTGCCGAAGGAGCACGCATCGCGTCTCGCCTGCGAACAGGAACTGGAACGTACGGTGAAAGCCGAAGGCCAGGTCGTGCTGGGCTGGCGCGATGTGCCGGTCGACCACACCATGCCGATTTCGCCCACCGTCAAGGCGAGCGAGCCGCTGATCCGCCAGATTTTCATCGGCCGCGGCAAGGACATCATGGTGACCGACGCGCTCGAGCGGAAGCTGTACGTGATCCGCAAGACCGCGAGCCACCGCATCCAGGCGCTCAAACTCAAGCACGGCAAGGAATACTTCGTGCCGTCATGCTCGGCGCGCACGGTCGTCTATAAGGGGCTGCTGCTGGCAGGCCAGGTCGGCGTGTATTACCGCGACCTGCAGGACGACCGCACGGTGTCGGCGCTGGCGCTGGTGCACCAGCGCTTCTCGACCAACACGTTCCCGGCGTGGGAACTGGCTCACCCGTACCGCATGATCGCCCACAACGGCGAAATCAACACGGTGAAGGGCAACGTCAACTGGCTAAACGCCCGCACCGGGGCGATTGCCTCGCATGTGCTCGGCGACGATCTGCCGAAGCTGTGGCCGCTGATCTATCCGGGTCAATCCGACACGGCATCGTTCGACAACTGTCTCGAACTGCTGGTGATGGCCGGCTACCCGCTCGTCCACGCAATGATGATGATGATCCCGGAAGCCTGGGAACAGCACACGCTGATGGACGACAATCGCCGCGCGTTCTACGAATACCACGCCGCGATGATGGAGCCGTGGGACGGCCCCGCTGCGATCGCCTTCACCGACGGCCGTCAGATCGGCGCCACGCTCGACCGTAACGGTCTGCGTCCGGCGCGCTACATCGTCACCGACGACGACCTCGTGATCATGGCGTCGGAAGCGGGCACGTTGCCGATTCCCGAATCGAAGATCGTCAAGAAATGGCGTCTGCAGCCGGGCAAGATGTTCCTGATCGACATGGAACACGGCCGCATCATCGACGACAAGGAACTGAAGGACAACCTCGCGAACGCCAAGCCGTACAAGAGCTGGATCGACGCCGTGCGTATCAAGCTCGACGAAATCGAGCCGAAGGCCGAAGACGTCGCGACGGAACGCCGCGAACCCGCTGCCTTGCTGGATCGTCAGCAGGCGTTCGGCTACACGCAGGAAGACCTCAAGTTCCTGATGGCGCCGATGGCGCAAGCCGGTGAAGAAGCCGTCGGTTCGATGGGCAACGACTCGCCGCTGGCGGTCATGTCCAACAAGAACAAGACGCTCTATCACTACTTCAAGCAGTTGTTCGCGCAAGTCACGAACCCGCCGATCGACCCGATCCGTGAAAACATGGTGATGTCGCTGGTGTCGTTCGTCGGTCCGAAGCCGAACCTGCTGGACACGAACAACATCAACCCGCCGATGCGTCTCGAAGTGTCGCAGCCGGTGCTCGACTTCAAGGACATCGCCAAGATCCGCGCGATCGATCAGTACACGGGCGGCAAGTTCAGCTCGTACGAACTGAACATCTGCTATCCGGTGGCGTGGGGCAAGGAAGGCATCGAAGCGCGCCTCGCCTCGCTGTGCGCGGAAGCTGTCGATGCGGTCAAGTCCGGCTACAACATGCTGATCGTGTCGGACCGCAAGACCGACCGCGACAACGTCGCGATTCCAGCGCTGCTGGCCACCGCCGCGATCCACACGCACCTCGTTCAGCACGGTCTGCGCACGAGCGCGGGCCTGGTCGTGGAAACCGGCTCGGCGCGTGAAACGCACCACTTCGCGTTGCTCGCGGGCTACGGCGCGGAAGCCGTGCATCCGTACCTCGCGATGGAAACGCTCGGCCAGCTCGCAGCGGGCCTGAAGGGTGACCTGTCGCCGGAAAAGGCGGTCTACAACTTCACCAAGGCAGTCGGCAAGGGCCTGCAGAAGGTCATGTCGAAGATGGGCATTTCGACCTATATGTCGTACACCGGCGCGCAGATTTTCGAAGCCGTCGGTCTCGCTGAAGACCTGGTGCAGAAGTACTTCAAGGGCACCTCGTCGAAGGTCGGCGGCATCGGCCTGTTCGACGTCGCGGAAGAAGCAATCCGTCTGCATCGCGACGCGTTCGGCGACAACCCGGTGCTCGCGAACATGCTCGACGCGGGCGGCGAGTACGCCTATCGCGTGCGCGGCGAAGAACACATGTGGACGCCGGATGCGATCGCCAAGCTGCAACACTCGGCACGCAGCAACTCGTATCAGACGTACAAGGAATACGCGCATCTGATCAACGATCAGACCAAGCGCCACATGACGTTCCGCGGTCTGTTCGAATTCAAGTTCGATCCGACCAAGGCGATCCCGCTCGACGAAGTCGAATCGGCGAAAGATATCGTCAAGCGTTTCGCCACCGGCGCCATGTCGCTGGGTTCGATCTCGACCGAGGCTCACGCCACGCTGGCTGTCGCGATGAACCGCATCGGCGGCAAGTCGAACACGGGCGAAGGCGGCGAGGACGTCAACCGTTACCGCAACGAACTGCGCGGCATTCCGATCAAGAACGGCGACACCATGAAGTCGGTGATCGGCGATGAAGTGATCGTCGACATTCCGCTGAAGGACGGCGATTCGCTGCGCTCGAAGATCAAGCAGGTGGCGTCGGGCCGTTTCGGCGTGACGGCGGAATACCTGGCGTCGGCTGATCAGATTCAGATCAAGATGGCGCAGGGCGCGAAGCCGGGCGAAGGCGGTCAGTTGCCGGGCCACAAGGTCTCGGAATACATCGGCAAGCTGCGTTACTCGGTGCCGGGCGTCGGCCTGATTTCGCCGCCGCCGCACCACGACATCTACTCGATCGAAGATCTGGCGCAGCTGATTCACGACCTGAAGAACGCCAACTCGGCGGCGAGCATTTCGGTGAAGCTGGTGTCGGAATCGGGCGTCGGGACGGTGGCAGCGGGTGTCGCCAAGGCGAAGGCCGATCACGTTGTGATCGCCGGCCATGACGGCGGCACGGGTGCATCGCCGCTGTCGTCGGTGAAGCATGCCGGCACGCCGTGGGAACTGGGTCTGGCTGAAACGCAGCAGACGCTGGTGCTGAACCAGCTGCGCGGCCGTATCCGCGTGCAGGCCGACGGTCAGATGAAGACCGGGCGCGACGTCGTGATCGGCGCGCTGCTCGGCGCGGACGAATTCGGCTTCGCGACGGCGCCGCTCGTCGTCGAAGGCTGCATCATGATGCGCAAGTGCCACCTGAACACCTGCCCGGTCGGCGTTGCGACGCAAGACCCGGTGCTGCGTGCGAAATTCCAGGGCCAGCCGGAACACGTCGTCAACTTCTTCTTCTTCGTTGCGGAAGAAGCACGCGAAATCATGGCGCAACTGGGCATCCGCAAGTTCGACGACCTGATCGGCCACGCCGAACTGCTCGACATGAAGAAGGGCGTGGAACACTGGAAGGCGAAGGGTCTCGACTTCTCGCGCGTGTTCTATCAGCCGCAGGTTTCGGCAGACGTGGCGAAGAAGCACGTCGACGTGCAGGACCACGGGCTGGAGAAAGCGCTCGATCACACGCTGATCGAGAAGGCGAAGGTCGCGATCGAGAAGGGCGAGCACGTCTCGTTCATCCAGCCGGTGCGCAACGTGAACCGTACGGTCGGCGCGATGCTGTCCGGCACGATCGCGAAGAAGTACGGCCACGACGGCCTGCCCGACGACACCATTCACATCCAGCTGAAGGGCACCGCGGGTCAGAGTTTCGGCGCGTTCCTCGCGAGAGGCATCACGCTGGATCTGGTCGGCGACGGCAACGACTACGTTGGCAAGGGCCTGTCGGGCGGGCGCATCATCATCCGTCCTACGAATGATTTCCGCGGCAAGTCGGAAGAGAACATCATCTGCGGCAACACGGTGATGTATGGCGCGATCGAAGGCGAAGCGTTCTTCCGCGGTGTCGCAGGCGAGCGTTTCTGCGTGCGTAACTCGGGCGCGACGGCGGTTGTCGAAGGCACGGGCGACCACGGTTGCGAATACATGACGGGTGGCACGGTAATCGTGCTCGGCGAAACGGGCCGTAACTTCGCGGCCGGTATGTCGGGTGGCATTGCCTATGTGTTCGATCCGGACAGCACGTTCGCGGGCAAGTGCAACAAGTCGATGGTCGTGCTCGATCCGGTCTTGCAACAGGCCGAACAGGAACGCACGGTCGACAAGGGCTTGTGGCACAGCGGCACGACCGACGAAGCCCTGCTCAAGGGTCTCATCGAACGTCACTTCCAGTTCACGGGTTCGCCGCGTGCAAAGGCGCTGCTCGAAAACTGGGATGCGTCGCGCCGTCAATTCGTGAAGGTGTTCCCGACCGAATACAAGCGCGCGCTGGGCGAGATGGCAGCGAAGAAGGCGAACAAGGAAGTGCTCGCCGCCTGACGTGTCGCAGAGTCGCTTCGCTGGCCGTCAGCGCAAAAGACGTCACATTTAGCCGTACCTGCCGCCGCTCGATAGTTCGAGGCGCGGCGGGTGTAGATCACCTCACCTGATACAGATAGAGAAGAGAACCACATGGGCAAGGCAACCGGTTTTCTCGAGTTCGAGCGCCGCCACGAGGCGTACGAAGCTCCGCTCACGCGTGTGAAGCACTACAAGGAATTCGTCGCGGCACTGACCGACGACGAAGCCAAGATTCAAGGCGCGCGTTGCATGGACTGCGGCATTCCGTTCTGCAACAACGGCTGCCCGGTGAACAACATCATTCCGGACTTCAACGACCTGGTGTTCCATCAGGACTGGAAGAACGCGATTGAAGTGCTGCACTCGACCAACAACTTCCCCGAGTTCACGGGCCGCATCTGCCCGGCGCCGTGCGAAGCGGCGTGCACGCTCGGCATCAACGACGACCCGGTCGGCATCAAGTCGATCGAACACGCGATTATCGACAAGGCCTGGGCGGAAGGCTGGGTTGCACCGCAGCCGCCAAAGCACAAGACCGGCAAGAAGGTCGCGGTGGTCGGCTCTGGCCCCGCCGGTTTGGCTGTCGCGCAGCAACTCGGGCGCGCGGGGCACGATGTGACTGTGTTCGAAAAGAACGACCGCATCGGTGGTTTGCTGCGTTACGGCATTCCTGACTTCAAGCTGGAAAAGTGGCTGATCGATCGCCGCATGCGCCAGATGGAAGCCGAAGGCGTGACGTTCCGCGCCAACGTGTTTGTCGGCCGCGCGGATTCGCTACCGGGACACATCGGCAACACGGCGAAGGAAACCATCACGCCGGCTGAACTGAAAGAACAGTTCGACGCCGTGGTGATCGCCGGCGGTTCGGAAACGCCGCGCGATCTGCCGGTGCCGGGTCGCGAGCTGGAAGGCATCCACTACGCGATGGAATTCCTGCCGCAGCAGAACAAGGTCAACGCCGGCGACAAGGTCGCGAACCAGTTGCTTGCCAAGGGCAAGCACGTGGTCGTGATCGGTGGCGGCGATACGGGTTCGGACTGCGTGGGTACGTCGAATCGTCATGGAGCGAAGAGCGTCACGCAATTCGAACTGCTGCCGCAACCGCCGGAAGAAGAGAACAAGCCTTTGGTATGGCCGTACTGGCCGATCAAGCTGCGCACATCGTCGTCGCATGACGAAGGCTGCTCGCGCGATTGGGCGGTTGCGACCAAGCGTCTCGAAGGCAAGAACGGCAAGGTCGAGAAGCTGATTGCCGCGCGCGTCGAATGGAAGGACGGCAAGATGCAGGAAGTGCCGAACTCCGAGTTCGAAATGAAGGCCGATCTGGTGCTGCTGGCCATGGGTTTCACGCAGCCGGTCTCGCCGGTGCTCGAAGCGTTCGGCGTCGACAAGGATGCGCGCGGCAACGTGCGTGCGTCGACCGAAGGCGACAAGGCGTACTACACGTCGGTGGACAAGGTGTTCACCGCCGGCGACATGCGCCGTGGCCAGTCGCTGGTGGTGTGGGCGATCCGCGAAGGCCGTCAGTGCGCACGCTCGGTCGATGCGTTCCTGATGGGTCATTCGGAACTGCCGCGCTAAGCGTCTCCGGCCAGTTTTCGCCCTTAAGTCGGTGCGGAAACTGGCCACTGCATGCAGGAAGAGGTGGAGACGACAAGGCGGTACATAAGCGGTACACCAAAGCGCTGGCGCGCTTCGTCGTCGGCGCCGCGTGCATGCAGCATCAAGGCGGTGCGCGGCGCGGCGATGCGTCGTGCCAGTGCCGCGCCAATACCCGAGCCCGCGCCGGTGATCAACACGACGCGATCGCGATCAACGTTACTCATGCCGCTCATGCGGCGACCGGTTCGCCCGAGCGCTCGACCTCGAGCGTTTCGCCATGGAACGCCGCCAGCGATTCGCGATGCGCAACGCTGACGATCGCCGCCTTCGGCAGCCGTTCGGTGAACAGGTGATAGAGACGTGCTTCGTTCACTGAATCGAGCGCGCTGGTCGCTTCGTCGAGAAACAGGTAGTCCGGCTTGTGCAGCAAGACGCGCGCGCCGGCGAGACGCTGTTGTTCGCCCGGCGAGAGAATGCGGGTCCAGTGCCCCGATTCCTGCAGACGGTCGGCGTACTCCGACAGGTGACAGGTGACGAGCGCTTCGCGGCATTCGTCATCGGTGTAGACGTCGCCAGCGGACGGATAGGTGAGCGCGGCTTTCAGCGTGCCGATCGGCATGTAGCTGACCTGCGGGATGAACATCATGCGTGCGTTGACCGGGGCGTCGATCGAACCGTCGCCGAACGGCCACAAGCCGGCGAGCGCGCGCATCAGCGTACTCTTGCCCGAACCGGACGGACCACGTACCAGCCAGCGTGAGCCAGGCTTGATCGCGATATCGCGAATGCGCGACAGCGGGTTGCCGTTCGGCAACGCAAGCTGGAGGCCTTCGGTGGAGAGCTTGTCCTCGTCGACGAAATGCAGGTTGATGCCGCCATGCGCGGTAGCCGGCGACACCGATTCCTTTAGGCGCGGCGCATGCACAATGCGCTTGAATTCACGCAGCCGGTTCACGGTAGCGCGCCATTCGACCAAGGTGCCGTAACTGTTGATGAACCACGAAAACGAATCGCTGACGGTGCCGAACGCGCTCGAAATCTGCATCAGCACGCCGAACGTGAAAGCGCCCGCGAAGTAGCGGGGCGCCGCGACTACCAGCGGAAAGATGATCGCGATCTGGCCGTAGAAACTCAGCACGAAAGTAAGCCGCTTGGTGTACTTCATCACCTGCCACCAGTTGTCGCGGATGCGGCCGAACAGCGAGCGTGCGTTCGTCTTCTCGGTTTCCATGCCGTTGTAGAAGGCAATCTGCTCGGCGTTTTCACGCAGACGGATCAGGCCGAAACGGAAATCCGCCTCGACTTTCTGCGCCTGGTAGTTGATCGACACGAGCGGATGGCCGACCTTCTGGATGATCAACGAGCCGACCACCGCGTAAAGCGCAGCGGCCCACACCATGTAGCCGGGAATCTGCACCGGCATGCCGCCGAGCGAGACGGTCAGCGCACCCGCCAGCGACCACAGGATCGTGATGAACGACACCAGCGTGACGACCGTGGACAGCAGATCGAGCGTTAGCGTGAGCGTGCTGGTGGCGAAGGATTGCAGGTCGTCGCTGATCCGCTGGTCGGGGTTGTCGGTGAGCCGGTCGCGTTCGATCCGGTAGAAGGCGCTGTCGTGCAGCCACTCGTTCAGGTAGCGTGTGGTCAGCCACTGACGCCAGCGGAAGCCGAGCATCTGGCGCAGATAGCGGCCATACACCGCGAGGATGATGAAGCCGAACGCGAGCCCCGAGAACACCATCAGCAGGTGCGGGAAGTCGTGCACGTTTTTGGTTTGCAGCGCGTTGTAGAAGTCGGCGCTCCAGCGGTTCAGGCGCACGTTGATCCACACGACGAGCAGATTCATCACGATGATCGTAATGAGGAGCGCCCACGCCGTGTTCCGTTCTTCGGAGACCCAGTAGGGTTTGATCAGGCTCCAGGCGGAGACTTTTTCGTCCGGCGGCAGCGCGCGGCTGGAAGAGGTATTCGGTGTCATGAGCATCCTGATGTAGTGCTGGCCCATCAAGGCTGGCCTTTTCAGGCCGGCCCACGGCGGGTTTGCGGTGCATGCCCCAGACGTCGTGCTCGACGAACGCACGACCGGGTGGGCGTCCGATTCTGGCGCCAAGCCCTTAAGCGAAAATTAATTTCCGCCCTTCGCTCGGGCGGCGAAGCGGGGCGCCGGTGCCTGGCTCCTGCGACATCCGCTTGTGGCATTGTGCCAGAGCGCTGCCATCGGCCGCAGCGATGAACTGAAAGACGGTGCCGGATCAGCAGCATGAGACGGCACAGGCCAAGGGTTTGCGGGCCCCGCGCCTTTTATGGTCTAATGACCTTCGACGAAACAGGGGTGCTTTGCACACAGGCTGCATGATTTTCATGCAGCGGCTGCAAGGCTGAGAGAGACCCTTTGCACCCGATCCGGGTAATACCGGCGCGGGAAGTTTCCGGAAGCAGCCAGTCTTCCATTCCCCGCCGGGCGGCGTCCGTCATTTGGACGCGCGTGTCGCCCGGCCGGCCTCACCCGCCGGTTTCGTCCTGGGTACGTGCGTATGTTGACCGTACGGAAAGGACTCGATGACCGCCTATTCTTCAGATATGTGTTTTGCTCTTCGCCACGCTTTCGTCGGCTATGTCGGCGCGTCGTGCTGCTTTAGCCTTGCTGGCCGTTGTGACACGGAGTGCGCGCGATGAATCGTCCTGCTCAACCCGATTTCGCAGTGCTCGGCGGCGGGCTTTGCGGGCGTCTGGTCGCATGGCGTCTCGCCGGCCAGGGGCATCGCGTGGCGCTTTACGAGCGTGGTGATGCAGCGGGTACGCAGTCCGCCGCGTGGGTCGCCGCTGCGATGCTGGCGCCGCTTGCCGAAGCCGCCAGTGCGGAACTGCTGATCACGCGTCTCGGCGCGAGTTCGCTCGACACCTGGCCGCTAGTGCTGGCCGAATTGCCCGAACCGGTGTTTTTCCAGCGCAATGGCACGCTGGTCGTATGGCATCACGCCGACCGCACTGAAGCACCGCTGTTCGAACGCCGTGTGCGCTCAAATGCCCCAGCCGAACTGCTCGACGGCGGTTTCGTGGCGCTTGCGGGTGCTCAGGTCGGAGCCGCCGAGCCCGCACTCGCGGGCCGCTTCAATCAGGGCTGGCTGCTGCCGCGCGAAGGCCAACTGGACAACCGGCAGGTGCTTGCCGCGCTCGCTGCAGGCCTCGCCCAGCGCGGCGTCGAGACGCACTGGAACACCCCGGTCGACGACCATGCGCTGCCGCCGGCGCGTGTCACGATCGACTGCCGGGGTTTGGGCGCGAAGCCGGTGCTGCCCACGCTGCGCGGCATTCGCGGCGAAGTCGCAAGGGTGCATGCGCCCGGTATCAAACTGACGCGGCCGGTGCGGCTGCTGCATCCGCGCTATCCGCTCTACATCGCGCCGAAGCAGGACGATCTCTACGTGATCGGCGCAACCGAAGTAGAAGGTGAGGACATGTCGCCGGTCAGCGTGCGCTCGGCGCTCGAACTGCTGAGCGCGGCGTTTTCCGTGCACCCCGGTTTCGGCGAGGCACGCATCCTCGAACTGAATTCGCAGTGCCGCCCGACTTTGCCGGACCACCGTCCAGCTTTGCTGTGGGATGGCGCGCAGACGTTGCGCGTGAACGGCCTGTACCGGCACGGCTACATGATCGTGCCCGAAGTCGCCGACGAAGCCGCGCGCTTCGCCGCGGCGCTCCTCGACGGCCGCATTGGCGACGCCGACGCGTTCGTCGACTGGCAAAGTGCGGCGCGCTGGAGCGAGCTGTTTCAACTGGATTCCACGCGGGAGCCGGCATGAGCGTTGCACGACAGTTTGTGAACAACAGCGGCATACAAGCGAATGCCACGCCGTTTCCGCCCTCGATTGAAGCGTATTCGAACACCATGGACATTCACATCAATCAGAAGCCGTTGTCGCTGCCCGAAGGCGCGACTGTCGCCGATGCGCTCGTCGCGTACGGCGCGCGTCCGCCGTTCGCGGTCGCATTGAACGGCGATTTCGTCGCGCGCACCCAGCATGCGGCGCGCGCGCTGCAGCCGGGCGACAAGCTCGATGTCGTGCAACCCGTGGCCGGCGGCTAAGACCCGCGCCACGCATTGCCGGAGACCAGCATTATGCAAATGACTTCCCCCCGAACCGCCGACGCGCTCACGCTCTACGGCGAAACCTTCGCGAGCCGCGTGTTGCTCGGCACCTCGCGCTATCCGTCGCTGCAATCGCTGTCGGATTCGATCGACGCCGCGCGGCCCGGCATGGTGACCGTCGCGCTGCGCCGGCAGATGAACGAAGGCGGCGCCGAAGCCGGCTTCTTCGATCTGCTCAAGCGCCACGGCGTGCCGCTGTTGCCGAATACGGCCGGCTGCCTGACCGTCGGCGAGGCGGTGACGACCGCGCATATGGCGCGCGAAATTTTCGACACCGAGTGGATCAAGCTCGAACTGATCGGCGACGACTACACGTTGCAGCCCGACCCGATTGGCCTGATCGAAGCGGCTGCGCAACTCATCAAGGACGGCTTCAAGGTGCTGCCGTATTGCACCGAAGATCTGGTGATCGGCCGCCGTCTGCTGGATGCGGGCTGCGAGGCGCTGATGCCGTGGGGCGCGCCGATCGGCACCGGCAAGGGCGTGATCAATCCGTATGGCCTGCGGGTACTGCGCGAGCGGCTGCCGGATGTGCCGTTGATCGTCGATGCAGGGCTCGGCGTGCCGTCGCACGCCGCGCAGGTGATGGAGTGGGGCTTCGACGGCGTGCTGCTGAACACCGCCGTTTCGCAGGCCACGCATCCCGATGCGATGGCGCGCGCCTTCGCGCTGGGCGTCGACGCGGGGCGCCAGGCGTTTCTGGCGGGGCCGATGGCCGAACGCGAAAGTGCGCACGCGAGCACGCCGGTGGTCGGCATGCCGTTCTGGCACCAGGACGGGAGCGGCGCATGACGCAAACTTTGCCTTTGACCCAACGCGACCTCTTCTGGCCGCCCGCCGACGAACTCACCGAAGCCACCGAGCGGATCCGCGCCCGCCTGGGCGAGTGGCCGCCGACGCACGCGCCGTGGCGCATCTGCCTGACCGCGCCCGACGAGCCCGATGGCCGCGACCTGATCATCGTCGCCGACGCGCAGCAGCATGGCGAGCAGATAGCGCGCTGGCAAGTGCAAGGCGCCGGCGTGATCGTCGCTGCGGAGAACAAGGCCGCGTTGCATCTGGGCGGCGAAAAATACCGTCTGGAAGGTCATCTGCCTGAAGACTGGATTCCCGCGCTGGCCGCGTTTCTGGACTGCGGTTTCGATCCACACGACGCGCTGGTCCTGGCGCTCGCGTGGCGCGACGGCGACGAAACCAAAGCGGACGACGCATTTCCGGCCAATATCGCGCGCTTCCCGCGTCTTGCGGGGCTGCCTGCCGCACCCGCGCAGGCGTTCGCGCGTTGTCCCGAGCGGCTCGGTCTTTACCCGGTTCTGCCGACCGCGGAATGGGTCGAGCGGGTGGTGGCTTTCGGCGTGAAAACGGTCCAGTTGCGCCGCAAATTGGCCGAACCCGCCGACGAACTGAAGCGGGAAATCGCCCGCTGTGTCGCTGCGGGCCGGCAGCACGACGCTCAGGTTTTCATCAACGATCACTGGCAAGCTGCGCTGCAAGCGGGCGCTTATGGCGTCCACCTCGGGCAGGAAGACCTGCATACCGCCGACCTGTCCGCGCTTGCTGCGGCAGGCATCCGGCTCGGCTTGTCGACGCACGGTTTCTACGAAATCCTGAAGGCACTGCACTTCCGGCCCAGCTACATTGCGTTGGGCGCGGTATTCCCGACCACCACCAAGGCCATGCCGACCGCGCCGCAAGGCCTCAAGCGTCTGGCACGGTATGTGCGGATGCTTGACGGCGTCGTGCCGCTGGTCGCGATTGGCGGGATCGACATGCAGGTATTGCCGGACGTGCTGGCGACGGGCGTGGGCTGTGCCGCCGTAGTGCGCGCCGTGACCGAGGCCGCTGACCCGGCTGCCGCGGTTTCTGCGCTGCAACATGCGTTTACGCAATAATCGTCACGTTCCATAAAGAGACGGGGACCCTCACGGCAACTTTTGCATGATGGCCCTATAATTCGGCCTTCCGTGTAAAAGGACTGTCAGTTTCGTGTCTTCCTCCCCCGAGACCCTACTTGAGCTGCGCGACGTCGACTTCGGTTATGGCGACCGGCTCGTCCTGTCGAACCTGAATTTGCGCTTCAAGCGTGGCCAGGTCGTCGCGGTCATGGGCGGCTCGGGTTGCGGCAAGACCACGGTGCTGCGTTTGATCGGCGGTCTGGTGCGCGCCCAGCGCGGCGAGGTCCTGTTTCAAGGCCAGGACATCGGCGCGCAAACGCGCGACGGCCTGTACGCGCTGCGCCGCAAAATGGGCATGCTGTTCCAGTTCGGGGCGCTGTTCACCGACATGTCGGTGTTCGAAAACGTCGCTTTCGCGCTGCGCGAGCATACCGAGCTCCCCGAGGAACTGATCCGCGACCTCGTGTTGATGAAGCTCAACGCGGTGGGCCTGCGCGGCGCGCGCGATCTGCTGCCGTCGGAGATTTCCGGCGGGATGGCGCGGCGCGTGGCGTTGGCCCGCGCGATTGCACTCGACCCCGAGCTGATGATGTACGACGAGCCGTTCGCCGGCCTCGATCCGATCTCGCTCGGCATCACCGCGAACCTGATTCGCGCGCTGAATCAGGCACTTGGCGCCACGTCCATCCTGGTCACGCACGACGTGCCGGAGTCGTTCGCGATTGCCGATTACGTCTATTTCGTCGCCAACGGCGGGGTTCACGCCGAAGGTACGCCGGCTGAGCTGCGCGCGTCGACCGATCCCACGGTGCGCCAGTTCATCGACGGCGCGCCGGACGGGCCGTTCAAGTTCCACTATTCCAGCAAGACGCCGCTCGCGGCGGACTTCGGCATCGGCGGAGGTCATTCATGATCAGTTCGATCGGCCGCTCGGTACTCGACGGGCTGGGCACGGCCGGCTACGCCACGCGTTTCTTCTTCCGGCTGCTGCTCGAATTTTTCCCGCTGCTGCGCCGGCCGCGTCTTGTCACGAAGCAGATCCACTTCGTGGGCAATTATTCGTTGGTGATCATCGCCGTGTCGGGGTTGTTCGTCGGCTTCGTGCTCGGCTTGCAGGGCTACTACACGCTGAACCGCTACGGCTCCGAACAGGCGCTGGGGCTGCTGGTCGCGCTTTCGCTGGTGCGCGAACTCGGCCCGGTGGTCACGGCACTCCTGTTCGCAGGCCGCGCCGGCACGTCGCTCACCGCCGAAATCGGCTTGATGAAGGCAGGCGAACAGTTGACCGCGATGGAAATGATGGCGGTGGATCCGGTCAAGGTGGTGGTGGCGCCGCGCTTGTGGGCGGGCATCATTTCCATGCCGATTCTGGCCGCCATTTTTAGCGCGGTCGGCGTGTTCGGCGGTTATGTGGTGGGTGTGCTGCTGATTGGCGTCGATTCCGGTGCGTTCTGGTCGCAGATGCAAAGCGGCGTCGATGTCTGGCGCGATGTCGGCGCCGGGGTCGTCAAGAGTGTGGTGTTCGGCCTCGCCGTAACGTTCATTGCGCTGTTTCAGGGCTATGAAGCCAAACCGACGCCGGAAGGCGTGTCGCGCGCCACGACCAAGACGGTCGTGTACGCGTCGCTTGCGGTGCTCGGCCTCGATTTTCTGCTGACCGCGTTAATGTTCAGCTAAGACTGCGCTGCACGTATCCTTTCAACGGGCGCGCCTCGGGTTGCGCGTGACGGGAGCGGGAGCAGTGTGGCGGATTCACTTTGGGATGACGATGAAAAAGACTGCTCTCGACTTCTGGGTCGGCCTGTTCGTGGTGCTGGGTTTCGTGGCGTTGCTGTTTCTCGCGCTGAAGGCCGGCAACATGAGCTCGTTGTCGTTTCAGGCAACGTACCCGGTCAAGCTCAAGTTCGACAATATTGGCGGGCTGAAGGCGCGCGCGCCGGTGAAGAGCGCGGGTGTGACGGTCGGGCGGGTTGCGTCGATCGGCTTTGACAATAACGCGTATCAGGCCGTCGTCACGATCGATATCGACAAGCAATACCCGTTTCCGAAAGACACCTCGGCGAAAATCCTGACCTCGGGTCTGCTCGGCGAGCAATACATCGGGCTCGAGCCCGGTGGGGACAGCGAGATGCTTAAAGCGGGTGACACGATTTCGATGACACAATCCGCGATCGTGCTGGAAAACCTGATCGGACAATTCCTGTATAGCAAGGCCGCGGACTCGGGTGCATCCAAGCCGGCCCCGGGTTCGGCCGCGCCCGCACCCGCGGCACCGGCTCTGCCTGCGTCCGGCGCAGCCGGTCAATAAGGAGAACAAAAATGCAGACCATACGCAAAAGGGGCGTGTTCACCGTCCAGATAGCGACGTTCGCGCTGGCGGCTGCCGCGCTCGCGGCCTGCACGACCGTGCAGACGCCGACCAAGGGCGACCCGATCGAGGGCTTCAACCGCACAATCTTCACCGTAAACGACAAGCTCGACCAATACGCGCTGAAGCCAGTCGCGAGGGGCTACGTCTGGGCGACGCCGCAGCCGGTGCGTGAAAGCGTCACCAACTTCTTCTCGAACATCGGCGACGTCTACATCGCGGCGAACAATTTGCTGCAATTGAAGATTACCGATGGCGTCGAAGACATCATGCGGATCGTGATCAACACGGTGTTCGGTGTCGGCGGTCTGTTCGACGTGGCGACGCTCGCCAAGCTGCCCAAGCACGACAACGACTTCGGCCTGACGCTCGGCCATTACGGCGTGCCGGCGGGCCCGTATCTCGTGCTGCCGCTGTTCGGGCCGAGCACGGTGCGCGACGCGGTCGGCTCGCTCGGCAACTATTATGTGAACCCGCTCAGCTACATCAATCCGCCGGGCCTGAGCTGGGCGCTGTATGGGCTGAACGTGGTCAACACGCGCGCGAATCTGCTGAACGCGAGCGACGTGCTGGAAGGCGCCGCGCTCGACAAGTACTCGTTCGTGCGCAATGCGTATCTGCAGCGTCGCCAATACTTGCTGTCGGACGGCAAGCAGGCGCAGGCGCTGCCGAACTACGGCGACGAAGCACCGCTGCCGAAGTACGACGACGTGGACGGCGCTGCGGCGGCTGCACCGGCTGGCGCCGAGACCGGCACGGCGGCTGCGCCGGAAGCCGCCTCTGGCAGCGTCCAAACGCCGCCGCTCGACCTGAACGGCGGACCGGAAACCACGCAGATTCCGGCTGGCCAACTGGTCCCACCGTCGCGTTTCAACTTCCCCTCATTCAAATTGCGTTGATCGTACAGCCGTAACACCTCGAAACGACTCTCGCAGTTTGCGCATGGATTGTTGCTGAACTCGCGTGCTAATGTCGGCTCAAACGGTTGCACTAATTTTAAGGCAAGGCTCGATATGAAAAAATTCTTCCTGATTCCGTTGTTCGCTGCGTTGTTTTCGTTCCTCAGTGCCGGTGCGTCGGCACAAACGGTGGACAGCAGTTCGCCGGACACCTTGATCAAGACGGTTACCCAGCAGGTGATCGACGCGGTGCGCGCCGATAAGTCGATCCAGCAAGGCGACCTCTCGCACATCACGGCGCTCGTCAACGAAAAGATCCTGCCGTACACCGATTTCCGTCGTACCACGCAACTCGCGATGGGCCGCAACTGGCGCACCGCGACGCCTGAGCAGCAAAACCAGGTGGTCGACCAGTTCAAGATGCTGCTGATTCGCACGTACTCGGGCGCACTTGCGCAAGTGCGCGACCAGCAGATCCAGTACAAGCCGTTCCGCATGAATCCGGGCGATACCGATACGGTAGTGCGCTCGGTGGTGATGAACAACGGTTCGCCGATCGAACTCGACTATCGTCTGTACAAGACGGCGCAAGGCTGGCGCGTGTATGACATCAACGTGCTCGGCGCATGGCTGATTCAGGCATATCAGCAGCAGTTCAACGAGCAGATCCAGCAGAAGGGCGTGGAAGGACTGATCCAGTTCCTCACGCAGCGCAATCAGCAACTGGCTGCGGGCAAGCAGTCGTGAGCGAAGTGCTGAACGCCGTCGCAAGCTGCTTCGAAAGCGGCGCGACACTGACCCACGCGAGCGCAAAAACCGCGCTCGCGGCGGGTTTGCAGCGTATCGCTGCGGGCGCGAACGGTGTGGATTGCGCACCGCTCGCGCAATTCGATTCGTCCGCGCTAGCCGTCCTGCTCGCGTGGGTGCGTGCCGCCCGGGCACGCGGCGTCACGTTTGAGATCGTCAACCTGCCAGCTGGCCTCGCCAGCCTCGCGCAAGCCTACGGCGTCGACACCCTTCTGCCGGCGCGACATTGACGCTCCAGTAGCGTCGCTTCCAATCCCCCCGGCAGACTCGGGGCCGCGGATTTTTGCCCTATAATCAAACGTTTTTTGGGGCACCATAACCGGCCCCAATTCCGTTTCTCCCAGCTTGTTGCGCCCCCTCAGGGCTCCTTTAGGCGCCGCTGCACGCGGCCCACAGTCATGTCAGCCATAGAAATTCGTAACGTCAAGAAGCGCTACAAGGACTTGCAGGCGCTCAAGGGCGTCAGCCTCGCAGTGGAAGAAGGCGAGTTCTTCGGACTGCTCGGTCCGAACGGCGCGGGCAAGACTACGCTCATCAGCATCCTCGCCGGTCTCGCGCGCGCCGATGAAGGCAGCATCGCGGTGCGCGGACATGACGTAGTCAGCGATTTCCGCGACGCGCGCCGCGCGCTCGGCGTGGTGCCGCAAGAGCTCGTGTTCGATCCGTTCTTCACCGTGCGCGAAACCCTGCGTATTCAATCCGGCTACTACGGCCTGCGCAATAACGACGCGTGGATCGACGAAATCATGGCCAATCTCGACCTCACCGACAAAGCCGACGCCAACATGCGCGCGCTGTCGGGCGGCATGAAGCGCCGCGTGCTGGTCGCGCAGGCGCTGGTGCACCGGCCGCCGGTGATCGTGCTGGACGAACCGACTGCCGGCGTCGACGTCGAGTTGCGTCAAACCTTGTGGAAATTCATCTCGCGCCTGAATCGCGAAGGCCACACGATCGTACTGACCACGCATTATCTGGAAGAAGCCGAATCGCTGTGCGACCGCATTGCGATGTTGCGGCGAGGCGAAGTGGTCGCGCTCGAGCGCACCAGCACGCTGCTGCAGCGCTTTGCCGGCACGCAGTTGTTCCTGCGCTTCACGCAAGGCGTGTTGCCGGTTGAGTTGCGTCCGCTCGAAGTGGAAAGCGGCGTGGGCAACGGCAGTGGCCGGCAGCATCTGTTACGGCTTGCTAGCTATGACGACGTCGAGCGGATTCTTGCGCAGTGCCGTTCAGCGGGCTGTACATTCGAAGAAATCGAGGTCCGCAAAGCCGACCTCGAAGATGTGTTCGTTCAGGTGATGAACGGTCCGGAAGTGATCGAGGGGCTCGCATGAGCGGCTACAGTGGTTTCAGCACGCTGTTTTACAAGGAAATCCTGCGTTTCTGGAAGGTGTCGTTCCAGACCGTGCTGGCGCCGGTCATCACCGCGCTGCTTTATTTGACGATTTTCGGCCACGCGTTGCGCGGTCACGTGGAGGTCTATCCGGGCGTCGAATACACAAGTTTCCTGATTCCGGGTCTCGTGATGATGAGCGTGTTGCAGAATGCGTTTGCGAATAGTTCGTCGTCGCTGATTCAGTCCAAGATCACTGGAAACCTGGTGTTCGTGCTGCTGCCGCCGCTGTCGCACTATGAGATGTTCGGCGCCTATGTGCTCGCTGCTGTCGCTCGCGGGTTGGCGGTCGGCTTCGGCGTGTTCATCGTGACAATCTGGTTCGTGCCGATCAGCTTCAGCGGGCCGCTGTACATCATCGTGTTCGCGATTTTCGGCGCGGCGATCCTCGGCACGCTCGGTTTGATCGCCGGGATCTGGGCCGAAAAGTTCGATCAGCTTGCTGCGTTTCAAAACTTTCTGATTATGCCGCTCACGTTCCTTTCGGGCGTGTTCTACTCGACGCATACGCTGCCACCGGTGTGGCGCGAAGTGTCGCGGCTCAATCCTTTCTTCTACATGATCGACGGCTTTCGCTACGGTTTCTTCGGGATGTCGGATATCAATCCGCTCGTGAGCCTCGCGATCGTTGCCGGTTTCTTTGTGGTGCTGGCCGTGGTGGCGATGCGCATGCTCGCCTCCGGCTACAAACTGCGCCACTGATCAGGAGCTTCTCTCATGTTGCCGACTCCCGAACAGGTCAAGCAATACATTGCGGCTGGGCTCGCTTGCCAGCATCTCGAAGTCGAAGGCGACGGTCAGCATTTCTTTGCGACCATCGTTTCGCCGAGCTTCGAAGGCAAGCGGCTGATTCAGCGCCATCAACTCGTGTACGCGGCGCTCGGCGACCGCATGCGCGAAGAAATCCACGCGCTCAGCATGAAGACGCTGACGCCCGCCGAATGGCAGACCGCGTAATCTGGAAATTTAGTGCGAATTACTCAAGAAGGGCGCGACGCCGGTAGCGGCGCGTCGAACACAAGCAAAGCAGACCCGGCCGAAGTCCGGGTCAATCAGGAACTGACAGGCATGGATAAACTCGTCATTGAAGGTGGCTACCCGCTGTCGGGTGAAGTTGTCGTCTCAGGTGCGAAGAATGCGGCGTTGCCGATCCTGTGCGCGGGTCTGCTCAGCGCGGAGCCGGTGCATCTGGACAACGTGCCCGATCTGCAGGACGTACGCACGATGCTCAAGCTGCTTGGCCAGATGGGCGTGCGCATCGAGAGCGGCGAGGGGCGCGTGACGCTGGACGCATCGAACGTCGACAATCTCGTCGCACCGTACGAAATGGTGAAGACGATGCGTGCGTCGATCCTTGTGCTCGGCCCGCTGGTCGCGCGCTTCGGTCACGCTCGCGTATCGCTGCCGGGCGGCTGCGCGATCGGCGCGCGTCCGGTGGATCAGCACATCAAGGGTTTGCAGGCGATGGGCGCCGAGATCACGATCGAGCACGGCTTTATCGAAGCCCGCGCGAAGCGTCTGAAGGGCGCGCGCATCGTGACCGACATGATCACCGTCACCGGCACGGAAAACCTGCTGATGGCAGCGGTGTTGGCCGAAGGCGAGACGGTGATCGAGAACGCGGCACGCGAGCCGGAAGTCGGCGACCTTGCGCATCTGCTGGTCGAGATGGGCGCGAAGATCGAAGGCATCGGCACGGATCGTCTGGTGATCCAGGGTGTCGACAAGCTGCATGGCGCGAAGCACACGGTGATCCCGGATCGGATCGAAGCCGGCACGTTCCTGTGCGCGGTCGCTGCCGCCGGTGGCGATGTCACGCTGCGTAAGGTGCGTCCGCTGATCCTCGAAGCCGTGACCGAAAAGCTGCGCGAAGCCGGCGTCATGATCGAAGAAGGTGACGACTGGATGCGCGTGCGCATGGACAAGCGTCCGAGCGCCGTCACCTTCCGCACCTCGGAATACCCGGCGTTCCCGACCGACATGCAGGCGCAGTTCATGGCGCTGAATACGCTCGCGGACGGCACCTCGCAAGTTGTCGAGACGATCTTCGAGAACCGCTTCATGCACGTGCAGGAATTGAACCGCCTGGGCGCGAACATCACGATCGACGGCAACACCGCGCTCGTGACCGGCGTCGAAAAGCTCTCCGGCGCGAAAGTGATGGCGACTGATCTGCGCGCGTCGGCGAGTCTCGTGATCGCCGCGTTGCGCGCCGAAGGCGAAACGCTGATCGACCGTATCTATCACCTGGATCGCGGTTACGACCGGATGGAGACCAAGCTCAACGCCATCGGCGCCAGGGTGCGCCGCATCCCCGGGAGCCAGGCATGAGTTCGATGCCGCAAACGTCGTCGTCGCCGGCCGTGAGCGCACCGCTTACGCTGGCTTTGTCGAAAGGGCGTATCTTCGAAGAGACGCTGCCGCTGCTCGCCGCGGCCGGCATTGAAGTCGCCGAAGACCCGGAAACCTCGCGCAAGCTGATTCTGCCGACTACCGACGCGAACGTCCGCGTGATCATCGTGCGCGCGACCGACGTGCCCACCTATGTCGAATACGGCGCAGCCGACTTCGGCGTGGCAGGCAAAGACGTGCTGCTCGAACACGGCGGCAGCGGGCTGTATCAGCCGGTCGACCTGGATATCGCGCGCTGCCGGATGTCGGTCGCGGTGGCGGCCGGTTTCGACTACGCGAACGCGGTGCGTCAAGGCGCGCGCCTGCGCGTGGCGACCAAGTATGTGGAAACCGCGCGTGAGCATTTTGCCGCCAAGGGCGTGCATGTCGACCTCATCAAGCTATACGGTTCGATGGAATTGGCGCCGCTGGTTGGCCTCGCCGACGCGATCGTCGACCTGGTGAGCTCGGGCAATACCTTGCGCGCGAACAATCTTGTCGAGGTGGAGGAGATCATGCAGATTTCGTCGCGCCTCGTTGTGAACCAGGCGGCGCTGAAGCTCAAGCGCGCCGCGCTGCGGCCGATTCTCGATGCGTTCGAACGCGCCTCGAAGGCCGGTGCTGCGGCGGCCTGAACAGTTTGACCACGCGCGTGGTCGAGCTATTAACGCGCGCCTTACCGAAACGGATACCCGTATGTCTATCAAGATTCGCAAACTCGATTCCAGTGCGCCCGACTTTCACACGTCGCTGCACGCGGTGCTCGCGTTCGAGGCGAGCGAAGACGAAGCAATCGAGCGCTCGGTCGCGCAGATTCTGAACGACGTGAAGGCGCGCGGCGACGCTGCGGTGCTCGAGTACACGAACCGCTTCGACCGTGTCGAGGCGAAGAGCGTCGACGCGCTCGAGTTGCCGATGGCGGAACTCGAAGCAGCGCTCGAAGGCCTCGAACCGAAGCGCCGCGCGGCGCTCGAAGCGGCGGCGGCGCGCGTGCGCGGCTACCACGAGAAGCAGAAGATCGAGTGCGGCAGCCATAGCTGGCAGTACACGGAAGCCGACGGCACCGTGCTCGGCCAGAAGGTCACGCCGCTGGACCGCGCGGGTATTTACGTGCCGGGCGGCAAGGCGGCGTATCCGTCGTCGGTGCTGATGAACGCGATTCCGGCGCGCGTGGCCGGCGTGCGCGAAATCGTCATGGTCGTGCCGACACCTGACGGCGTGAAGAATCCGCTGGTGCTGGCGGCTGCCTTGCTGGGCGGCGTGGACCGCGTGTTTACGATCGGCGGCGCGCAGGCGGTGGGCGCATTGGCATACGGCACGCAAACCGTGCCCGCCGTCGACAAGATCTGCGGCCCTGGCAACGCGTATGTCGCATCGGCCAAGCGCCGTGTGTTTGGCACAGTCGGCATCGACATGATCGCCGGGCCCTCGGAAATTCTCGTGCTGTGCGACGGTACGACCGATCCGCGTTGGGTCGCGATGGACCTGTTTTCGCAAGCCGAGCACGACGAACTCGCACAATCCATCTTGCTGTGTCCGGACGACGCGTTCATCGGCCGCGTGCATGAGGCGATCAACGAATTGTTGCCCACCATGCCGCGCCGGGACGTGATTCAGGCATCGCTCGAAGGGCGCGGCGCGTTGATCAAGGTGCGCGATATGGCTGAAGCCTGCGCGATTGCCAACGACATCGCACCGGAACACCTCGAAATCTCCGCGCTGGAACCGCACCAATGGGGCCAACTGATCCGCCATGCCGGTGCGATTTTCCTCGGCCGCTACACCAGCGAAAGCCTCGGCGACTACTGCGCGGGGCCGAACCACGTGTTGCCTACGTCTCGTACCGCACGGTTCTCGTCACCTTTGGGCGTCTATGATTTCTTCAAGCGTTCGAGCGTGATCGAGGTCAGCGCGGAAGGCGCGCAGACGCTCGGCGAGATCGCCGCCGAACTCGCTTACGGCGAAGGCCTGCAGGCGCATGCCCGCAGTGCGGAATACCGGATGCGGCAAAACAGCGAGCGCGGCTAACAGCGGCCAGCGCGGCGGAACGTGGCGGTCCTGACAAAGGAGCAGGCGGGCATCGAGCCGATGCCCGCGAACTCCACCGACGGATTTCGCGCGGTTTCCCGTTAAATAACGACAATACAGACCGACCCGGAGCAGTCCGCACGCCGCCGATGCCTGGCCGGCGTCGCCCTTGCGGCCCGATCCACTGACTTATGACGACACCTCAAGACATCATCCGCCGCGACGTGCTCGCGATGACAAGCTATCCGGTTCCGGACGCCACGGGCTATATCAAGCTCGATGCGATGGAAAATCCGTTCCCGCTGCCGCCGGTCCTCGCCGCGCATCTGGGCGAGCATCTGGCCGGTGTCGCGCTGAACCGTTACCCCGCGCCGCGTCCGGAAGCGCTGATCGAAAAGATCAAGCGCGTGATGGACGTGCCGGCCGGCTGCGACGTGCTGCTCGGCAACGGTTCGGATGAAATCATCAGCATGGTGTCGATGGCGTGCGCGAAGCCGAGCGCCAAGGTGCTCGCGCCGGCGCCGGGTTTCGTGATGTATCAGATGTCGGCCAGGCTGGCGAACATGGAATTCATCGGCGTGCCGCTGAAGGCCGATTTCACACTCGACAGCGAGGCCATGCTGGCCGCGATCGCCGAGCATGAGCCGGCGATCGTCTATCTGGCCTATCCGAACAATCCGACCGGCACGCTGTACGACGAGGCGGACATGGAACGCATCATCGCCGCGGCGAACAGGAGCCTCGTGGTGATCGACGAGGCGTACCAGCCGTTCGCGCAGCAAAGCTGGCTGCCGCGCGCCGACGCATTCGACAACGTCGTCGTGATGCGTACGGTGTCCAAGCTCGGCCTGGCTGGGATTCGCCTCGGCTATCTGGCTGGAAAACCCGCCTGGCTCACCGAATTCGACAAGGTGCGCCCGCCGTACAACGTCAACGTGCTGACGCAAGCCGCCGCCGATTTCCTGCTCGACCATGTAGACGTGCTCGACGCTCAGGCCGAACAACTGCGCGCGGAACGCACGAAACTCGCGCAGGCCGTGGCTGAATTGCCGGGCGCCGAAGTGTTCCCGAGTGCCGGCAACTTTCTGCTGGTGCGGGTGCCCGATGCATCCGTTATGTTCGAAACGCTGCTGGCGGCGCGGGTTTTGATCAAAAACGTGAGTAAAATGCATCCATTGCTGGCCAATTGTGTGCGTTTGACCGTCGGTTCGCCGGAAGAAAACGCCCAATTGATCGCCGGACTGAAACTCGTGCTGCACTGAACGGCGTGCCGAATGGCCGCGTGAGCGCTTTTCGCTTACAGCGAAAAGTACGTGCGGCCCGCCGTTTTCCCATCCCAAACCACCATCGCTTTCTAGCTTAGATTCGAGGAATTACCATGCGCCTTGCGGAAGTCGTTCGCAACACCAGCGAAACGCAGATCCGTGTGAAGATCAATCTGGACGGCACCGGTCAGCAGAAGCTGGCCACTGGCGTGCCGTTTCTGGATCACATGCTCGACCAGATCGCGCGGCATGGATTGTTCGATCTCGACATCGAAGCGCATGGCGACCTGCATATCGACGACCACCACACGGTCGAAGACACCGGCATCACGCTGGGTCAGGCTGTCGCCAAGGCGATCGGCGACCGCAAGGGCATCCGCCGCTACGGTCATTCTTATGTGCCGCTCGACGAAGCGTTGTCGCGCGTCGTGATCGACTTTTCCGGCCGTCCGGGCCTCGAATTCCATGTGCCGTTCACCCGCGCGCGCATCGGCACGTTCGACGTCGATCTTTCCATCGAATTTTTCCGCGGCTTCGTGAACCACGCCGGCGTCACGTTGCATATCGACAACCTGCGCGGCCTGAACGCCCATCATCAGATGGAAACAGTGTTCAAGGCGTTCGGACGTGCATTGCGCATGGCCGTCGAACTGGACGAACGCGCGGCGGGGCAGATTCCGTCGACCAAGGGCAGCCTTTAAGCGCCTATTTACCAGCTCATTTATCAAGAACAGAACCAGGACCGGCTGCGCTCGCGCGTGCCCGGTGAGCGATGGACATTCTGAAGTCGTTTATTTCGTTGCTGGCGTTGATCAACCCGGTCGGCGCCATCCCGTTCTTCATGAGCCTGACGGCGCATCAGAGCGACGTGGAGCGGCGCAGAACCATCCGCATCGCGGCGATTTCAGTGTTCTGCGTGATTGCGGTGACCACGCTGCTCGGACAGCAGATCATCAGTTTCTTCGGCATTTCGGTCGGTTCGCTCGAAGTGGGCGGCGGAATCATCATGCTGCTGATGGCGATCAACATGCTGAACGCGCAGATCGGCAACAGCCGTTCGACGGCGGAGGAGCGCCATGAAGCCGAGCAGAAGGACAACATCGCGGTCGTGCCGCTGGCGATTCCGCTTTTGACCGGCCCGGGCGCGATCAGCACCACGATCATTTACGCGGCCGGCTCGGCGCACTGGTACGACCGGCTGAGCCTCGTTGCGATCGGTGCGGTGCTGGCGGCGATCTGTTTTTTTTCGCTGCGGCTCGCTGAACCGATTGCCCGCTGGGTAGGTCGCACGGGTATCAACATCGGCACGCGGCTTATGGGTTTGATGTTATCGGCGCTGGCGGTGGAATTCATCGTCGATGGATTGAAGGCATTGCTGCCTAACTTGAAATGAAAACTTCGATAGCGATTGTGGATTACGGAATGGGCAACCTGCGCTCGGTTGCCCAGGCATTGCGCAAAGCCGCGCCGGAAGCGGACGTGGCGATCGTCGATCAGCCGGAAGCGATCCGCTCGGCCGACCGCGTGGTGTTGCCCGGCCAGGGCGCGATGCCCGACTGCATGCGCAGCCTCGCCGAATCCGGCCTGCAGGAAGCGGTCGTTGAAGCGTCGCGCACCAAACCGCTGATGGGCGTGTGCGTCGGCGAGCAGATGCTGTTCGACTGGAGCGCCGAAGGCGACACGCCCGGCTTGGGCCTGTTACCCGGCAAAGTGCTGCGCTTCGACCTGGAAGGCCAGGTGCAGGATGACGGTTCGCGCTTCAAAGTCCCGCAAATGGGTTGGAACCGCGTGCGCCAGGCGCAACCGCATCCGCTGTGGGACGGCGTTGCGGACAATGCGTTCTTCTATTTCGTGCACAGCTATTACGTTGTGCCGGACAACGCCGCCCATACTTCGGGGGAAACAGTATACGGTGTGCCCTTTACCTCGGCGGTGGCGCGGGATAACATCTTCGCGACTCAATTCCACCCGGAGAAGAGCGCCGATGCTGGGCTGCGTGTGTATCGCAACTTCGTGCACTGGAACCCGTGAGCGCCCTTCTTCATCCTGTTGCCATGCGCCGTTCCGCCACAAGCGGAACGTTTGCCGCACGCGACAATCGCAGCAAGACGAATTCGCTCCTGCACGGCGCTCCGCAAGCGTGCCGAAAGAGTTGTACTAAACTAGCGAAACGGCGTCGTGGTGAGCTGGCCTGCCAGCCGCTGCCGCCGACCTTCAACCCCCTCCCAGACAACACCCGATTGCTATGCTGCTGATTCCCGCCATCGACCTGAAAGATGGTCAGTGTGTTCGCCTCAAACAGGGCGATATGGACCAGGCGACGATATTTTCCGAGGAACCGGCGGCGATGGCCCGACATTGGGTCGACCGCGGCGCCCGTCGTCTGCATCTCGTCGATTTGAATGGCGCATTCGCCGGCAAACCGAAAAACGAAGACGCGATCCGCGCGATCATCGAGGAAGTCGGTGGTCAGATTCCCGTCCAGCTAGGTGGCGGTATCCGCGACCTGAACACGATCGAGCGTTATCTGGATGACGGTTTGTCGTACGTCATCATCGGCACGGCTGCGGTGAAGAATCCGGGCTTCCTGCAGGACGCGTGCACGGCGTTCGGCGGCCATATCATCGTCGGTCTGGATGCGAAAGACGGCAAGGTCGCCACCGACGGCTGGAGCAAGCTGACCGGCCATGAAGTCGCCGATCTGGCGCGCAAGTTCGAGGATTACGGCTGCGAGTCGATCATCTACACCGACATCGGCCGCGACGGCATGCTGCAAGGTATCAACATCGAAGCGACGGTGCGTCTCGCGCGCGCAGTGAAGATTCCGGTGATCGCGAGCGGCGGTTTGTCGAACCTCGCGGACATCGAGTCGCTGTGCGAAGTCGAGGACGAAGGCATCGAAGGTGTGATCTGCGGCCGGGCAATCTACTCGGGCGATCTGGACTTCGCGGCCGCGCAGACTCTCGCGGACCGGCTGCGCGAATCGGACGACGCTTAAGCACGCTTCAAGCGTCGCGGTCGCCTCATCATCGGCCCATAAGCGGACGCAACGGCGCGTCCTGAATGCGCGTCGAGCCGCATGCATGTCTTCGGCACACTTTCGGCCTGACGCGGCTCGCCGCGCCGGCTCTGTGCCGCTCGTCGAAGGTTCAGGCGAGCGGCCTCATCAGCGGTATTGGCAGAATTGCAAGATCATGGCTCTAGCTAAACGCATCATCCCCTGTCTCGACGTCACGGCTGGACGCGTGGTCAAGGGCGTCAACTTCGTCGAACTGCGCGATGCGGGCGACCCGGTCGAAATCGCCCGCCGCTACGACGATCAGGGCGCCGACGAACTCACCTTCCTCGACATCACCGCCACGTCCGACCAGCGCGATCTGATCTTGCCGATCATCGAGGCAGTCGCCTCGCAGGTGTTCATTCCGCTGACGGTCGGCGGCGGCGTGCGCGCTGTCGAAGACGTGCGGCGCCTGTTGAACGCGGGCGCGGACAAGATCAGCATGAACTCGTCGGCGGTCGCGAATCCCCAACTCGTGCGCGACGCGACGGACAAATACGGCTCGCAATGCATCGTCGTCGCAATCGACGCGAAGCGCGTGTCCGCGGAGGGTGAGCCGCCCCGCTGGGAAGTCTTCACGCATGGCGGCCGCAAGGCCACCGGCCTCGAAGCGGTCGAATGGGCGCGCAAGATGGCCGAACTCGGCGCCGGCGAAATCCTGTTGACCAGCATGGACCGCGACGGCACCAAGAGCGGCTTCGATCTCGCGCTCACGCGCGCGGTGTCCGATGCGGTGTCGATTCCGGTGATCGCGTCGGGCGGCGTCGGCTCGCTGCAGCATCTGGCCGACGGCATCAAGAATGGTCACGCGGACGCGGTACTGGCCGCGAGCATCTTCCACTACGGCGAACACACCGTGGGCGAGGCCAAGCGCTTCATGGCCGATCAAGGCATTTCGGTGAGGTTGTGACGTGGTGAATCCCTCAGCGGTAGATTGGCTCGACAAGGTCAAGTGGGACGCGAACGGCCTCGTGCCGGTTATCGCGCAGGAAGCGTCGTCGAACGACGTGCTGATGTTCGCATGGATGAACCGCGAAGCCTTGGCGAAAACCGTGGAAACCGGCCGCGCGGTGTATTTCTCGCGCTCGCGCCAACGCCTGTGGTTCAAGGGCGAAGAGTCCGGCCACGTGCAGCATGTGCATGAAGTGCGGCTCGATTGCGACGAAGACGTCGTGCTGCTGAAGGTCGAGCAGGTCTCGGGCATCGCGTGCCATACCGGCCGCCACTCGTGCTTTTTCCAGAAATTCGAAGGCACGGTGGAAGATGGCGGCTGGGCCGCCGTCGATCCCGTGTTGAAAGACCCCGAACACATCTACAAATGACGCAAACCACGCAATCCACGCCGCCCGCCAACGACACGCTGCTGCGCCTCGCGGCCATCATCGACAGCCGCAAGGGCGGCGATCCGGACGTTTCGTACGTGTCGCGCCTGTTCCATAAGGGCGATGACGCGGTTCTCAAGAAGATCGGCGAAGAAGCCACCGAAGTCGTGCTGGCCGCCAAAGACGCGCGCCACGGCGGCGCACCGAAAGCCCTGGTCGGCGAAGTCGCGGACCTGTGGTTCCATTGTCTCGTGATGCTGTCGCACTTCGACCTGAGTCCGGCTGACGTGCTTGCCGAACTCGAGCGCCGCGAAGGCCTGTCGGGCATTGAGGAAAAGGCGCTGCGCAAGAGCCGCGAGCGCGAGCAGAACGGCGATTGATTGTCACCGCGTCTTGAAGAGGCGAATGTCGGCACCCACATTGCACTGAACGCATAGGATCGCATCCTCGGGAGGACGCAAGCATGGAACAGTCGCACGAAAGTTATACGCCGCCGGTTTACCGCAACGCGATCGAGCCGGAGCGCGAACGCAGTCTGCGCACGCTCACGCATGTGCTGTACGCGCTGTATGCGGTCCACTGGCTAACGGGCGGTCTGACGATTCTGATCGCGATCATCATCAACTACGTGAAGCGGTCCGATGTGGCGGGCACGCCTTACGAAGCGCATTTCGAGTGGCAGATCCGCTCGTTCTGGATGGCCTTGCTGGGTTATGCGATCGGTGGCGTGCTGCTGTTCGTCGTGATCGGCATTCCGGTTCTGTGGGCCGTCAGCATCTGGATGTTGTACCGTATTATCAAAGGCTGGCTGTATCTGTACGATAACAAGCCGCTTGCGAACCCGCGGAGCTGGTTTTGAGTTTCGTCCGGTCGTGACCGGGCTTGACATGAACCTTGCCGCAACGCGCTTCGCGCTCTAGCCACACTGCGTCAGGAATACGATGAGCCACGACCCCAATTGCCTTTTCTGCAAGATTGCCGCCGGCGAGATTCCGTCGACCAAAGTCCACGAAGACGAAGAGTTTTTTGCCTTCCGCGACATCCGTCCGGCGGCTGAAACGCATGTGCTGGTCATTCCGCGCAAGCACATCGCCACGCTGTCGAATTGCACCGAAAGCGATGCACCTCTGCTTGGTAGAATGCTTGTTTTGGTGGCGCGTCTGGCCGACCAGCTTGGCGCGGCCTACACCGGTGGCGAAACCGGTTTTCGCACGGTAATCAATACCGGTCCGGGCGGCGGGCAAGAGGTGTATCACTTGCACGCGCATATCCTCGCAGGGCCGCGCCCCTGGCAGCGGATGGGCTGACAAATAAGCTTCCGCCGCGAGGCGCGCGGCGAGTTTTGGCCGACGATAATAACGCGGTCGTTGTTTTTGCTGCACTGTAACGACGCCGACCGAATCGTCGGGTCACAATGACACACCGTGTCGCGGGTTGAATCGGAACAGCCCGCGGTAACGTATAGATGAAGCATACGTGCTTCGATTCACGCCGTAAGGCGCACGAGTTTTGCCGCATCACAATGCGGTGTCGGGGTTAAGGAGAGTAGTCATGGGTTCGTTGAGCATTTGGCATTGGCTGATCGTGTTGCTGATCGTGGCGCTCGTGTTCGGCACGAAGAAGCTGCGCAATATCGGCACCGATCTGGGTGGCGCGGTGAAGGGCTTCAAGGAAGGCATCAAAGAAGCCGAAACGTCGGCCGAGGCGCAGCAGCAGCAACGCGAGCTGCCGCGCAACGGCGCAGTGGATGTGGAAGCGAAGGAAAAGACGCCGCGTTCCGGCGATTACCGCTAAGCCGCGGTCCAACCGCGTTACTGACGGACACTCCACTTCATGCTGGACCTCGGTCTAACCAAGATGGCGCTGATCGGCGTCGTCGCGCTGGTCGTACTCGGCCCTGAGCGCCTGCCGCGCGTCGCTCGCACCGCTGGCGCGCTGTTCGGCCGCGCGCAGCGATATATCAACGACGTCAAGTCCGAAGTCACGCGCGAAATCGAACTCGACGAATTGCGTCGGATGAAAACGGAGTTCGAATCGGCGGCCAGCGGCATCGAAAACACCGTTCAGGACAATCTGCGCAAGCATGAATCCGAACTGAACGACGCGTGGAGTAGCGGTGCGCCGGTGTCGCCGAGTATTGCCGGCGGCGCGCTCGAAGATGTCGGCAATTCGTCCTGGCAGACCAGCACGCCGGCTGCGGGCACCAAACGCAAGAACTGGCGCGTCAAGCAGACGGCCATGCCCACCTGGTACAAGCGCGCCACCACGCGCCGCACGCGCGTGCAGTCGG
This sequence comes from Paraburkholderia sp. IW21, assembly GCF_041321145.1. Lineage (NCBI taxonomy): Bacteria > Pseudomonadati > Pseudomonadota > Betaproteobacteria > Burkholderiales > Burkholderiaceae > Paraburkholderia > Paraburkholderia sp. IW21. Next base: position 62,709 of record NZ_JBGGWA010000014.1, on the reverse strand, counting down.
GCGCTGCGCGCGTGGCGCGGCATACGCCGGCCACCATGCGTCGCCCGACGCGGTTTTTCTGATGATCAGAACGACAATCCCTAACCGAGGGCCGGTGTGAGCGACCCCCAGCAAACCCAGGGCGAAGGCACTGAAGAGACCTTCATTTCCCACCTCGTTGAATTGCGCGACCGCATCATTCGCGCCGGCCTTGCGGTCATCGTGGTGTTTGTCGGCCTTGTGTATTGGGCGCCGGACATTTTCCGGCTGCTAGCACGGCCCTTGATGCAGAATCTGCCGAAGGACGGCAAGATGATCGTCACGGATGTGACGGGCTCGTTCTTCGTGCCGATGAAGGTGACCATGCTGGTCGCCTTCGTGATCGCGCTGCCGATCGTGCTGTACCAGATCTGGGCGTTCGTGGCGCCAGGTCTTTATCAGCACGAGAAGAAGCTGGTCGGGCCGCTCGTGGGCAGCAGCTACACGCTGTTCCTGTGCGGCATGGCGTTCGCGTACTTTGTGGTGTTTCCTACCATCTTCCGCGTGATGGCGCACTACAACGCGCCGCTTGGCGCGGAGATGACCACCGATATCGACAATTACCTGAGCTTCGTGCTGACCATGTTCCTTGCGTTCGGCGTGACGTTCGAAGTGCCGATTGTCGTGGTGCTGCTGGTCCGCATGAACGTGCTGACTATCAAGAAACTCAAGGAAATCCGGCCGTATGTGATCGTCGGCGCGTTCGTGATTTCGGCTGTGGTGACGCCGCCGGACGTGTTCTCGCAGCTGATTCTGGCGATTCCGCTAATCGTGTTGTACGAGGCGGGCATCATCGCGGCGCGCCTGATTGTCGGCAAGCAGCAGCCGGTTGTCGTCGACGACGGGCCGCCTGATTGAACGATACGCACCGCACGCGCCAGTCACGCTAGTCGGGCTCGGGCGGGTCGGGCAAACAAAAAGGGCAATCCGCGATGGACTGCCCTTTTTGCTTTGCGGCGGCGGTGCCGTTTGGCTTGCCATGTCGCTGGCTTTTCAAGCTAACGGTGTCCCTGTCCAAGCCGCAGCTCCGGGTTAGCGCCCGCCGTGCTGCTGTTGCAGTTGTATCAACCGCCGTCGTCGTCCTGCTGATCGCCGCCGCCGTTGTCGTCTGCCGGTTGCTTCGGCGGCGGCGGGCGCTTGCCGATGGTCACGTCCAGATCCATGTCGTGGCCCTTGCGCACGAGATGAACTTTCGCGGCCGTGCCCGGCTTGATCTGTGCGATGACGTTCAGCAGACGCGTGGTGTCGGTGATCTGCTGGCCGTTCACGCTCACCAGGATGTCGCCCGGCTTGATACCCGCACGATCAGCCGGCCCGTTCTTCAACACGCCTGCGACGATCGCGCCCGACTTCTGCTCGAGCCCGAACGATTCGGCGATCTCCGGTGTCACGTCCTGCGGCTCAACGCCGATCCAGCCCCGCGTGACCGAACCTGTTGTGATGATGCTCTCCAGCACGCTGCGCGCGGTCGAGACAGGGATCGCGAAGCCGATGCCGAGCGAGCCGCCCGAGCGCGAATAGATGGCGGTATTGATGCCGAGCAGGTTGCCGTTCACGTCGACCAGTGCGCCGCCCGAGTTACCCGGGTTGATGGCCGCGTCGGTCTGAATGAAGTTCTCGAAGGTATTGATGCCGAGATGGTTGCGCCCAAGCGCGCTGACGATACCCATGGTCACCGTCTGGCCGACGCCGAACGGATTGCCGATCGCCAGCACCACGTCGCCCACGCGCGTCTGGTCCATGCGGCCGAGCGTGATGGTGGGCAGATTGGTCATGTTGACTTTCAGCACGGCCAGATCGGTCTCGGGATCGACGCCGATCACCTTCGCATTGGTGGTGCGGCCGTCGGCGAGCGCGATTTCGATCTGATCGGCGCCGTCCACGACGTGCTGGTTCGTTAGAATGTAGCCTTCCGAACTCACGATCACACCCGAGCCGAGATTGGACGCGGGTTGCTCCTGCTGCTTGCCTTTGTTCTTGTCGCCGAAGAAGTAGCGGAACAGCGGATCTTTCGCGCGCGGATCGGGTGGCAGCGAGCCATCCTTGCTGGAGAATACATTGACGACCGCGGGCATGGCTTTTTGCGCGGCGTCTGCATAGGACGCCTGTGCAGGGCCGCTGCCGATGCCTGGCGCCACTTCCCGTAGGGCGACGATCGGTTCGGCAAGTTGCTTGCCGAATTGCCCTTGACGCTGGAGCCACTGCGGCTTGAGGGTCGCAATGATGAACATCAGCGCCAACAGCACGGTCACCGCTTGGGCAAAGAACAGCCAAAAGCGTCTAAGCATCTGAAGACTAGAGGTTTATATGGATCGGATCGAACTTGAATTGTACTTGAACAATGTTCTTGAAACCGCGCGCTTCAAGGACTATTGCCCCAACGGATTGCAGGTGGAGGGGCGCCGCCGGATCAATAAGCTCGCGACCGGCGTGACCGCTTCGGTGGCCTTCCTCGAGGCGGCGCTCGACTGGGGCGCGGACGCCGTGCTGGTCCATCACGGCTATTTCTGGCGCAACGAGGCGCCGCAGATCACCGGCCGCAAATACGCGCGCCTGAAGCTGCTGATCGCCAATGAGCTCAACCTGTTCGCCTATCACCTGCCGCTCGACGACCACCCCGAGTTCGGCAACAACGCGCAAATCGGCGCGAAGATGGGCTGGATCAGCGACGCGCGCTTCGGCGAGAACGACCTCGGCTGGCTCGCCACCTTTCCGATGCCGATCACCCTCGCGCATTTCACCGCGCAGATCGAGCAGACCCTCGGCCGCACGCCGCTCGTGTTCGGCGACGCGGACCGCGAACTGCGCCGCGTGGGTTGGTGCACGGGCGCCGCGCAAGGCATGTTCGATGCCGCCATCAATGCCGGCGCGGATGTCTACCTGACCGGCGAAGTCTCGGAGTCGGTGATGCATACGTCGGCGGAAAGCGGCGTGGCGTTTCTCGCGGCCGGCCATCACGCCACTGAGCGCTTCGGCGTGCAGGCGGTGGGCAAGCATCTGTCCGAGTCGTTCGATATCGAACACCTGTTTATCGACATCCCTAATCCCGTTTGAATTGAAACTCGGCGTTAGATAAGGAAAAAGGCACGAATAGCGAAGGGAGCACTTAAAAGGAGGTGCGAAAAAGTTTGCGATTCGTACGGAGAAACCCTGACTTATCAAGGGCTTCGCACGGTTTTTGGCAATAGGGCCTTGTAAATGCCGACTCCATTCGCGCAAACTAGCGGCGGTAGAAGCGACGTGAAGGAAAAATCCAACTCAGAAGTGGGGCGTGTAATGCGAGACAAGGAAGATGAACGCGTCGATGGCGGCCGCCGTACGTGGCTGATAGCGACGACCGTAGCAGGTGGCATAGGAGGCGTTGCCACTGTCGTACCCTTTGTTAGTTCGTTTGCACCATCTGAAAAGGCCAAGGCGGCAGGCGCCCCGGTCGAAGTCGATATCAGTGATCTCAAGCCTGGCGACATGAAGACCGTTGCGTGGCGCGGTAAGCCGGTGTGGATCATCAACCGCACCGACAGGATGCTCGCGGATGTCCAGAAAGCCGATAACGAAGTAGCGGATCCCCACACCAAGAATCCTTTTTCGATGCCGTTGCCGGAGTACTGCAACAACGAATTCCGTTCGCGCACCGACCACAAGAATCTTTTCGTCGCCGTCGCCGTGTGTACCCATCTGGGCTGTACACCGACGCCGCGCTTCCAGGAGGGGGCGCAGCCCAATCTTCCGGACGACTGGCCAGGCGGCTTTCTGTGCCCTTGCCACGGCTCGACCTATGACATGGCCGGCCGCGTCTTCAAGAACAAACCTGCGCCGCAGAACCTCGACATCCCGCCTTACATGTTCACGTCGGCCACCGGCCTCGTGATCGGCAAGGACGAGAAAGGAGAAGCGTAATGGCGATCGAACACGAAGTAGAGACGACCGGGCTGGTCGGCTGGATCGACCGCCGCTTTCCAATGACGTCCACCTGGAAAAAGCACGTTTCCGAGTACTACGCGCCGAAGAACTTCAACTTCTGGTACTTCTTCGGTTCGCTCGCGCTGCTGGTGCTGGTCAATCAGATCGTCACCGGCATCTTCCTCACCATGAACTACAAGCCCGACGCGACCCTCGCGTTCTCGTCGGTCGAGTACATCATGCGCGAGGTGCCGTGGGGCTGGCTGATCCGCTATATGCACTCCACGGGCGCCTCGATGTTCTTCGTGGTCGTCTATCTGCATATGTTCCGCGGGCTGATGTACGGCTCGTACCGCAAGCCGCGCGAACTGGTGTGGATCTTCGGCTGCGCGATCTTTCTGTGCCTGATGGCCGAGGCGTTCTTCGGCTACCTGTTGCCGTGGGGCCAGATGTCTTTCTGGGGCGCGCAGGTGATCGTGAACCTGTTCTCGGCGATTCCGTTCATCGGGCCGGATCTGTCGTTGTGGATTCGCGGCGACTATGTCGTTTCGGACGTCACGCTGAACCGTTTTTTCGCGTTTCACGTGATCGCGATTCCGCTGGTACTGATCGGGCTGGTGGTCGCTCACCTGGTGGCGCTGCACGAGGTGGGGTCGAACAACCCCGACGGCATCGAGATCAAGGCGAAGAAGGACCCGGACGGCATTCCGCTCGACGGCATTCCGTTCCACCCGTACTACTCGGTGCACGATTTCATGGGCGTGACGGTGTTCCTGATGATTTTCGCCGCGATCATCTTTTTCGCGCCGGAAATGGGTGGGTACTTCCTTGAAGCGAACAACTTCATACCCGCCAATCCGCTGCAAACGCCGCAGGAAATTGCGCCGGTGTGGTACTTCACGGCCTTCTATGCGATGTTGCGCGCCACCACCGATCCGTTCAAGATCGTGTTGATGATCATCATCGCGTTGCTCGGCCTGTTCGCGCTGGTGCGCGCGCGCGGCAAGTGGAAGTTCGGCCTGCCGGTGCTCGCGGTGCTGGTCATTCTGGCAATGGCGTTCACCGAATCGAAATTCTGGGGCGTGGTGGTGATGGGCGGGGCGGTGATCTCGCTGTTCTTCCTGCCGTGGCTCGACCGTTCGCCGGTGAAGTCGATCCGCTACCGGCCGTTTTTTCACAAGGTGTTCTACGGGATCTTCGTGCTCGCTTTTCTGACGTTGGGCTTCCTCGGCACCAAACCGCCGTCGCCGGCGTCGACGCTGATTGCACAGGTGTGCGCGCTGATCTATTTCGCGTTTTTCCTCGGTATGCCGTTCTGGACGCGGCTTGGCACGTTCAAGCAACCGCCCGAGCGGGTGCGGTTCAAGCCCCACTAATCGCGAGCCAGGAGAACACGAAATGAAAAAACTGCTTTCGACGTGCGCGCTGATCGGCGCGACACTGCTCGCGCTGCTCGCAGGCCCGGCGCACGCGGACGAGAATTTCCCTCTCGACCGCGCGCCCGATAACGCGGAGAATTTCGCGTCTTTGCAGCATGGCGCGCAATTGTTTGTAAACTATTGCCTGAATTGCCACAGTGCGAATCTGATGCGCTACAACCGGCTAACCGACCTCGGCATTACGCCAAACGAAATTCAGTCGAACCTGCTGTTCACCACCGACAAGATCGGCAATACGATGACCGTGGCAATGCGTCCGGACGACGCGAAAGCGTGGTTCGGGGCAAGTCCGCCGGATTTGTCGGTCGAAGCGCGGGCGCGTAGCAAGGACTGGCTGTACACGTATCTGCGCAGCTTCTATCGCGACAAGACGCGGCCGACCGGCTGGAACAATCTGGTGTATGAAAACGTGAGCATGCCTCACGTGCTGTGGCAGCTTCAGGGGCAACGTACCGCGAAGTTCGGTGACGACACCGACGAAAGAACAGGAGAAACGGTGCACAAATTTCTCGGCTACCAACAGGTCACGCCGGGGACAATGTCGCCGGTAGATTATGATTCTGCTGTGGCCGACCTCGTGTCGTACCTGTCATGGATGTCCGAACCGACGCAGAAAACCCGTAAACAGCTTGGCGTGTGGGTGCTGCTGTTCCTCGGCATCCTGAGCTTTTTCGCCTGGCGATTGAACGCCGCGTACTGGAAACATATCAAATAATCACGCTGTCACCGGCGTGGGGCCGGCGCCAGGAAAAACCCGCGGTACGGTTTTTCCGCGCGCTGGCCTTTCAGCTTTTTGAGGAAACGTAAACATGATGGTTCTGTATTCCGGCACAACTTGCCCGTTCTCCCAGCGCTGCCGGCTGGTGTTGTTCGAAAAGGGCATGGACTTCGAGATCCGCGACGTCGACCTGTTTAACAAGCCGGAAGACATCGCTGTGATGAATCCGTATGGTCAAGTGCCGATTCTTGTCGAACGGGACCTGATTCTGTACGAATCGAACATCATCAACGAATATATCGACGAGCGCTTCCCGCACCCGCAACTGATGCCGGCCGACCCGGTGCAGCGCGCCCGCGCCCGCCTGTTCCTGCTCAACTTCGAAAAGGAACTGTTCGTCCACGTCGGCACGCTCGAAAACGAAAAGGGCAAGGCCGCCGAGAAGAATCACGAAAAGGCGCGTCTCGCGATTCGCGACCGCCTGACGCAGCTCGCACCGATCTTCCTGAAGAACAAGTACATGCTCGGCGAAGAGTTCTCGATGCTCGACGTCGCGATCGCGCCGTTGCTGTGGCGTCTGGATCATTACGGCATTGAACTGTCGAAGAACGCAGCACCGCTGATGAAGTACGCCGAGCGCATTTTCAGCCGCCCGGCTTATATCGAAGCGCTGACGCCTTCGGAAAAGGTGATGCGTCGTTGAGTTTGGCTTTTGGGGTAAGGGCGCCGCGACGCGGCTGTTATCCGCGCGCGCCCATACCTGGTAAGAGGACTGTAGATGCAAGAGATTTCCACCAAGCCCTATCTGTTGCGCGCGCTGTACGAATGGTGCACGGATAATGGCTACACGCCGCATATTGCGGTCCGGGTCGACAATCAGACGCGCGTGCCGCGTCAGTTCGTGCGCGATAACGAGATCGTGTTGAACATCAGCTTCGAGGCGACCAGCCAGTTGCAGATGGGCAACGAATGGATCGAGTTCAGCGCGCGCTTTTCCGGCAAGTCGCACAAGATCGAGGTGCCGATCGCCAATATTCTCGCGATCTACGCGCGCGAAAACGGGCAGGGCATGGCGTTTCCGGTCGAGTCGGCGGGCGGTGAAGCGCAGGATTCGGGCGCCGATGCGGAATTGGCGGACGAGACCGAAACGCCGGCTGCACCGCGCTCTACGGCGCCGCGCGCGGTCGAAACTTCGTCACCGGGTACCGACGCCGCGACCGCCAAAGCGGAAAGCGCGACGGACGGCCCCCAGCCTGACGATGACGGATCGAAAGGTGGCGGAAGGGCTCGCCTTAAGATCGTGAAATGAAGTAGAATCACGGCCTCATGCCGGCTTAGCTCATCAGGTAGAGCGCTTGACTTGTAATCATGAGGTGGCGGGTTCGAGTCCTGCAGCCGGCACCAGTAGTACGAAAACGGGTTTCTGAAAATTTCAGAAACCCGTTTTTTTATTCTGGGCGGGAATTAGACAAGTTCGACGTGCTGGTAACGTCTGGCGCCATGCGGAGCTTTGTATTCAGCGCTGCGGCATGGCTCCAGCCACAACGTTCTCGGCATGCGGTTGCCGGGTCAGAACGGCCATTTCGACCAGATCTCTTTCACCTTGTCGATACTGGACGTTTTTGTCTACGAATTTCTTGCGTTGTCGTCACGAGACAGGCCGGTGAGGGCCGGGCGCCCCGGCCATGATCCGTTCTTGGGCGACGCCGGTCGTATCGACATCGCGTGATGAAAGATAGTGTTCGGATCGTAGCGATGCCTTACGTCCTGCAAAAATCCAGAGTGCCCGCCATTGCCGTAATACAGTTGCGGCCGAACCCTGCTGACAGAGGTACTATTCGGGCGTCAGTCGGCATCACGATCAGTCACTCCGGCGGGCAACGCCCCCGACGACGCGACGTTTCACCGCGTCCCTCCCGCAACACAGACCCCACCTTCACCATGACCAGCCCCGCAACCATCACCTGGCCCGAAGCCGACGGCCCCCGCACCGCGCGTTGGCGTTCCGAAGCGGCCGTGCCGCCGCCCAAGCGCGTCGTCGTCGCGGATGACCGCACCACAGCCGACTCGGCCTACCGCCTCGCTTGCGAAGGCACGGCGCTGCTGTGGAACGGCGATTTTCAGAACGCCCGCCAACTGTTGCAGGCGGTCACCCGTCGGCTGGAACGCAAACCGCGCAAGCAGGGCGAGACGCCGATCGACGCGTTCAACCTGCATCGTCAGGCGCAGTCGCAACGCGCCCGCACGCTCGGCATGATTCTGATCCCGCTCGACGCCGCTTACGGCATTCCGCTGCGCCGCGCGCCTGAAGTACAACAGGCTTGCATCGAAACTTACGGACCGTCTACCGGCGAACCTTCCGTCGTGTCGCTGCGCGAATTGCTCGGTCTGATCGGTGCGCACGAGTGGCGCAAGAAGGGCGTCGAAATCCCCGCGCTGGGCGAACGCATCCATCCGCACTACGGCGTATTTTCGCCGGTGCGCGGCGAATATGTGGACCTGGTTGCGCGCACGCCGTTGCCGTCGTTGAACAAGGCGTTCGATATCGGCACCGGCACCGGCGTGCTGGCCGCCTTGCTCGCCAAACGCGGCGTGAAGAAAATCGTCGCAACCGATCAGGACCCGCGGGCGCTTGCATGCGCGCGCGAAAACCTCAGCCGCCTCGGCTACGACCAGCAGGTCGAGATCGTGCAAGCGGATCTGTTTCCGGAAGGCCGGGCACCGCTGGTGGTCTGCAATCCACCGTGGGTGCCGGCCCGGCCCGCATCACCCATTGAATATGCGGTCTACGATTCGGAAAGCCGCATGTTGCTTGGTTTCCTGAACGGCTTGGCAGAGCACGTGTCGCCAGGCGGGGAAGGGTGGCTGATCATGTCGGATTTCGCCGAGCATCTTGGTTTGCGCACGCGCGAATGGCTGCTTGCCGCCATCGAAAAGGCCGGGCTGACCGTTGTCGGACGCGAGGATATTCGTCCGCGGCATCCGAAGTCGACCGATGAAACCGACGCCCTGCACACGGCGCGGGTGGCTGAAGTGACGTCGCTGTGGCGTCTCAAGGCGCGCTAGCCGATAGGCTGCGATGACGTGCCGCCGAAGATCGGCGTGTCAGGCCGAGGCGCCGCGCGCCTTGAGATACGCCAATGCACCGCGTCCGGCCACGAGGCCGCTGGCGAAGCAGGCGGTGAGCAGATAGCCCCCGGTCGGCGCTTCCCAGTCGAGCATTTCACCCGCGCAGAACGCGCCGGGCAGGTGCTCGATCATCAAATGCGTATCCAGCGCTTCGAAAGGGATGCCGCCGGCGGTACTGATCGCTTCCGCGATCGGCCGGGCCCCCGTGAGCCGCACCGGCAGTGCCTTGATGGCGTGGGCCAGACGGTTCGTATCGGCGAAGGCTTCCTTCGACAAAATCTCGTGCAATAAAGCGAGTTTTACACCGCTAATGCCGATTCTGCCGTGCAGGTGAGTCGACATTGAGCGCGAGCCGCGCGGCCGGGTGACTTCGGCCACGACTCGCTCCAATGTCAAGCCTGGCGCCAGATCCAGCGTGATCGTGACGTCGCCGTCGGCCAGAATTCGCTCCCGGATGGCTGCCGACAATGCGTAAATCAGGCTCCCCTCAAGCCCCGTTTCGGTCAGAAGTATTTCACCTTGTCGATTGTGGACTATATTGTCTACGTCGATGAGCGTGATGGCCACCGATTTCACCGGCTGACCCGCGAAACGCTCGCGCAGATAGGGGCTCCAGTCCGCATCGAAGCCGCAGTTCGCGGGGCGCAACGGGGTCACCGGCACCTCGCGAGCGTTCATCAGCGGCACCCAGGCGGCGTCCGACCCGAGCCGAGGCCAGCTTGCGCCGCCCAAGGCGAACACCACGGCATCGCAGCTCGCGATTTGCACGCCGTCGGGTGTTTCGAACCGTAGGCCGTATGCAGCGGCATGGCCGTCATCGGCATCGCTAGCGGTCTCCCAGCCGGTCCACTTGTGGCGCATATGAAAGCGCACGCCTGCTTCTCTCAACCGATGCAACCACGCCCGCAACATTGGCGCGGCTTTCATGTCCGTCGGAAAAACCCGCCCTGAACTGCCGACAAAGGTTTCGACGCCGAGCCCGTGCAGCCAGGCCCGCAAGGCGTCGGGACCGAAGGCGTCGAGTAGCGGCGCGATCTGCTGGCGACGCGCACCGTAGCGCAAGAGGAACGGTTCGAGCGATTCCGAATGGGTAATGTTCATGCCGCCTTTGCCCGCCATCAGGAATTTGCGGCCGACCGACGGCATGGCGTCGTAGACGTCTACCTGAACGCCCTGCTGGGCGAGCGCTTCGGCCGCCATCAAGCCGGCGGGGCCGCCTCCGATGATGGCGACGCGGGGGGAATTGAGGGAGGGTGACATGCAGTCCTGCGGAGGAGCGGAAAAGGCGGTGCGTTGGCCGGATCCGACGATCGGGCAGCACGAAGGACGCTATTTTCACACCGTGGGCAGCGTACGGCAAACAGGCGGCGGAAGCTGGCAGGCTGAAAAACGCTGGGTTCGGGCGCTTTCGTATCCGCTGCGTTTGCGCCCGCTTCGTTGCAATCCCCACGCGCGAACTATACTTTTCAGACACCTTCCATCGGACGCAGTCCGCGCCTTGCCCGCGTCAAACCCGCTCACCGCTTTCATTCCGCCCGACGTGGCCATTGCTGACGCGTCGCGGCTAGCGACGTGGTCTGTGCGCCTGCTGTTCGTTGGGATGTTTCGACGTTTCGACCAAGGAGACTGCCATGACTCGCAAATACATCGATTGTCGGGAGTTCCCGAGCGAGATGAATTGCACCGTTGCCCTATCCGCCGACACCGAAGGCGAATTGCTCGACGCGGCCGTGCAGCATGCCGTCACGGTGCACAAACATACGGACTCGCCGGAACTGCGTTCGCAACTGAAGACGCTGTTTCATGAAGGCACACCGCCGGTGGAGGCGCCGCGCGCGTGATTCGTCGTCCTTCAGTTCGGTGAGGATGGTGGCGGTTGACCAGTTCGGGCGGCGGCAAGCCGCCTGCGCGGGTCGCGGCGTTGCCGGAGTGTCCTAGCCGGGGTAGGCCTCATCTACCTTCAGGCCGGCGAGTTTGAAAATAACCCGCAGCGTTTGCGGTTTGATGTCGCGGCGTGAGGCGAGCGTCGTCATGACGAAGTCGAGCACTTTTGCGTATTTGAGCATCGTCAGGCATGTTTCCATGTCGACGCTGCCGTCGCGCATGACTTCGGCCAGACGCAGCATTTCGGTTGAGATGTCGCGCGCCATCTCCAGTTCGAGTTGCTGCTTTTCCGACCACGCGGGCGTGGCGGTGAGCTTCGCCAGCATTTCCTGAAACTTCTGTTCGACGTTTCCGTTGGGTACCGTATCCATTGCTGCCTCTTCTATTATCCGAGCGCGCGTCCGGTTGGGATCGCGGCGCGCTGCTGGTTACGTAACGTTCGACCCGTGTTCCGGGGTCGTCCTCCCCACATGCATTCGGTTCGCGTGATCGAAGCCACGGCCGGCAGCCTGTTGTTATGCGTGGCACGGCTTACGCTATCGGGTGAGCCGACACACAAGCTGCTTTTTTCGCCACTCTGGAAACGTCCCGCGCAGTGCTATTCGAGCAGGAATTGTTCCAGGTTGGCCACGTTTCTCGCATCATCCGCGCAGCTCCCTAGGTGAGCCGGCTGCGCTTTGGGTAAACTGGCAGCAACTTTTCTTTTTTTCCGTCACCTGTCGCACGTTCGCGCTGCAATCGATGACGGTCCCCACGATGTCCAGCAAAACTCACGAAATCCGTCCGAACCAATCTGTCGAGCTGTTGAAGGAGCTTCATATCCTGACGCGCGACGGCAAGATGAACCAGGACAGTCGCCGCAAGCTGAAGCAGGTCTACCACCTGTTCCAGTTCATCGAGCCGCTGCTGAAGGACCTCAAAGACCAGCAGGGCGCGCTGACGCTCGTCGACCACGGCGCGGGCAAGTCATACCTAGGTTTTATCCTGTACGACCTTTTCTTCAAGGAGTTTCAGGGCGCCGCTGGTGGTGCTTCGCACATTTACGGCATCGAGACACGCGAGGATCTCGTGACGAAGTCCGAGGAACTGGCTGAGCGGCTGGGCTTTACGGGGATGTCGTTTGTGAATTTGTCGGTGGCCGAGTCGATTACCTCGGATCGTTTGCCGCCGCAGATCGATATCGTGACGGCGCTGCATGCGTGCAATACGGCGACTGACGACGCGATCCGGTTTGCGCTGGAAAAGCATGCAAAGTACATCGTGGTGGTGCCGTGTTGCCAGGCTGAGGTGGCTGGGGTTTTACGGCAGAACAAGGGCAAATCGCTTGGGAATGCGCTGACCGAGATCTGGCGGCATCCGCTGCATACCCGGGAGTTTGGGAGTCAGATTACTAATGTGCTGCGCTGCTTGCAGCTGGAAGCGCATGGATATCAGGTGAGCGTGACCGAGCTGGTCGGGTGGGAGCATTCCATGAAGAATGAACTGATTATTGCTCAGTTTAAGGATCTGCCGAGACGCCGGCCGACCGAGCGACTTAATGAAGTGATGGAGACCCTTGGAATCGATGAGCTGAAAGAAAGGTTTTTTGTTTCTGCCTGACTTTTTTGCGGCGGTGGCTTTGCATCAGACTCGGCCACCGCATGAATTACCTCTTCATCAGATCATTCCAGCCCTTAAGGCCGATCCTCCGAAGGGTCTCCTGATTCCGTTCATAAATATCTTCCGCATCGGGAAAAGCATTAACTGCCCGTTCAATACTATCCTCGCGAAGCAGATGCAAAATAGGATAGGGCGCCCGATTCGTATAATTCTCGATATCGTCGGGTTCGCTGCCTTCAAATTGATAACGAGGGTGAAAGCTGGCAATCTGAATAATGCCTTCCAGCCTAAGTTGCTTGATAAGCCGATCGGCGAAAAACAGGCAATCGTTATAGTCGAGAAAATCGCCAAGCGCGTGGGGTAAAACCAGAAGCGTGGTATCCACCGCTTCAGGATCCGCCGCGATTAGCGCCTGGATCTCGGTTTCGAGATCGGTCAACACGCCTTCCCTATCTACAGCATCGCTTACGACATAGCGAATCTGCCCCTTCACATGCACGGCTTTGGCAAAAGGGCACAAATTAAGTCCAATCACGACCTTTGTCAGCCAATGACGAATGGCGGTGATGACGGCATCATGAGATTCGGCAGGCGACGGCATGGCAAGCGGCGAAAGGAGGGAAAAGTGCCATTCTAATGGCCCGGAGCGACGCCAATCCGCACCAGGCGGCAACGGGACAAAAAACCTCAACCTGCAACCGCCCCGCCGCACGCTGCGGCAATCAACTGCGCCGCCATCTTGGGCGCGGCAAGAATCGGCCCGCAGCCCGGGCCGTAAGTCTGGCTGGCCGCATACACGCCTTCGATCATCAAACCCAAACCATTGGCTAACGCCGCCGGATCTTCGGCGCCTGCCGCAGTCGTCAGCTCCAGAAGCCGCGCCATCAGCCGCTCCTTGTTGCGAAACACAAACTGCCGCGCCGGATGCTCCACGTCGGGAAACTCCACGGAAACATTCACGAAAGGACAGCCGCGGTAGTCGTTGATTGACGCCCGCACCGCCAGGTCGTCGAAATATTGCTGAAGCTGCTTCGCGGGCTCGCCAGGATGCTTCGCAAAACTCTTCTCCACGTAGCCGAAGAACTGCTCGTCCTTGCGCTCCAGATACGCCATCACCAACTCGTCCTTCGACGAAAACTGGCGGTACAAACTCATCTTGTTCACGCCCGCCCGCTCCACTACCGCGTCGACGCCGACCGCCCGCACACCCTCGCGATAGAACAGTTCGTCCGCGGCGCGCAGCAGATGCTGCTGCGCCTGCGGGCCGGCTGTCTGGGCGCCGCGCGCTCGCCGTGCTTCTGGCTTGAGGGTTTCGCTGTCTGACATGGCGTGCCACCTGAATTGAATTGACGCCTTGACATGTTACCGATCAGTAACTAATATCGCAACACCTATTGTGACTGATCTGTCACAAGTCCTTTACCGAAGTCGTAACAATGCGAGCGGCGCGGCCAGCGGGGCACGCACCGATTGGAGAATCGATGAACTGGGCAGCGAGACTGATTGGCGGACGTTTCCACTACGGCTGGTTGACCGTCGCGGTGGTATTCCTGGTGTTGCTGGCGGCGGCCGGCACGCGCGCCACACCAAGCGTGATGATGGTGCCGCTGGAGCATCAATTCGGCTGGAGCCGCGCGACGATCTCGCTCGCGATCTCCGTGAACATTGCGCTCTACGGCCTGATGGGACCCTTCGCGGCCGCGGCGATGCAGCGCTTCGGCGTGCGTCCTACTCTGCTGATCGCGCTCGGCACGATGGCGGCGGGCGTGGCGCTGTCCTCGCTGATGACGCACCCGTGGCAGATGGTCCTGATCTGGGGTGTGATGGTCGGCGGTTCGACGGGGGTGGCGGCGCTGTCGTTGTCGGCGACCGTTGTGACGCGCTGGTTCACCACCCACCGTGGCCTCGTGATGGGAATTCTCACGGCCAGTTCAGCCACCGGCCAACTGGTGTTCCTGCCAATGCTCGCGGCTATCGCCGAGCACTACGGCTGGCGCCAGGTGGTGTGGGTCGTTGCGGGCGCGGCAGCGATCGTATTGCCGCTGGTCGCGTTTCTTTTGCCGGAGCGGCCGGCGGATATGGCGTTGCGTCCGGTCGGCGAACCGGCTGACACGCCGATCAACACGGCTATAACCAAACAGAATCCGCTGGCCATCGCTTTCGGCACGCTCGCCATGGCCAGCAAGACGCGCGATTTCTGGCTGCTGTTCTTCAGCTTCTTCATCTGCGGCGCGAGCACCAACGGTTACGTCGGCACGCATCTGATCGCGATGTGCGGCGACTACGGCATGACCGAAGTGCAGGGCGCGTCGTTGCTCGCCGCAATGGGCGTATTCGATCTGTTCGGCACGACGCTCTCGGGGTGGCTGTCGGACCGCTTCAATAGCCGCGTACTGCTGTTCTGGTATTACGGTCTGCGCGGATTGTCGCTGATGTATCTGCCGCACGCGTTCGGCATCGACTTCTTCGGTCTGCCGCTGTTCGCGGTGTTCTACGGTCTCGACTGGATTGCCACCGTACCGCCTACCGTGCGTCTTGCGACCGACGTCTACGGCAAGGAAGCGGCGCCGGTCGTGTTCGGCTGGGTGGTCGCCGGCCACCAGCTCGGCGCGGCCTTCGCGGCACTCGGCGCGGGCATGCTGCGCGCGAGCCTCGGCACCTATACGGTGGCGTCGATGATTTCCGGCGGCCTGTGCCTGATTGCAGCCGTGATCGTGCTGCGGATCAACCGGCCGGCCAAGGTGCCGCAGCCCCAAGCGGTGTGAAGCTGCGGACCTCTGTACGGTGAACAAAGCGAACTAGCGCAAACGGCCTCGTACGGGGCCGTTTGCCGTTGTAGCCGACGTGAAAACCAACTGCGAACTGCGCACGCGAGGGAGCGCGAGCGGCTCAGCCCGGTTATGCTATGTGACCCCGGGCAGTTGCCCGTCGATCATGAATTTCGACCGAGAGAAGCGCATGACCAACAAACCCGCCCCTACCGCAGTTGCCATTCACGAGCTGATTGCAGGCCGCTGGAGCCCGCGCGCGTATTCGAGCGAGCCGGTGAGCCGCGAGCATCTGCATACGGTTCTTGAAGCGGCACGCTGGGCGCCATCTTCGTATAACGCGCAACCGTGGCGTTTTCTCGTATTCGATCGCAGCGTCGATGAAGTTTCGTTCAAGCAGGCTTTCACCACGCTGGTGCCGTTCAACCAGGGCTGGAATGCGCCGGCGCCGGTGCTGATCGCGGTGACCACGCATACGCTCACCAACAAGGGCGAAGTGAACCGTTGCGCGCCGTACGATGCGGGCGCGGCGGCGATGGCGCTGGTGTTGCAGGCGCATGCGCTCGGCCTCGCCGCGCATCAGATGAGCGGTTTTGACCCGAACGCGTTCCGCACGGCGTTCAAGCTGCCAAACGACGTCGACGTGATCGCCATTATTTCGCTCGGCCATTACGGGGACGTCGACAAGCTCGATCCGGTGCTGCGCGAACGCGAAAAGTCGGTGCGTCAGCGTTTGCCGCTTGCCGACATCGCTTATGGCGGTGGCTGGAAGAAGGCGTTCTGAACGCCTCGCAGCCTGGTGGTGGCAAAAACGCGCGGTGCTGAACTGACCGCGCGTTTTTTTATTCCGCGCCGTCCGCCACGCTCGAAAGCGGTGTGGCGACGCTTTCGAGCGACTTGCGTTCCGCGTCCACGCCCCAGATTGCAGCGACCACCGCGGCCGCGATCATCAGTCCGGAGCCGACCAGATAGCCCGCGAATACTTCGCCCCGTTGATGCGTATCGATCAGCCGGCCGAAGAAGGAAGGCCCGACGATGCCGCCAAGCGCCGTGCCGAACGCGTAGAACACGGCGATCGCCAGTGCGCGGATTTCCAGTGGAAACGATTCGCTGACGGTCAGATACGCCGAACTCGCTGCCGCCGACGCGAAAAAGAAGACCACCATCCACGCGATCGTCTGCGTCACGACAGTGAGCATCTGCTGCTCGAACAGGTAGCCGCTCAGCGCCAGAAGGATGCCGGACAGACCGTAGGTGGCCGCGATCATCGTGCGTCTGCCGATCACATCGAAGAGACGGCCGAGCAGCAGCGGCCCGAGAAAATTGCCGAGCGCGAACGGCAGCAGATACCAGCCGATGTGGTCGCCCGGTACCTGATAGAAATCGGTGAGTACCAGCGCGTAGGTGAAGAAAATCGCGTTGTAGCAGAACGCCTGCGCGGTCATCAACGACAGGCCGACCAGTGCGCGTCGCCGATGCACGTTGAAGAGCGTGTGGAACACCTCGCGTAGCGGCGTATGTCCGCGTGCGCGCAGGCGCAGGCGCGCGAGGTGGTCATCGGAGAGGGCATGGCCCTCGTTGCGAAAGCGCGTTTCAATGCCTTCGACGATCGAACGCGCATCGCGCTCGTCGCCGTGCGTGAGCAGCCAGCGTGGGCTTTCCGGCACCCACATGCGCATCGGCAGAATCCCTAGCGCGAGTACCGCACCGATGAAGAAGCACGCGCGCCAGCCCCAGTCCGCCGGCAGCAGATTCGGATCGAGCAGCACCAGCGAGCCCGCCGCGCCGAGTCCCGCGCCGACCCAGAAGGTGCCGTTGATGCCGAGATCGGTCCAGCCGCGAACCCGCGCCGGCGTGAATTCCTGGATCGTCGAATTGATCGCTGTATACTCGCCGCCGATGCCCGCGCCGGTGAGAAAACGAAACAGCAGAAAGCTGGCGAGATTCCACGACAAAGCGGTCGCCGCGGTGGCGGCCACGTACAGCGCGAGCGTGATGAAGAACAGCTTGCGACGGCCGAGCCGGTCGGTCAGCCAGCCGAAGCCGAGCGCACCGAGCACGGCACCGGCGATATAAGCGCTGCCGGCGAGGCCGACGTCGGCGTTGGTGAAGTGCAACGATGG
This sequence comes from Paraburkholderia sp. IW21, assembly GCF_041321145.1. NCBI lineage: Bacteria > Pseudomonadati > Pseudomonadota > Betaproteobacteria > Burkholderiales > Burkholderiaceae > Paraburkholderia > Paraburkholderia sp. IW21. The sequence goes on along the minus strand of NZ_JBGGWA010000014.1, from coordinate 45,131 downwards.
GCTAGACTTCAACGCGCTCGCCACTGCGCCCGCCAGCGTCACTTCAAGACCGTCGAGCAGCCACGTCACGCCCAGCGCGACCACGATCAGCAAGTGAAAGCGCCCCCATGGCAAGCGGTCGAGCCGCGAGGGCAGATCGGTTTCAATGACAGCGGAGTTCTTTTTGTGGACAACGGCGGTAGGCGGCGCGCTCATTGTTGCAAGTCTCCTGATTCCCGAAAATTGGCGGCGTATCCTGACGAATCCAGCAATTTTTGTTCCGTACGACGGGTTTTGAACATTGTCGCGGGCTACCGGAAAGCGTTAGTTGATGCTGATTGGGCTTTCGTGTTACAAAGCCGCTCCCCCTTCTGTCCGCGCCAGCCGTAAGCGGCGATTCCTGCCATGAACTATTGCGCGATTGACTTCGGTACTTCCAATTCGGCCGTGGCCGTCCCTGACGGTGCTGAGCTGAGGCTCGCGCCGGTCGAGGGCGCCTACACGACCCTGCCGACTGCCGTCTTTTTCAACACCGACGAAAACACCCGCGAATTCGGGCGCTCGGCGCTGGCGGCGTACATCGACGGGTTCGACGGCCGCCTGATGCGCTCGATGAAAAGTATTCTCGGCTCGTCGCTCGCCGAGAATTCGACCGATCTCGGCGACGGCTCGGCGATCAAGTACACGGAGGTCATCGCGATTTTCGTCGACCATCTGAAGCGCTCCGCCGAGAAGAGTGCCGGCGGCCCGATCAGCCGCGCCGTGCTGGGCCGCCCGGTGTTCTTCGTCGACGACGATCCGCGCGCCGACCAGATGGCGCAGCAGCAACTCGAAGCGGCGGCGCGTTCAGTCGGGTTTCGGGAGATTCACTTTCAGTATGAGCCGATCGCGGCCGCGTTCGACTACGAGTCGCATCTGACGCAAGAGGGGCTCGTGCTGGTGGCCGACATCGGCGGTGGTACGTCGGACTTTTCGTTGGTGAGGGTGGGGCCGGAGCGGATGAAGCGCGTCGAACGCAAAGACGACGTGCTAGCCCACCACGGTGTGCACGTCGCCGGCACCGATTTCGACCGTCGGGTCGAACTGACGACGATCCTGCGCGAACTCGGCTACCAGACGCTCGATCCCGAAGGCCGTGAGATTCCGAGCCGCATCTATTTCGATCTGGCGACCTGGCATCTGATCAACACGGTCTACGCGCCGAAGCGCGTCAGCGAACTCGCGCTCATGCGGCATCTGTTCATCCAGGCCAAACATCACGACCGCCTGATGCGCGTTGTGGAGCGGCGCTTGGGGCATGCGCTGGCGGCGCACGCGGAAGAGGCGAAGATCGGTGTGGCGGCGGGCGGCGAGACCGTGATCGATCTCGACGAGATGGAAGACGATTTGCGCCTCGCGTTCGACGAAGCGCAGCTTATCAAGGCGGGTCAGGACGAAACGCAGCGCATCGTGCAGGCGGCGCGCGACACGGTGCAGGCGGCCGGCTTGGCCACGCGCGACGTCAGTGCGATTTATTTTACGGGCGGCTCAACTGGCCTGGCGTTTCTATCGGGCGCATTGGCTGCGGCATTTCCGGATGCTAAAGCGGTATTCGGCGACCGTCTCGCCAGTGTCGCGACAGGTCTCGGTATTCACGCGCGGCGTCTGTTCGGATAACCGACTAATCAATCGCATATTGCGTAGATAATCACCGCGTGCAGTTGCAACGGATATAAAAAAACCCCGCCGAGGCGGGGTTTTTTGCGTCCAGAAGGAAGCGAGTTGCTTACGCCGGCTTGATGTTAGCAGCTTGCTTGCCCTTCGGGCCCGTCTTCACTTCAAACGTAACCTTTTGGTTTTCTTGCAGCGTCTTGAAGCCTTCCGTGCGGATTTCCGAGAAATGCGCGAACAGATCTTCGCCGCCGCCGTCCGGCGTGATGAAGCCAAAGCCCTTTGCGTCATTGAACCACTTGACGGTACCGGTTTCCATATTACTTGTTCCTAAAGATGGTAAATAAGGCCGAAGCCCAATGGGTGCGCATGAAAATCAAGGAAGGGGGTAATGGGACCAACCGGAGTACCGTTGATGGGCGAACTACGAAAGACCAATTCACTCGCCGCTTGAAATCCTGCCCGAACGTTATACGGCGATTTCGGGCGAAGGTCAACACTCTCCCCGCATCTTTACAAATTTTTGATAGATGGGCTCAAATTTTGCTTACAAACCTTGCTATTCGTCCGAGAATTTTGTTAGGGAGAACCCTTGGTTTCGCTGCAACGCGAGGGTGCAACCGTTAAACTACGCGCCGCGCGTCGGTTGCACCTGCTTGGTATGGGCCGTCGCGCTTGTATGCGCGTCACCCCGTCTCTACGCCACAAGCGAGGTCACGCGGTGCCGCCATGGTTCTGCTGCAAACTTGCATGGGACCGGAGTGGGGTGCCAAAGCGCTCACTGCGGCCGACACAGGAGAAGACGTGAAAAGTTCTATACAACGGAACATCGGGCCGGTGGCACTGCTGCTGACCGGCTTGGGTTCGATCATCGGATCGGGCTGGTTGTTCGGCGCGTGGAAGGCTGCAAAAATTGCCGGGCCGGCTTCCATTTGTGCATGGATCATCGGCGCGGTGGTGATTCTCGCGATCGCATTGACCTACGCGGAACTCGGCGCGATGTTCCCTGAGTCCGGCGGCATGGTGCGTTACGCGCGCTATTCGCACGGTGCGCTGGTCGGCTTCATCAGTGCATGGGCTAACTGGATCGCTATTGTCTCGGTGATTCCAATCGAGGCAGAAGCATCCATTCAATATATGAGCACCTGGCCGTATCCATGGGCGCATGCGCTATTCGTGAATGGGTCATTAACCACCAATGGGCTATTGCTGTCCGCCGCTCTGGTGATCATTTACTTCCTGCTGAACTACTGGGGCGTGAAGCTGTTCGCGCGCGCCAATTCGGCCATCACGGTCTTCAAGTTCCTGATTCCGGGTGCGACGATCCTCGGCTTGATGCTGACGGGCTTCCACAAGGAAAACTTCGGCCAGGTGAGCACCTTCGCGCCGTATGGCTGGTCGGCCGTGCTGACGGCGGTGGCGACGAGCGGCATCGTGTTCGCGTTCAACGGCTTCCAAAGCCCGATCAACCTCGCCGGTGAAGCGCGAAACCCGGCCAAGAGCGTGCCGTTCGCGGTGATCGGCTCGATCCTGCTGGCGCTGGTGATCTACGTGCTGCTGCAAATCGCTTATATCGGCGCGGTGAGCCCGGGCGACGTGATGAAGGGCTGGAGCCACTTCAACTTTGCATCGCCGTTCGCGGAACTCGCGATCGCGCTGAACCTGAACTGGCTGGCCATCCTGCTGTACGTCGACGCGTTCGTCAGCCCGAGTGGTACCGGCACGACCTACATGGCGACCACCACCCGCATGATCTACGCAATGGAGCGCAACAACACGATGCCGAAGATGTTCGGCAACGTGCACCCGTTCTATGGCGTGCCGCGTCAGGCGATGTGGTTCAACTTGTTTGTATCGTTCATTTTCCTGTTCTTCTTCCGTGGCTGGAGTTCGCTGGCCGCGGTGATTTCGGTTGCGACCGTGATTTCGTACCTGACCGGCCCGATCAGCCTGATGGCACTGCGCCGCGCGGCGACCGATCTGGAGCGTCCGCTGCACATTCCGGGCATGAAGATCATTGCGCCGTTCGCGTTCGTGTGCGCATCGCTGATCCTGTATTGGGCGAAGTGGCCGCTGACCGGCGAAATCATTCTGCTGATGGTCGTGGCGCTGCCGGTGTACTTCTATTTCCAGGCGAAGTCGGGATTCAGCGGCTGGGGGCGTGATCTGAAGGCTGCATGGTGGCTCGTGGCCTACCTGCCGGTGATGGCGATCCTGTCGCTGATCGGCAGCAAGGAATTCGGCGGCCGCGGCGTTCTGCCGTACGGTTGGGACATGCTGGTGGTGATCGCGTTCTCGCTGGTGTTCTACTACTGGGGCGTGAATAGCGGCTACCGTTCGGAATACCTGGAAGAGCGTCAGACGCACGACGAAGTCCTCGAAGGCATGGGCGCGCATTAAGTTGCTGCGCTGAGTGTCGTGCCGGACCGTCGTGATCCGGCGCCCAGTACGAAAAAAGCCCGCCTGAGTTGCTCAGGCGGGCTTTTTTTCTGATGACCCCGCCAAGGTTGCGTAGGCGGCGCTGTATCAGGCGGTGCCGAACACGTAGTTCGTCATGGCGAGCGAGCGCTGGTAGGTCCCGAGCGACTGAATCGCCAGTGAATAATCGTCGTCCGCCGCGCCTAGCGCCGCGAATACGGGCAGCAGGTGCTCGTCGGTCGGATGCATGAGCACCGCGTGCGGCGCCTGACGGCGGTAGTCGAGCAACGCGTCGATGTCGTGCGCGGCGAGCTTGGCCTCGAACCAGTCGGTGAACTCGGCCACGCGCGGATCGGCGTCTTCCGGACGCGCGGAAAAGTCGGCGGCGCGCAGGTTGTGCGTAATCTGGCCTGAGCCGATCACCATCACGCCGTCGTCTTTCATCGAGCGCAGCGCGCGACCCACACGGAAGTGATGGGCGGCGTCCATGTGCGGCTGGATCGACAACTGCGCGATCGGCACGTCGGCTGCCGGGAACATCAGCAGCATCGGCACCCACGCGCCGTGGTCGAGCCCATGCGGCTGGGCGTCGGCGAGGATGCCGCTATTCCCTAGCAGGACGGCGGCGCGGCGCGCCACATCGGGCGCGCCTCGCGCCGGATACTGAATCTCATACAACTCACGCGGAAAGCCGTAGAAATCGTGGATGGTTTCCGGCGCCGTGGACGTGCTCGCCACCGGCTGCGCCGTGCCCCAGTGGGCCGACAGCATGAGCACGGCTTCCGGACGCGGCAATTGCGCCGACAACGTGCCGAATTCGGCGGACGGCAGCGACGGATCGATCGGCAGTGTAGGCGCGCCGTGGGAAAGGAAAAGCGACGGTAAGCGATTCATGGCAGCAACGCCGCCGCGAGGCGCGGCGCAGAAGTGAGGTTGCTATCAATATAGATCCGCACCGGCGTTTGATAAACGGACGAAAACGGAATTGATTGTGTCGCGGTTGTTATTAATCGGGACGGCGCAACCCCGTCCACGCTGGCGACAGGGCCGGTCCTAGCGCGAATAGATCGAGCACGCGCGCCACCGTGTGATCGACCATCTCATCGATCGAGGCTGGCTGGTTGTAGAAAGCAGGTAAGGGCGGAAAGATCACGCCGCCCATTTCAGTGACCGCCGTCATATTGCGCAGATGCGCGAGATTGAACGGCGTTTCGCGCACCAGCAGCACGAGCCGGCGGCGCTCTTTGAGCGTGACGTCGGCCGCGCGGGTGATCAGGTTATCGGAAAAACCGTGGGCGACGCTCGCCAGTGTCTTCATCGAGCAAGGGGCGACCACCATGCCGTCAGTCGCAAACGAGCCGGACGCGATGCTCGCGCCGACTTCGCGCACCGAGTGGACGACATCCGCGAGCGGATGCACGTCTTCTTTGCTCAACTGGAGTTCGTGCTGGATATTGAGCCAGCCCGCGCTCGAAATCAGCAGATGACTCTCGACGCCGCCCAGCCTGCGCAACGTCTCGAGCAACCGGATGCCGTAGATGGCACCGGTCGCACCGGTTATCGCGACGATCAGCCGGCGTGGCGCCGCAGCGCGTGTTTCCATGGCTCGCGGCGCCTGATGGGATGAATGCTCGGACAGCGAACGTTCAGGCAGCGGCGAACAGTTGCTGCAGTTCGCCCGATTCGTACATTTCCATCATGATGTCCGAACCGCCGACGAATTCGCCCTTCACGTAGAGCTGCGGAATGGTCGGCCAGTTCGAGAATTGCTTGATGCCCTGGCGGACTTCCTCGTCTTCGAGTACGTTGACGGTTTTGATTTCGTTGACGCCGCACGCCTTCAGGATCTGGATGGCGCGGCCCGAAAAGCCGCACATCGGGAACTGAGCGCTGCCCTTCATGAAGAGCACGACGTTGTTTTCGTCGACGATTTGCTTGATGCGTTGTTGCGTATCCATGACTGACCTTGCGGTTCCGTTATGTGTAGGGAATAGGCTGAAATGATAGCGGATTTCGGTAAGACCGGCGGAGGGCCGCTTTGCCCCCTCGGCGACTGAGGCCATCCAGTGCAATTAGCCGGGCAACTTTCCGCCGCTGATTCGCTCGATGCCGGCGAGATCCCGCTCTGAACGGACGTCCGCGAAACCTTGCGCAGTCAGCAGGCCGCGCACGGCTTCTGCCTGATCGTAGCCGTGTTCGAGCCACAATACGCCATTGGCGCTCAATCGTGTGGGCGCGCCGGCGACGATCACGCGGATCGCGCCGAGGCCGTCGGCTTCGTCGGTGAGCGCGCCGCGCGGCTCGAAGCGCAGATCACCTTCCGACAAATGCGGATCGCCGCTCGCGATGTACGGCGGATTGCTGACGATCACGTCGAAGCGCAGTTCTGTATCGAGTGAGCTGTACCAGTCGCTTTGTTTCAATACCACGGCGTCGCCGGGGCGCTCGGCGTCCAGCAGGCGCGCCGCATTGCGTGTGGCCACCGCCAGCGCTTCGGCAGAACGGTCCAGCGCCCACACTTGCGCGTCGGGCCGCGTCGACGCAATGGCCACGGCAATCGCGCCGGTGCCGGTGCCGAGATCGAGCAGGCGTGGCCGCGAGATGTTTTCCATCGCCGCCAATGCCGTTTCGACCAGCAACTCGGTTTCGGGGCGTGGAATCAGCACGTCCGGCGTCACTTCGAAATCAAGCCCGAAAAATTCGCGTGCGCCGACCAGTTGCGCCACCGGCTCACCGGCTTCACGGCGTGCTTCCAGCGTTTTATAACGTTCCAGGGCGGCGCGGGCGAGCGGTTCATCACTGCGCGTAATCAATTGCGTAGCTCGCCAGCCGAGCACGTGCGTGAGCAGAATCCGCGCTTCGAGCGGCGGCAGGGGCGAGGCGCGCAACAGCGCGGCGGGCGTGACCGGATCCATCCGCGCTTAGTCCGCGTCGCCGAGCGATGCCAGCAACTCGGCCTGATGCTCGCTGACCAGGGCTGCGATCAATTCGTCGAGATCGCCGTCCATGATCGCGTCCAGGCGATATAGCGTCAGATTGATCCGATGATCCGTCAGACGCCCTTGGGGGAAGTTGTAGGTGCGAATCCGCTCCGAACGGTCGCCCGAGCCGATCAGGCTCTTGCGCGTGGCCGCTTCCTTCGCCTGCTGCTCGTGCGATTGTTTGTCCTTGATCCGTGCGGCGAGCACTTTCAGCGCACGATCCTTATTCTTATGCTGCGACCGGTCGTCCTGACATTCGACGACGATGCCAGTCGGCAAGTGCGTGACACGCACAGCCGAATCGGTCTTGTTGATGTGCTGTCCGCCCGCGCCGGACGCGCGGAACGTGTCGATGCGCAGATCGGCCGGATTGATTTCGACTTCGCCGATCTCGTCCGCTTCCGGCATCACCGCGACCGTGCAGGCCGACGTGTGAATGCGGCCCTGCGTTTCGGTTGCGGGCACCCGTTGCACGCGATGTCCGCCCGATTCGAACTTGAGCTTCGAATACGCCGCTTCGCCGGCGATCCGCACGATCACTTCCTTGTAGCCGCCGAGGTCCGATTCGCTCGCCGACATCATCTCCACTTGCCAGCGGTTGCGTTCGGCAAAGCGCAGATACATACGCAGCAGATCGCCCGCGAACAGCGCCGATTCGTCGCCACCCGTGCCCGCGCGGATTTCGAGGAAGATGTTGCGGTCGTCGTTCGGATCTTTCGGCAACAGCATTTTCTGCAATTCGGCGCCGAGCTTTTCCATCCGCTCGCGCGCCGCGCGGATTTCTTCCTCCGCGAAGTCGCGCATCGACGCGTCCGCCAGCAGTTCCTGCGCGGTCGCCGCGTCGTTCATTGCAAGGCGCCACAGCGCGTAATGCTCGACGACCGGGTCGAGCTCGGCGTGTTCGCGAGTGAGCTTGCGGTATTGATCGAGATTCGAGGTGATGTCCTCGCGGCTCAACAGATCGTTCAGTTCGGCCAGCCGGGTAGTGAGCTGGTCGAGCTTGCGTTGCATGCTCGTTTTCATCGGACGGGTTTCGGAGCGGGCTCCGGCAAGGACGGCGACTAGGGGAGTGGGCGGATGCCCTTGTCAGAAGCACGTCGCGGGCCACTCGCGAGTGGCGCGGACGGTGCGGCGGTGGCTGCGCCGCTAACGCTCCGAAGAGCCGGAGTGTTTGTAGAAGCCGCCCATCAGTTCGATGAGCGTGTCACGGTTTTCGCTGCTCGCGCGATTGAGCGCGTGCGTGGGGCCGTGGATCAGCTTGTTGGTGAGCGATTGCGACAGCGCCTCGAGAACCGCCGCCGGGTCTTCGCCGCGTGCGAGCATTTTCTGCGCACGTTCGACTTCGGCGCGGCGCAGCACGTCGGCCTGCGTATGCATATGGCGGATCACCGGCACGATGCTGCGTGCGTCGAGCCATTGCATGAAGTTCTGCACGCGCGTTTCGATGATCGCTTCCGCCTGCGCGACCGCGGCTTGCCGCGACGCGTTGCCTTCACGCACGATCGCACCGAGGTCGTCGACGGTGTACAGGAAAACGTCTTCGAGCTTGCCGACCTCCGGTTCGATATCGCGCGGAACAGCCAGATCGACCATGAAAATCGGCCGGTGGCGGCGCGCTTTCACCGCCCGCTCGACCGCGCCCAGACCGATGATCGGCAGCGTGGAAGCGGTGCACGACACGATGATGTCGAACTCGTGCATCCGCGTGGGCAGTTCCGAGAGCGGAATGGCCCGGCCGTTGAAGCGCTCGGCGAGGCGGCTACCGCGCTCGGCCGTGCGGTTCGCGACAACGAGTTCGCGCGGCTGCTGCGCGGCGAAGTGCGTGGCGCATAACTCGATCATTTCGCCCGCGCCGATGAACAGCACGCGCTGATTCGAGACCTTGTCGAAAATTCGCTGAGCGAGGCGCACGGCTGCTGCCGCCATGGAAACCGACTGCGCGCCGATTTCGGTCGTGCTGCGCACTTCCTTCGCGACGGCGAAGGTGCGCTGGAACAACTGGTTCAGATACGTGCCGAGCGCGCCCGCTTCGGACGCGGTGCGTACCGCATCCTTCATTTGTCCGACGATTTGCGTCTCGCCCAGCACCATCGAATCCAGCCCCGATGCGACGCGGAACGCGTGGCGTACTGCTTCCGACTGCGGCAGCGCATAAACGTGCGGCGCGAGTTCGTCGATAGGCAGGTTGTGGTACTTCGAGAACCACTGGATCGCGGCTTCACGCGCGGCCTGGTCGTCGGTCGCGCAGTAGAGTTCGGTGCGATTGCAGGTGGACAGAATCGCCGCTTCCGGTGCCGTGCGGGCGGTGCGGCCGAGCCAGATGCTCTTGAAGGTGTCTAATGCAGGCTTGATCTGTTCGAGCGGAAACGCCACGCGTTCGCGCAAGGCGACAGGCGCAGTGTGGTGATTGATTCCGATCGTTAGGAGCTGCATATGGGGAGCTATGGTTTAGCCCAATATTATAGCGTTTCCACAATTCTTTCATTCTGCGCGCGTCAACCGGCCTCCACAATGGCTTCCGGCGGGATTGCGTCGAGTTGGTAGCCGTAGCCGTAAAGCGGCGTCAGGCAATAGCCGAGTTCCGGGCGTAACTGCAATTTGGTCCGCACGCGCGACGCGTGAGTGTCGACCGTGCGTGACCTTACGTCGCGGCGGCGCGTCCAGACGGTTTCGAGAATATGCGCGCGTGACACCGGCCGCGACAGATTGGTGAATAGCAGCAGCGCAAAGCGAAATTCCTTCGGTGTCAGGGTGACGGTCTGATTGCGGAATGTGACGGCGAATTGCGCCGCGTCGAACGCATAGCCGCCGATCGTGTCGCGCCGCCGGTTGGGCGGCCGCCGCAGGCCCGCGCGCCGCAGCAGCGCGTCCACCCGGGCCAGCATTTCCGGGCCGCGAACCGGTTTGCTGAGACAATCGTCGGCGCCGGCGTGCAGCGCGGCAACGATCTGGCTTTCGCGTGGTTCCGACATCAATACGATCACCGGCAAGCTCGGCAGGATGGAGCGGGCGCGCAGGATCACGTCCTCTGCGGAATGGTCGCCGGCCCAGCTTTCAGTGATGAGAAGATCGAAAAATTCGTCGGCGGCGCGATTCAGGAAAGGGATGCTCGCGGTGAAGTGTTGGCACGCATGGCCGCCGGCGAAAATCAGCCGGCCAACCAGTTTGGCGTGCCGCAGGTCCGGCTCGATAAGGGCGATTCGCATGGCGAGCTTCAGCGTGGCAATTGCGGTGGCCCGGGCTTCTCCGTAAGGCTTGCAGCTTGCCTAACCTCACCCCGACCCCTAAACTCATCCGCTATGCGGAAAGCGCCGTGCTGAACCTATAGTTGATGAGACAAAAATGCTAGCTGTCCAGACCTCTGGCGCCCATGAGACGAATCTGAAACTGCGCGAGGCCTGCCGCTGATGGGGTGGCCCGGAATCGTATTGCTCGGGGCGGCGATCGGCCTTGCGGGCTGGTGGCTGCATCCGCTGCGCCGCTCGAGCCGCGCCCAATGGTGGATGGCGCTGCTGGCCGGCGTGCTGGGTGCGGCTGTCGCAAGCATGGCCGGCAACGTGATCGGTCTCTTTCATGACGGTGATACGCTCGAATGGCCGGTATGCACCGCCATCGCGCTGATCGCCGTTGCCGTGACGGTCGGCTTGCTTTCCCGTCGATGAATCTTTGCAGGTGACCCCGATGAATGCCCGAATCCCCGAAACTTCCTCCATCCCCGAACGCCTCGCGACATTGCGCAATGCAATGGCGCGCGAAGGCGTGGCCGCCTATCTGGTGCCGTCCGCGGATCCGCATCTTTCCGAATATCTGCCTGGGCGCTGGCAAGGCCGGCAGTGGTTGTCGGGTTTCACCGGCTCGGCCGGCACGCTGATCGTGACCGCCGATTTCGCCGGTGTGTGGACCGATAGCCGCTATTGGGAACAGGCCAACGCGCAACTTGCCGGCACCGGCGTCCAGTTGATGAAGATGACCGGCGGCCAGCAGAGCGCGCCGCATTTCGAATGGCTCGCGCAGAACGTGGCGACCGGCGGCGCTGTCGGTGTGGACGGTGCCGTGCTCGGTGTGTCGGCGGCGCGTGCCTTGAGCCAGGCCCTCAGCGCGAGCGGTGTGAAGCTGCGCACCGACGTCGATCTGTTCGACGCGATCTGGCCGCAGCGCCCGTCACTGCCTGCGGCCGCCGTGTTCGAGCACGCCGCGCCGCACGCGAGCGTCGCCCGTTCAGAAAAGCTGGCGCAGATTCGTCGCGCGATGGCGGAGACGGGTGCGCAATGGCACTTCATCTCCACGCTCGACGACCTTGCATGGCTGCTCAATTTGCGTGGTGCCGACGTGAGCTACAACCCGGTGTTCGTGGCGCACGCGCTGATCGGTCTGGACCATGCGTCGCTCTTCGTCGCGCAAGGCAAGGTGCCGCAAGCGTTGGCCGATGCGCTTGCGCGTGACGGCATCCGCGTCGAGCCGTATGCGAAGGCGGCGGATGCACTGGCCGCGCTGCCGGCCGGCAGCACGCTGCTGATCGACCCGCGCCGCATTACGTACGGCTCGCTGCAATCGGTGCCATCGACGGTGAAAGTGGTCGAGGCGGTGAATCCGTCCACCTTCTTCAAGTCGCGCAAGACCGAAGCCGAAGCGAAACATGTGCGCGAGACAATGGAGCAGGACGGCGCGGCGCTTGCCGAATTTTTCGCATGGTTCGAAGGCGCTTTGGGCCGCGAAACGATCACTGAACTGACGATCGACGAACGTTTGACGGCGGCGCGCGCGCGCCGTCCGGGTTTCGTGTCGCTGAGTTTTGCGACGATTGCCGGCTTCAACGCGAACGGTGCGATGCCGCACTACCGCGCCACCGACGAATCGCATTCGGTGATCGAGGGCAACGGCCTGTTGCTGATCGATTCGGGCGCGCAGTATCTGAGCGGGACGACCGATATCACCCGCGTCGTGCCGATCGGCAACACTAGCGCAGAACAGCGGCGCGACTTCACCATCGTGCTCAAAGGCACCATGGCGCTGTCGCGTGCGAAATTCCCGCGCGGCATCCGTTCGCCGATGCTCGATGCAATCGCCCGCGCGCCGATCTGGGAAGCGGGCTCCGATTACGGGCACGGCACCGGTCACGGCGTGGGTTATTTCCTGAACGTGCACGAGGGCCCGCAGGTGATTTCGCACTACGCGCCGGCCGAACCTTGGACCGCGATGGAAGAGGGCATGATCACCTCGGTCGAGCCGGGCATTTACCGGCCGGGCAAGTGGGGCGTGCGGATCGAAAACCTCGTGCTGAACGTGCCTGCGGAGACAACCGAATTCGGCGATTTCCTCAAGTTCGAAACGCTGACGCTGTGTCCGATCGACACGCGTTGCCTCGACCTGTCGCTGCTGCGCGACGACGAACGCGCATGGCTCAACGCGTATCACGAGAGGGTGCGCACGCGCCTGTCGCCGCATGTATCGGGCGAAGCGAAGGCCTGGCTCGAGTTGCGTACACAACCTATCTGAGATCGGGTCGCCACGACCTTACTGACGGAGAGTGCATGGCCATCAAGGCAGTCGTGTTCGATTTCGGCGGCGTGCTGATCGACTGGAGCCCCGAGTATCTGTATCGGCAACTGATTCCTGACGAAACGGAGCGCCGCTGGTTTCTGACGCACGTTTGTTCAATGGATTGGGTGATCCGTCAGGATGGCGGTCAGCCAATCGTCGAGGCCACGGACGAGCTGGTCGGGAAGTTTCCTGACCACGCGTCGCTCATCCGCGCGTTCTACGAGCGCTGGCACGAGATGGTGGCCGGCGAGCTCGAAGAAGGCGTCGCGATCATGGAAAAGCTCGAAGCCGTCGACGTGCCGCTTTTCGGGCTGACGAACTGGTCGGCGGAGACGTTTCCGTATGCGTGGGAGCACTTTCCGGTGCTGCGGCGGTTTCGCGACATCGTCGTGTCGGGGCGGGTGAAGCTGGTGAAGCCCGATCCCGCGATCTTCGCGGCAATGCGTCAGCGGATCGAATTGCAACTACCCGGCATTCAAGCCAGCGAACTCGTCTTCATCGACGACAATCTGAAAAACGCCGAGGCGGCAACGGCGCTCGGCTGGCACGGCGTGCATCACACGAGCGCGGCGAAAACCGAAGCAAAGCTGCGCGAATTGGGCCTGCCGGTCTAGCGCGGGATGCCGGTTGACGCGGATGCCGACAAAGTGGCGACGCGGCGCCAACTTCACTTTAACGGCGCCGCCTGCCTCGGCCTGTCTACTGACCAAGCAGATTCTTCAACGCGTTACCCAATCCTTTCACTGTCTCCCCGGCCCCCTTCGCCACGCCTTCCACGCTCACGCCCAGCACTTTCGCAAAACCGGCGCCAAGGCGTGCCATCAGACTTTCCTGCACCGAAAACTTCGGGTCGCGCAAATTCCCATCCAGCACGAAATGCAGCGTGATGTCGCCGTTGTGCGACTTGAGCGCAGCGATGGCGGCTTGGGTCGGAATCGACATGAAGGTGTCGACCGGATTGTCGCTGCCGGCGAGCTGAAGATGGTGAATCGTCACCGTGCCAGGCGCGTGCAGGTGATAGTCGCGTACCGTCGATTCCACCGTCAGGTCGACCGTGCCGCCCATTACCGGCGCCTTCGCGCCGGTTTTTTTCAGCAGGTACGGATCGAGCGTCACGACGTCGATGCCGCGCAGTTTGCTGGTGGTCTGCGAATCCTTGGTGGCGATCTTGATCCACCCGTCAAACGAGACGGTACCCGTGTGCGTCGGGCCCTTGATCGAGCCGGTGACGCTGACGTTGGTCGGTTCGGTGAGCGCGGGCAGATGCAGGTGGTCGACAGTCGCGTTGGCGTTGCTGACCGTTACTTTGAATGCCGGCGGACCGACCGTCATGTCGTAGAAATGGAAATTGCCTTGCTCGAAGCTGATGCGGTCGACCAGCTTTTCACGGGAGGCAGGTATTGCCCCGCCGCCGGCTTCGTTGCCGGAGCCGTTCACTGATTTCCGCAGATTCGGCATCAGACGGATCGCGCCGTCCCTGGTTCGCAGCACGGCGATGTCGAAGCCGCGCACCACCACGCTGCGGATATGCATGCGCCGCGCGATCAGATCACGGATATCGGGCGTGATTGTGATTTCGTCGGCCCGCAAAGGGTCGCCAGCGGGCCAGCCAGGGGGCGCTTTGAGCAGAACGTTGGTGAGATGAACCGAGGTGAGGCCGACGTCGATGCGTTCGGCGCTACCCAGTGGGCCGAGCGCCGCGATCACGCGGTCCTTGACTTCGCGCTGCGCGAACAGCAACGCGCCGACCGCGACGACGATCAGCACCAGCAATACACCGCCTCCGGCAATGGCCCAGCGCTTGCCCTTCGACATCGCCATGCTTGCCTCCTCGTCGCCGCGCGGTTCGCGGCGTGGCATTGATCGGTCCGTGGGTACGCCGGTTTGACCGGCATTTGATGATTTGACGCCGGGAGCGGGTGCATCCCGCGAGGGCGACGTATATCACGCGGTGGCACGCAAGGTGTGTGCCCTACCGCCCATCCGGCGAACATCAGGTGTGTCCGGCGTGCCGCAGTGAGCAATGTGACGAGCGCAGCGGTCAACCAGACGGCTGGCAAAAGCGATCAACAAAACGGCCAGAAAAAAGCGGCCCGCTCGTCAGCCGACGAGCGGGCCGCTGTGCCCGGCTTTATCGCGCGATCGGCTTGTAACGCAGACGTTTCGGACGTGCAGCTTCTTCACCGAGACGTGCGCGCTTGTCCGCTTCGTATTCCTGGTAGTTACCGTCGAAGAACGTGATTTGCGAATCGCCTTCGAACGCGAGGATGTGCGTCGCGATCCGGTCGAGGAACCAGCGATCGTGCGAGATCACCATGACGGAGCCGGCGAACTCGAGCAACGCGTCTTCCAGCGCGCGCAGCGTTTCGACGTCCAGGTCGTTCGACGGTTCGTCCAGCAGCAGCACGTTGCCGCCCGCGATCAGTGTCTTTGCCAGATGCAGCCGGCCGCGCTCACCGCCCGACAGATTGCCAACGGTCTTTTGCTGGTCGCCGCCCTTGAAGTTGAAGCGGCCGATGTACGCACGCGATGGCGTTTCATACTTGCCGACCGTCAGCACGTCCGCACCGCCGGAAATTTCTTCGAACACGGTCTTCGAGCCGTCGAGCGCATCGCGGCTTTGGTCCACGTACGCGAGCTTGACCGTCGGGCCTTGCACGATCTCGCCCGAATCCGGCTGTTCACGGCCGGTCAGCATGCGGAACAGCGTCGACTTACCGGCGCCGTTCGGCCCGATGATGCCGACAATCGCACCCGCCGGAATCTTGAAGCTGACGTCGTCGAGCAGCAAACGGTCGCCATACGACTTGCTGACGTTCTTGAACTCGATCACTTCGTTACCCAGGCGGTCGCCGACCGGGATGAAGATTTCCGAGGTTTCATTGCGCTTCTGGTAGTCCTGGCTGTTCAGTTCCTCGAAGCGGGCGATACGCGCCTTCGATTTCGCCTGGCGGCCCTTCGGGTTCTGGCGCACCCACTCCAGTTCCTTCTTGATCGCCTTCTGACGCGCCGATTCCGACGACTCTTCCAGCTTCAGGCGCTCTTCCTTCTGGTCGAGCCAGCTGCTGTAGTTGCCCTTCCAGGGAATGCCGTGGCCACGGTCGAGTTCGAGAATCCACTCGGCGGCGTTATCGAGGAAGTAGCGATCGTGGGTGACGGCGACGACCGTGCCCGGAAAGCGCGTGAGAAACTGTTCGAGCCAGTCGACCGATTCGGCATCCAGGTGGTTGGTCGGCTCGTCGAGCAGCAGCATGTCCGGCTTTTCGAGCAGCAGCTTGCACAGTGCCACGCGGCGCTTTTCGCCGCCCGACAGGTGTTCGATCTTCGCGTCCCATGCCGGCAGACGCAGTGCGTCGGCGGCGATTTCGATTTGCTGTTCGGCGCTGCCGTCGGTGGTGGCCAGAATCGCTTCGTACTTCGCCTGCTCGGCGGCGAGTGCGTCGAAGTCGGCGTCCGGCTCCGCGTAGGCCGCGTAGATTTCGTCGAGCTTCTTTTGCGCGCCGAAGACGTCGCCGAGACCTTCTTCGACCGCTTCACGCACCGTCTTGTTCGGATCGAGCTGCGGTTCCTGAGGCAGATAGCCGATGTTCAGGTTCGGCATCGGCGTGGCTTCGCCCTCGATATCCTTGTCCACACCGGCCATGATGCGGATCAGCGTCGACTTGCCCGAGCCGTTCAGGCCGAGCAGGCCGATCTTCGCGCCGGGGAAGAACGACAGCGAGATGTCTTTCAGGATTTGACGCTTGGGCGGCACGATTTTGCCGACCCGGTTCATGGTGAAGACGTATTGGGCCATTTGCTTGCAATAGACGTTGACGACGCCGGCCGCGTGGGGGCGGGCGTTCGTGGGTGGATGGGTAATCGGTGTTATGGCCGCGCAGTGCGCCTGGCGCCGGCCGGGCGCGGCGTCGAACTGCGCGACGCCCCGCGCGCGGGCGGGTGGTTCAGGTGGCATTGTACTTCGGGGTGGGGGTGGGGCGGCAGGGAGAGGCCGCCCCGACGTCAGTCCACCCGCCGTCCGCTCGACGGATCGAAGAAATGCAGGTGCTGCTCGGGCAACGCCACTTGCAGCGCTTCGCCTGCCGCGGGCCGATGCGTATGCGGCAGACGCACGGTCACGTCGTGCTTGCCCCAGCGGCCATGTGCGAGGTTGTCCGCGCCGAGCAGTTCGCAGGAGTCGACCGTCAGGGTGACGTGAGACGCATCCGCTTGGCCCGGCGTCATGTGCTCCGGGCGGATGCCGAGCATCCATTCGCGTCCCTTGGCAACTGCGCGGCCAATCGCTGTCACTCCCGTCAGCGGCAGCTTCGGACCGTTGCCAGCCACCTCGAACAGAGAACCGTCGTCGGACACGCGGCCTTCCAGCAGATTCATCCCCGGCGAGCCGATGAAGCTTGCAACGAACACTGTTGCCGGCCGCTCGTAGACTTCGGTCGGCGCACCGACCTGTTCCGCGTGGCCTTTGTTCATGACGATCACGCGTTGCGCCAGGGTCATCGCTTCGATCTGATCGTGGGTGACGTAGAGGCTGGTGGTCGCGAGCCGCGCGTGCAGGCGCTGGATTTCGAGGCGCATCTGCACGCGCAGCCTTGCATCGAGATTCGACAGCGGTTCGTCGAACAGAAACACAGCGGGTTCGCGCACGATCGCGCGGCCCATTGCGACGCGTTGCCGCTGACCACCGGACAACTCGCGCGGTTTGCGCGTGAGCAATGCTTCGAGTTCAAGAATCTGCGCGGCAGCCTGCACGCGCTTCCCAATCTGCGCACGATCGACGCCGGCGATTTTCAGCGCGTAACCCATGTTTTCAGCGACGCTCATGTGCGGATACAGCGCGTAGTTCTGGAACACCATCGCGATGTTGCGATCCTTCGGTTCCAGTTGATTGACTACGTTGCCGGCGATCGAGATCGTGCCCTCGGAAATGCGTTCGAGCCCGGCCACCATCCGCAGCAAGGTCGATTTGCCGCAACCCGACGGGCCGACCATCACGACGAATTCGCCGTCCGCGACATCGACGTCGATGCCGTGCAACACGAATTGTTTGCCGTCGTAGGTCTTTTTGACGCCTTGCAGAGACAGTGCAGCCATGCCGTTTTAGCCTTTCTTTGCTAGCCGCGTGTTGCGCGGTGTTTTTATTCCAATGCGGGAGTTCGCCGAAGTGACGCCGCTCACTTCTCTGCATCCACCAAGCCGCGCACGAACCAGCGCTGCATCGTCAGCACGACGGCGAGCGGCGGCAGCATCGCGAGCAACGTCGCGGTCATCACGAGGTGCCATTCGGTCGCGGTGTCGCCGGACGCGATCATGCTTTTTATGCCGACCACGGCCGTGGTCAATGATTGCTGACTCGTAATCAGGATCGGCCACAGATATTGATTCCAGCCGTAGATGAACGTGATCACGAAGAGCGCCGCCATATTCGTTTTGGACAGCGGCAGCACTACGTCCCAGAAGAAACGCATTGCGCCGGCGCCGTCGATGCGTGCCGCTTCCATCAATTCGTCCGGCAGCGTCATGAAGAACTGCCTGAACAGGAAAGTGGCGGTGGCCGAGGCGATCAGCGGCAACGTCAAACCGCTGTACGTATTGCTCAAATGCATCGACGACACGACCTGCACCGTCGGAAAGATGCGCACTTCGACCGGCAGCATCAGCGTAATGAAGATCAGCCAGAACGCGAGATTGCGAAACGGAAAGCGGAAGAAAACGATCGCGTAAGCAGAGATCATCGAGACTGCGATCTTGCCGATCGAAATCACCAGCGCCATCACAAGGCTGTTGAACAGCATACGGCCGAACGGCGCCGCCGCATTGCCGCTGCCTTGCGACCAGACGGTTGCGATGTTCTCGAACAGATGCGTGCTCGGCACCAGCGACAGCGGCACGGTGAACACCTCATGCTCGCTCATCGTCGCGGCGCAAAACGCGACGTACACCGGAAACACCACCAGCACGACGCCGAGAATCAGCACCGCATGGCAGAACAGGTCGAAACCGCGGCGGTTCTCGATCATGAGTATTGAACCCTGCGTTCGATGAAGCGGAATTGCACGACCGTCAACCCGACGACGATCACCATCAGCACGACCGATTGCGCGCCCGAGCTGCCGATGTCGAGGCCCTGAAAGCCTTCCGCGAAGATCTTGTAGATCAGCGTGCGGGTCGATTGCGCGGGGCCGCCGCCGGTGGCCGCGTCGATCACGGGGAAGGTGTCGAAGAACGCGTAGGTAATGTTGATCACCAGCAGGAAGAAGCTGGTCGGCGAGAGCAGCGGCAGCGCGATGCCGAAGAAACGCCGCACCGGGCCGGCGCCGTCGATTGCCGCGGCTTCGATCAGCGAACGCGGAATCGCCTGCAAGCCCGCATAAAAGAACAGAAAGTTATAGCTGACCTGTTTCCACACGGAAGCCAGCACCACGAGAAACATCGCCTGACCCGCATTCAACGCGTGATTCCAGACGATGCCGTACTTCGCGAGCGTATAGGTGACGAGGCCAATGCTCGGGTTGAAGAGAAACGACCACAGCACGGCGGCGATCGCGGGCGCGACCGCATACGGCCAGATCAGCAGGGTTTGATAGGTCTTCGCGCCGCGCGTCACGCGATCCGCGCAGACTGCGAGCAACAGCGAAATCACCAGTCCGGACCCGGCGACGAGCGCACAGAAAATCAGCGTCGTATTGAACGACGACAAGTAGAGCGGATCGGCGAACAACTGCTTGAAATTGGCCAGGCCCACAAACTCGCTCGACGTGCCGAACGCGTCCTGACTCTGCGTGGATTGCCACAGCGCTTCGCCCGCCGGCCACAGAAAGAACAGCAGCGTGATCGCAAGTTGCGGTGCGACCAGCAGATAGGGCAGCACACTGGTGCCGAAGCTAGAGCGCTTTTCCATCGAGAATTCCCAAGGTTCCACAGCAACGACGGGTTTCGGCGCGAGCGCACCGAAACCCTGCCGCCTCGTACTTAGTTACCCGCTTTCTCGAAGCGGCGCAGCAGTTCGTCACCGCGCGACACGGAGGAATCGAGCGCCTGTTGCGGCGTCTTCTTCTGTGCCCACACTTGTTCGAGTTCTTCGTCGATGACGGTGCGGATCTGCGGCATGTTGCCCAGACGCAAGCCCTTCGTGTAAGGCAGCGGCGGCTTGTTGAGCATCTGCTTGATCGCGGTGTCGCTGCCCGGGTTCTTCTCGTAGAAGCCTTGCTGCTGCGTCAATTGATACGCGGCGGTCGTGACCGGCAGATAGCCGGTGTCCTGGTGCCACTTCGCCGCAACCGGCGCCGACGACAGATACGCGAGGAATTTCGCCACGCCCTTGTAGACAGCCGGATCTTTACCCGACAGCACCCACAAACTTGCACCGCCGATGATCGCGTTCTGCGGCGCGCCCTTCACGTTCGCGTCGTACGGCATCATGCCGGTGCCGAAGTTGAACTTGGCGTACTTCTTGATCGTGGCGAGCGAGCCCGACGAGTTCGTGATGATCCCGCAGTCGCCGCTATAGAACTTCGACACCGGTTCGTCCTTGCGGCCGACGTACGTGAAGGTGCCTTCCTTCTCCATGTTCTGCAGGAACTGGATGTGCGCGACCTGCAGCGGCTTGTTGAATTCGAGCTGTGCGTCGGCGCCATCGAAACCATTGTTCTTCGACGCAAACGGCACGCCGTGCCACGCGCTATAGTTTTCGAGCTGAATCCAGCTTTGCCAGCCTGAGGAATAGCCGCAGGCCATGCCCGACGCCTTCAGCTTCTGCGCGTCCACTTGCAGTTCGGCCCAGGTTTTCGGCGGCTGGTTCGGATCGAGCCCGGCTTTCTTGAAGGCGTCCTTGTTGTAGTACAGCACCGGCGTCGAGCTGTTGAACGGCATCGAGATCAACTCGCCGGTTTTGGCGTCGCTGTAATAGCTCGCGATGGTTGGCACGAAGGCCTTTTCGTCGAGCGGCACGCCGGCTTGCTTGAATACTTCGGAGACCGGTATCACGGCTTTCTTCGCCTGCATCATCGTGGCGGTGCCGACTTCGTAGACCTGCAGAATGGCCGGCGCATTGCCGCTGCGATAAGCGGCGATGCCGGCGGCGAGGGTCTGGTCGTAGGTGCCTTTGAAAACCGGCACGATCTTGTAGTCGCTTTGCGACGCGTTGAACGCGTTGGCGATGTCGTTCAGACGTTCGCCGAGGGCGGCTTCCATGCCGTGCCAAAACTGGATTTCAGTGGCGGCGTGGGCTGCCTGGCAGATGCCGAAGCTCAACACGGCGGCGACGGAAAGCGAACGGAACAGCGGCTTGCAACTCATCGATTTGTCTCCTGATCGGAACGGGGCGCGGATGGGAATCGCGCGATTCTATTTGTGTTCGATGACAGTCCGGCGTCGGAGGCCGGACGGCGGCCCACTTTTTGACAAGCGCCGAATGCCGCAATTTAACACCGGCTGTCACGAAACGGAAACATTGGGCGTCTGAAAGGGCAGCTTTGCGCGAGGTCAAGGCTGAACCCAGGTCGCAGACCACGGCTGCCTGCGCGCGGGCATGATAGACGGCGAGGTGGGGACGTGCTTTGCACGATCGTGCACGTTTGGTCAGAGTACTTATTCATCAGGAATCCAGATGCTGAGTTCAGTGCGATGGGCGGTTTGCGGGTCGATAGTGGGTCTCATGCTGGCGGGTTGTGCGCTGACGCCTGAGACTGCGGACGCCAGGGTGCCACCGGTGACATCGTTGCCGACGATCATTGCGCATCGCGGCGGCACCGGCGACGCACCGGAGAACACGCTCGAAGCGATTCGCCAGTCGATCGCGCATCATGCCGACGAGATGTGGCTGACTGTTCAGTTGAGCAAGGACGGCGTGCCAGTTCTGTATCGGCCGGCCGACCTGTCGGCATTGACCAATGCCAAAGGTCCGGTGTCCGCCCTGACGGCCGCGGAGTTGGCGCGCGTGAACGCCGGCTGGAGTTTCCGGAGCGGCGATATCTATCCCTATCGCAATCATCCGATCGGTATTCCTACGCTGCGCGAAGCATTGCGCACGATTCCACTGGCCATGCCCATCATCCTGGATATGAAAGCATTGCCGGCTGCGCCGCAGGCTCAGGCGGTCGCGCAAGTGCTCAATGAAGAAAGCGCGTGGTCACGCGTGACCATCTATTCGACCGAAGCGGATTATCAGCAGAGCTTCGCCGCCTACTCGCAGGCCAAGCTGTTCGAGTCGCGCGATGCGACACGGGGGCGGCTCGTACGCGTGCTGCTCAACCAGGGCTGCGTGGACGCGCCGGCTGAACACACCGCCGCAGCGTTCGAGTTGCACCGGGCGATGACCGTGGTGGAAAAATTCACGCTGGGCGAAGGCCGCTCCGAGGTTCAGGCAACGCTGTGGACGCCCGCAACGGTCGCTTGCTTCCGGCAGAAGCCCGATGTACGGATCGTCGCGATCGCGGTGAACAATGCGGACGATTATCGGACGGCGGCGTGTCTGGGGATCAATGCGGTGCTGGCCGATTCACCGCAAAGGATGGCCGCCATCAAGGCAAGTATGGCTATGCCGCTGCGGTGTGAGGTGCAGAAGGGGGCGCCGGGCGGCCAATAAAAAAGCCCGCATTTCGCGGGCCTTCTTCGAGTGGGGCGGCGCTCAGCGTTTCGCCGGCCACCGCCTCGCGCCGAGGCTGAGCCTCACACGTTGAACAGGAAGTTCATCACGTCGCCGTCGTGCACGATGTATTCCTTGCCTTCCGCGCGCATTTTGCCGGCTTCCTTCGCGCCTTGCTCACCCTTGTAGGTGATGAAGTCGTTGAACGCGATGGTCTGCGCACGAATGAAGCCGCGCTCGAAGTCGGTGTGAATCGCGCCCGCCGCCTGCGGCGCGGTATCGCCGATGTGAATCGTCCACGCGCGCACTTCCTTCACGCCGGCCGTGAAGTAGGTTTGCAGGCCCAGCAGCTTGAAAGCCGCGCGGATCACGCGGTTCAGGCCCGGCTCTTCCATGCCCATGTCGGCGAGGAACACTTCCATGTCGGCTTCTTCGAGGTCGGCGATTTCCGCTTCGATCGCCGCGCACACGGCCACGACCGGCGCGTTTTCCGCAGCCGCGAATTTCGCTACTACGTCGAGGTGCGGGTTGTTCTCGAAACCGTCGTCTTTCACGTTGGCGACGTACATGGTCGGCTTCGCGGTGATCAAACAAAACGGCTTGAGCGTCGCCTTTTCTTCATCCGACAGATCGAGCGCACGCACCGGCTTGGCCTGGTCGAGCTGCGCGCGCACTTTTTCCAGCACCGCGGCGTTCTTGATGGCTTCCTTGTCGTTCCCCGACTTGGCGGCCTTCGAATAACGCGACAGCGCCTTTTCGACGGTCGCGAGGTCGGCCAGCGCCAGTTCGGTGTTGATCACTTCGATATCCGACAGCGGATCGACCTTGTTTGCGACGTGAATCACGTTCTCGTCTTCGAAACAGCGCACTACGTGCGTGATCGCGTCGGTTTCGCGAATGTTCGCGAGAAACTGGTTGCCGAGACCCTCGCCCTTGCTCGCACCGGCCACGAGACCGGCGATGTCGACGAATTCCACCACGGCCGGCAGGATGCGCTCCGGCTTGACGATGTCGGCGAGCGCCTTGAGGCGGGCGTCCGGCACTTCGACGATGCCGACGTTCGGCTCGATCGTGCAGAACGGATAGTTTTCGGCGGCAATGCCCGCCTTGGTCAGCGCGTTGAACAGGGTGGACTTGCCGACGTTAGGCAAGCCGACGATGCCGCATTTGAGGCTCATGGAAATCCTTCAGAGAATCAGTAAGTTGCGTGATGCGCTCGACGCTGTGTGCAGGATTCGAAAAGCCTTCGCGTTTGGCGTGGCGGAGGAAACGCAGCGGAGCGGGACAAGACACCAAATCGGGGCGTTGCCTCAACGATTCAGGGCGAGTTTTGTCACGGAAAGCGCAATTGTAACCCGTTCGGACGGGGTTCCTGGCGCTGGGGGGAAAGCGGGCGGGCGCTTCAACACGTCCGGCGCATTTCAGGCCGAAATGCCGCATGCCTCGATCCGTCCCCCGCAACCCCCGCGGCTATAATGCGCGGATGAACGCACACCACCAGACCTTTGATGCCGCCGTGATCGGCGGCGGGCTCGTCGGCAAGACCGCGGCGCTTGCACTGACGCAAGGCGGACTGCGCGTGGCGCTGCTCGCGCAACCCTGCGCGGCGCTGCCCGCCGGCGCCACCTTCGACTCGCGGGTCTATGCGTTGTCGTCGAGTTCGCAGGCTCTGCTGGAGCGGTTGCGGGTCTGGCAGGCGCTCGATCTGTCGAAACTCGGGCCCGTCTACGACATGCGCGTCTACGGCGATGCGCACGCCGAACTCCATTTCTCCGCTTTTCAGGCGTCGGTGCCGCAGTTGGCATGGATCGTCGAGTCGTCGGTGATCGAGCGCGCGCTGGATGCCGCGCTGCGTTTTCAGCCGAATCTCACCTGGATCGACACGCGCGCTCAAGCGTTGGACTTTACCGCCGACAGTGCGAGCGTCGGTCTGGCCAACGGCAATGTACTCGAGGCCGATCTGGTGGTCGGCGCGGACGGCGCGCATTCGTGGGTGCGCGCGCAGATCGGCTCGAAGATGAACCGGCGCGACTATCAGCAAACCGGCGTGGTCGCGAATTTCAAGGCCGACAAGCCGCACAGCGAAACCGCTTATCAATGGTTCAAAGACGGTGAGATCATCGCGCTGCTGCCAATGCCGGACGGCCACGTGTCGCTGGTCTGGTCGGCACGCACTGAGCACGCCGGGCAACTGGTGGCGCTCGATCCCGCGCAACTCGCCGCCGAAGTCGAACGCGTCACGGGCGGTCAGTTCGGCGCGCTCGAATGCGTGACGCCCGCGCAAGGTTTTCCGCTCGCGCTGCAAACGGTCGACAAGCTGGTGGCGCCGCGCGTCGCGCTGGTCGGCGATGCCGCGCATCTGATTCACCCTCTGGCGGGTCAAGGCATGAACCTCGGTTTGCGCGATGTCGCGGCGCTCGCCGAGACGGTCGCCGGCAAGGAAGCGTTCCGCGATCTTGGCGACATGGTGCTGTTGCGCCGCTACGAACGCGCCCGCCGTGAAGACATCCGCGCCCTGATGATCGCCACCGACGGCCTGCAGAAGCTCTTCTCCGCACCCGGCCCGTTCGCCAAGGTACTGCGCAATACCGGCATGGCGTTTGTCGGTTCGCAGCCTTTCATCAAGCGCTGGCTGGTGTCGGCCGCGCTGGGGTAAAGCGCGCGCCGGCATGCCCGGCCGGCGAGACAGGTATCATGAACGGATGGACGCCGTTCTGGGCAGACCAGAAACGTCCCAAAAACGCGCCCCGCGCGCGATTGAACTCCAGGAATTCAGCATGAAAAAATCCTTCCGCATGGCGGCCGTCGCGCTTGCGATCGCCGCCGTGACGATCGGCTGCTCCGCGCAGGCCGATCAGACCACCGACAAGCTCAAAGCCACGCTGCAAACGCGTCTGAACGACGTGACGATCAAGAGCGTGACGAAGTCGCCGATTGCCGGCCTCTACGAAGTGAACCTCGGCACGCAGATCATTTATAGCGATGCGAACGGCGACTACCTCATGCTCGGCGACATGGTCGACGCGAAGACCCGCAAGAATCTGACCGACGCGCGTCTGTCGGACACCAACCGCATCGACTTCGCGAGCCTGCCGTTCGCGAACGCGGTAAAGGTCGTGAAGGGCAACGGCGCACGCAAGATCGCCGTGTTCTCCGATCCGAACTGCCCGTACTGCAAGCAGCTAGAAACGACGCTCAAGTCGATCGACAACGTCACGGTTTACACGTTCCTCTACCCGGTGCTCTCGCCGGATTCGACGGCCAAGTCGAAGTCGATCTGGTGCTCGACCGACCGCGCGAAGGCGTGGGAATCGTGGATGCAGGACCATCAGGCGCCCACCGCCGCCGGCACCTGCGACACCGCCGCGATCGACAAGAACCTGGCGCTCGGCCGGGCCATGAGCGTCGACGGCACACCCACCGTGTTCCTCGCCGACGGCCGCCGCCTGCCCGGCGCCGTGCCGGCAGACCGGCTGGACAAGGAACTGTCCGCCGTGCGCTGAGCACGCAGCACAAGTTGAAGAAAGGAGGCGCGAAGTGCGCCTCCTTTCACATCAAGCCCCGAACATTCCCGCCAGAAACCCCTGATTGCCGCCGATGAAGCCGATCCGCTACACCATCGTTCCCAAGCGACCCGCCGCCCATCTGTTCGAAGTCACCGTGACCGTCGCCGACCCCGATCCGGCCGGTCAGCGTTTCATGCTGCCGGTCTGGATTCCGGGCAGCTACATGGTGCGCGAATTCGCGCGCAACATCGTCACGCTGCGCGCCGTCAACGACGCGGGCCGCAAGGTGCGCGTCGAAAAGACCGACAAGCACACGTGGCAGGCCGCGCCGGTCAAAGGCGCGCTGACGTTGCGCTACGAGGTGTATGCATGGGATCTGTCGGTGCGCGCGGCGCATCTGGACGATACGACGGGCTTTTTCAACGGCACCAGCGTGTTTCTGTCGCCGCTCGGTCACGAGGAAGCGCAGTGCGTGGTCGAGATCCGGAAGCCGGAAGGCACGGCGTATCGCAACTGGCGCGTCGCGACCGCGTTGCCGGAAGCGCGCGGCACGAAGCGCTATGGCTTCGGCGAGTATCGCGCGCAGAACTACGATGAGCTGATCGACCATCCGGTCACGTTGGGCGAGTTCGCGCTGGCGACTTTCAAGGCGCACGGCGTGCCGCACGACATTGTGATCGCGGGCCGTGTGGTCGGGCTGGATATGGCGCGACTGGCCGCCGACCTGAAGCGTATCTGCGAAGCGCAGATCGCGTTGTTTGAGCCGAAGTCGAAGAAAGCGCCCGTGGATCGCTACGTATTCATGACGCAGGCCGTCACCGACGGGTACGGTGGCCTGGAACATCGCGCCTCGACGGCGCTGATCTGCAATCGCGGCGATCTGCCGGTTGAAGGCCGCGATACGCCCACCGAGGGCTACCGGACCTACCTCGGTTTGTGCAGCCACGAATACTTTCACACGTGGAATGTGAAGCGCATCAAGCCGGCCGTGTTTGCGCCGTATGACTTGAGCGTCGAAAACTACACGCCGCTGCTGTGGCTGTTCGAAGGCTTCACGTCTTATTACGACGATCTGATCCTCGTGCGCACCGGTTTGATCTCGCAAGACGACTATTTCGGCATGCTCGGCAAAGTGGTCGGCGGCGTGCAGCGCGGCAGCGGGCGCCTGAAGCAGACGGTGGCCGAAAGCTCGTTCGACGCGTGGGTCAAATACTATCGGCAGGACGAAAACGCGCCGAACGCGATCGTCAGCTATTACACCAAGGGCTCGCTCGTCGCGCTCGCATTCGATCTGACGATTCGCGCGCAGACCAGCAACCGGAAATCGCTCGACGACGTGATGCGTCTGCTGTGGCAGCGTTTTGGGCGCGACTTCTATCGCGGCAAACCGGTCGGTGTCGAAGAAAGCGAAATCGAGGCGATATTTGTCGAAGCGACCGGCGTTCAATTGGGCGGGCTGTTTGCGGAGGCCGTGCATAGCACGCGCGATCTGCCCCTCGACACGCTGCTCGCGCCGTTCGGCGTCACGCTCGCACCCGAAATGGACAAGAACGGCAAGCCGTCGCTCGGTGCGCGCGTACGCGGCGGGGCGGATTGCACGCTAACGGCGGTTCACGAAGGCAGCGCCGCGCAAAAAGCCGGCCTCTCGGCAGGCGACGTGCTGATTGCGCTCGACGGTCTGCGCGTGAACGGCTCGAATCTTGACGCGCTGCTGTCGCGCTATCTGCCGGGCGCGAAAGTCGAAGTCCACGCCTTCCGCCGCGACGAGCTGCGCACCGCGCAAGTCAAGCTGGACGGGCCTGAGGTGGTGCGCTACAAGCTCACCGTGAGCGACAAACGGCCTGCCGCCCGCAAGGCGCGGGAGCGCTGGCTGGCAAGCTGATCGCCATCCGAACCGTCGTCAATCGACGGCTCAAGGCGGCGGATTGTTCTACCAGTGCAACAATCCGTCGCCGCCGGACGGCTTTTTCCCGAGTCGGTAAAAAATCACAATGGCTCCACTCGCGCAGAACTGCGCGCCCCTACTGGAGTCAACCATGACCACGATCCTGCAAATCAACTCGGCAGCCCGCTCGCAAGGCGCAAACTCGACGCTTCTCGTCAACGAGCTGACCGCCAAGCTGCAACAATCGAATCCGGGCGCGCAAGTCGTCGTCCGTAACCTGCAAGCTGAACCGCTGCCGCATCTGGACGACGCTGTGCTCGGTGCGTTTTTCACGCCGGCTGACCAACGCACGCCGGAACAAGCCGCGATCGCTGCACGCAGCGAAGCGCTGATCGCCGAACTGCAAGCCGCCGACATCGTCGTGATCGGCGCTCCGATGTACAACTTCGGCATCTCGTCGCAACTGAAGACGTACTTCGACTTCATCGCACGCGCCGGTATCACGTTCCAGTACACGGCGAACGGCCCGGAAGGTCTCGTGAAGGGCAAGAAGGTGTTCGTGGTTTCGGCACGCGGCGGCAAGTATCTGGGCACGCCGAACGATAGCCAAACGCCGTATCTGAAGAGCTTCCTCGGCTTCCTCGGCATGACCGATGTGAACTTCATCTACGCCGAAGGCCTGAACATGGGTCCGGACGCGGCTGGCGCAGCGCTGGCTAGCGCGCGTGAAGCGATCGCTGCTGCGTAAGGTGTGAGGTGTGTCTCGCACTGCGTGATCGCGGTGCGGCGGAATGAAAAACGCCACGGAGTGTGAGTCCGTGGCGTTTTTGTTTTTGTGGCGGCGATCTTTGGTGCTTGATGCCTGGTGCTCGACTCGGTACCCAGCACCTAGCACCTAGCACCTAGCACCTAGCACCTAGCACCTAGCACCCAGCACCCAGCACCCAGCACCCAGCACCCAGCACCCGCTCCTCGGCTTCTGGTTCCAGGACTCAAGTTTCCGGTTTGCGGTCTCAGGCCTTTGGCTAGCGTCGGTGCGTTTCGCGCGATGAGCGTTACGCCAGCACCTGCGCTTCGTCGGGCAAGCGCCAGTCGATCGGTTGGCGACCGTGCTTCGCGAGATACTCGTTCGCCGAAGCAAAGTGCCCGCAGCCGAGAAAGCCCCGATGCGCCGACAGCGGCGACGGATGCGGCGCTTCCAGCACGTAATGCGACTTGCCGCCGAGCAGCGCGCGCTTGGCTTGCGCATGCGCGCCCCACAGCATGAACACGAGGCCGTCGTGGCGCATCGCCAGTTCGTGAATCAGCGTGTCCGTGCATTTCTCCCAGCCGCGTTTCGCATGACTCGCAGCCGAATCGCGCTCGACCGTCAGCACGGTGTTGAGCAGCAACACGCCTTGCTTGGCCCAGGTGTCGAGACAGCCATGACGCGGCGGCTCATGACCGAGACTCGCGGCGATCTCCTTGAAGATGTTGCGCAACGACGGCGGCGTGCGCACGTTGGGCGCCACGGAGAATGCTAGTCCGTGCGCTTGCGGTGTGCCGCGGTCTTCGCCGTGATAGGGGTCCTGGCCAAGGATCACCACTTTGACTTCGTCGGGGCTGGTCAGGCGCAACGCGCGGAACACGTCCGCGGGATAGACGGTTTTGCCGGCAGCGCGCTCACCGTCGACGAAACGGCACAGCGGCGCGTAGGCGTCGCTTTCGATGAACGGCTTGAGGTGCGCGCGCCATGCCGGGGGCAGGGCGGCGAACTGGGCTTCGAGCGTCGGCGGCGGCGAGTCGGCTGCTGCTACTGCTGCTGCCGGTGTCTGCGGCTGCGCTGTTGCGCCGGACGGCGTGGCCGAGGTGTCGCCGAACAACGAAGCTTGCGACGAATTGGAGCGGTTGCGGGATGCTGAGGTCATGGCCGGGAAGTGTCGCAGCAAATGCGGGCTAGCTCAAGGTGAGTTCTACCGCGAGGGGTTCGCACACCGTGCGAGCGTGTGTCGGGCGGCCGCGCACGCGCCGGCGTGCCGAAGGTTTAACGCGCCCGCAACTGATACCCGCGCTGTGCCTTACTGATGTTGTCCGGCGCGAGCCCGGCCACCTGCTTGCCAAGCTCCGCTGCCAGCGTGTTGAGCGCGGCTTCGTCACCGGACTTCAGTTCAAGCTCGACCTCGGAGATCGGCGCGCGGCGGACTTCGCCATGCATCTCGGCGACGACATCGCCCTGGTCGATGGCCGCTTCGACTTTCGCGCCGTCCAACTCGACATGCCAAACCGTGCGCGTAAAATTCGTGCGGAACAATTCGATCAACGCCGGCGCTGCCTGACGCAACGCTTCGGCGGCGGCCGGCTCGTCACATTCACGCAGCAATGCGTCGATCTCCAGCTTTTCGCTCGCCACGGGCATTTCCCATTCGTGCCGGCTGTGCAAACCGTCCTGCGCGTTGCCGACCGTCTTGAAGGTCTGCAACCAGCCGTCCGGCGTATGCCGCAAACGCAGCGCACTTTTCGAATTCGCCAATGTCAGCTCGGGCGTATCGAAGTAGATATTCGCCAGCTCGATCGGGCGGCCCTCATTGCCGGTGCGCGCGACGAACCACTGGGTCGCCGCTTTCACCTGCGTAGCCGGCAGCGCCAGCTTGATTTCACGTTCCATGCCCATGGTGTGCTCCGCTACGTATGCCGAGTGCTGAAACCGCGCTCAGAAAAACATCCGCGCAAGTTCCACACCCGGTTCTGCCGCGCGCATGAACGCTTCGCCGACGAGGAACGTATGCACGTCCATCGCGCGCAGCCGTTCGACATCGACGCGCGACAGAATGCCCGACTCCGTGACGACGATACGGTCGTCCGGAATCGATTCGAGCATGCCGATGGTTGTCTCGATCGACGTTTCGAAGGTGCGCAGATTGCGGTTGTTGATACCGATCAGCGGCGTCTTCAGCGTGAGTGCTTCCATCAGTTCGTTGCTGTCGTGGACTTCGACCAGCACCGCGAGTCCCAGCGAATGCGCGAGCGCTTCCAGCTCCTGCATCTGCGAGGTTTCCAAAGCGGCCGCGATCAGCAGAATCGCGTCGGCACCCATCGCGCGGGCTTCGACGATCTGGTACGGATCGACGATGAAGTCCTTGCGCAGCACCGGCAGGCTGCAGGCGGCGCGCGCCTGCTCGAGATACGCGACGCTGCCCTGGAAGAACTGCACGTCGGTGAGCACGGAGAGACAGGCCGCGCCGTGTTTTTCATACGAACGGGCGATATCGGCCGGAACGAAGTTTTCGCGCAGGACGCCTTTCGACGGGCTCGCTTTCTTGACCTCGGAGATCACCGCAGCCAGACCTGCCGCGTGTTTAGCGCGCAGCGCGCCGACGAAATCGCGGATATCGCGCGACGATGCTTCGAGGCGCAGTTCTTCGAGCGGCGCGCTCTGTTCGGCCGCGCGGACTTCTTCGTGCTTGACCGCGATGATACGGTCGAGGATGTCGCTCATGAGTGTCTCGCTACGTAGTTACTGCTTGAATTGTTGGGTGAAGCGGATCAGATCTTCGACCTTCGCCCGTGCCTTGCCGCTCGCGATCGCTTCGCGCGCCAACTGGATGCCGTCCGCAATCGACGCCGCCACGTTCGCCGAATACAGCGCCGTGCCCGCGTTCAGCGTGACGATTTCACGCGCGACGCCCGGCTTGTTGTCGAGCGCTTCGAGCAGCATCGCTTTCGATTCGGTGGCGTCGGCGACTTTCAGTGTGCGGTTCGACACCATCTGCATGCCGAAGTCTTCCGGATGGATCTCGTACTCGTGGATCTGCCCGTCGCGCAACTCGCCGACTTGCGTGGCCGCGCCGAGCGAGACTTCGTCCATGCCGTCCATGCCGTACACCACCAGCACGTGCTTCGCGCCGAGGCGCTGCATCACGCGAACCTGAATGCCGACGAGGTCGCCGTGGAACACGCCCATCAGCTGATTCGGCGCACCGGCGGGGTTGGTCAGCGGCCCGAGAATGTTGAAAATCGTCCGCACGCCGAGCTCGCGGCGCACTGGCGCGATGTTCTTCATCGCCGGATGATGGTTCGGCGCGAACATGAAGCCCATGCCGGTTTCCGCAATCGACGCCGCCACCTGTTCCGGCTGCAGATCGATATTTACGCCGAGTGCTTCGAGCACGTCTGCGCTGCCCGACTTGCTCGAGACGCCGCGATTGCCATGCTTCGCGACTTTCGCGCCGGCCGCGGCCGAGACGAACATCGTCGCCGTGGAAATATTGAAGGTGTGCGAGCCGTCGCCGCCGGTGCCGACGATATCGACGAAGTTCGAGTTGTCCTGCACCTCGACGTGCCGGGCAAATTCACGCATCACCGTGGCGGCGGCGGTGATTTCGCCGATGGTCTCTTTTTTGACGCGCAAGCCGGTGATGATCGCCGCCGACATCACGGGCGAGAGTTCGCCTCGCATGATGAGCCGCATCAGATGCAGCATTTCGTCGTGGAAAATCTCGCGGTGCTCGATCGTGCGTTGCAGCGCTTCCTGGGGCGTAATCGACATGATCTCGTCTCTCTTTATCAAGCGTTGCGTTTCGTTGTTGCGGCCTTCGACTGTTTCACGAAGTTCTCAAGCAGCGCGTGACCCTGTTCGGACAGGATCGATTCCGGATGGAACTGCACGCCTTCAACAGCCAGTTCCTTGTGGCGCACGCCCATGATTTCGCCGTCCTCGGTCCAGGCGGACACTTCGAGGCAGTCAGGCAACGATTCGCGTTCGATCGCGAGCGAGTGATAACGCGTCACGACGAAATGCTTCGGCAGGTCGGCGAACACGCCTTTGCAGTCGGTTTCGATCGTGCTCACCTTGCCGTGCATGATGGTTTGTGCGCGCACCACACGGCCGCCGAAGGCTTCGCCGATTGCCTGATGGCCGAGGCAGACGCCTAGAATCGGCGTCTTGCCGGCGAACTCGCGCAGCACGTCGAGGGTGATGCCGGCGTGTTGCGGGTTGCTCGGACCGGGCGACAGGCAGATGCGCTCCGGGTTGAGCTTCGCAATCTCGTCCAGCGTGATTTCGTCGTTCCGATAGGTGCGCACGTCTTCGCCGAGTTCGCCGAAGTACTGCACCAGGTTGTAGGTGAACGAGTCGTAGTTGTCGATCATGAGCAGCATGGTGTGTCTCCGGTCAGAAGTCGCTATCGAGGCCGTCTTGCACTTGCTCGGCGGCGCGCAATACGGCACGCGCCTTGTTCTCGGTCTCTTGCCATTCGGATTCCGGCACCGAATCCGCGACTACACCCGCGGCGGCCTGCACATACAGATTGCCGTTGTGGATCACGCCGGTTCGGATCGTGATGGCCATATCCATTTCGCCGGTGAACGACAGATAGCCGACTGCGCCGCCGTACAGGCCACGCTTCACCGGTTCGAGTTCGTCGATCAGTTCCATCGCGCGGACCTTCGGCGCACCGGACAGCGTGCCTGCCGGGAAGGTGGCGCGCAGCACGTCGAAATTGGTGGTGCCGGGTTTCAGCTTGCCTTCGACCGAACTCACGATGTGCTGCACGTGCGAGTACTTTTCGATCACCATCTGATCGGTGACGACCACCGAGCCGATCTGCGAAATACGGCCCACGTCGTTGCGCGCGAGGTCGATCAGCATGACGTGTTCGGCGATTTCCTTCGGATCGTTCAGGAGTTCGGTGGCGAGTTCCGCATCGCGTTCCGGCGTGTTGCCGCGCGGACGCGTGCCGGCGAGCGGCCGGATCGTGACGATGCGATCCTCGCCGCGCTTTTCCTGACGCACCAGGATTTCCGGCGACGCGCCGACCACATGGAAGTCGCCGAAGTTGTAGTAGTACATATACGGCGACGGATTCAGCGAACGCAGCGCACGATACAGCGAGAGCGGATTGTCGCGATACGGCTTGATCAGACGCTGACCGACCTGCACCTGCATCAACTCGCCGGCAGCGATGTATTCCTTTGCCTTGCGTACGGCGGCCAGATAGTCGTCTTTCGCGAACTCGCGGTAGGTCTCGGTGCGCACGCTGGCCGACGTGACGGGTGGCTGCACGGTCGTGCGCAAACGCTGACGCAATTCACGCAAACGCTGCCTGGCTTTTGTGTACGCCTCGGGCTGCGTCGGATCGGCGTACACCACCAAGTAGAGCTTGCCTGCGAGGTTGTCGATCACTGCGACTTCTTCGGTGAGCAGCAACTGGATGTCGGGCAGATTCAGATCGTCTTTCGGCGCGGTATGCGCGAGCTTTTTCTCGATGTAGCGCACCGCGTCGTAGCCGAAATAACCGGCGAGACCGCCCGCGAAACGCGGCAGGCCCGGGCGCTGCGCCACTTTGAAGCGGCCCTGGAATTGTTGGATGAATGCGAGCGGATCGCCCTCATGCGTTTCGACGACTTTGCCGTCCCGGACTACTTCCGACACGCCGTTGCGGGTACGCAGCAGCGTACGCGCCGGCAGTCCGATGAACGAATAGCGGCCGAAGCGTTCACCGCCCACCACCGATTCCAGCAGGAACGAGTTGGCGCCGTTGCGTTCGCTCTGCGCGAGCTTCAGGTACAGCGAGAGCGGCGTTTCGAGGTCGGCGAGCGCTTCGGCGATCAGCGGAATGCGGTTGAAACCCTCGTTGGCGAGGGACTGGAATTCGAGTTCGGTCATGTTCCGATCCTGTACGTACGTCAGACGGCACTATGCGTCGGACAAAGCGGGGCGCGGCGCGCCCGGTCAGGCGTTCGTTCGACGTTTCGACACGATGATACCGACCGGCGCGAGTTTCCCATCGACGCATGCAAGGGGTTTCAGCGCATCCATGTACTTTGCGGGTACACGAAGGCCGAATCAACCGATGCAGCGAAACAAAGTGATGGAAAAAACGCGTGAGCGCAGCGAAGTAAAAAACGGTTGCCGAAGACGAGCTTCAGCGTACCTCAGGCGAGGTTAGCGCGACCAGCGACGCCAGGGCCAGGCTCCCCGGTCGATGCTAATCAGACTCCGTTTTTTATTCAGAAACATGAGGATGAAGGACTTTTCAAGTCGTGGAATGGTGCGCTGCGATAGCCTTTGCGGCATCGAGCAGCGAGGCAACTATACCATCGGATTTTATTTCTTGTATAGCGCGGCCGTGGTTGTAGCCGTATGGCAGCGTCAGCGTTGCCATGCCTGCGGCGCGGCCTGCCAGCGCATCGTTTTCCGAATCGCCGATGGCGACCGTTGCTTGTGGCGCGACGCCGAGTTGCTCCGCGGCGGTGAGCATTGGCAGTGGATCGGGCTTCTTTTTCGGCAGGCTGTCGCCGCCGAGCACGACGCTGAAATACTGGCTGAGCCCGTATTGTTCCAGCAATTCGACCGCGAAACGGTGCGGCTTGTTGGTCACGCAGGCGAGTTTGAGGCCGGCGTCGCGCATCGCGCCGAGGCCGGCTTCGACCTCGGGATACATCCGCGTGTGCACGCCGTTGATCTTTGCGTACTCCGCCTGATAGATCGCGAGCGCCTCGTCGAAACGGTCCTGTGCGTGGTCCGTTTCGAAGCGCTGCGCCAGCACGCTGCGGATCAGATTCTCCGAGCCCTTGCCGATATAGCCCACCACTTCCTCGCGCGACGTTTCAGTCGCGTCGAGTTGCGCGAGCATGCCGTTCAGGCCGGCGGTGAAATCGTCTGCGGTATCGATCATCGTGCCGTCGAGGTCGATGATCGCGGCTTGCAGGCGCGGGCCGGTGAAGGTCGGGGCAGGGAACGAAGTCGTCATATTGCGTGCTGGATAAGTGCCGGTTCTCAGTGCTCGATCAGTGCTCGATGTTGGCGAGTGCGGCGCGCATCTTGTCGATCACCGCCTTGTGATCCGGCGCGCCGAAGATCGCCGAGCCGGCCACGAACGTATCCGCGCCAGCGGCCGCGATCTCGGCGATGTTGTCGACCTTCACGCCGCCGTCCACCTCGAGATGAATCTCGCGGCCGGTTTTTTCCTGATAGGCGTCGATCCGCTTGCGCGCTTCGCGCAGCTTGTTCAGCGCTTCAGGAATGAACGATTGCCCCCCGAAGCCCGGATTCACCGACATGATCAGCACCAGGTCGAGCTTGTCCATCACGTGGTCCAGATAGTTCAGCGACGTGGCCGGATTGAACACGAGACCCGCCTTGCAGCCGTGGTCGCGAATCAGCGACAGCGTGCGGTCGATATGGTCCGAGCCTTCCGGGTGAAAGCTGATCAGGTTCGCGCCGGCCTTGGCGAAGTCCGGCACGATGCGGTCGACCGGGCGCACCATCAGATGCACGTCGATCGGTACGTCCACGTGCGGGCGAATCGCTTCGCAGACGAGCGGGCCGATTGTCAGGTTCGGCACGTAATGGTTGTCCATCACGTCGAAATGAATCCAGTCGGCGCCGGCGGCGACAACGTTGCGGACTTCTTCGCCAAGGCGCGAGAAATCGGCGGACAGAATGCTGGGAGCGATGCGGAATTGCGTCATGACGGGGGCGGATGCAGGCGGGAAAACGCTATTTTACCGTTTTGTGCGCCTGCGGACCGGCTCCCGAGCGGTTCGTGGCCGGTTCCGGATTGCGCGGGAAAATGACAAGACGCCTTAAAGGCCCTTGGCCAAAGGGATTGTCCGGTTGCGGGCGTGCCGCGCATCAAGCAGAATGCCAAACCATACGCGCCGCTTCGCCAATGCGCCCGCAAACCATTGGCGTTCGGGGCTTCCCGCGATTTTTCACACCCGTTTCACCAGACCGGAATCAGGATGAGCCAGTACGAATTCAGCGTCTCGGCGCAGGTGCAGTATCTGCCCGACGAGTCGGACCCGGAGCGCCGCCAGTATGCGTTTGCATACACGCTGACTATCCGTAACAGCGGCCAGGTGCCCGCGCAATTGATCGCGCGTCACTGGGTGATCACCGACAGCGACAACAACGTGCAGGAAGTAAAAGGCTTGGGCGTCGTCGGGCATCAGCCGCTGCTCAAACCGGGCGAACACTTCGAATATACGAGTTGGGCCGTGATCGCCACGCCCGTCGGCACCATGCGCGGCGACTATTTCTGCGTGGCGGAAGACGGCGAGCGTTTCGATGCGCCCGTACCTGAGTTCATTCTGCGCATGCCGCGTACGTTGCATTGAACCGGGAGCGCATCTCGCGGTCTTTAAAAGGCTTTACGCGCAGCGTTACTGCGGTTTTTGCTGCTTTTGCTGTTCGTTGGTCGTGGCGGCGCGCGCGGCTTTTTTCTTGCCGGACGACGTCCACACAACGATAAAGACGAGCAGGAAGAGCGCAAGGAGCGATTCCAGCGCGAAGATGAGCATCGGGTATTCGTCGAACAGATCAGACATGGCGGTTTCCATCAAGAACGAACATTGTATGCGTTTTGTCCGCACGGCCGGAGCATGGCTCGGAGCGCTTTCGGTTGCTGTGATGCTGGCTTCTTGCGGTGGGGGCGGTGCAGTCCGGCCCTCTGTTTCGCCGCCCACGGGTGCCGCGATCATACCCGGACAGATCGCCGCGACGCGGCTCACCGCAGTAGCCTGGCAGCAGGTGCCAGGCTGGCAGGACGATTCACTGATCGGCGCGACGGCCGCGTTGCGGCAAAACTGCGTGAGGCTCGCGCGTCAACCGAACTGGGCCCGCGCATGTGCGGCGGCCTCCCAAATCGACGATCTGGACGTCACCAGTGCGCGGGCGTTTTTCGAGGCGTATTTCACGCCGTTCCAGTTAGCCAATGGCGATGGCACGCTCGAGGGTCTTGTCACCGGCTACTACGAGCCGTTGCTGCGCGGTTCGCGCACACGGCACGGCGTGTATCAAACGGCGCTGTATCGCTGGCCATCCGGTTATCGCGCGGGCGCTCCGCTGCCTGCGCGTGCACAGCTCGAACGTGCGGGCGTGCTCAACGGTAATGAACTCGTATGGGTCGACGATCCGATCGAAGCGTTTTTCCTGCAAGTGCAGGGATCTGGGCGCATTGTCATGGAAGACGGCAGCGTGATGCGGCTCGGTTTTGGCGGCACGAACAACCAGCCGTACAAATCGATCGGGCGGTGGCTGCTCGATCGAGGTGAACTGACGCCGTCGCAGGCGACCATGCAGGGCATCAAGGCATGGGCGCGTGCGAACCCGACGCGGGTCGACGCATTGCTCGATACGAATCCGCGCTTCGTATTCTTCCGCGAGATGCCGTCCGGCGCGAGCGCGCCGAGCGGTGGCGCTGACGGACCGATCGGCGCTTTGGGTGTGCCGTTGACGCCGGAGCGGTCGATCGCGGTGGATCCGACGTCGATTCCGCTCGGAACGCCCGTGTTCTTGCAGACCACGCGACCGCTGACGAATTCGCCGATGAATCGCCTCGTCTTTGCGCAGGACACAGGTTCCGCGATCAAGGGTGGCGTGCGCGCCGATTACTTCTGGGGCCTCGGCGACGACGCCGGCGATCTGGCCGGCAAGATGAAGCAGGCCGGCCGGATGTGGTTGTTGCTGCCGAATTCGTAAGGGGCGGGCAGTAGCGGGGGCGGCGGGTTTCTTCTGGAGACTGTCGCCCGGATTAAAGCGCCGACTTCCGTTTGTCCACCACTCGCCGTGCTTTGCCTACTGAGCGCTCGATCCCGTTCACACCCAGCACATTCACGACAGCACTCACACCGATGAGCGCCTTGATGTCGTAAGTCAACGCCTGTTTTGCCGTGCTCAGCGCGGCAGTATCTGGCGCCGATTCCGGGCAGGGCTCTACGTTTAAGGTTAATACGTCGAGCGGTCCTTCCTTGGTCAGCACGATCTGGTAGTGAGGCGCGAGTGCGTGCTGCTTGAGCAGCAGTTCTTCGATCTGTGTCGGGAACACGTTGACGCCGCGCACGATCATCATATCGTCCGAGCGGCCCGTGATCTTTTCCATCCGGCGCATAGTGCGCGCGCTGCCCGGTAAGAGGCGCGTCAGATCGCGCGTCCGGTAGCGGACGATCGGCAGCGCTTCCTTGGTCAACGAGGTGAACACCAGTTCACCGAGTTCGCCGTCCGGAAGCACTTCGCCGGTTTCGGGATCGATGATCTCGGGATAGAAGTGATCTTCCCAGATGGTCGGGCCATCTTTGGTTTCCACGCATTCCGAGGCGACGCCCGGCCCCATCACTTCAGACAGACCGTAGATATCGACAGCATCGATGCCCATACGCTTTTCGATCGCCTGGCGCATGTCGTTGGTCCACGGCTCCGCACCGAAGATGCCGATGCGCAGCGAGCAATTCGCCGGATCGACGCCTTGGCGTTCGAGTTCATCGGCGATCGACAGCATATAGCTCGGCGTCACCATGATGATGTCGGGCCGGAAGTCCTGAATCAGTTGCACCTGCTTTTCGGTCTGACCCCCGCCGAACGGGATCACCGTCAGCCCCGCTCGCTCGGCGCCGTAGTGCGCGCCCAAGCCGCCTGTGAACAAGCCATAGCCGTAGCTCACGTGAACCTTGTCGCCGCGCTTCGCACCCGCGGCACGGATCGAACGTGCGACGAGATTCGCCCACGTATCGATATCGCGCGCCGTGTAGCCGACGACCGTCGGCTTACCTGTCGTACCGGACGACGCGTGGATCCGCGAAATCTGTTCCTGCGGCACTGCGAACATGCCGAACGGGTAGCTGTCGCGCAGATCCTTCTTGGTTGTGAAGGGAAAGCGCGCCAGGTCCGCAAGGCTCTTTACTTCGCTCGGGTGAACGCCGGCCTCATCGAATTTGCGCCGATAGACCGGCGAATTTTCATAAGCGTGGTTCAGCGACCATTTGAGCCGTTCGAGTTGGAGTGCGGCAAGTTCGTCGCGGCTGGCTGTCTCGATGGGATCGAGCGGAAGGGCGGTGGTCATCGAATGTCTCCTTGCTGCCTCAATGCTTAGGTCGGGTGTGTGGCGCGCTCGCGCGCGAAAACCGGGGACTCACTGCTATTTGTGTATGTGCTGCCAATGCGCCGCGAACGTATCGCGACTCTGCTAGGAATCTGCTGTTCAATCGCCCGTGGGGATCAGGTTGCCTTTGATCTGCGCCGATTTGCCTCGAAACATCGCCACGGTCTCCTCCGCGCGATTCGTAACGCGAATATCGTAAATGCCGGTGCGGCCGCTCAACGTTTGCTCGATTGCTTCAGCCGTCAGCACGTCGCCACCTTGCACAGGCCGCAGGAACTCGATCGAGCAGCCGGCTGCGACGGTGTTGATGTTGTACGTGTTGCAGGCGAAAGCGAACGTCGAATCAGCGAGCGTGAAAATCAGGCCGCCGTGGCAAATCCGATGGCCATTCAGGAAGTCGTCGCGAATGGCCATGCGCAAGCGCGCGTATCCTGCGCGTACTTCAACGATTTCGAGTCCGAGCGCCCGACTGCACACGTCGTTTTCGTACATGGCGGCCGCGGTTGCGCGGGCGAGTTCGTCCGGCGTCATCTGGGCGGAGTGGTTCGGTTGTGTGGACATGTCAGCGACCCTCGAAGCGCGGGGCGCGTTTTTCCACGAATGCCTGCACGCCTTCCGCGTAATCGTGGGAAGCACCAAGTTCGCGTTGCAGATCGCGTTCGAGATCGAGCTGCTGGTCGAAGGTTTGTGTCGCGCCCGCGCGCATCGCCTGCTTGATCGCGGCGATCGCCCGCGTGGGTTGCTGCGCCAGTTGGACCGCGAGTTTGCCTGCTGTGGCAGCGAGCTCGGCGTCATCAACCGCTTGCCAAATAAGGCCCCAGCTCTCGGCTTTTTCCGCGCTCAGTTTGTCGCCGGTGATGGCGAGGCCCAAGGCGCGCGCCATGCCGACGCGCTGTGGCAAAAACCAGGTGCCACCCGAATCCGGCACCAGGCCGATCTTGACGAACGCCTGGATGAAGCTGGCGGAACGAGCCGCGAGCACGAGGTCACAAGCCAGCGCGAGATTGGCGCCGGCGCCGGCGGCCGTGCCGTTGACCGCCGCGATCACCGGCAACGGCAACGCTTGCAGGCGGCGAATCAGCGGATTGAAATGCGCGTCGATCAGTTCGCCCAGATCGGTCATCGCGCCCGGCGTGAAGTCGAGATCCGCGAGATCCTGTCCCGCGCAGAAACCGCGGCCCGCGCCGGTCAGCACGAGCGCACGGGCGCCGGACGCTTCGACCTGGTCGAGTGCGGTGCTCAATTCATGGTGCATCGCGCGCGTAAAGCTGTTGAGCTTGTCGGGGCGGTTCAGCGTGATGGTCGCTACACGAGTCGAGGCGTCGATGTCGACGCGGATCGCTTCATATGACATTGGGTGTCTCCTCAAAGTCTCTTTGCCCGGGTCTGCGGCGTTGGTGTCAGAGCCGCTCGATCACCAATGCGATGCCTTGACCCACGCCGATGCACATCGTGCAAAGCGCAAAACGGCCGTTGATCCGCTCCAGCTGATAAAGCGCAGTGGTGATCAACCGCGCGCCGGACGCGCCGAGCGGGTGGCCGAGCGCAATCGCTCCGCCGTTCGGGTTGACGCGTGGATCGTCGTCGCGCAGACCAAGCGTGCGCAGAACTGCCAACCCTTGCGATGCGAAGGCCTCGTTCAACTCGATCACGTCGAATTGGTCGAGCGTCATGTTCAGTTGCTTCAAAAGCTTTTGCGTGGCCGGCGCCGGGCCGATGCCCATGATGCGAGGCTCCACGCCCGCGGTCGCCATGCCAACTACACGTGCGCGGCGACGCAGTCCGTATTGATCGGCAGCTTCCTGATTCGCGAGCAGCAGTGCGCACGCGCCGTCGTTCACGCCCGATGCATTGCCGGCAGTCACGCTGCCGTCGGGGCGCACGACGCCCTTGAGCTTGCCCAGGCTTTCGAGCGATGTTTCGCGCGGATGCTCGTCGAGCGTCACGCGCACCGGGTCACCTTTCTTCTGCGCAATTTCAACGCTGACAATTTCCTGAGCCAAGGTGCCGTCACGCTGCGCGCGGGCCGCTTTCTGCTGGCTCAATAGCGCAAACGCGTCCTGATCCGCACGGCTTATACCGAACTCGACGGCGACGTTTTCGGCGGTCTCGGGCATCGAGTCGACACCATATTGACGCTTCATCAGCGGATTGATGAAGCGCCAGCCGATGGTTGTGTCATGAATGTCGGCTTGCCGTGAAAATGCGCTGGTTGCCTTGCCCATCACGAACGGCGCGCGCGTCATGCTTTCAACACCGCCGGCGATCATCAGCCGCGCCTCGCCTGCCTTGATCGCGCGAGCGGCGGTTCCGACCGCGTCCATTCCCGAGCCGCACAAGCGGTTGATGGTTGCACCGGGCGCATCCGTGGGCAAGCCAGCCAGGAGTGCCGCCATTCGGGCGACGTTGCGGTTGTCTTCACCGGCCTGATTGGCGCAGCCATAGATCACGTCGTCGAGGGCTCGCCAGTCGACCGCGGGATTGCGCTCGATCAGCGCCTTGATCGGTACCGCGCCGAGGTCGTCGGCACGGACATCCTTCAGGGCGCCGCCGTAGCGGCCGATTGGGGTGCGAATCGCGTCGCAAATGAAGGCGTCGTTCATGTGGGTACCTGCTAGAACGGATCGGCGTGAGATGCCGATCCGATGTCTCATGTTAGTTGGGGCGCCCGGCTCGGTCCATTCGGCCAAACGGCATAGGACGAAAACCGTGCTTGTGTCTTATGCCGTTCAGCCAGCTACCGCCGGTGCCGCTTTCGGTTCAACATGAACGCGACTTTGAACGACGCGGAAACGGTTCGCGACAAAGGCTGCGTCGGCCAGCGCGGCATTTGCCGCCGGGTTTGCGCCCGTGCCGTGGAAATCGGAGAAGGCCGCCGACTGATTGACGAATACGCCGCCCGTCAAATTGATCGACAGTGCTACGCCGCCCCGGATCGATGCTTCGTGCGCCTCTTCGAGCACGGCTTCGTCCGTGCTGTAGACCGACAGCGTCAGCGCGCCGTGCTCGGCGGCGATCGCGCCGGCGAGGTCGAGCGACTGCGCCGTCGAGTCCGTCGCGATCACGAATGAGATCGGGCCGAACCATTCTTTAGTGAACAGCGCTTGGTCGGTGGTGGCATCCAGTTGGAGCACGAGCGGTGTGCGCACACGGGCACCGGCAAAAGCCGGATGTTCGAGCGATTGGCTTTCTACAAGCACGCGGCCGAGCTTGCTAGCTTCGTCGATACGCTGGATAACGCCTTCGTTCTGGATCGCTCCGAGCAGTTCGACAGCGCGGGCCGGGTCGGCAACAAGCTTTTGTACCGCGCCGGCGATAGCTTGCGCGACATCGTCGAAACCGAGTGTGCCTTCGGCGGTACGGATGCCGTCGCGCGGCACATAGATGTTTTGCGGCGCGGTGCACATCTGCCCCGAATACAGCGCGAGCGAGAAGGCGATATTGCGAGCAGCGGCTTTGATGTCCTCGACCGAGTCGATCACGATCTGGTTGACGCCGGCTTTTTCGGTGTAGACCTGAGCCTGATGCGCATTGCGCTCGAGCCAGGTGCCATTTTGCGTGCTGCCCGTGAAGTCGATGAGCTTGATTTCAGGGCGCAGTGCCAGGTCCTGGACGAGCGGGCCGTCGTTTGGCTCGGTGGCCAGCAGCGTGACGATATTCGGATCGAAGCCGGCTTCGCGCAAGACTTCGCGCGCGATTTTTACGGTCAGCGCGAGTGGCAGAATCGCGCCTGGATGCGGTTTGACGATGACCGTGTTGCCCGTGGCCAGATCAGCGAAGAGGCCCGGATAGCCGTTCCACGTCGGGAAGGTGCAGCAGCCGAGTACAAGGCCCGTGCCACGCGGCACGACGCTGTAGCGCTTGTGCATTGCGAGCGGCGGGTTTTTCCCTTGCGGCTTTTCCCAGTGGGCGTTCGGGGGGATGCGGCGCAATTGGTCCCACGCGTACACGACTGCTTCAAGCGCACGGTCTTGCGCATGCGGGCCGCCGGCCTGAAAGGCCATCATGAATGCCTGGCCGGTCGTGTGCATCACGCTGTAGCCGATCTCGAAGCTGGCGCGATTCACGCGCGCGAGGATTTCGAGGCAGACACCGATCCACGCTTGCGGGCCCGCCGTGCGCCAGTCGCGCTGCGCGGCGGCCGCCGCTGAGATCAGCGCGTCAAGATCGGCCTTCGGATAGCGCACGCCGAGCGGAAATCCGAACGGCGAGACTTCAGCGCCGACGGTTTCTCCGGTCGACGGCTGGTCCAGTTCGAATGGCTTGTTCAGATGCGTCTTGAATGCGGCTTCGCCGTCCGCGTTAGCTGTTTCCCCGTACACTTTCGGACTGGGCATCTCGACGAACGGACTCCAGTAACCGCGCGTTTCGATCGCGGTGAGTGCCTTTTGCAGCGTGTCTTCGTGCTTGGTGAATAGCGGATGTGTCATGGCAGAGGGGCTTGGCTGTGCGTTGGGGAAAGCCTGTCGAATAATTGACCGACCGGTTGGTTGGTGAATGTTAGCATTATTAAGACGGCCGCGCGAAGCGTTTTCGCGCGCCATTAACACTAGGAGGCGGCATGGCTTACGAGAACATTCTGGTTGAGACGCGAGGACGGGTTGGTTTGGTCACGTTGAATCGCCCCAAGGCGTTGAACGCGCTGAACGACGCGTTGATGGATGAATTGGGCGCTGCGCTGCGCGCGTTCGATGCCGACGAGGCGATTGGTGCAATTGTGGTCACGGGCAGCGAGAAAGCGTTTGCCGCTGGCGCCGACATCGGCATGATGGCGACCTATACCTATATGGACGTGTATAAGGGCGACTACATCACCCGCAACTGGGAAACGGTGCGATCTATCCGCAAGCCGATCATTGCCGCAGTGGCGGGTTTCGCGCTTGGCGGCGGTTGCGAGTTGGCGATGATGTGCGACATCATTCTCGCCGCAGATACTGCCAAGTTCGGCCAGCCCGAAATCAAGCTCGGCATCATGCCGGGCGCTGGCGGCACGCAACGGCTGCCGCGCGCCGTCTCCAAGGCGAAAGCAATGGACCTCTGTCTTACCGCTCGCTTCATGGATGCAGCTGAGGCTGAACGCGCCGGATTGGTCTCGCGGGTGATTCCTGCCGCTTCCCTGATCGACGAAGCGATAGCTGCGGCGGCCACCATCGCCGAATTCCCGCTGCCGGCAGTGATGATGGTGAAGGAGTCGATCAACCGCGCATATGAAACTACGCTCGCGGAAGGCGTGCATTTCGAGCGTCGCCTCTTCCATTCGCTCTTCGCGACGGAAGATCAGAAGGAGGGGATGGCCGCCTTCGTTGAGAAGCGCAAACCGGTTTTCAAGCATCGGTAATACGCTTGTCAAAATAACGCTTGCAAGCC
This sequence comes from Paraburkholderia sp. IW21, assembly GCF_041321145.1. Lineage (NCBI taxonomy): Bacteria > Pseudomonadati > Pseudomonadota > Betaproteobacteria > Burkholderiales > Burkholderiaceae > Paraburkholderia > Paraburkholderia sp. IW21. Next base: position 363 of record NZ_JBGGWA010000014.1, on the reverse strand, counting down.
ACCGTCTGGCTCGCTAGAATCTCGCTCTTTCGTGCTTCGGACACCGGAGCACGGGGGCGGGAGAGCCAGCAATGGCGGGGGTTTCCGGTGCGTCGGGCAGGGTGATGAAGCTGAAGAAACCTGTTGACGACGTAGCGAAAGTTCTCCATAATCTCGTTTCTCTGCTGCTGATGCAGCGACGCAGAACGAAGCGGTGCCGGGTAGGTGAGGTTGGCACGGTTCGGTGGTGATTGCGTATTCGATCTTTAAAAATTAACAGCCGATAAGTGTGGGCGCTTGATGCGCGACGCGCGGTGGACTTTTCGGGGTCTGCCGGAAGCGAAAGTATCAAGACTCACACGAGTATTAAAGGAAGGTTTTCCT
>NZ_JBGGWA010000013.1:0-183679 GCF_041321145.1 Paraburkholderia sp. IW21 | reverse complement strand
CGTGCGTTTCGTTGACAGATCCAGACCAAGGCCAAGTTGTGCCATCACCCACCCCTTAAATTCTCCTGCTCCCAGGATAGTCCACGCTCACGTCAATGCCAGGACTTTTGCAGACTTTCCTTAGCATGTCTGCCATTTCTTCTGTCAAGCCGAGGGGGTATTGATGCTCGTGTGAACCAAGGGCGTCAGGTCGAATATTCCGGAGGCGAGAACCGTTCCTCGCACCAGACTGCGCGCGTGCGCGCCACGTTGCAGGAGCATCGCGGTCATCGCGGCCAGATGTGCACCCGCAGAGCTGCCTGCCAGAACGATGCGAGTCGGATCGAAGCCGAGCGAGGAGCCCTGTGAATGCAGCCATTCAACCGAGCGAGCGCATTGACGAACGATGTCGCCGATGCTGGCCCGAGGTGCAAGTTCGTAATTAACGGCACAAAAGGAAATGTTCTGTTCAATGAAACCGGCCGCAGGGAAACTGGAGTCTTCTTTCGACAATTCTTGCCGATAGCCGCCGTGAAAGAAGACGACAAGGGAAGAGTCGGGCGAGGCGACAGGGAACAAGTCGAGACACTCTGCCTTCGATGGCCTATACGACAGATCTCCCATACAGTGAAGATGCCCCCGCGTACGCTCGCTGCGAGACCGGTACTCGTCTATGAAAGATCTGTATTGCCCACCGGTACAAGAACTGAGTGAGTACTCGCGTTCACTCAAGGCGGTGGAGCAGCTTGACGCGATTGGGGATGTCGACCTGATATTCTGAACTGGAATGCGTCGAGCCGAATATTTGAATATCCAAAGTAACTTCTCATTGCTTAGACTCCTGCTGAACGGTCATATTCAGCAGGAGACATTTGGATCTACGAACCAATCAGCATCTCGCTTCAAGCGCGGTTTTTGCGCCACTACATCAATGGCGAATTTCTGGCGAGCGCTACGACATTTCCGAACGTCAGCCTTGCCGACGGCACCGTACTCGCCCAGGTCTGCGAAGCCGACGCCGCCACAGTCGACGCCGCCGTGCGCGCAGCTACCGCCGCGCAACGCGCGGGCTGACGCAACACGAAGCCTGCCGAACGCGCCGACTGGCTGGATGAGATCGCCGACGGCATTCAGGCACGCGTCGACGATTTCGTCGCCGCTGAGGTCGCCGATATCGGCCGTCCGATCGAGCAAGCCCGCAGACTCGACATCGCCCGTGGTCTCCAGGCATGAAACAGGGACAAAGGGCTGGCCGGCAGCCTTGACAGCGGACTGATGGGCCGCATGCCGATCGGCCAGAGTGCGGGCATCAGTGAAGCGAGCAGTGTGCCCGCCGCTCGCTTCACTGACTTAGCGCACCACGAAGCCCGCGCCGACCTCATCTTTCCGGTCGAGCATCCAGCGTGCCGTGCCGAGAATGCTGGCCGTACCCTTCACGGTCGGACGCACGGCGCGCGTGCCGTTCAGGTCGACCTCGCCGAGCAGGCAGCCTTCGAACGTGCCGCTGCCCAGCAACCCCTCGGACAGGATCGGCTGGTTCAGTTTGAGTTTGCCGCGCGCCTCGAACATCGCCATCATCGCGCTGGTACCGGTGCCCCCCGGCGAACGGTCGAGCTGGCCCGCGCTGAACACGTGGACGTTCTTGTAGAATGCGCCTTCGATCGTCGGCGAGTGCCAGAAGGTGATGAAATTCAGATTGTTGATATGCGCTTCAGTCGGATGCTGGATGCGCATCTGCTCGTTGATCTGGTCGCGCACGAGCAGGCCAAGGCGCGACAGTTCGCTGCCGTTCTCGGGCGCGATCCGCAGCGCGCAGCCCGACAGATCTACGATGCCGAAATAGTTGCCGCCCCAGACGAGATCGGCCTTCAGATCGCCATAGCCCGGCAGGTGCACGGGAATGTCCTGCGCGGCCACATAGGCCGGTACATTCTCGAAACGCGTCCACAGCACCTCGTCGCCCTCTGAAGCCACTTCGGCGACCACAAGACCCGCGGTCGTTTCGAAACGAATCCGCGTGACGCCATTGTCGCTGCGCGGCACAAGGCCCAACGCCACCATCGTCATGCCGACCGCGATCGTGCCGTGACCGCACATGTGCGAATATTCAGTGCCGTCGATGTAAATCAGACCCGCGTCGAATTCCTTACTCGACGGCGGCGTCAGGAACACACCAAACATGTCCTTGTGCCCGCGCGGCTCGCACATAAGCGCCTTGCGCAGCCAGTCATAGTTCGTCTCAAGAAAGGCGCGCTTTTCCAGGATCGTCGATCCCGGCGGATAGGGAATGCCGCTATGCACGATGCAAAGGGGCTCCCCTTCGGTGTGGGTGTAAATAACATCGAACGCGTCCTGCTTACGCATGGTTGAAGCTCCTCGTTGAAAAGTGAGTGAGGGTTAGCTGCGGTCGGACAGCATGTCCAGGCCGATCGTCAAATCGAGAATCGTGATCACCACGATCGCCACCACGATGGTCGCGCCCGATACGGCGGCGATCGTCGGATCGATCGTGTACTGCACGTAGTTGAAAAGCTTGACCGGTATCGTGTTGAGGTCGGCCGTCGTGTTGAAGATCGACAGCTCGACGTTGATCCACGACGAGATGAACGCAAAGATCGATCCCGTCACGATGCCCGAACGGATTCGCGGCAACACGACCAGAAAGAACGTGGTCCACGGATTGGCGCCGAGGTCATAAGACGCCTCCTCGAGCGCGCGTTGTTCGGGGGTCATCATCGACATAACGGAACGCAGCACGAACGGCGAGACGATCACCGTATGGCCGATCAATAGCGAAGCAAAACTGCGCGTGAGTCCGAAGTAACCGCCGAACTGCAACAGGGCCGCGCCGAGCACGATGTGCGGCAGCACGAGCGGTGCCATCAGCGCGGCCGTCAACGCGCGCTTGCCCGGAAACGGGTAACGCGCGAAGGCCAGCGCCGCGGGCACGGTAAGAACCAGCGCCGCGGCCGTGGCCGCCAGCGCCAGCAACGTGCTTGTCGAGAACGCCGCGACGTAGCTCGGGTCGGACAGCATCACCTGGTACCAGTGCAAGGTGAGGCCGCGCGGCGGAAACGCGAGGAATTGCGACGCCGTCAGGGAACTGCCGAGAATGACCACAAGCGGCAGCACCAGATAGGCGAGCACGATCCACGAGACAACACGAATCGACATTCGGGCGATCATCGCGCCCTCCCGCGAATCTCACCGACCCGGCCTGCGAGCGCGACCATAACGAGCGTAAAGACGAGCAGCACGATACTGAGCGCGCCGCCGTAATTGAAATCGAACGTCGCGCTGTACTGCTGGAAGATCAACATCGACAGGACTGTGACGCGGCCGCCCGACAACAGCGCCGGCGTCACATAGGCGCTGACCGCGAGCGTGAAAACCATGATCGCGCCGGCCACCACACCGGGTAAGGTCAGCGGCCACGTGACATAGCGGAAGGTCTCGAGCGGACTCGCGCCAAGATCCGCCGAAGCCTGCTCGACTGCGGGATCGACTTGTGCAAGCGCATTGCCGACCGCCAGCACGACGAACGGCAGCAGCACATAGACCATGCCGATCAGAATGCCGAGTTCGGTGCCGAGGAGGCGCACCGGACGCTCAACCGCGTCGGTGGCAAGGAGCGTCTGATTGACGAGCCCGTTGCGGCCCAGCAGAACCATCCAGCCGAACGAGCGGACGATATTGCTCGTCAGCATCGGCACCACGAGCGGGATCACGCAGATCCGCCGCCACGGTCCCCAGCGGACCACCCGCACGAGATACCAGGCGAGCGGATAGCCGAGCAGCAGGCAGGCCAGCGTGCTCAGGCAGGCGAGACGGAAGGTGACGAGATTGACGCCCCAGTGATACTGGTCGGCCAGCACGCGCACATAGTTGACGAGCGAGACGCCGTGCGTTTCGGGGCTGGTGAAGCTGGCCAGCAGCACCACGGCGAGCGGCGCAAGAAAGAACGCCGCGAAAAACGCCATCGGCGCAGCCATCATGACCAACGGCGTGACGACGGGGCGATTCATGCCGGCTCCCCGATCAGATGCAGGTCGGACGGATCGAAACCGAAACGCACCGGGCCTCCCGTTCGCGTTGCCGCCGCCGGCAGCCCCATCACGCGGGCAACGACATGCTGGCCGTCGACATTGGCGTGAAGCATCGTGTGACTGCCGACACTCACCACGTCGACCAGCACGCCCGAGACGCAGCACAGTGACGCATCGTCATGGCCCGCGTTGTCGAGCACCCGCAGTTGCTCGGGCCGCAGGACCGCAACGCCCTTCGACGGCGCGCCGGCACACGCGAAACGGGCGGTCGCGCCCGGCAATGCCAGCGAAATCGCACCACTGGCCGCGGTAAAGTCGATCAGGTTGGCCTCACCGATGAACTCCGTGACAAAGCGCGTGGCAGGCGCGCGATAGATGTCCGTGCCGGTGCCGATCTGTTCGATCCGCCCCGCGTTCATCACGACGATCCGGTCGGCCATCGTCATCGCCTCCTCCTGATCGTGCGTGACGAACACAAACGCAATGCCGAGCTTTGCCTGCAGATGCTTGAGTTCGAGCTGCATGCGTTTGCGCAACTTCATGTCGAGTGCGGACAGCGGCTCATCGAGCAGCAGCAGCTTCGGCTGGTTGACTACCGCGCGCGCCAGCGCCACACGCTGCTGCTGCCCGCCCGACATCTCACGCGGATAGCGTTCCGCGAGCGATGCCAGGCCGACCAGTTCAAGCGCCGCTCTGGCGCGTTCGCTCGCCTCGCGGCGCGACGCGCCCCGCCGTCGCGGACCGTAGGCCACGTTCTCGAGCACGGTCATATGCGGGAACAGCGCGTAGTTCTGGAACACCGTGTTCAGGGGACGCCGGTACGGCGGCAAACCGGTGACATCTTCGATCACGATACGGCCGCTGTCAGGCGCTAGGAAGCCCGCGATCAAGCGCAGCAACGTGGTCTTGCCGCAGCCGCTCGGTCCGAGCAGCGCGATGAATTCTCCCTGGCGGATGTCCAGGTGAATCCGCTCGAGCGCGGTGTATCCGCCAAAGCGCTTGCACACGGCATCGAGAGTCAGAAGGGCTGGCATCGCTTGCACCTGGTTCATTGCTTGGTGGCCACCTGGCGGTTCCACGCAGCCGTGATCTCGCCACGGCGCGCGTTGAGGACGCTCCAGTCGAACAGCTTCAGGCTGTCGACCGAACCGTTGGCGCCCCCAGGCAGCTTGCGCGCCACGTCGGGGGGAAGCTTGACGCCTGCCACGGCCGGACCGAGATACAGCTTCGTGGCCAGACACGTCGCCGCCTCCGGCGTCAGCGCGGCGTTGATGAACTTCTCCGCCGCCGCCTTGTTGCGCGAGCCCTTCACGAGATGCAGGCGGGCGTCGGTCGCCCATGCCCCCTCCTTCGGCACGACAAAGCCGATTGGCGCGCCCTTGTCGATCAGGTCCCACGCGCCGACGTTGAAGAACGCGCCAATCGTCGCTTCACCGCTCTGGAAGGCGTTCGTCGCGGCGCCCGAGCTGTCGTAGAAGAGCGCCGTATCGAGGGATGCGAGCTTCGCGTAGACGGGATCGAGATGAGCCGGGTCGACGCCCCAGACCTGAGCGAGGAACACCACAAACGGGATCCCGGCGGAGTTGGCCGGCGACGGCACCGTCACCGCGCCCGCATACGCGGGATTCCAGAGGTCCTTCCAGCTCGTCGGCGGTTTGACCGACCGGGTGTTGTAGGCCAGTCCCAGCGAGTAGTAGCCGGAGCCGACCGCGTAGGTCGTATTGCCGTTGCGATAAACGGCCTTGGCGATGACCTGCTTGAGATTCGGAATCGCCGCGCTATCGAGGTTGTCGAGCACACCTGCCTGATAGGCCAGCTCGCTGATGCCGCCATCCATCCACGCGACGTCGATGGTGGGTGCCGCCTTCTGCTGCTGCAACTTGGCGAGCGTCGTAGTCGAAGTGCCGAGTTCCGGCGTCACGGCGATCCCGGTTACCTTCGTGAAAGGCTCGGCCACGCAACTGCGAAAGGCGTCGCCCCAGTTGCCGCCATACATGGCGACCGTCAGTCGTGGCGCCTGCGCGGCGGCGCCCAGTGAAACCATCGTGCAGGCGAGCGCAATGGCCGCCTTGATCGTGTTGCGCGTTCCGTGTCCCATGTCGTCCCCAGGTTTGGCTTGTCGTGACCACGCCTGTATCTTGCGCGTCGCACGGCACCGCCAGCTTGCAAGTCACGGCCAATTAATTGAATAATTGCGTCATGCCGAATCCGCCCAACGCCGACGCTGAAACCCGCGCCACGCCTGCCGCCGCGGCCATGCAGGAAACGGGTAAACCCGAGCTTTCGATTGGTTTCATTCTGCTGCACCAATTCACACTGGCCGCGTTCGCGGGGCTGGTCGACGTGCTGCGTCTGGCTGCGGATCACGGCGGCCGTAGCCGGCAGATTCACGCTCGCTGGCGGGTCATGAGCATGGACGGTTTGCCGCGCACCTCGAGCGCGGGCGTGACGCTCGCGGTCGGCGGCGGATTGCCGGACGACCCGGCGGAGTTCGACTACATCGCGGTCTGCGGTGGCAACGACTACCCCAATACCTATTGCCGCCGCTGCTAGCCGACTGGTTGCGGCAGGCGAGCGCAAGCCGCGTCCGCATGCTAGGCATCTGCACCGGCACATTCGCGCTCGCGCAAGCGGGACTGATTGGATCGCGTGTTGTCTGCGTACACTGGAATGTGCTCGACGCGTTTCGCGCGCGTTTTCCGCAGGCGCCCGCTGTCGTCGATCACCTGTTCGTGGATGAAGGAGACCTGATCACCTGCGCTGGCTCAACCGCAGCCATCGATCTCGGTCTATATCTTGTTGCCCGTCATTGCGGCCGGGGCAAGGCGCAGCAGGTTGTGCGCCATATGATGCTGCAAGGCATGCGCCCAGCGAAATTGCCGCAGGCGCACTTCTACGCCGACCTCACACATATCGCCGATATCCGCGTGCGTCAGGCGGCCCATTTCGTCGAGCAGCGCATCGACAATCCGCCTACGCTCGACGCCATTGCGCGCTATGTGGGCGTCGGCAGACGGCAACTGGAGCGCGCGTTTCATGACGCGCTTGGCCTCTCGCCGATGGCGTTCCTGCGCTCGCTGCGGCTCGAATATGGCAGTTGGCTATTGCTCAATAATCCGCGCAGCATCACCCAGATCGCGCTCGATTGCGGCTTCTCCGACGGCGCGCATTTCTCGCGGGATTTCCGTGCACGCTTCGGCGTCTCGCCGCGCGAGTTTAAACGGAAGTCGGCAGACGGCGCGATGCCGCCGTAGCCGCGTGCTCTTTAAGCAGCTTTCTGGCAAGAACGCGCGCAACGTGCGTGTGAGTTGAGTAGATCTCATCGTCCACGGCGATCTCCCTTCTATTTACCAAACTCACGAAACTAGATCTGGATCTGCGTACCGATTTCGATCACGCGATTGGGCGGGATGTTGAAGTATAGTAAGCGCGATTTCTAGTGCACACGGTTTCTCGCAGGCTGAAGGCGCAGCATGTGTCCACCAAAATAGGTGGGCACCTATGCTCCTCGCTCATGCCGCCAGCCGGTAGACGTCGAATACGGACCGCTTACCTTTGGTGTCGTCGAAAGCGCGTATCTCGACCTGATCAGAATCAGGAACCAGTTCGCACCGCATATCCGGTTCATCCGACGACGTCGCGCTCGGGCCGCTGCCTACGGTGCTGGCAGCGTTTCGCAACGCGCATCCCGACGTCGAACTGGAAATCACGATCGGTATGACCGGAAAGCTGTATGAATTGCTGGACGCCGGCTCGATCGATCTACTGGTAGGTCAGCGGCGTCTCGGCGACCGGCGCGGCGTGCCGCTTTTCACGGGGCGGCTGGAGTGGCTGGCACGCACCGGCACGCTGGTCGATCTCAGCCAGCCGTTGCCGCTGATTCTGGTCGCCGAGCCGAGCGTGACGCGTGCCGTGGTGCTCGATGCACTCGCCGAAGCCGGTTTCAGCTGGCAGGGGGTCCGCACGAGCAGCAGTCCCGCGGGCTGTATTGCGGCCGCGCGCGGTGGACTCGACATAACGGTTCGTCCGCAGTATCTCGCCGCGCGTGGCCTGGCGCCGCCGCTAAACGCGGCCAGTCTGCCGACGCTGCCCTCGGTGGAATTCATCGCGCTGGCCGCCAAACGACTGAGCCGTCCGGCGGGCGCGTTGCTGCAATTGCTGCACGACAGCGATTTGCGCGGGTCGTGGATTGGTGAATGAAACCGCGCGAGAGTGGGGGGCGCGGCCCGAGGCGCTGTCCCACTTAAGCGGGTAAGGCCGCCGCCAACACATCGAACTCCGCGCTCCACGCCGCGCGCCATGCGTATCGCGTCGCTTCGTCAATCCATGCGCCGTCGATACCGTTCAGCATGAACTGCCGCAACTCGGCGATGCTGAAGCCGAAGTGGCTGACCATCAATTGCCATGCTTCGCTTGGCGTCACTTTGTGCAGCGTCGGATCGTCGGTGTTCGGGTGAATTTTCAGGCCCAGGCCCGGCATGCGCCGCATCGGATGCTGTTCGGCCCAAACTTCCGGGGCGAGCGTGCGCAAATAGTAGGAGTTGGTCGGCACCACGGTGAACACGATGCCGCGCTCCGCATATTGAGCCGCCAATTGCGGGTTGTCGACGATCGTATAGCCATGATCGATCCGGTCGCATTGCAGCAGGTCGACGGCCGTCTCGACATTGCGCCACGGCATACCGAATTCGCCCGCATGCGCGGTGGTTTTGAAGCCTGCGTTACGCGCATTGCGGTATGCCTTCCAGAACAACTCAGGCGGCCTGTCGTTCTCGCGGTAGTCTATGCCGAGGCCCGCCACTTCCTCTGCTCGATGCGCGCACATCCATTCGACCAGCGCGACCGCTTCGTCGGGATCGGCTTCGCGGTCGATGCTCGGGATCAGTCGTGCGCTGATGCCGAAGTCGCGCGCGGCGTCGCGAATCGCGGTGACGATGGCCGCTTGCGCATCCGCATAGGGAATCTTCGAGACGCGCACAGTACCGGTAGGATTCCAGAAGAATTCACTATGACGCACCTGGTGCGCGGCGGCATCGGCGAGATATTCGTAGGCGATACGATGCAGGTCGTCTGCATGCGTGAGCAGATGCTCGTCGAGCGCGCGTAGCACACGCAGCACGCCGACGGGCTTTTCGCCGCGGGTATAGAACGCGTCGATCTCTTCGCGCTCGATCGGCGCGTTGCTTTTTTCGGCGAGCGCGATGAACGTCTCGTGACGCACCGCGCCTAGCAGGTGGCAATGCAACTCGACCTTCGGCAGGGCGGTGAAGAAGGCGCGATGCGCGTCGGTGAGCGTAATGCCGAGGCGCGATGCGGGCACATTGCCCAATGTCTCTTTCATGTCGGTATGTTTTTAGGTAGTGCGTAAAACTCGACGCAAACTCAGTTTAGTACGAGTGCAGGATGAAAACGTGCAACTGCGTTAGGTAACCAGGTGGGGTAACCAAGGTGAAGAACTCAATGCGGCCTGACCACGGTATAGAAGTAATAGCCGAGCGGCACGGCCAGCACATAGAGGCCCCACGGTACTTCACGGAACCGTCCGGCGAGCAGCTTGACGAGGACATAGCAGAGCAGGCCGCCCGCGATGCCGGTGCCGAAACTGTTCGACATCAGCGTGAGCAGCACCATCGAAAGAACGGGCAGCGAGTCGCTGAAGTCGTCGAAATGCGTATGGCGAATCGTGCTGAACATCGACAGCCCGATCAGGATCAGCGCCGGGGCAGTCGCTTCTTTGGGAATGGCCAGAGCGAGCGGCACGAACAACAGCATCAGTGCGAACATCGCGGCCGCGGCGAGCGAGGAGAGGCCGGTGCGCCCACCCGCTTCAACGCCTGCCGCCGATTCCACCAGCGCGGTGAGCGCCGGAATGCCGAACACCGGACCGAGCGTCGCGGCAATCGAATCGACGAGAAACGGACGGTTGATGTTCGGCAGATTCGCGTTTTCGTCGAGCAAGTCCGCTTTGGCGCCGACTGCGAGCGTGGTGCCGAGCGTCGAGAAAAACTCCGCCGCGAAGAACACGAACAGATACGGAATCGCGGCCACACTCAAGGCGCTCGCAATGTCGAGCTTGAACGCGATCGGCGCGATGCCATGCGGCCACGACAGAAACGACGCGGGCATATGCGTGACGCCGAGCGGCACACCGGCGCCGGCCGCAATCAGGATCGCCCACAAAATCGCGCCGGGCACGCGGCGGCCTTGCAGCACGACAGCCGCGCCGAGGCCGATCAATGCCACCAGGGTGCCGGGCCGCGAAAAATCGCCGAGCGCGAGTGCATTGGTCTTCGCGTTGGCGATCACCATCCCGGCGTTACGGAAGCCGAGCACAGCAATGAACAACCCGATCGAGGCCCCGAGCCCGAGCTTGATCTGCGCTGGAATCAAGCGCACCACGAGGCTGCGCGCACCCACCAGGGTCAGGATCAGGAACAGTACACCGGACACGAACGCAATGCCCAGGCCCGTTTGCCATGCGACGTGCTCGCCTGCAAGCGTAATGCCGAGAATCACCGAACCGCCGATGCCGGGTCCCACCAGAAACGGCAGATTTGCATACAGCGCCATCAACACTGTGCTCAGCACGAACACGAGAATCGTCGCGGTAGTCGCCGCGCCGCGATCCATCCCGCCCGCCGACAACAGCGACGGAATCACCACCAGCAAATAGGCGGCCGCGAGAAACGACGTGATGCCGGCGATCGTTTCGATACGCGCGCTGGTCTTGTGCTCAGCGAGCGCGAAACGCCGTTCGAGCCAGCCGCCACGCGTGACGTGTGCCGGGTTGTTGGTCTTCGGCATTGAAGATTCGTTATTGATCAATTGGTTCATCCTGTAAGCACGCCATTTATACTGCTGCGCATTGTGTCGATGCACTGCTCTCCATGACCGACCGTTCGTCCCTGCTGCCCGCGCTCACGCTGCGGCAAATCCAGTACTTCGTCACGCTTGCGCATGCACGCAGTTTCACGCAGGCTGCGCAATCGCTCGCCTTGACGCAGCCCGCGCTGACGGCGGCGATCCGGCAGATCGAGTTCCTGCTCGGCGGCCCGCTGTTCGCGCGCTCCGCGCATCGACTGACGCTTACACATGCGGGCGCCAGCGTCCTGCCGCTCGCTGAGCGCCTGCTCAATCAGGCGCGCGGCACCTTCGACGATATGGCGAGCACCTTCGCCGAACGCGTGCAGACGGTGCGCATCGGGCTGATTCCGTCGGCTGCGGCGCGCCTGTTGCCCGCGCTTACCTCGTTGCGCGCACAACAACCATCGCTGCGCTTCACGCTGAACGACATGCCGAACACCGCCTTGATCGATGCCGTGCGCCAGGGCGCGGCCGATTTCGGCGTCGGTGTGCACGAGCCCGATGCAGCCGAGACGGAGAACGACGGCGAAGCCGCATTGCGCTACCACGATCTGTTCGAGGATCAGATCGTGGTGGTGGTGCGGCGCGACGACCCGCTCGCGCAGAAGAAAAGCCTTGCGTGGGCAAAGCTGGTTGGCCGCGATCTGGCGGTGTTCGTGCGCGGCAGCGTCAGCGATGCGTTGCAGCGCACCGGCGGGGCCGAAGGTCTGCAACTGACGGTCGCGTACCGCGTCGAGTACACCGAGCCTTTGTACGAACTCGTACGCAACCGTCTGGCGATTGCGGTGCTGCCCAGTCTCTACACCATGCATCTGCACGACACGGAACTGGTCGCGTTGCGCCTCGACAAGCCGCGCGTCACCCGTTCGATCGCACTGATTTCGCTCGCCGGCGACGATCGCGGCCCGCACGTGCGTGCTTGCCGCGAGTGGATCGCCGCGCATATCTGACGACGCAAGGCGCACTGTATGCTTGGCCGTTGTCGAGCCCTTTACGGGTTCAAGGGTTTGCCGACTCACGGCAGCGTGGCGAGCCGTGCGCGCAAGGCGGCATAAAAACCGTCCGCGTCGACTTCGGTGATCCAGGTCGCGTTCGGCTTACGGCCGCTGTGTCCGCTCCAATCCACCACGGTTTCACCGAGCGTCCATTCGCCGACTGTCTCGATCATCACGTTAACCTCGCGTCCTTTGAATAGCGACGGCTCGATCAGGTAGCCGGTCGCGCAGGGGTCGTACATCGGCGCTTCTTCGACGCCCCGGCGTCCCTTCTGATACGCGACTTCCGCGGCCATGATGTCGGCGGCCATCGTGCCGCAGCGATTGCCGAGCGCGCGAATCGGCGCGATCCGTGCCGGCGTGATCGGCGCTTTCACAGCGACGTCGCGCGGCAGCACGACGATCGGCACACCGCTCGCAAACACGACTTGCGCGGCCTGCGGGTCGACGTAGATATTGAATTCGGCCGCGGGCGTGATGTTGCCGCGTTCGAAGAAGGCGCCACCCATCAGCACGATTTCGCGGATGCCGTTGCGGATCTCCGGCGCTTCCGTGAACGCGGTGGCGAGGTTGGTCAACGGCCCGAGCGCGCACAGCGTCACGCTATGCGGCGGTGCGGCGCGCAAGGTGTCGATCAGGAAGGCGACCGCGTGTTGCGGCGCGAGAGGCGCGAGCGGTTCATGCAGCGGCACGCCTTCGAGGCCGGTCTTGCCGTGCACGTTGGCGGCCGTGATCAGTTCGCGCGTGAGCGGGCGCGGGCAGCCGGCATAGACCGGCAGCGATTGCGTACGCTCGGCCCAGTCACGCACGATGCGCGCGTTGCGTTCGGTGAGGTTGAGCGGCACGTTGCCCGCGACCGTCGTGATCGCGCGCACGTCGAGCCGGTCGCTCGCGCCGAGGGCGAACAGGATCGCAATCGCGTCATCCTGACCGGGATCGCAATCGATGATCACGCTGCGGCGCGCGCCGCTTTGCAAAGCGGAAGCGCTCGAAGAGGACGTGCCACTTGCCGCGCTAGCCACGCCGGCAACACCTGAAGCGGCGGCCAGCATCGGCCACGCCGATGCACCCGCAGCCAGTCCCATGGCCGTGCGCAAAAACGCGCGCCGGTCCCGCGTCGGATCTAAAGAGTTCATCATCGTCAGAACACGTGACGCATGCCGACCGTCGCGATCATTTGACGGATGCCGGTGGATTGAGCGTAGGCAAAAATCTGCGCGTGTTGCGCGTCGCCCGCGGCTTGCTGCGCGATCACCGTCAGCGCGACGTCGGTGCGTTTCGACAGGTAATAGTCGGCTTGCAGATTGACCTGATGCCATTTGGGGCTCGTGTTGATCACATCGTATTTGCCGTCCGTGAAGGCGTACGCTGCGCCGAGAATGAACGCAGGGCTCACGTGGTAGTTCAGGTTCAGGTTGTAGTTCTGCAAGTGCAGATGCGAACCGTCGAGATAATCGTAGCGGACATCGGTGAAGAGCGCTGCAAATTGCGCGGGGCCGACCGTATAGAAGCCACCCGTGCCGAAGATGCGCTGCTTGCTTGCATACGCAGCCGGATGCAGCGCGCTCTTCGCGAAGATCAGTAGCGACGACGCGTAGTCGTTCGAAATCGCACCGTCCGGATTGGTCGCGCTAAACGGGTTGTTGTACTGCGCGTAGACCACGCTCCACTTCAACGGGCCGTTCTCGTAGCCAGCACCGAAGCTGTACGCATTGTTGTTGGCGAAACCGGTGGCGTTGCTGAAACCGTACTCGGCTGTGGCCTTCAGGCCGCGATAGTCGGGCGTCACGTACTTCACCGCGTTTTGCACGCGGATGTCGTTGTAGCCGTTGTCGTTGTCGCCGATGTTCACGCCGTTGCTCGCGATGATCACCGGGCCGACGTAGTCGTGCACCGTGTCGTACTGACGGCCGAAGGTCAACGTACCGAATTGCTTGCTGGCAAGCCCGACAAACGCCTGCCGGCCGAATTCGCGGCCGTTTTGCGACGCGGTGCCGGTCATCACGTTAAAGCCGTTTTCCAGCTGGAAGATTGCGGTCGTGCCGCCGCCCAGATCTTCGACGCCCTTCAGACCCCAGCGCGGATTTTGGTTGGTCCCCGAGAGTGCCTGCCACGCGTTCTTGCCGCCCTGATTCGTCGCATAGCCGACACCCGCCGAAATCAGGCCATACAGCGTCACGCTGCTTTGCGCATGGGCGGCGCTGGAAAGCGCGCCGGCAATCGCGAGAGGGGCGAACTTAAGTAGTTTCATCGTGGTCCAGTAGCGGGAAAGGGGGCGCCGAGCATGGGGCGCATTCGAACTGGGCTCGACTATACGAAGTCGTCAGCTATAAAAATAATGTTGTTTTTTTATAGTTCAATAAATTAAATCTATTTAATGAGACCTCCATCGACCACGAAACATGGATTGGGGGCCTGTTACGCGTTTACCGTGCCTCGCGAATTTAATTTTTTCACGTACACGAATCGCTCTACTTTCCATATACGGTTACATGTTCCACATAAGGAACAAACCTACAAAAACCATGATGACCAAGAACCTGACCATCAATCTAAGGATTGCGATCACCATCGCCTTTCTCGGCCTACTGCTGATTGCCATCGGCACTCGGTATCCTCGGGGTGACGAAATTAACGAGGTGCAGCGCGACGTTTCCACGGTGCATTTCGCTTCGGTCGTGGCCCTTGGCAAATCCGGCACGGCGATGTCACGCACGCGCTTCGGGCTCGAGTGGGCGATGAGCAATCCGCATTCGCCGCAACTGGGCGCGCAACTCGACCGCGCCCGCATGCTGCTCGCCGATTCCGACAAGTGGTGGAACAGCTTCCGCGATCTGCCGAAAACCCCGGAACTTCAACGTCTCACCGACGATCTCGACGCAAAGCACACTGCTGTGCGGCGCGACGGCATCGACAAGCTGGTTGATGCCATCCGCACGGGCAACGCGAGCTGGATGGACGAAAGCCGTGCGAACCGTCTGATCGGCCTTTATACGTCGATGAATACGAGCCAAAGCGCGCTGGAGGACTATCTGAGCCAGCAGGCGAGCGATGCGAACGAGCGCTCGGCCACGCTCTTTCACACACTCCTGGTTGCGTGTATCGGCAGCATTCTGGTGGGGCTGACGGTGGCGTTCATCAGCTGGCGCACGTTACGCCGCTCGATCAGGGGCCACTGAACGACGCGTTGCGCCGCCATCTAAAAGCGGTTTTACACCGCCGCTAACAACGGCTGCCGCCATCATAAGCCGGTTGCGCTCAGCGCAACTTAACGGGCACGAACCGCACGTCAATCAGAAGTGCAGTCCTCATCCGACTGCCGACCCAGAGGGACAGCGACATTGCAGCCTTGCTACCAGCATCGATGGCAGCCGGCCTGCGATCGAGGCATACCGGGCACCGCTTTCGGTGATTCACGTTCCGGCTGGCAGGGGTCGGCGAGGAAGTGACGAGAGCGCATCAGGCCTTCGTGGTTCACCGAGGAGACAGGTTTTAGCGCCGCGATGACTTTATCGACCGGCGTGCCGGTCCCTGGTGGTGCAAGGGAAGGCTCGATCAGCTAGAGGCCTTCCTGCCAGATCGCCGAGACCACGCTGGCGCATTTTTCTACCGCCGATTTGAAGTGCTCAATGGCGATCCGGCTTTTTTGCTCAATTCCTGAAGACGAAGTTTGAATGCAGACGAGAACGCGGACGTTCCATCGCCGATCTTCGTTATTGCCACGAGTGGCCCCAACGAGACATTGAGCGCGAACGGTACGGTCGCGAGAGCGAAAGCTTCTGCGACGCGAAGTCCGGTGCATTCCGAAATCAATGCGAGGGTGTCGGTTCGGCTGACCAGTCCAAAGTTCAAAGCGTAGCTTTGTGAGGACACTATTTGAGGGACGGTGCCCCACCGCGTCGCGGGCCATGTGCTCGACCTGCATCCTCAGGAGACTGGGAGGCGCGGCAAGAATCCATGGGTATTCAATCAGGTCTTCCAGATTTACGGTTTCGCCAGCGAGCACGGGATGCCCACGTCGGCAGACAAATCGCGGAGTATCTTGTTGCAAGATATCGACTACGTAATTATCCCGTCCGTAGATCGCTGGCAAACGGCCAATCACGATATCCAGTGCGCCGGCGTCGAGGTCTGCGATAAGACGGTCCATGGGCGCCTCGCTAATCGACAGGCTCACTCGCGGGCAGTCATCGCGGAACTCGGCAATACATAGGGTCAAGGTGTCCCACCAGGCCAGTGGACCGAAAATGCCGACGTTGAATTGACCCGCTTCGCCTCGAAGGACGGCGGCAAGTTCGGCGGTCGCCCGCTGGATGGTGGTCGCGATTGCTTTCCCATGGCGAATCAATACGTGACCGGCTACAGTCGGTTTAGCGCCGAGTGCATCACGTTCAATCAGTTGAGCAACCCACCGTCTCCTCCAGCTCGGCAATCGACTTCGACACGGCTGATTGCCCGATATTCAATGAATCGGCGGCTTTCTGCATGCTGCCGAAGCGGGCAACGGCAAGGAGAATCGAGAAGTGGCGGAGTTTAAGGCGACTGACGAGGTTCTTCATTTGTTCATCGAAATGGGTAAGCCAAGGTCGGGCCTCATCCGGCCGACAGCACGCGCTAGCTCATCGTCGGTCGTCACACTAGAAGGGATGGCCTGAAGGATATTGATATGACTTTGCGTGTCAATCGCGAAATTGGTTTCCAGGTTGTATCGACGCATGAATTTCCTGAGGGCGGCGCAGCAGTAAGTCTCGACGGTGGATCACACTGACATCCGCGGGTTGGATACCGCATTACAGAGGTCCTCCGGTTTGCCTTGGGGAAATCGTCATGATCTCCTACTTTGGGCACTCTGATGCCGTCGGCCCGTGAGGATCCACCTCCTGCATTTCCTCACCGGCGATGGGTGGGGGACGTTCATTTCATTCCGCCTCATGAGCCTGCCGCTAACTTCCGCCGCAAGTTGGTGATGCCCGTTGCGTAATACCATCGCGGGTTGCTCGGATGCCGGGCTGCGCCGCCTTCAGGAAACTCCGTCCGTTGTTCGGTAAATCACACACAGGCCGCGGGCGGTTTGCTGTGAGGTATTGCAAGCGCCATGGCCAGTCGACTGATGTCCCAGATGAACGCCGCCAGTTCGCGGGCAATAGCCACGACCGTGATGTTGATGGGCTTGCCTCGCGCGGTCAGCCGGCGGAATCGTCGGCACAGCCGCACCTGGGCGTCC
The DNA here is from genome assembly GCF_041321145.1 of Paraburkholderia sp. IW21. Classification (NCBI taxonomy): domain Bacteria; kingdom Pseudomonadati; phylum Pseudomonadota; class Betaproteobacteria; order Burkholderiales; family Burkholderiaceae; genus Paraburkholderia; species Paraburkholderia sp. IW21. Next base: position 166,571 of record NZ_JBGGWA010000013.1, on the reverse strand, counting down.
CAGGCGCGGTCGATGATGGCCTTGGGCAGACCTTCGAGACGGGCCTGGATTTCCGGACTGACGCGGGCAGGATGGCGGTAACTCCAGGCCGCTTCGACCAGCAGTCTTCGGGCGTAGCTGTTGCCGGTTTTGGTAATGCTGCCCTGGCGGCGTTTGCCTCCCGATGAATGCTCGGATGGCGTTACGCCGAGCCAGGCCATCAGCTGACGAGAGTGTTCGAAGCGGGACAGGTCGCCCACTTCTGAAACCATCCCGACGGCGGTAACGAACTGGACGCCCCGCATGGCCTGCAGGGCCAGCACTACCGGATAGAAGCGCCAGGAGATCACCGCTTCGCGTAGGGCTGTTTCGAGACGGGCGCACTGCGCAAGCCGGTCCTCGATCGTGCGCCGGTGTTCGTCAAAGGCAAGGTGCTGCCAGGCGCTGGGAAACGAACAGCGGCCCAGCCAGCGACGGTGCGCCTCGCCCCAGTTTGCGCTACCGGTATAACGGACGCCATGCGCGAGCAGGAACGACTTCAGTCGATGCCGTGCACGTCGCAGATCCTCGCGGGCAGCCGCCCACGCGCGGGCGAGATCCCGGAATGCCTCGTCTTCAATGCCGGGCACGTACACGGCCGACAGGTCGTCGGCGCGCAGCGAGCGCGCCAGCTTGATGGCATCACGCCGGTCGGTCTTTACGCGCTCGCCCGGCTTGCGCGGGATCAGTGAAGGTGCGCAGACCATGCAGTCGAAGCCCTTCTGGACGAGCTGACGGTACAGCCCGTAACCACATGGACCTGCCTCGTACACGACGCGCACGTGCGGCGCCTTGGATTGCAGGCGTGTGCACAGGCGATCGATGTCGGCCCCGGTCGTACCGGTCTTGCCCAGCAGCTCGATCTCGCCCGCGTCGATCGCGTAGGCGACCGTGATCGAGTCCTTGTGAAGATCCAGTCCAACGTACACCGTGCAATCGTTTCGCATGCTGGCCTCCGTGGAGGAAATCGCCGGGGCATGGCCCGCCCATTCCACGCCCGTGCGGCTCTGGCAGCAATGCTAACCCGCGTTCAGTTTCCCCACGGCGGGCCAGCCCTTGCCTCACGCAAAGTCATACTGCCTTCCGGTTCAGCCTGAGCCTGCGCGACGTCGAGGAGTTGTTGCTCGAGCGTGGCGTCGTGGTCACGTACGAAACGATCCGTTGCTGGTGCGACAAATTCGGCGCTGGATTCGCCCATTGCGCCAGAGCGGCGCGGCCCAGGCCGGGCAGCATATGGCATCTGGACGAGATGTTCGTGACGCTGCGCGGCGAGCCGTATCTGTTGTGGCGAGCAGTCGACGAGCACGGTGCTGAGCTCGATGTGCTGGTGCAAAAGCGGCGCGATAAGGCCGCGGCAAGGCGCTTCTTCCGGCGGGTGCTGCGTTCAAACCCGGTGCCGCGCAAGATCGTGACCGACCAGTTGCGCAGCTATCCGGCGGCGAAGGCTGACATTCCTGAGCTCGGTCATGTGAAGCACGTTTTCGTCAAGGCGGCTGCACGTTTGAACAACCGTGCCGAGAACAGCCACCCACCGACCCGCAGGCGCGAACGCCACATGTGCGGCTTTCGCGATGCGCGTCGCACGCAAGCGTTTCTCTCATGCTTTGGTCCGATCCGGCAGCACTTCGCGCTGCCCAGACATCAGATGAACGCGGCATGTCATCGTGCCATACTCCAGGAACGCTTCGTCACATGGCATGGTTGGACTGTCACTGCCGCATCTCATAAACCTATCTAATAAGGATAACTACGCTTGAACCAAACAGATAGTCTGCAGCCGTCAACTTGACAATGCCGTCGCGACGGCGGTCCGCGACCCGCCGTCACGGGCGTTGCGCTTGCCCCATATGGGGTCCCGTGGTGCTCTCCGGACGAAGCCCGGGCTTCGGGAATAAGCGAACAATCGTCCACTCGGGGGGGACGGTCGATTGAGATGGCGGTGTGGCGCGAAGACGGTGAGTGTCTGACGCTTTCCGTCAGCATCACGTGTCTGTTTCAAGAAAGTCGCCGGCGCAGGGCCGGCGACCGGATGCTTCGCGAGAGATGGCGGGCCAGCAATAGTTGGCCCGAAATCGACGTTACGGGAATCAGGAGAAAGAACCTGTTCTTTGAATCAGCCTGACAGCAGGAGACACGCATGACACAAACGTCCGGCGCCGCATTCGACGATCCCGGTCTACCTGACCCGGTTGCGGCGCGACCTGCTGCGCTTTGCTCGGCTCCAGTTGCGCGATGCGGCTGCGGCGAAAGACGCTGTCCAGGAATCACTCGCAGCAGCGTCGACCCAAGCCGACCGCTTCGCTGGACATTCCGGACACAGGACATGGGTGTTCGGCATCCTGCGCCATAAGCTCGTCGATACGTTGCGCGCCAGGCAACGCACGGTCAACCTGTCAGCACTCGAATCCGAACTCGACGGCGAAGCGCTGCTCGATCGCGAGCTGTTCAGGGACAATGGCCGCTGGTCGAACGAGGCCAGGCCGCGCCCGTGGCCGACGCCCGAGACCGCGCCGAGTCAGCAGCAGTTCTGGCAATCGTTTGAGATATGTCTCGAACGATTGCCAGAACATATTGGACGGGTGTTCATGATGCGGGAATTCCTCGACCTCGACACGGACGACATCTGCACCGAATTGCAGATGACCGCAAATCACTGCAGCGTCCTGCTCTATCGCGCGCGGCTCAGATTACGCGCCTCTCTGACCGAAAAGGGGCTTTCCAGAGAGGATGCGCATGGGGAAGTGTAAGAACATCATGCGACGGCTGCCATCGGGTTGATGACCCCGTGGACGATGCCTTCCGCAGGACGTCGCGCGCGTGAGCCGCGCTCCTTTGTACGGGAATCATTGTTGGAGGGCGGTGGAGCCGTCGCAGACTGGTTGCCACCAGAACGCACGCAAAGCAGCAGCTCTTAGCGCGTCGCAGCTATCTGGGGTAAAGCCTCTTGCGCCGCAAGACCAGTTACTACCTGCGCAGCGACCAGTTGCAGTTCAGACATTGTTGCCCCGTCGCGGGCCTGAACCGATAGTCCCTGCAAAACGGCACTCAGATAGCGGGCAAGTGCGGCAGCCCTGTCCGGGCTCGTCCAGCATTGCAGCTTCATGGCAATCCCGTTTATCAGGACATTCCGACGCGTGGTCATTCCACGAGCAAGGGCCGTATGGTCAGGCTGACAATCCAGCATGCCAATCGCAACCATACATCCGCGCTCCCGCCTTGAGTCCGTGGCCGCCTTCACCGCTTCGTCCAGCAGACGGCTCACGGCTTCGAGGAGCGTCGTTGCCCCGTTCAGGGCAGAAAGATCCATTGTGACCCCAGAGATACAGCGTAGATATCCAGCGCAGCCATGAACAGCTGGTCCTTGGTGCCGAATGCGGCATAGACGGTCGGCGCTGCGACACCGGTTTCCCTCGTCAGGTGCTCCATCGACACGCCTTCAAAGCCGTGCCGCCAGAAACAGCCGCATCGCTGTGTCGAGCACCTTGTCCTGGTCGAACGATAGCGGCCGGCAGGCGCGCAATTTCCGTTTGAGCTCCATGGCGACCATTAAATAACCTGTCGAATTGAAGGTCAAGGCGGTACGGTAGCGGTTTGATCACTCGCCGAACCATCGGCTAACGCACGACCACCCCGGCTGGACGAATGTACCTGACGATATTTGCAGGTATCGGCGCTGGATATCGTCAACTACGATGTCCGATCGGTTTCGAACGAAAGTCACTGCATTTGGCCGTGCCCCTCCACGATCACGGTTAATCCGTCATTTCATCGGGCCATTGCTGTGCCCAGTGCAACACACGCAGGATGCGCACGGTGTCGCCTGTAATGCGATAGGCCGCAATATACGGTGTCCTGCTGATGACCAGTTCGCGAGTACCTTCGACGCGCCCCGGACGGCCAGTCTCGGGAAACTGCAGTAGCTGCCTGACTTGCATACGGATCCGGTCATCCACGACGACGGCCGCATGTGGGCTGTCCTCTTCGATGTAATCAAAAATCGCGTCTCGATCCTCCATTGCGAAAGCGGACCATTCAAGCCTCACGCGTCACCTTCGCCGGCGTTGCGAAGGGCAACGGCGCGGCGCCTGGCGAAATGAGCCTCGACTTCATCGTCCGGGATAGCAGGGCGCGGATCGTCCAATGCTTCCTGCACCTTCGCGCGGAACCAAGTGTCATACGCGGCCGGGTCGGTCGCGAAGGCGAACGGCAACGCACCTTCGTTGGCAACGCGTGTCAGGAGGATGCGCACAGCATCCGAGACCGTCAGCCCCATGTTGTCGAGTACCGCAGCCGCGCGCTCTTTCAGCGCGGGGTCGATGCGTGTTTGCACCAATGCAGTCGCAGCCATGGCAATTACTCCTACGTCTAGTCCAGATTTCCCATTGTAATTCATTTGAATTACATATGGTGTCACCATCCACGCGACAACAATTCGTGCTGCCGGTCAATTGTGACGCATCACGCCTCTCCGACACCCGGCGATCCACGCTCGGGCAGTCCAGCAAAATCAAGCACGAGGCGTGCGGTCAGCCCACGTTGTTCGCGTCGGGCAGGCTCGGCCGACACGATGACGCCGGCGCGTTTTTTTTCGGTTTCGACGCGCACACGCAGATTTCCAGCCCAGCGAGGTCGCAATCCGTTTCCGCACGCCAGCAGCACTGGATGACAAGCACAATTCTTCAACCCGCAGGACGAACGCACCAGGGTGCTCGATTTCCTGAATCAGCGTCTGGATGGATTCGTCGTCGTGATAGAGCCATGCAGGTCCGCGCAGGTCATGTCTGAATGGAGGCATGAACGCCGGTAGCGGTCGCGATGTCGATGCGTCGGTGACGCCGGCGCGGAAGATATCCGCCTGCAGTTCACTGCGCAGACATTGCAGCGCTACCGGGGTGCCGTCAGGATTCGTACTTGTCTGCACGCTTGCGATCTGGAAAGTGACACTACGTAAGGATTGGCGCGAACCGTGTTTGAAGATGCTAAGCCGGCGACAATCACCTCATGGCAAGCCCTTGATTTGATTAATTGTGCAGCACCGCTGCCGCACGTTGGCGTCCGAATCCTGAGTCCACCCCAAGCGTCGCCGCCTACCGCTCCGAACATCGTAGCGGTGAAGGTCCAATAAGTCGGGCCGTCGGGCTGTTTTGTCTTTTGTCGGACCGGATTTGCCGTGCGGGGATACGACAAACGCGATGTTAGCTTCCCCTCCGCTCTTGCGCTGCTACGCATCCACCATGCACGTTGGGATCATCGCGAAACGTCAATGTGGGCGCGGCGTGCTGCTGAGCCGGCATTACCGGGAGAACGGCCGGACATGCCGGGGCTCGCGACGATCATGGCGTGACACCATCATTACGTCGGCGTGCTTTGCGCCTAGCCGCCCGTCTTTGTCACACGCCAGACGGTATTGCCGACATCGTCAGCGATGATGAGCGCGCCGTCCTGAGCTTGGGCGAGCCCAACCGGCGCGCCACGCAACTCCTTTTCGTCGTCGGAAGTAAAGCCGGTGACGATGGGCTTCGGCGTGCCGACGGGTTTACCGTTCTCGAACGCGACGTACGCGACCGCGTAACCGCTCAGTGGCGAACGATCCCAACTGCCGTGTTCGCCGATAAAGGCCCCGCCCCGATATTGCGCCGGCAGGTTGCTGCCGGTGTAGAACAGCAGTCCAAGCGGTGCGACGTGGGAGCCAATCGAATAGTCCGGCCTGATCGCCTTTGCGACCAGATCGGGGCGCTGTGGCTGGGCACGCCGGTCGACATGCTGGCCATAGTAGCTGTACGGCCAGCCATAGAAGCCGCCTTCCTGCACCGAGGTCAAATAGTCGGGGACGAGATCCGCGCCGATTTCGTCGCGTTCATTCGCGACCGCCCAGAGCCGTCCCGTTTTCGGTTCCCATTGCAGCCCGGTCGGGTTGCGTATCCCGGCCGCATAGATGCGGCTGCCGCCCGTCGTGATATCGACTTCCAGTACGTTTGCGCGCCGGTATTCGACGTCCAGACCATTTTCGCCGACATTGCTGTTCGAGCCGACGCCGACATACAGCTTCTTGCCGTCGGGACTTGCGAGCAGCGCTTTGGTCCAGTGATGGTTGACCGTGTCCGGAAGATCGGTGAGTTCGACTCCGCCCGCCGAAATGCTGGTCTCGCCCGATTTGTACGGGTACTTCAGGATCGCATCCGTGTCGGCAATATAGAGCGTGTCGCCGACGAGCTGCATGCCGAACGGCGAATGCAGGTGATCGATGAACACATATCTGTCCCATTTCCCGCTACCGTCAGTGCGCTTTCGCAGCAACGTAATGCGATTGGCGCCTTTTGCTTTTTTTCCGGAGCGACTCTCGATCATCCCGGCGATCAGCTGCTTCGGCGTGGTGACGGCCTCCGCGTTGGGGCTGTTCGATTCCGCCACCAGGATGTCGCCATCAGGGAGGACATAGACCTGGCGCGGATGTTCGAGCCCGGACGCGATCTTCTCGATCTTCAGGCCGTCCGCCACTTTCGGCGTTTCGCCGTTCTGCCAGCCGACGTGCTTCGGTACCTGCATCGGAGGTGTGAAAAAACTCTGCGCACTCGGCAACGGCGGATTGGCTCCGGCCTGATGCTCGGCGTCGTACCTGGCCCGCTCGTTGCACCCGCTGAGCGAGCCAGCGATCGCGATCACGACGACGCTGCTCAAGATGGATCTATTCACGAGTCGCCTCCCTGAAACCGAACCTGTCGAACGCGAGCGCGATTTGCGCGACGCTCAGCAACGTCACTGTGATTACCGACAGAATGACGTTCTGCGGCACCATTGCGTACGCGTCGCGGCTATGAACGAATGCGTTGACGATCGCCGCGACGATGCCCAGCAGGTTCAACCAGAAGTCGAGTTTCTCGATACTCGTTACCGTATAGCGCGACGGGAGCCATACATGGCAGAGATTGATCACGCGAGGAACGATCGCAAAAAGCAGTCCCGCCGTGACGAGCCACGCAGCCCCTTTTCCCCAGAAAACATTGGCGGTGCTCGCGTAGAGGATGTCGAAGATCAGTGTGCCGACGAAGAGGCCGTACGGGATCGGATTGAACAGATCGAAGACCGCCGTGGCCAATCTTGACCGATATCTCGGGCTGGTTGGAGTCATGGATAAATCCTTTTCTGAAGCTAACGATGCGATAAACGACACCCCGGTAACGGCCGGTCGGACCTGGCGTCGACATTATCCGCACCGCATCATCTTCCGGACTCGTACCGCTCGAGCATCGGGTCATGCAGTCAAAGCCCCACGGCATGCAGTCCTGAAAGATCCGGCAAGCTGTTCGTGAAAGGATTTCGCAAGCATCGGCATCCGAAGTTCGCACCGGCAATGCAGGCAGCGTCCTCCCAGCTAGACACCTGCGAGACGCAAATCACATGCCCGATTCCGGGGATTCGATCCGCACGGTATTCGGTACGCACGCGCCGCGTCCAGAGGATCACTGACGAGCCGGCTAAGGTGTTGGACTTGCCGGCGCATTCACTGAAGGAATGGGATACACGCGGAGGCAGCGTCCTAGGAAACCCGTCGCTTCCTGAACTTGTTCCTGAGAAACTCGGCTCCGGTGCAAATCGGTGAAGCCGGTAGGTTAAGCTCGGGTTTTGACGAGCGCGAGCAGGCTATGAGTAACCTGGTAGACATCGACAGGCTGTTCAACGGCCGCCACTTTGACCGCGAAGTCATCGTCTTGTGTGTGCGTTGGTATCTGCGTTACAAGCTTAGTCTTCGAGACCTCGTTGAAATAATGGCCGAGCGCGGGCTGTCGCTGGCGCACACTACGATCATGCGCTGGGTCAAACGCTTCGCTCCGGAGTTCCTCAAGCGCTGGGACCGGTTTGCGAAATCCGCTGGCGTTCATGGAGAGTCGACGAGACGTATGTGAAAGTCCGTGGCAAATGGGTCTATCTTTACCGTGCAGTTGACCGCGCAGGAAAGACGGTCGACTTCCGGCTCAGCGCCAGGCGCGACGTCGCTGCGGCCAAGGCTTTCTTCGCGAAAGCGATCAGGAGTCAAGTCAAGGGCTCGCTCCGAAGACAATCACGCTGGACGGTTACGCTGCGTCTCACCGCGCGGTGCGCGAAATGAAGGCTGACCAGTTTCTGCCCGCGGACACGACGTTGCGATCGTCGAAGTATTTGAACAATTTGATCGAGCAGGATCATCGCAACATCAAGTCCAGGCTAATACAGATGATGCAATGGTGAATACGCCGTTTTTTCTCGCGCTCGTAATTCGTAATTTGCACCACAACCCTCATTGCTGCCTCTGCGCAAACCCCTCGCGCCACAACGTAGCACCGACTGACGTCAGCACCGCCAGGTCGTCTTCCTCAAACATCCCCCAATGTGTCGCCAGCCAGCCGGCGAATCCCGCACACGCGTCGTCTATCGGGATATCGGCCCGGCCTTCCATGTTCAGTCGCTCAAATACCGTGATCACGTCCTCTGGCGTCATGGCCACCTCCCGTTGATGGATTGAGCCTAGAACCCCGGCCTGGCAAGCCAGGGCTTTTTCCGGTCTGCGCCTTTCACCACGTTCTGACGCAGACGTTGGGGCTGTAAGGCGGTCGATCAGTAGCGCGTCGAGAGCGAGGCGCTTACGCCTCATCCGCCTTCAACTCGTTCTCGCACGCCGCGTAGATCCCGCGGACGGTTGCTGACCGATAGTCCAGGCGCCAACCATCCGTGAACAGTTTCGCCAGCGAATCCGCATGCCAGAACCGCGGTAACTCGGCAAATTCCAGAGCGACCCTTCCCGATAGCGTTCCGAAGTGGATGCGTTCTTTCCAATCGGCTTCGGCTCCATTGCTGACCAGCCAGATCCGTGTCGATTCAACCAGGTGATCGGTACGCAGCCATTCGCCGGTGCGAGCTTGAGCGATTAGCTGGGCGCACACGAGGTAGCAGAGCAGTTCAGCGCGGGCTTCGTCATCGAAAGTCGCAACGTTGGTCATTCGTCGATGGATACATTGAACTGCGTTTTGCACGAAGGGCATTTCATCGGCTCGACATCGCCTTGTGCCGGCAATGCGGCGAGCGATCGCTCTTTGCCTGCGAGAAAGCAAACGGGGCAGGGAAATGCCTCGTGCGTCTTCAGGCGGTGCCAGCGGTCGACGAACCGTTGCACGTCCATGGGACGTGTGTCGGTCGCCTCAAGGTGATCCAGGAGAACATGAAAAAGAGGGGGATTCTGCATATCGTCTCCCAGGCTTGCTCCAGTACCTACAGGACCGCCGCGCACGCAAACGTTAAGTGCCCATCTGCATGCCAGCGGGTTCTGCTCAGGATGGTTCCCCATGTATTGCTGCATCTGGCGATCCCGCTGCGTCGGGCTACCGCCGCCTCCCGAGCAGCCTGACAGTGTCCTTCGACGACGGCAAGTGACTTATTGCCTCCAATCTTCGCCTGGCATTATGCGCTTCATGAACTCATCGAATAGGGGAACGGTAAATGCCGTGTCTCCGTGCGTTGGACTCCAGATCATCCCTTTGAGAATCAGATTACTTCTGATTGGCCCGAATGACTGCACAGGGCGGCCGAACTGGTCTGCGATATCACCGGATCGATGTGGCCCGGGGCCGAGTTCGGCCATTCCGCGCAGATACTTTTTCTCAGCAGGAGTCAGCCGGTCAAAACGGACACGAAAGAAACTCTCGTCAAGAGCCGCAACGGCCTCCCGTGACGCGTTAATAACGTCGTCTTCCGTGATCGGACTATGCGACGCGGCGTCCCAGGCGTGCTTGCCCCATTCCTGCAGAAAATACGGGTAGCCCTTGGTTTCGCTTACTATCCGGTCGACTGCCGGCTCGTCTACCAGTACGCCCTCATCGCCGGCTGGCTTGACGATGGCGCGTTCTGCGTCCGGTGTTGCCAGTGCGCCAATTTCAGGGAACTGGAAAAGTCGCTCAGCATATGACTTGGCTTCCCCCATGCGACCACGAAGCTGAGGAAGCCCCGCACCGACCAAGGTCACGGGTAGTTGTGCCTGCGCGCAACGGTGAAGCGCAGAGATCAAGGCAGCCATCTGCCGTTCCTCCACGTACTGAAGTTCATCGATGAAGATAACCAGTATTGTGCCCGCCGCTTTGGCTGTCCTCCCTACCTGTTCAAGTAGTGCTGTCAGGTCGCCTTCCAACTCTCCGTTGTCTGCGAGTCCGGGCTCAGGATCGTAATCGAGGCCAACCTCGATATCCCTGTATGTCAATTTGAGTTTGCCCGCGAATCCGGCAAGCGCTTTCAGACCACGCACAGCCATATCCCTTGCGGCTTCGATCCTGTTGAGACGAAGCAGGGCCAGACGTAACTGAGGGGCAAGAAGGGCCGGCAGCGAGCGATTCTCCGGCGCTTCAATCCGGATAGTGTGGGCGCCCGTTCCTTCGGCGTCGCTGCGCATCTGGTCGAGTAGCACGGTCTTTCCGACACCACGCAAACCGACCATCAGGACACTTTTTGCAGCTCTGCCACGTCTTTGGCGTTCTATACATACTCGTACCGCCTCACGGACATCGCCGCGGCCTGCGAGTTCAGGGGGAGGACTACCCGCGCCGGGAGCGTAGGGGTTTGAGACCGGATCCATAGTGTCACAAGCTAGCTATGTTAGTGAAGTTATGGATTATAGATAACTTTCCGAATTCCAGTAACTTCCGGCAGATTAGGGTCGGGTTACCCGCATTCCTGCAGTTCGTTTCGATAGTTTATCTATTCCTAATAATTTTGCTAATTCGGTAGCGTTGTGGTGGCAAACCCGGAAGTGTCCCGGTCAGGGCGCTGTAAATACCGCTTTGGTGTCTTCCGCAAGTCTAGCCGAGGGAAGTTTTCCTGAAAAAGCTCACCTAAGAGGATTATCAATCGTCAAATACGCAACTAACCGTCTATACCTCACACGTAAACGTTAAACCAGACACCGCCTGCAGGGGATGGACGACGCAAGTCATGGACTGACACTAAATCCGGTTCTGTTGCAATAAGGCGATCCGCTATGATGCGCGGAACAACATGAACGGCTGAAAGCTTGATGACGACGTTGAATCCGGCGGTGGCCCGAGTGCTCAAGCGCCTGCATTACCCGCTCGACGTGATCCTGATGTGCGTACGCTGGGACGTGGCCTATCCGCTAAGCCTGCGTCACATTGAAGAGATACGCAGAGCGTGGCATTTGCGTTGATCATTCGACCGTGCATCGCTGGGCGCTCAAGCTGTTGCCGGTGCTAGAGAAGGATCTGGTGCAAATAGGTAGCATGGCCGAGATGTTTCTTATAGATATGGACACCTTATCGACTGAGCAGGCCAACATTCCAGACGGAGGACGCAGTGATGTCCTCGGGCGCGAGAGCGGAGCGGTCGAATTGCCCCTTGCGAATGCGATGTATCAACTCGATGCCGGCAATCGTGCTCGCGGCACTCCTGAACCTGAACCGTTTGAACCCGAGCATCACGTTCGTCCTGGACTTGATGCGACGATGGTCCTGTTCGTTCAGATTGTTGAGATACTTTCGAAGACCGCACCTTCGTGTCCTCAGGCAGCAGGCTCTCGGCCTTCATCTCGCGCACAGCGCGATGTGAGGCCGCATAGCCGTCGAGCGTGATTGTCTTCGGCAACTGGCCCTGATGCTTGATGGCGTTGCGGAAAAATGTTTTGGCTGCCTTTACGTCACGCTTTGCCCTGAGCATGAAGTCTACCGTCTGGGCGCCCCGATCCACCGCCCGATATAGATAAGCCCATCTGCCTCGGATCTTGAGATACGTCTCGTCAACCCGCCACGACCGTCCCAGGTGTTGCGAAATGGTTCCGGCGCTTGACGAGCTCGGGCGTATAGCGCTGTACCCAACGCAGGATCGTCGTGTGACCAAGCGACAACCCTCGCTCAGCCATCATCTCGACGAGATCGCGCAGGCTGAGCTTTTAGCGCAGATACCAGCGCACACAAAGAATGATCACGTCACGGTCAAAGTGACGGCCGGCGAACAGCCCGTTCAGACTCTCCAGCTTGCTCATCGCGGGTCCTCAAATCGGTCAGGCCGACACTCTAACCGATTCGCTGATCGCTATTTGCACCACCGCCCCGCCGATCGCCGTCACGCAAGCCGGCCACAAAACGACACTCACAATTTTTTAGAAACGCGCCTGGATCGTGCGGAAACCGGTGCGCGAATGCGTTCGGAATCGGAAGCGCGGTGTCTTGCTTCCCGCGCTACACGCTGTTGCGCTCCGCATGCAGTAGCTCGACATCTTATGCAGCGCTCCTTAGCGAAGTGCAACTGCCACCGCCTCGTCAATCTGCAGCGCAAAGCGCGCTTCAACATCGGGCACCCTGTAGCCAATTGACAGTTCCAGATACGCGTCGCCTAGCACCAACTGAACGAATGCCGCTGCCCGCAATGCAGCAGTCGATTCGTCAAATCGCTTTCGCAGAATTTTTGCGGCGAAGGCACGCACGCCCTTTGCACCATTTTCGTAAAACACCTGGCCGAGCTCCGGAAGACGCTCGGCCTCAGCAACGACGGCCCGGTAAAGCCGCAGATTATCCGGCGCGATAAGGATTTGTGCCAACACCCATCCCAACTCGCGCAACTCGACTTCGGGTGATCCATCGGATTGCTCGTCCTGAGCGCTGGCAAGAAGTCCACCCACCTGAGCGCACATCGAGCTCACCAGACCAACGAAGAGCGCCTCCTTCGACTTGAAGTGGCGGTAGACCGTCTGTTTGCCGACGCCAGCGGCCGCGGCGACATCATCCATCGTTGCCAGGCCGAAGCCCTCGCGTAAGAAAACGGTTTTCGCGCCGTCGAGGATGGCGGACCGCTTGCGGCATTGCAGCGGGCTCAGGCCGGAGAGAGAGGAAGTGTCCATGCGAGATAAATAACAGATCGTCGAATAGTTGACAAGACTGATCAGTCTCGTTTAGATTTGCCAAAACGAGACCGACGGGTCTCGTTTGTATGACTGTTCAACTTCGCAGCCAATCATTGGAGAACGCTTTGAAACTGTTCATTACAGGTGGTACTGGCTTCATCGGGCAAGCGGTCGTGCGCAAGGCAATCAGCCTCGGCCATCAGTTGACGGCGCTGGTGCGCGAGGATAGCTCGGCCGCCGCCAGCGCGCTGGCACGTCTCGGTGTGACACTGCATTCCGGCGACCTGCGCGAGCCACAGTCTTTCGCTGCGGCTGCCGGTGCCGCTGATGGCGTGGTGCACACCGCGTCGACCAACGACGCTTGCGCCGCTGCTGCGGATGAAGCAGCGGCTGTAGCGATGCTTTCGCATTCGCATCCGGGCGCGGCGTTTGTCTATACGTCGGGCACCTGGGTCTACGGCAATACGGAGGGCGAGCCCGCGACTGAAGCATCGGCGCTGAACCCGACACCACTTGTCGCCTGGCGGCCCGCAGTGGAGCGACACGTGCAGGCGCTGGCAGCACGCCGCTCGATTGCCGCGGTGATCCTCAGGCCGGCGATGGTGCACGGCTACGGCGGCGGCATCTTCGGCATGCTTGCCGGCATGGTCCGTCAGACCGGCAGTGTGAGGGTCGTCGGCGATGGTCGCAACCACTGGCCTGCCGTTCACGTCGATGATCTCGCCACGGCTTACCTGAGCGCGGTGGAGCGGGCGGCAAGCGGGGGCGGTCGAGTCGCCGGACAGATCTTCAACGTGGTCGCGGAAGATGCCGTTGCCGTTGCCGAAATGGGTGAAGCGATTCGGGCCTGGGTCGGCGCCGACCGCGTCGAATTTTGGCCGCTCGACGATGCTCGCAAATCGCTGGGGCCATTTGCTGACGCACTGGCGCTCGACCAGACGGTAAGCGGCCAGCATGCCAGGCGAGTTCTTGCATGGGAACCCCACGGCCCCGGCCTGATTGCGGACCTCTCTGTACAGAAACACTTTCAGCAAAGCAACGGAGCATGACGATGGCGTTAAACACTACATCTTTCGAATCGATTCTCGCGACGATCGTAGCGGTTCTGTTCACGGTTGCTGGCGTGGTCAATCTCGCAGGACGCGGCGCGGTGAAGCGCGACTTCGCACGCTGGGGCTACCCGGCATGGTTTCAGTTGCTCTGTGGCGCTCTCGAGCTGCTCAGTGCAGCACTTCTTTTTGGACAGCAAACCAGAGTTTTAGGCCTCATGCTGGCCGGTGCGATCATGATTGGCGCGCTCTTCACGTTGCTACGAAATCGGGAGCCGTTCCGGCATCTCGCCCCTGCGCTGATCTTCTCGGCTTTCATTGTGGCTACTGTGGCGCTCCGCGGTTGAGGCTTGCTCGCCACCAGGCTAGTGAGCCCGGGACGCTAACAGACCGCGCGGGCAATCCGTGCTGCAGGTACTTGAAATACGCACATGGATAGCGGCATTGGAGCAACTCCAGTTTGATCACGTGCGTCATGCGTCTGCTCTTTGTAGCGATGGCTGGGCGCTCCGGGTAGCCTGCCGCAGATCACCGCTTTACGTGCCACAGGAAACGGTCCCTCATGCATGGGGCCGCAGGAGGCCCTTCCAGCCGTTCGCCTGTGGTCTCAGACGGACTTTCGAATGTCGGCTCGATTCACATAGCGGACCAATGGCAGCCAGTCATGCTCGTCGGGTCACTGGACTTTGGCACAAAGTAGCTCTCAGTTTTTTGCTTGCGCCATTACCGCGCGGCGTGCGCGTGCTCGCGCAGCTCACCGGGAATCAAAGCGCGCTCGAGGCCACCATCGCTGAGCCATGCACGCGTCTTCTGCGCAGCGCGGTCGATCAGTTGCGCGCACTGCGTATAGTCGTAAGGCGAGACATCGAGTGGACACAACGGCGGAACGACATAGATCTGCACACGCGTCGAATAGAACTCAAGGTCGCGCACGAGCTGGCGTGCGATGACGAGCGTCAGCGCATGCAGGCCCTGCGCGATCGCGCTACGCGGCGGCGCATGCAACGCACACGCGAATCCGGCCGGTAGCACGATGATGCGCGTCGCACCGAGCGCGACCGCCACCGAGATCGGCGTGTTGTTGGCGACGCCGCCATCGATGAGATCCACTCCGTCGATACGCACCGGCGGGAACACGCCGGGAATCGCTGCGCTTGCCAGCACGGCGTTCACCACAGGACCGGTAGAAAGAACGATTTCGTCGCCGGTAAGCATATCGGTCGCGGCAATGTGAAGTGGCAAGGTCGCCTGCTCGATCCGCTCATACGACAGATGCGTCTCCAGCAGCTGACGCAACGCGTTCGCCTCAACGAGGTGCGCACGACCGCGCAGGATCATCGCGAGCAGCCCGAGCATGGAAAGCGGCATGATGTCCTGCCGCCGGATCTTGCACCAGAGCGCTTCGAGCATTGCTACGCCACCGCCGTCCGGTCGTCCGGCGAAATACGCTGCGTTGATCGCGCCTGCGGAGGCGCCCACCACGCAGCCCGGATGCTCACCGCGTTCGAGCAGTTCGCGCAGCATGCCAACCTCGATCGCGCCAAGGCTGCCACCGCCAGCGAATACGAAGGCGGTCAAACCCGAAAGATGGGAGTTCATGGCTTGTTCGAAACGTGTGCCCGCGGTCAACGCCAATTGTTGGTGCCAGTTGCGCCGGAAGCAGCATGCTGAGGCAACCGCATACAAGCGCCTGTATAGCGCATCCAACACAGCCTCAGCAGTTCACCGCCGCGACGTCTTCGTCCTTTGATCAGATCCAGCACTTCAGTCTGCATGGTATGCCCTTTCAAGGTGTCCACCAAACGTCAGTAAGATCAGACGGGAGCCCTTGGTTTTTCTGGCAAGCGGACACCCGCGTTAAGGTGCTGCGCGGCCTCGGTGGCAATTCGGGACCGTCCGGGGACTTGGCCGCCGCCGAAGACGCGGTCGACCGTCGGACCGAGGAAGCTGTCATTGAAGGGGACCCGGTTCCAGTGGCCGGAGCGTTGCGGGCCCGGCCCGCGAACGTGGTGCGATTGCAGCTGCAATGATGTCAAGCGAGGCGGAAAAGCAAGATAGACTCGTGAGGGGATTCGCATCTCACGGCTTCATTCGCTGATCGGTTCGCACAGACATCACGCGCGCGCTACCGACGATTCGCCACCGCTGACATAATCCGCTCACCGGTGCCGAATGGATTCGCGTCCTGTCTTTCCCGGCGGCTTCGGCGATTTTGCCGCCGACGTGGCCGGCAACAACACTGCACGGAGGACAAATGTCGAAACGCGTGCTGTTTGCGGTTTTGCTGCTGACGCTTGGCGCGATCGAGGATTGTGCGGCCGCGCAGCCCATGATCAACCTTACGATTGGCAGCAAGACCCAGTCGTTTAGCCAGGCGCAGTTGCTGGCGCGGCCGGACGCTGCCGAGATTCACGTTCCGCAAGATGTCGCCTATGGTACGTCAGTGACCTACCGCGCAGTGCCGCTGGCCGACCTGCTCGACGCTACGGCGTTACCTGCGGACAGCGTGATCGAGGCACGTGCGACGGACGGTTTCGCCGCGCAACTGCCGATGGACCTCGTGCGCAACCGTGATCCCGCGACCGCCGTCGCATGGCTCGCGGTGGAGGACCCGGCGCAGCCGTGGCCCAAGCTGCCGGGCAAGCCGGTCAGCGCGGGACCGTTCTACCTGGTCTGGGTCGGCAGGGGAGCGGCCTCCGTTCGCAGCGAGCAATGGCCTTACCAGATCGCTCAACTTGCTACGCAACCATCTCCATCCGCTCGCTGGCCGGTGCTCGCCGTCGATCCGGCACTGCCGGCAACCGATCCGATCCGCGCGGGCCAAAGCCTGTTCATCACTCAGTGTCTCGCCTGTCATCGGCTCAACCACGCGGGCAGCGCGGACACCGGCCCCGACCTCAACGTGCCAATGAATCCAGTCGAGTACTTCCAGCCCGCTGCATTGCGCCGCTACATTCGCAATCCGGCATCGGTTCGAGACTGGCCCGGCAGGACTATGCCCGCTTTCCCGCAGACCCAGCTGAGCGATCGCGAGATCGATCTGATCGTCGCTTATCTAGCGTACATGGCCCCGCGGAAGGTTGGACAGTAACCCATACGGGCTAAGGTTTGGACGTTGCGAACTAGTCTTTCACCGGCCTGTGCAAAGTGGAATTTTTTCCGTCATGCGGGCGCTGGGTCGGCTGCAGCCGGCCATCAAGAGTCGCTCGTCCGCGTGCCTTCGGCGATCGAAGAAGCGCTTTTTTCGGACGTTGCCTTCGTAAGTGGCAAGCGTGTGAATTCCGCTGACCAGCGCCGCAGTGTGTTGCCACATTCCTTAACTCGGACTGAAGACACACAGTTCTCCCCTGGGTGCGTCGAGCGGGAGTTTGATGAAACACGTCTTTTTCATGGCCGTGATTACGCGAGCAGCGCGTGCGAGTTGCCGTGGGTCAGTTTCAGGGCACCGGTCTCCGGGCAAGACCCAGAAGCTGCCGCCAGTGGGGCCCAGACGATCACCCGGTCGCCGGCCGGCGGGTGACGCCGGCAGCCATTCAGACGGGTCAGGAAAGCGCCGCGCCGCGATGAAAAATGCGACGATCCAGCAACGACAAATGGCCACTTCCGTAGCAACTGATTCCGGCATAGCAAGTCCGGAAGTTTCGGGATTGATTTCCCGATAGTTCATGTTACTATGACTTACATGAAATCACGCGAAATCGTTCAACGTTCCGATGACGGGCGGATGTATAAGCAGGTCGCCCGTGCCGAAGCTGCTGCCGCCACACATGAGCGTATCGTCAGGGCATTCCTCGACATGGCGGTGCAGCGCTGGTATGACGAAATAACCCTTGCTGACGTCGCACGCGCGTCGGGAGTGACGGTGCAAACGGTGATTCGTCGGTTTGGCAGCAAGGAGCAGTTGTTTGAGGCCGCGAGCAAACAGTTTCACGACGACGTTGTCGCGCGACGCAAACCGCATATCGAGACTGTCGACGGTGCCATTGATGCGCTGGTCGATGACTACGAAGTCGCAGGCGACATGCTCGTGCGCACGCTGGCCTTGGAAGAGCGCTTCGCTATCCTGAAAGGGACTCTTGACAACGGTCGAAAGGGACACCGTACGTGGGTTGAGCAGACGTTTAGTCGCGAGCTCGCGCAACGGAAGACTGCGGCCAGAGAGTCGTTGGTACGGAAACTTATAACCGTCACTGATGTGTACGTGTGGAAACTGTTGCGCCGGGATATGGGGCTTACTTCCAAGGCCACTGGCCAGGAGATACTCGCCTTGGTTAGGGGCGTGCTGCACTGACATGCTTTGTGGTCAAGTCTCGAGACCAAGGAGATCAAGCGTTGCGCCCCACCCAAGTGAGACAAATGCAAACCCGAGGCCATTGCAATTTTAAAGCATGAGCAACCGATACGTCCATTGACGAAATACCAATAGAGTGAAGGCGACAATTCATGCCTTCTCAACGTTTCCTTAATACACATAGGAATCCAAAATGAAGTTTAGTGAAGCGCAGCCTGAATTTCTATTTACGGTCTGGGAGGGAGGAGGCGCCATTCCGCCCGCTCTTGGCACAGCACGGCGCCTGCTGGGTACTGGGGCACGGGTGCGCGTGATGAGTGACGCATGCAATCGAGAAGAAGTGGAACGACAGGGACTCGAATTCATTGCATGGTCCCGGGCAACGAGTCGCCCCAATAAATCGCCCGATACGGACCCTATCCGGGATTGGGAAATCACCCAACCGCTGCAGATAATCGACAGACTCTGTGAGCGCCTTATTTTCGGCCCCGCGGTGGCTTATGCCCAAGATACGCTGGACGAGGTCGCGCGCCGCCCAGCCGATGTTGTCGTTACCAGTGAGCTGTTGTTTGGTCCGATGATGGCTGCTGAAGTCGCTGGCTGTAAATTGGCCTTGCTCACCGCGAATCTGTGGCTCTATCCCACGTTGCGAGGCGTGCCACCTGCCGGACCGGGTTTTGCACCTGCGACATGCGAGGCCGAAAGAGAACGCGACCTCGAAGTTCGGCGCACAACGACCGGCGTGTTCGATGCATACTTGCCCGTCCTCAACCGCGCCCGAAAAACGCTCAGTCTGGCGCCACTAAATAGCATCTTTGACCAACTGAATCGAGCAGATTGCACCCTCCTGGGTACCAGTGCGGCCTTCGATTTCAGCGTGGAGGAACTGCCTGAGTCGTTTCACTACGTCGGCCCCCAGCTCGATGAACCCGGTTGGGTAGATGCCTGGGAGTCACCGTGGCCGGCTGCAGATTCACGCCCCCTGGTGTTAGTCGCCTTCAGCACCACCTTCCAGAATCAGGGAACAACACTGCAGCGCGTAATCGACGCGTTGACCTCGCTGCCGGTGCGCGGTGTTGTCACCCTGGGGGAGGGATTCGACGGCACGGGCGTTCGATGCACCGAGAAGGTCGTCGTGCGACGCAGTGCACCGCACGATGAATTGATGCAACGTGCATCGCTTGTCGTTACACATGGCGGTCACGGGACAGTCATGCGCGCGCTTTCAGCTGGCGTGCCAATGCTTTGTCTGCCCATGGGCAGAGACCAACGCGACAATGCGGCCCGGGTGACAATCAGAGGCGCGGGACTGATGCTGGAACCGTCGGCATCGACCAATGAAATCGCCAGTGCTGTCGAACAGTTACTGTCCGCCCCAGCTTTCAGGCTGGCATCGGGGAAACTTGGCACCCGGATTCGCGCGGAGTCCGATGGCAAGCTGGCGGCTCAGACCCTGTATGCACTCGCGCGCAGAAGTCTGCTGACGCCAACGACTCACTAAAGCAACTTCTTCACATAAAGCGCGCGATTCTTTTCGTCGCGCACTTCTCGGGAGACTTCCATGAGCAGTCTTGCAATTCCTGTTGGTACATCAACGTCGGTCCGGTGGAACTGATTTGGCTCAGGCTATCAGTGATATACCTGATGCTCGGCGTAGCGGCCGGCATCGCGATCGGCGCGACGCAGCATTTTGAGTTGCATCCGATTCACGCGCACATAAATCTCCTCGGTTGGGCGGTGCCGGCAATCGTGGGCCTTACCTATACGCTCTTCCCTCGTGCAGCCAATAGTTGGCTCGGACTCGCACAGTTCTGGCTGCATAATATTGGTGCCCCGCTAATGTTAGCGTCACTCACCTTTTTCCTGACCGGTCACCCGGGTGCACTGTCCTTTCTCGAGATTGGTGAACTGATAGTCGCGTTAGGTGTGGTTGCCTACCTTCTGAATGTTTTTGTATACGTTGGCCGGAGCAATTAATTGGTATCCCGTGATTTCAGGTTACGACGGTAGCGTGATCTAGACGTGAAAAGGACTAGCGGTCAGCGACCCAGTTTTCCAGAATGCCGCCGCCAGTGAGGGTTCCGACGGCCGAGGGGAGAAACGCGTCGACGAACACCTTGGCCGCGGCGTCCTGACCAACCACGGCGACGTCGAGGGTGCAGGCCTCAAGCAGCAGTTCCGCCTTCACACCCGCCGTGTTGCAGACTCCCCTGCGCCGTCTCGCGCACCGCCGGCTCGAGATCCTTTGCATAGAACGCCTGCTTGGGCGCTCCCCGTCCGATCTCCTCCGGCGTTGCACACCGACAACATCGACGCCTCCGCAGACACGCGCCAGCTGTCGGCAAAGCAGTGATAGAACTCGTCGAAGTTGAAGGGGTTCGTCAGGATGGGTAGGAGCATACGAGCCGATCAGGACCGCCGCCTTGCAACAAAGCGCATCTTCAGGACTACCCATCAAGGCTTTTGTTGCACCTCCGTCGCGCTGTCTGCGAGGCCAAGAAAATATAGGGTTTACCTCAATTAAAAGAGCCGAAACGGATGCCGTAATACAGATGGATTCAATTCGTACCGTGTCTGGGGCCGGACATGCAAAAGCAAACGTTTGCCCGAGCGCTGTGGCTAGCGTTGCTCCCGAAACTTGTCAATCTAACTGCCGCAAGGGGCTTCGACGCATGGTTGCTGCGTCAGGTGCACCGGCCTCGCAGTGCGTCGGCATCAAGGCGTGGCGGCGGCATTTAAGGCGGTGCAGGAAGCGCGCTGTTACTGGTTTGGGTTGGCAGGAATGTGAGCCCGCTGAGGATAGTTCAACATGTTCGACGCCGAGATCGCCGCGACGCTCCCTGGACCGGTGGAACCGCAAACGACCGTGCCCGGCAGGCGAGCCATCGCTGGAGCTCTTGCGGAAAGGCAAGCACACGTCAGGCGTGAAGACGGCGATGTCGCAGGTGACACTACCGCAGACAGGTGTCTTCGCGTTGAATGCCTGGTGTTCTCTTGGCAACTCCCGTCTCTTGCGCGTCCGATGTGGATGGGCAACGCGGCTGGACACCTCGACGGCTGCGGTGCCTGACCGAAGGAATGAAATGAACGCGCGCCTTAGCATCTTCCCAACCCTTAGTCTCGTTCTGCGTTGGCTCGGTGTCCTCGCTTACGTCGTGCTGGCGATATGGCTCAATTACGGATAACGGGTGTTGGGTCGCAGTCCGTGCCTGATCGCGGTCGATTTACACATTCTGATTTAGGGAATGGGCTGGCATCCGAGCAGGCGTCGACTCCGCAAAGAGCGACAGCCGATGTGACATTCCGGGTTTTCAGAAGATCAACGAGGGAGACAGGCGTGAATACGGTAAAGACCGACATTGAACAGATTGAGAAGGCGCTGAAAGCGCTGGTTCGTCTCCCGCAACTTATCCGGCGCGACTACTGGATATCGCGGATTGACTGCCTGCTGATACATCCCAAGCTCTCGGCGCAGGACCGGAATCGATTATCTGCGCTGGTTGAACTGCTCGGGACCACGGTCGCGGAATGTGATGTCCCGGTCTCGCAGTGACTGGGCCGTCACGTCGGCTGATTACCCGCAGTGTCCGGGCGATCGTGCTTTCGAACGCGACCATCGAGCCTTTGGAAATTGCAAGTCCGGTGAGCCGAAATATGCACCGTGATATACGAACTGGCTCTCGACCGACGGGCGAAGGATATCGTGTTCATGATCTTTGGCAGTGGAAACGATGCGCGGAATGGATGAGATGCAGGAACCCCTGTTCACGACAGTCAAGCTGGAGGACTTCGTCCCAGCTGATCACCCGCTGCGACCGATCCGGTTGCTGGTGAATGATGCGTTGAAACGGCTCAACGGGCTGTCTAGTGTCATCTACGCGGACACCGGCCGGGCTTCGATTGCGCCCGGGAAGCTGATGCGGGCACTGCTGTTGCAGGTGGCCGACCGCGTGAGAAGGAGTTCCCCATGATCGAATCTTGGGGTGGCATGGTCGTCGGAGTATTCGTACACCCAATTGCGGCGACACCGACCGTTGGTCACTATCGCCGCAGAACATCTGCGCGCGGCTGCTAAACGGATGAACCTCATCATTATGACGGGGCCGCATATAGGGCACGGGAGCTTTTCGAGCCACGGGGCACGATCATCATATGTCGGGCGGGACTGTCAGGCGCTCCCCCGATGAGCGTCACTGCTCGGCAATACGCTTCAGGCCGAAGAAAATCAGCGTGGTCCGGAGAACGCACGGACCGCATCAGGATGAGTCTGTTACTGGCTCACTTACCCTAGCCGGCCCGACGAATCGCGTCGCGCGACAGACGATTTGGTCTTTGAACGGGCCGTCATAAATTGTTCAGGATTGTAGGATGCCTGCCCTTGCCATCGATCGGTCGCTGCCATATGACATAAGGAGCGAGTTCGCCGATGACTTCCATGAGCAGGTCGACATCGCCGAGACGTCGCACTTGTGCTCGAAAGCTGATCGCGAAACGGGCGGGGCGTTCAAGGTTCATGTGGGAAGGCAGTGGATCGTGCTTGCCTCGCGGTCTCAATGAAAAATCGGTCGATCCGAGGTGCCCCATGCTGCGTGTCGCCAAGACGTTAACAAAGTCGCGCGCCGCAGGGTTCGCGAGGCTCGCATCCCTAGCGCTCGCATCGGCTGCGATGATTGTCGCGCCGGGGCATGCCGGGGAGGCGCCGAGACCCGTGGGCCATCGAGCGCCCGGAAATCAGTCACCCGTCGCGATCACCCAGGTATCGAGTCTTCCTGTGGAGCGTCAGATAGTCTGGCTAAGCTGGGCCGCCCGAAGTGGGGAGCTCGAAAGATTGGACGACGGGCAACTGATCGAACTCTTTCGAGCGCTCGCGCCCGACACGCTGCCTCGATATGTGCAAACGGGCAGCGCGCGCTACCAGGAATACGAGTTCCAGACCTTCAGCCAGCAACGGGTTAAAGGCAAGTGGCAGACGGAGCCGGCTCACATGCTGGTCCGCTATCGTCAGAAGCCGCGGCAAGTCTACGTTAAGTGGCTGGCCGACGGCAGGAACGCCGGGCAGGAAATGATTTATGACGAGAAGAAGGATCCGGATCGGTTTTACGCGCATCCGGGTGGGATCCTCAACCTCGTTTCACTGTGGGTGCCAATCAATGGCGCTCGCGTCAAGGCACAGTCGAACCATACCGTGCGCGAACTGGGCATAGACCATGTCACGGATCTGTTTCTGGCTGAGCTAAAGAAGTATCGCGCGGCAGGCGTCGAGCAGCCCTCGAAGATTGAAGTGCTGAACGATCACGGTGCGCGCATAGTAGCGTTCACGTGGGAGACACCTAACGGACGGCCCGACTTCTATGCAAAGAAGGAGCGGCTCGGCCTCGACTTGCGGCAACCTTTTTTTCGTACGAGCGAAGCGTGGGACAACGATCTCGAACTCTTCGAGAAGTTTTCATTCACCGATGTGACGCCGAAACGTTTCGACGACTCGGTATTCGATGCAAAGAATCCGGAGTACAGGTTTTGAGGGGGCGCCGCTATCGGCCATTCCGACGGCGGGAGAGCGGCTCGAACGCTTCCCGCCGCCGAGCCGTATTGTCCGGTGCAAAGGAAACGAGATCAGCCGGGAATATTCCATCGTATTTAAACGCGGTGTTACTCACGGTCATCCGGTTGCGTTCGGTTCATTCGCACTAGCCATCGCGGCGCTGAATGCACTTGCCGGCGGCCGCGGCGTGGATCCTGGGGCTCGTCATCCGTATCTCTGTGACCAATGAAGACTATCGCAATGAGTGGCACGACTGTGGAAGAAAAGATCGTGGGCGGGGGTACGAACTCTGGTCAACTGGACGGCGACCTGGAAGGGTGCGCGGACGGGTGCTGGCGCACAGTGAAATGCCTGGATCGAAAAAGTTTGCAGCGGTTCCCGATGCTGTCCAGCCCACATCAGACCGCGGATGGCGCGGGTGCGACCGAAGATTCTCGAATCACCAGTTCCGGCCTCGACGGCACGACACAATGGCGCGCGTCCCGGTTGCCGCCCAGGTGGTCGAACAGCAGGGCGACCGCCTGCGAAGCCACGTCGTCGAGATGAAGATCAACCGCGGTCAGGGGCGGGCGGCAGCTTCTTGCCCGGGTCCCATCGTAGCGCGTCACAACCCTCACGTCGTACGGCACCTGTCGTCTCGCCTCAAGCAGAGCCTGTACCGCCCCAACGGCAAATGCATCGACAAGTGCGCACAGTCCGTCGATCTGGGGATGTCCCCGGAGCAATGCGTTACATGCATCCTGGCCCGCTGCCTCGCCGCCCGACTCATCCGCTACCGCGATGATCGGCTGCATGCCATGTTCGGCGCAGAACGTCTGGTAACACGCCCGGGACTCAATGTACGAATTGCGCTGCTGCGCGCCGATCAGCAAGGCGATGTGCCGGCAGCCCTGGTCCTTCAGATGGCGTAGCAATAACTCTGCGGTCGCCGATGAATGGATGTCCACGTAGGGCACCGCATCGTTTGCCGGCTGACGTCCGAGACAAACGACCGGCAGTCCCCGTTCCTGCAGGTGGGCCACATTCGCATCGTCAGCGGTGGGCTCGATCACGATCGCGCCGTCGATGTCGAGCTGCTCCAGCGGCAACCGGCCGGCCATCAGGGGCGGCACCAGTACGAGCGCAAGGCCGCGGGTCAAGGCGGTAGCGGCGGCCACGGCGGCCACTTCCATCAGGAACCCGAGACGTGAGGCGCCGCCGGCGATTTCGAACGGCATTGAGGAGATCAGCGCAATCGTTCGGGCTTCCCCCGTGCGCAGCCGTTGGGCCCTGACGCTCGGACGGTAGCCAAGCACACGGGCAGCTTCTTTCACCCGTTCACGCGTTCGCGCGTCGACGTAACCCTTGCCGTTCAGCGCGTGCGAAACCGTCGTGGTGGAAACCCCTGCGGCGCGGGCGACGTCGGCAATCGTTGGCCGCTGCCTCGTCGGCGCTGGAATCTGCATGTTTGCTCCTCTCGATTGACGTCCCGGATCCCGTCATGGCGACAGAGACCTGAAGCTCGGCTGCGGAGGCCCGCAGCTCAGCGTCGGGGCCGCACCTATCGGCCCCACCAGTTCAATAAATAATCCATCTTGACAACGTCATTTTCGCGTCCCATTCTACAATAGCAAATCGATTTGGGACGTTGCCATTTTTTTTAAACTAGCCCCAAATCGATTTGGGGTTGCAGGCCACCATCGCATCCGGATACCGGAGCAACCCGACAGGAGCGCGACGCTCCGTCGGGAAACAGGAGACATATCACCATGACGAACACCCAGCCGGTTCACGCTGTCGACGAGCGTTTGCCATACCTCAAACTTGTCCTGTTCGGACTGCAGCACGTCCTGGTCGTGGCCGCTTCGCCGATCACGGCGGTTTTCCTGGTCGCCAAGGCGCTCGGACTGTCGTCCGGGCTGACCGTGGATCTGATCAGCGCCACCTTTCTCGTGTGCGGCCTAGGCACGTTGCTGCAGTCGTTCGGTCCGCTCAAATTTGGTGCCCGCCTGCCATTCATCATGGTGCCCGGCGGAGCGCCGGTCGTGCTGTTCGTCCTTATCGGGCAACAGACCAATCTGCAGACGGCAACTGGCGCGGTGATCCTGACGGGCCTGTTCTACTTCCTGCTGCTCCCGGTCTTTGCGCGCTGCCTGCGATTCTTCCCGCGTATCGTGATCGGCACGATGCTGATTCTGGTCGCCGCCAACCTCATCAAGATTTACGGCGTCGTCATTGTCGGCCGCCCCGGCACGGCCGACTTTGCGAGTCCGCTCGCGATCGGGCTGGCACTCGCGACCGTCGCCTTTACGGTCCTGTTCGCCAAGCTTTTCAAGGGCATGCTCGGACAGCTCGCGGTACTGCTCGGCCTGCTCGCCGGGGCCGTACTTTCCGCCGCGCTGGGCCTGATGAACTTCACAGGCGTCTGGCATGGTGCCTTCATCACGATGCCCACGCCGCTGCCGTTTGGCATGCCTCATTTCGACGTCCTTGCGTCGCTTCCGTTGCTGATTTTCAGCGTGATCTCGATGGCTGAAGCGACGGGCCAGACCGTGGCGATCGCTGAGGTGGTGGGCAAGGAAATCGATCCGGCCGTCACGGTCCCGCGGACGATCCGCGGGGATGCGCTGATGTCCTTGCTGGGCGGGCTGTTTGGCACGTCACTGATCATCACCAGCAGCGAGAACATCGGCATCGTCCAGGCGACCGGCATACGGTCCCGCTTCGTGACCGCCGCTGCTGGCTTCATCCTGATTATCATCGCGCTGCTCGCGCCCCTGGGCCGTCTGGCCAACGCGATTCCCGCCGCCGTCGTTGGGGGCACCGCACTGATCGTGTTTTCGATCATCGGCGTCATGGGCATCAACCTGCTTCGCCAGGTCGACCTTCGCTCGCGCGCCAACATGTACACCCTTGCCGCGGCTCTGACGATGGGTTTCCTGCCGATCGTCGTGCCCGGTGTCTACAGCCGCTTTCCCTCCACGCTCCAGATTGTGCTCGGCAATGGCCTCGCCATGGGCGCGCTGACGGCGGTGATCGTCAACATCGTATTCGAACACCTGCACCTGAACTGGCGCGTGCGGGACGCCGCGAACCCAGCCAGGCATCTCGAAGCTGGGGTCAACGAAAACCATTCCTGCCATTAACCACGCTCCTTTTTCCCGAAAACGCCCATGTACACCCAGACCTCCAATAGTCACCCGCAGATCCCGACACGCACTGATCTGTCTGCAGACGAACTCCTGTTGCTGCCGGAGTACCTGCTGCTGGCAGACGGACCGGTACGCGGACACGGCGCTGTCATCGCCAACGGAACATTTCTCGATGTCGACCGGGCCGAAGCCCTGATCGCGCGCTACCCGCACCTGACCCCGCTCAGACTGCCGGGCAAACTGGTCATGCCAGGCTTCATTGATGCACATCATCACCTCACACAGTCATTTGGCAAGGCGCTTGCGTTTGGCGAACCATCGGAGATCTATCGCCGCATCTGGGTGCCGCTGGAGAACTGTCTGGACGAGAACCTGTTGTACCTGTCAGCCAAGCTGGCCGCGCTGGAAGCGTTGCGCGGCGGCTTCACCACGGTCTGCGACGCCGGCACGCGCGCGAGTGGCGATGCCACGACCATCGCAGCGGCCACGCAGGAGGTCGGTATTCGCTGTGTGCTCGGCCTGATATGCAACGATCTGGCCGACGACATTGACGCCCGGGAACGCGCGGCCATTGGCGGGCGCGCACGCAAGCACCTTTCGCGCTGGGAAGGTCACTCGCTCGTGCATCCGTCGCTGGCCATTTCGGTACCCGAAGCGGGATCGGACGGGATGCTGCAGGCGGTCGCCGCACTCTGTGCGGACGCAGGCGCAGCCTTCCAGACGCATGCCAACGAGCACCTGGCTTCGGTCGAGCGATCAATCGTCCGGCGCAAAATGCGCCCGATCGAGCATCTTCACTACGCCGGTGCGCTCGGTCCGCAAACCCTGATCGCACACGCGACACTGGTCACGCCTGCGGAACTGAACCTGCTGCGCGACACCGGAACGGCGGTCAGCTACAACCCGGTCGCCAGTTCGTGGAAAGGCAACGCGGTGGCACCGGCCATGCAGATGGCAGCGCTCGGCATCCGGTTCGGACTGGGTACCGATGGCACGCGCAGCGACGCTTTCCGGCTGCTCGACGCTGCGGAAACCGCGCAGCGCTTCGCGTTTGGCCTCGCGACGGGCGACTCGGCCTGCGGTGCCGGCGACCTCTGGCTTGACCACGCCCTGCGCGGGGGCGCCAATGCGCTGCGCCTGGATGCGCTGACCGGTGACATCGCACCGGGTAAGGCTGCTGACTTTCTGCTGGTCGACATCGACGTGCCGGAAATGCGGCCTTCCTGGAATCTCAGGTGGGAACTGGTCCGGCTGGCCAGTCGCAGTCAGATCGACGCGGTGTTTGTTGCGGGGCGGCTGCGTCTCTGGGAGGGCTGGCCACTCGACTGGGACGCACGCGCTTTCCTGAAGGAGGTCGATGAAGTGGCCGCCGACGTCGTGGCACGTGCCCCGATCCAGCGGGTTCATGCCGCCTCGCAGCCCGCTGTGGACACGCGAGGTGGCTTTGCCACGCAGCAGGCCGCGAACGTCACCGCAGGCCGGTAGCTGTAGCGCCCGCCTGATCATGCCCGCAAACAACTTTCCTACTCTTTGTCGAGAATTCCTGTGAGCCTCACAATATTCGCCCTCCTGGCCATTACGGTGGTCATTGCGGCATTCGTTCAAGGCGCGGTCGGTGTCGGCTTCGCGCTCATTACCGCACCGGTGATCGGGCTCGTGGACCCCGGTCTGCTGCCGGTGTCACTCCTCATCCTGATGCTGCCTTTAAATGTGTACCTCGCCTGGCGTGAGCGCCCCGCGCTCGACTCGAACGGCGCCCTGTGGATCACGCTTGGACGCACCGTTGGCGCCGTGGGTGGCGTGTTGATCATTTCGCGCATCTCGGCACATGACCTGAATCTGTTCATTGGCGCGTCGACCATCGCTGCGGCGGTGGCCACCCTGTGCGCTCCGACGTTCGCACCTGGCCGCAAGGCGTTCGTGGCCGCCGGCGCGGTGACCGGCATCACGGAGACCGCAACCGGCATCGGCGGCCCGGCACTGGCCATGGTCTTCCAGCACTACCGCGCACCCGCGCTGCGCTCGACCATTGCCCTGTGTTTCGCGGTCGGCGAGGCGGTCTCGCTGTTAATGCTCAGCGTGGCCGGGCAGATCACGCCCGGAAAGTTCGTGTCTGCGCTATTGCTCGTCCCTCCGGTCGTGGCAGGTGCCTTCATCAGCCGGCATATTCATCACCGCTTTAACGACAAGGCCTTGCGCATCAGCGTGATGGCGTTTGCGATCGTATCGGGTGCCGCAATCCTGTACCAGACATTGAAATGATTTGCCGGTAGCCATGTCATTCAACACAGAGGAAACCATATGAAAAAACAGCTACTTTTGATCGCCTTCCCGTTGCTGGGTATTGCCAGCGGTGCGCATGCACAGAGCAGCGTGACGCTCTATGGCAGTCTGGATGCGGGGGTCGGATACGTCAGCAATCTGCACGGCGGTCGCGCCTTTATCGCCGAACAGGGCACCTATCAGGCGGACCGTTGGGGCCTCACGGGTGTCGAGGATCTCGGCGGGGGACTGAAAACGGTATTCAAACTCGAGGCTGGCTTCTCGACGACCAGCGGCGCGATGTCGAGTACTGGAACGCTATTCAATCGCCAGGCTTATGTCGGCCTGTCCGATAGCCGGTTTGGTACGGTCACGCTGGGCCGCCAGACCGATTTCCACTTCGAGATGCTCGGCCCCCTGTCCACCGCGCAAACGCTTGGTGACTTTTCCGCGTTTCACCCGGGCAACGTCGATGGTCTGGGTAACACCGTGCCAGTCGAGTTGTCGAACACCGTCAAATTCCGTAGCCGGAACTTCGCGGGCGTCACGTTTGGTGCGATGTACGGGTTCACCAATACGACAAGCAGCACCGCCGGACGCAGCTTCAGCCTCGGCGCGACCTACGCGAATGGTCCTGCAACCCTCGCCGCAGCCTACTCGGAATATCACGATCGCACGCTGAACCTCGCGGGCGGCCTGGGACTGACCAGCTTCGAAGGCGTCAATCTGGCCGGCGGAGCGCCGTTCGTTGCAAACAGCGTGACGAACGCAGGCATCGGCGGCAGCTACCAGCTGAGACGGATCCTGGTCCATGCGCTCATCACTCAGGTGCGCATTGAGCGTCAGGGTCAGAGGGAGAACTACCGGACTGCCGATGGAGGAATCAACTTCCAACTCACGCCAGCCTACCAGATCGATACTGGGGCATGGACCACGTCGCTCGCCGGAAAGCGGTGGACGCAGGTGACGGTGGCAAACGTCTACGCGCTGTCCAGACAGACGCAACTGTATGTCGACCTGATGCTTGAACAGGCCTCGTCAGGCGCCGTGGCCAATACGCTGGGGATCGGGGCATCCTCATCGAACCGGCAGACTGTCGTGCTGGCCGGGGTTCATCATCTTTTTTGAGCCTGCCGGCAAAATACGAATCCCTTGCTGGGGTAAGACGCGGCTAGCGTGAGCCCATGCCGTTGAACTTCAGAAGGGCAGCCCGGCCTCACCAGGAACATGCAACTGTTCGTCTCCAGTGCTCACTCCTCCTGTCAGAGCACTGTTCAGCCCTCCGCCGTGAGGGCTGCTTTTTTTGGGTGCGCCTCGCAGGTGCGCACTCCAGCGGGTGCAAGTCCCACCGTAAGTTGACCACAGCGAACGAATCGAAGCGCAACTGCACCCGGGTGACGAATGTGCGAAGGAAGGCGTGGAGCGAAGTTGGGAGCCGATGTAGGAACCAGATAGAAGGCCATGCCGGTCGTGAGAGCGGGCTTTCAATACCCGCGACGCTTTACATTAAGTCGTCGGCCCTGAATATCCCGAGGGGGCGCGTGCGACGGAGCTTTGAGGCCGAAATCTTAGAGCAAATTAATTCTGTCAACACAGATTTGCGATGGCATAAGGGGATCAACGATCGGACTGACAGTTTTGTTTCCAGTCCGAACGAAATAAAGTTGTCACCCATTGAAAGACCGCAGTAAAGGGATATATCTCTCTCCTCAAGGTCAGGCCCTGCAGCGTTGTAGAATCGTTTTAGCCATCCTGATGATGCGAAGCTTGATGACGCGTCCGGTTTATCATCGTCTGGCTACGGAACTGATCCGCACCAGTCACCCATCGGGATCAAGGCAAGTGCCGGTGTTCTAGCCGTCGCCCCTGGCTCAGTCGAGCTCCAGAAAATCGTCGGTGCCAGGCCAATGTCCAAAGGAGTACACGTCAATTCCATGGTTGCCCGCGTGCGGGCACCAGACTGTTGTCGGCTTATGGCCTAGGCGTCTCAGGGTTCGCTGCATCGGGATGGCCGGGGGTCGGGCACAATCAATTCAATGGTTTGACGCCAACAACTTTATCGGGCTCTCGGCCCCCCCGCCAAACCTAGCTAAAACATCGTTTGACCTCGAAGGGTTTGCCGTCACGCATCATGTAATAGGCCGCGCGCGCCAGCTTGTGCGCGAGTGCCTTCATCGCGGCAACCGGCAGGCGCTTTGCCTTCTTGCGTTCATAAAAACGTCTTGCCTGTGGGCAGCAGCGTAGCGCCACCGCGGCGGCTTCGATGAACGCCCAGGCGAGATACTTGTTGCCGTTCTTCACGTCGCCTTCGCCCTTTTTCTTGCCGTTCGAGATCCGCTTGCTGTCAACGCATCGGCAATAGGAACTGAATTGGCCGACGTCAGGAAACCGCGTGATGGTGCCGGTCTCCAGCATGATCGTGGCCGCGAGCACGTTGCCGATTCGGGGCGTGGTCTTCAGGGTCTCGAACTCGGGGCGTAGCTGTGCCTCCTGATGCAGGATCGTCTCAAGCGCAGTAATTTCACTGCGCAAGGTACGCAGCACCGCCATGTTGGCCATCATCGCGCGCTCGACATGCAGCGGTAGCGCAGGTGCGCGTACCGCTGCATCGTCCATTCGCTGGATGTGTTCGCCGTTCATCCGCAGGTTGATCTGTCTGGCCAGCAGGCTCTCAATACTCAGGATGTGCAGCGATCGTTGCTGCACAAATTGTAGCCGCTCGCGGGCGAGATCGCGTAACGCGCGTTCCTGCGGTGGGTATATATAGCCTTCAGGTAGCAGTCCAAGACGGAAGATGTGAGCCAGGAACACCGCGTCACGTTCGTCGCCGGCATACTTCAGGCCTTCATGCTGCTTGGTCGCGGCCGTATTGGCGAGATGCACGGCGAAGCGGGCAGCCATCAGTCCGTCAACGAGCCAGTACCAGTTGAACGCCGCCTCCACCACCACTCCTTCCAGCTCAGCCTGATAAGACGCAAGCGCTGCCAGAATCAGTCCGAGATCACTGGTCAGCCGCTTGCAGTACAGCACCCGATCCTGGTCGTCGATCACGGCGACCACGGCGTTGTTCGAGTGCAGATCAATTCCGCTAAACTTCATTTCAGCCTTCTGAACGGGTCAGTTGATCGTTTGCCTCTCAACAGTAGACCCTGGCCGCCCCCTTCTCTGGGCGGCCAGGAGGCCTTTCAATGATTATCAATTCGCATAAGTTGAGAGCGTGCAAAAGTTGGGGTGGCTCTCAAGAAGGGCCGCTTGTGCTTCCGGTAGCGGCATCAATTTCGTCTGGTGCAGGCTGATCGGTCTCGCAAGGGTGGGAGCAAGCCACGCGTTTGATCATCGAAGCAAGGTTGGCCGACGGAGACAATGATACGGTCGAGGAAGGTGACGGAGTTCTGGCTGTGATTGAGCGCCCTGACTGCTGTCGTGCGCGGCTATGGTCGTGTGCTTGCCAGCGGACTGCGCCGACGCCACAGCATGTGGTGCGTCCCCTGTCCAAAGACCTTAGCTGGCGCGTCACTCCAGAGCTGGAATACCTCCAGGCTAAGTGGGCAGTTCATTTGCCATACCGGCAGGCCGCGGCCGTGCTCAAGGAAGTGTTGCCGCTGGACAAGGGCATTTCGTCCATCGGCATCCGGAATCGGATTCTCGGCATTGGAAAACAGCTCGACGATGATATCGAGCGTGACATCGCGAAGCTACCCCAAGCCGTTGCAGACGTGAAGGTTCGCGAATCCAGCCATGTCGCGGCGTGAGCGTCGACTCGGCGTGGCTGCGAAATTGCGACTCAGGGAGAGGCCCTGGCCGCCACGTGAATATCGTCGCAGGGCGGCCGACGTTCACCGACGGTCAAAACGTCGGACGCTTCGAACGCCTCTCCACTACTGCGGCGACCCCGGGAAAACCGCCGGTTGCATCGCCTGCTGACAACACCCGCAAATTCGCTGCGCTTACGCCTTTAAGAACAAAAGCGACACTCGTGTCTCTCGCGAGGCTGGGCTTGGCGAGTTTCCGAGCAAGGCTCACCAATCTCCGCACACCTCGACGGGCTGCCTGGTGGGGACTTGACTGATACGGACTATTTGCCATCAGGCATGAATTTCAAGGGAAATGTTCCGATAACACCTGAATTGGCCGCCACGACGGGATTGGCCACCACGACGCCATTGACAAGGGTATTTCATGCACATCTGGCGAAAACTTTCCATTCAGAACAAGCTGGTTCTGAGCATGACGAGCTGCCTGCTGGTCTTTGTTGGAATATCTAGTGGGTTGAGCATCTTGCTGATCGGCAACACCGTGCGCGAGCGCGTTGTGCAGGATGAACTGCCCACCGCGGTGAACGGCATTCGTGCCGATGTGCAGCGCCAGCTTGCCGGGCCGATCACGGCCTCGCGGGCCATGGCGGTTAACGTGTTTCTTCAGCAGTGGGAAGCCGATGGAGAACCCGAGTCCGGTACCAGCAACTGGAAGCGGCTGGCGGCGAACATGAAGGAGGACAAAAAGCTGCCAGCGTGCAGTGGGTGTCCACGACAAGCGGCAACTACTTTACCGAGGCAGGCCTGCAGCGAAAGATTACCGAAAAGGATCAGTGGCTGCAAAACTTCCTGGCCTCCGGCAAGCCGTATGAAGTCAACATGGACCACGATGTGAGTCTGAACGGCTACATGATGTTCATCAACGCTCGTGTGGAGGGCAGCAACGGCCCGACGGGCATGACCGGGATGGCCCTGTCCGTGGACGCACTGGCCAGGAGGATCTCGGGCTACAAGATCGGCGAGACTGGGTTCGCCTACCTCGTGCACCCGGACGGTGCAATCATGATGCACCCAGACACCGCGCTGGTTGATGGCAAGCACTCCCTGAAAGACCTGCCTGGTCTACCCGGCAACACTACGGACAGGTTGTTGGCCGGCAAGCCCTACGCCTACATGACCTACGCGACGCCACGTGGACGGCGTTTCATCGCAACCTCATTCATCCCGGAGCTGAACGCCTACGTCGTCGTTGAAGTGCCTCAGGCGGAACTGCTCGGACCGGTTGAGCATGCCATCCGGATTGCGGCTCTGGTAGCGGCTGTCGTGGGCCTCGGCGTGGCGCTGGTGGTGATTCTGTTGGTAGGCCGCGCAATTGCTGCACCGGTCCGACGCGCAGCCACCTTGTTATCAGAAATCGCCAGCGGGCAGGCCGACCTCACCCGACGCATGATGGTTGAGAGCCAGGACGAGGTGGGCCACCTGGCAGACGCATTCAACCGCTTCGTGTCGTCGATGGCAACACTCGTGCTCCACGTTCGGGCATCCTCAACCTCGATCGCCGCCGGCTCTGCGCAGATCGCGATGGGTAACGCGGACCTGAGCCAGCGCACCGAAGAGCAAGCCAGCAACCTGGAGCGGACTGCGGCGTCAATGGAGGAAATTACCGCTGCCGTAAAGAACAATACGGACACCGCCCGCACCGCGGCCCAGATGGCCAGCAGCGCCTCTGAAGCCGCCGCGCAAGGCGGCCGGGTGGTTGGAGAGGTGGTTACAACCATGGAACAGATCAGCGACGCGTCGCGAAAGATTTCCGAAATCGTCGTGCTCATCGATAGCATCGCTTTCCAGACCAATATCCTGGCTCTCAACGCGGCGGTCGAAGCAGCACGCGCGGGCGAGCAGGGCCGCGGTTTCGCGGTGGTGGCCTCGGAAGTGCACAACCTCGCTCAGCGCAGCGCGCAGGCTGCCAAGGAGATTAAGGCTCTGATCGAGCACAGCGCCGGGACGGTGAATGTTGGCTCACGCCTGGTTGTCGACGCCGGCAAGGTCATGGACGACGTGGTAGCGCAAGTGCAAGGCGTTAGCACGATGATGAACGAGATCACCTCGGCTAGCGTCGAGCAAAGCGCCGGCATTGGCCAGATCGGTGACGCCGTTCAGCAGCTTGACAATGTGACGCAGCAGAACGCGGCGCTGGTTGAAGAGAGCGCCGCAGCGGCAGAGAGCCTCCAGCTTCAGGCCGCGGAACTGGACCGATTGGTGGCGGTGTTCAAGGTCGAGGGTTAAGAGCGAGATATTCCGCTACCTGGAGATGCGGCTTTCGGAACGCACCGGCTTAGAATGCTGGTGCAGCGCAACCAGCCGATCCGAGACTCCACGTGATGCTGAACGTTTGTCAGCACACCTGCGCTACTTCGGGAGAAGGGGGCTACGGTGGCGCTCCGCGCAACGCCGAAATAAGCCGGACGAACACCACTCCGGGTGTTGCAACGTCGGTCACCTGTGGGCGTCGGCGTGTCTGACTGCGGTTCCAATCAGCCCAACCAGCTCGCTCGTTTCCGTCGGGTCCAGGTACCATTTGTCCCTGAGCTGAATCGACACAATCGTCCTCGCAAGGCAACAAGAAACGATTGCGGAACCCTCGTTCGAGGTGCACCCGCTGCCACATACTGTGGCTTACATCGCGTCGCCGGCGAAACCCCGTCGTATTGCCGCATGACGGTGATGTGCACGACCGATGCGGCAGAAGCCCTCCAGGCTGTAACGCGTACGCACCCCGGGTTGTGGTGACGTCGAATATATCGAGGATCCCGAGCGGTCCCTGAAATCGCAGCCTACCAGTTCTTCGAGAAACCACCGGTAGCGTGCTCTCATTCGTCGCGTAAATGAGTGGTCATCAGCGTTGCGCCCTCGCCAGCTGTTCCTGCTCGTCGCAAACGCTGCAGATCGGCCTCGCGCACACGAGCGTCGTCGAGATCCTTCCCTCGAGTACGGTCGATCCTGAACCTGGCCTGAACACAGCAGGGCATCACCGCACCCATGCGTCGCGCAGCGAGGATGCGATAACCGTGTTACCGGTCCGCGCTCGGACCATCCGGGCGAGGTCACGGCCGACACGATCGTGTTCGGGCACGTACGGTACATGCCCTTGCGTCTCATTTCCCTTGGGACCCGCCGACGCCTCGATGGAGAGGTTACTTTTGCTGATCGGGCAAGGACGGCTCGGATCCGCCCAGCTTCTGCTCCTCTTCGGGCGAAGATCCGGGCGCGAGTGGGTCAGTATCGGTCGGACCGTCCGGTAACGGACGGGGTTGCTTCTCAGGCTCGTCCAGTGGTTGGTTCGCCGGATCGGCAATAGGGTCGATGGTGGGATCGGTTTGCATGTTAATACCTCACTCAGAGGACTGGTCAACGCAACCTTCGTGCGTGCAATGGCCGTGCCCACTGCGGCAGGATTACTCTTCGTGTCGTGTCGTGTCGTGCCGTTTGGCGCTACCGGGCGCGAAGCGGTCCGGCCAGATTACGCTAACGTAGCTGGTGCAAATCGACATTTCGGGGCGAGAGGATGCCGAAAGGTCAGGATACCTTTTTGCGCAAGAGTGCTCGATCGAGTTCGAGATCGACGACATGTTCTGGAATTACGGGACGTTCGAGTTTCTTATTCCTGAGGCAATGCATAGGGATAAAAGTACGCATCGAGCGCCCACGGTAGCGCGATCAGGCGGCCCACCATAGCCGCAAGCGTGTCGGGTGACATGGCCGCGAATGTAACGGTCATTTCTTCGTAACAGTGACGGCGATCCACACGAATCCGAACGTGGTCAGCCCGGTGAGCCTCGCAACCGAGAACCTGCCAGGCAGCAACGACCCTCAAGTTTCCTGCCTTTGCACGCACGGTGAGCCGGTAATGATCGCGCTGGACCGGCGCGGTCGCCCGAGCTGGCATGACCTGCATAGTGGGATCGTCCGGTGATACTTCGATTTGCTCGTCGGTTGATTGCATTCTGACCTCCAGAGGGCCGGTCATGCGGAACAGGAGCCAGAGCCGATCGGTCGCTCGCAGGACGTCCGCTGTATGAATATCGTTATAGTCCGCGAGACTATCGAAGGTTAGGATCGCACGCGGAAACCGGCGGCATTCTTCGCATCGAGGTCAACTCAGCCGCTCGCCAGCACAACGGCGTGACCGTTCGATCTTGTTACCCGTACAACTACATGCAACTCTATATGGCTGAGCACCGGCGCGCCAGATTCAGCTCTTTTTCACGTAAGCGTTGCACCGTATCCCTTCGCATAAACCAGCTGGCCGCTGTAGGTTGGACAGGGGCCCGTCGCCGAGCCGGACTTGCCCTGATAGAGCTGGCAATTGGCGCATGTCTGCCCAGTCTGATATTGGGGAAATCTGGTCCTGTCCACTTTCGCAGCTGTTGATGTTCGTTAATTCTGCTAGCCATGCTCACTGTATTTGCTAGCGAAAAAAGGGCTGCGGCCCGCGCCCAAGAAGGCTGGAAGGCCAGGTGGCCGGTTTTGCCGGCCGTTGCGTGTCAGCAACGGGTGAACGGCTGACTATCCGTTAATTTTGCTAGCGCGTTCAACGTTTCCTTTAATTCCTTTAATGCGGCTGTTGAGCCACGCAACCGATGTGCAGGGGTACGGCCGCGGCCGGCGTAAGTATCAACAGTCGTTCCTGCGACCATACGACGCCTCTGGCCTCCGGGCGCAGACAAAAAGCGGCGTACCGTAGGGCACTTCAGGTGTTGCTCGGCGGTCTTCTACATTCCGCTGGTGGATGTCCGAAATCGCACTCTCGCACTGCGCTTCATCGTCCGTGCGGGACAGTGAGTGCGCGTCGAGCGTCGGCAGGTGCGCTAGCGGAAATGGCGGACATCCATTAGCGCCTCTGTGGACACGGCTAGCGGAATTAACGAACTTCAAACTTGCTGACTGATAGGTTGCCTCAGCGGCTGCCCGGTTCACCACCTTGGGCGGCAAACACGGTGCGGATCGGGGCGATCGTGCCGTCATAGATCTGCAGCCAGTTTGCCGTCTGCACCCCGGGCCTGAATCGTTCCCGTCGCGCGGTCTTTGTGATTCAAATGGGGGCTCTGGTGCAAATAGGTAAGCCGGTTGAGAAGTTTCATATAGGAAGGATACCTTAGCGATCGGACAGGGCAGCATTCCATACGACGGGCGCAGCGGTATCCTTGAGGCCGAGCTTCGCGAGATCGAACTGGCCCTTGCGAATTCGATGCATCAACTCGATGCC
The DNA here is from genome assembly GCF_041321145.1 of Paraburkholderia sp. IW21. Taxonomy (NCBI): domain Bacteria; kingdom Pseudomonadati; phylum Pseudomonadota; class Betaproteobacteria; order Burkholderiales; family Burkholderiaceae; genus Paraburkholderia; species Paraburkholderia sp. IW21. The sequence goes on along the minus strand of NZ_JBGGWA010000013.1, from coordinate 128,383 downwards.
TGAAATCGCGGACGCGGCGCTCCTGAACTGTTTGAAGCCGAGCATCACGTTCGTTCTGGACTTGATGTGGCGATGGTCCTGCTCGATCAGGTTGTTCAGATATTTCGAGGATCGGACCTTCGTGTCTTCAGGCAGCAGACCATCGGCCTTCATCTCGCGCACCGCGCGGTGCGAGGCAGCATAGCCATCAAGCGTGATGGCCTCCGGCGACTGGCCTTGGTGCCTGATGGCCTTGCTGAGAAAGGCTTTGGCCGCGGCCACGTCGCGCTTTGCCCTGAGCAAGAAGCCGACCGTCTGGCCAGACCGATCTACCGCCCGGTACAGATAAACCCACTTGCCACGAATCTTCAGGTAGGTCTCATCGACGCGCCAGGATCGACCCGCAGGTGTAGCAAAGCGGTTCCAGCGTTTGACAAACTCCGGCGTATAACGCCTCACCCAGCGCAGGATCGTCGTGTGAGCCAGCGACAAGCCCCGTTCGGCCATCATCTCGACCAGATCGCGTAGGCTGAGCTTGTAGCGCAGGTACCACCGAACACAAAGAATGATGATCTCCCGATCAAAATGGCGTCCACCGAACAACTCCTGCAGACTCTTAAGCTTGCTCATCGCGCGTCATCAGTTCGTTTTGCTCCGACAACTTTAACCGATTCACCGACTCTATTTGCACCAGAGCCCTTGCGCGTCTCGTAGAGTACGAAGGTGACGGCAGGATTGTGAACAGGCCATCAAACAGCCTCCGTTCTATCTTCCTAGCGTGGAGTCCTGGCACTAGTGCGACGCTATCCCAACGCCTGGACGCCCTGAACAGCCTTGCAGAAACATTCCCGACAGTAGCATGGCGACTTGCAGTGGCTATCCTGCCGCGAAACTCGGACACTAACTTCCCCACGCAGGAGCCGGTGTGGAAAGACTTTGGACGGTCTACTCGTGCGCCGTTGACCGAGGAACACAGACGGGAAGCGTTCCTGGCCTATATCGATTTTGCACTTACCTTGAGTGATTCCGCTCCCGAGCGTCAACTGATCCTCATCGACCACTATCCGATGTTTTCTCCGGAACATCGCGCGATGCTGCGGACGCAATTGACGACTACAGCGAGGGCACCGAATCTCGCTCCGTCCACAAGGGAAGGTATCCTGGAAGGGATACGGCAGCTGGTAGCCAGACATCGCAGGTTTTCCAACGCAGTTTGGGCGATGCCGGCCGTCGAAACTGACGCGCTGGACGCAGTGGGCCAGGAATTCCGGGGTTCTACAGTAGTGGAGGAAGTCAGGTGGCTGTTCGACGAATTTCTTCCGGACCTGGCGGATGTTGAACCTGACATCAATGTGGCTTCGGAGAAGGTAAAGGCATTGCGCGACCAGGCACTTCGCAAAGTGCTGGAAAGCGGTGTTGGCGCGGTGGACGATCTGTTCTGCAAGGCACGCCAGCCGTATCTCGTGGCGCAGCAGGCGGCCGAGAGCATTCAGGATACTGAAGGGATCTTTGCCTTGCTCGACCGGTGGTTTGGACGACTCTCCTCTCGTGACGAACGGGGCGTACCGGTTCTTTGTGCGACGCGCCTTGCTCTCGCGGGTGACGACTGGATGAGACAGCTTTCAGACGCGACTGTCTCGCGTGACTGGCCGGAATGGTCTCTCGGACTTTGTCTGGCGGACATGGCAGACAGCCGGACGCTAATAGACAGTCTGAAGGACAAGCCGCCTTCAGCGGTATCGCGTTATTGGGCGACGCGAAGTCAATACATTCGTTATACTGACAAGTCACTCAGTGACGAGATCGCAGGAAGCGCTCGACAGCCTAGAGTTACGTTGCCTTCCTCTCCTTCTGGGTGAATTGGGGGAAGGGGAGCAGTTGTCCTTTCATCGGACCATGGCTCAGAAACCTCATGAGTTTATCGCTGTAATTTGCGCCGCGTATGCGCCCGCGAACCGGGCGGACGAGCATGCCGAGAAGGACTCACCAGACCCTTTGGAGCAGGCGAATGCCACTATTGCCTGGCGTGTCCTTCGTACCTGGCGCACGCCCCCCGGCCTGAACGCGGCAGGCGAGATGCAAACGCCGTTGTTGATGGAGTGGATAACCGAGGCTCGCTCACTTGCTGAGCAGTCGGACAGAGCGGCCGTCGCTGACCAGTATATCGGAGCCGTGCTATTGCACAGCCCGCCTGAGCGCGATGGCCGCTGGCCAGGCGATGTGCTGGCCGGTGCTCTCGAAAAACTGGGTTCGCGCCAGATTGAGGATGGTCTGGCCATGGAAGTCGTCAACAGTCGAGGTGTTACGACACGGGGGGTGTTCGATGGTGGCGCACTCGAGGAACAGCTTTCCGAAGAATGGCTGCTCCGGGCGCAGGCGCTTCCCGAGCGTTGGCAAAGGGCCAAGCAGTTGTGTCGAAAGATCGCCGCGTCGTGGCGACAGATGGCCAGTGAGTTTAACGTTGAGGCAGCGAAGAGGCGGTTGAGGTCCTGATCTTTGTGACTGCGGCACCGCTGCCACATGCCTTGCAGGTTGGCGCCATGCGAAATTGCACTCAAGATCTGTTTCGAAGTTGCCGATATGCTGTCGTAATCTGGCAAAGGGGCAAAAACGATCCGTTGGACCTCGTCGTACGAGCAGTGTCTCTACGTGAATGCGCATACCCATCAGCGGTCGACAACGCGTTTACATGGGTGACTCGTTGCGCGGGCCGGCTGGCAGCCGGCGGTTTGTGCGCATTGCCTGGAAGGGCGGTCAACTATCTGGATCACGACGTCTGGCGATCGAGACCACGCGGATTTACGCATGCGCGCCTGCACAAAACAATCATCGCGGCCAGCATGCGTTCTCCGAGTGCAGATCGGGCTGTCGCAATCGAATTGGAATTTGAGAGAAAAGCCAATTGAAAATCTATAACAAGGGCCGTGGCATCCACGATCGCGAGATACATGGTATCAACCGACTGCAGACTGACCTGCCCAGCGGGTGGATGGCGTTCACCAACCTGGAGCTTGCGCTACCCTATGGCGGTCGTGAAATCGACGTAATACTTGTGATCGAAGATCGAGTACTCGCGGTAGACCTGAAAGATTGGCGCGGCAAGATTACGAGTTCCGGGGGAGCCTGGAGCGTAAACGGAAACGCTCGTGAAGGTGGATCTCCGGTTGAAAAGATCCTTTCGAACTCACGGGAACTGTATCTGATGCTGCAGCGCTATCTGAAGACGCCCGCAGCACGAGCGAAACTGAACGGATTGACAACGTGTCCCAAGGTCGACGGCTGTGTGGTGTTGACGGGAACAAACGACCGTTCCGGAATAGCCCTCACGGAAATTAACCGCGTATTTTGTCTCGATGCTTTCATCAAGGCGCTTCAAGACCCGAAGCAACGGGTTGCGATGCTTGCTGGGGTTCCTGCTGCATTCCACTCAAAGGATCTGACGACCGACCCGTGGCGGAACCTGTGGCAGCAGTTTTTTAACGTGAAAGAGGGATACTTCAAGCCATCAAGTCGCCGGTACGGAAGCTTTCAGGCTTTGTCGGATGCCTACACGTTCGAACATCCAAAGCAGATTTATCGTGAATACGATGTCGCAGATAACGCAGCCGGTGGTGCAACAGGACTATTGCGACGCTGGGACTTTACAAAGGCGGAGACACGATTCCAGAACGAGGAAGGTCGCCGTGAGATTGCGGGACGCGAACGCGAAATCATCGCCTGGCTTAACGATCGAAATGCTGAATTTGAAACCTCGATTCTGCAGCCCCGCACCGACGATGATGAAAAAGGCATCGAATATTGGGAGGTCTTCGACCGTCGAAAGAGGTTGCAGCGTCTTCTGGATCTGAGTCGCAACCAGATTTGCGAGTTCCCGCGTGAAACGCGGATCGAGCTTGTTCGCCAGATCGTACACAGGGCCGCGTTGATGCACCGTCTTAACGCATCACACCTTGATATCGGCGCGCACAGCGTCTGGATAGAACCACCGTCCCTTGTTCGGCTGTCGCATCTGATGTCCGCGAGCTTTCAAGACGTGAAATCCCTCGGCAGTCACCGCTATCAGTTCCTGTCCACGGTGAGACTCCCGGAAGACGCGTTCGGACTCGACGTCGACTCCCGAACGAAAGACGTTTTTCTGCTGGGGTGTGTTGCTCATCGATTGCTCTTTGCCTGTCCCCCTGTAGCGACCGCTGACAATCCTCCCGAATGGGACGCGTCAGTGGACAAGGATGATGCATTCGAAACCCTGCACAATTGGTTTGAGCGTTCGCTCGCGTGGTCTGCGGACGATCGATACGCCGACGCGTCCACGATGCTCGAAGCGTTCAATCTAGCTCTGGAATCCAAACCCTCAGCTGCGGAGGTTCTGAAAGGGCTCGAGCGATTCCGCACGATATCGTCACAAATGAAGCTCGTGCGTGAGTATCCCGTCGTCGAAGACATCAGAGATGACGCGAATATTGCGATGTGGCGAAGCGTTTCTGAAGGGAAGACGGTCCTTGTGAAAATGTGGAAGCGCGAAGGGTGGGGCGACCAGACTCGCGAGGCGCCAAGGTTGTTGGGGTTCCTTGAGCAGGCGGAAAGCATGATCATCGAGCGCCCCGCGGGATGCGCAGGAATTCTGCGAGCCATTTGGCTTGGTGATGCGGTTGTACTGATTCAGGATTTTGTCGACAGCCCAAATCTCGCCCAATCCATGTCAACCTCCGATCTTCCGTGGACGGAGGCTGAGTTTGGGCTTGCCTTCCTGCGATCGTTCATTGCTACGGTGGTGTCCCTTCACGAGAAAAAGATCGCCCACGGTGACATTAAGCCTGAAAACATCCTCGTTATCGCTGAAGAATCGCCGCGGCCGCTTCTCGTGGATCTTCTTGATTTTGTCCACATCGATGACGGAGAGAAAATGTCGCGGGCATATGCCCCAATGACAGGGGGGCGCTTCGAGCGAGACTGTTACGCCGTAACATGTATTGTCGAGGAAGTTGTCGCCTGTGCAAACATGGCAGCCGGCGGATTGGCGAGGCTTAACGAAGCCATTGTGAAGATCCGCACCGAGTCGCCGAAGAATGGAACACTACTGCCGCTTGCAGAGGCGCTCGATTTCATTCTCGACACAACCACCGACAACGCTGTCCGTGAGATTGCCCTGCGTGTTTGCGCAACTGATACACGTCCATTCCTCTCGGACGAGGGATCCCTGGCATTCCGGGTTACGCCCGGCGGAAGGCAGTTACGTATTCGCGGTGCAGTCGAACAACTGATCTTTCAGCTGGACGGCCGGAGGCAAGCAGTTTCCGTACGCCGGGAATCCATTGACCAGAAACAGATCACGAGTATCGCGCGATGGGAATTCGCAGCAATTGCTGCGGAGCTCACGCTTGTAGCTGCGGATCGAGACGATTTCAGCGATCTCGAGAATGTCTTGTCCGACAAGGATATCGCGGAGGCATGGGATGCGGCCTACGGACTGGCGCTAAATACCGAGGCCGACCGTCAGACATCCGCCGGGGACGATGTCAGCGAAGACGCTGAGCCCCCGTCTGAAGTTTCAGCTGACGAGCTTGAAGAGAAGATTTCGTCCCAGTCCGAGTCAGGACAACTCAACGTCCAGGCGCTTTGGCGTCACCTGATCGATTCGGAAGCGGAATTTGTCATCGAGGGTGAGGCGACCGGTCCAAGCGCTTATAAGCCTCAGACGCAACGACACATTGTTCCATTCGATCTGGACTCCGGGACGTTTGAGTTCGGCCGGGAAGACACAGTTACAGTCTGCCGATTGGACAAAGGCGGTCGATGGACGCGCATTGGACAGCTTGACCTGATTACGTCTACGGCGAACCTGCTTGAGATTGATGTCCGCAAGTGGGGCGGGAAGACAGGGGAAGGGTTAGTGGCCGACGGGCAGCGGTTGAAGTTCGAAAGTCACTTTGAGATCACGAGCCGCTCGCGGCGCCGGGACGCTACCATGCGATTGCTCTCCCGCGAGGCGCGGTACCCTGACCTTATTGATGTCTTCGATAAGAGAAGCGCGGACTCCGTAGCCAGACGCCCCGTGGCGGCCGAACCATCTGACCTGGCCGCGCGGTACGGGCTGAATAAGGTCCAGGCAGAAGCGCTCTCGAAACTCCTTGAAACGCGGCCGGTCGGTTTGCTCCAGGGTCCTCCCGGAACTGGAAAGACGCGATTCATAGGAGCTCTGGTGCACTTCGCTCTCACACAGGGATTGGCTCGCAACGTGCTCGTCGCCAGCCAGTCACACGAGGCTGTGAATGGTGCAGCCGAAGCGGTGGTTAAGCTTTTTCATGAGGCGGGAGAAACGCCAAGCCTGTTAAGAGTAGGGCATGAGAGTAATGTCTCGGACCGATTGCTGGCTTACCACACGGGAAAGGTCGAAGGTCTTTTCAAGGACCGGTTTCGGGCGGATCAGTCGGTTCGTCTGCGTCTGGCCGGTAGCGTACTCGGAATTCCAGATAACCTCCTTGAGCAACTGATCATTCTCGAGACGCTCATTCGGCCAGTCGTTGAGCGTCTGGAACAAATCCAGGGTGAATCGTCAGACTCGTCTGCAGATCCGCGCGAATCGGGCCTGCGTCAAACTCTCGAATTGCTGGTCGGGAAGCTCGCGCATCCGCTCGACATCAAGGACATCGTCGCATCGGACGACCTCGATGATGTAGCGCTCGATATCGCAGGCCAGGCTGGATTTACAAACGCCTCAAAGTTGGAACATTTCCGGGATGTAGCGAACCTCGCGCGCGACTTTGTCGGCAGCGTCTCGACTCGGGAGAGAACCTTTGAGACGTTTCTTGCCGGCACCAGGCAAATTGTCGTCGGTACTTGTGTCGGATTGGGGCGATCCTCGCTAGGGTTGACGTCCACTTCCTTCGACCTGGTCGTCGTGGACGAGGCCGCGCGATGCACCGCAAGCGAACTGGCAGTTCCGCTGCAGGCCGGGCGTTGGATCGTTCTCGTGGGGGATCATTGCCAGCTCGAACCGACACACCGTCCAGAGGTGGTAAAGCATGTAGCAAAGATAATCTCGACCAACGAACGTCAGGTTGTCATGAGCGACTTCGAACGAGTTTTCAGTTCAGGTTACGGCACTGCGGCAGGCCACACACTCACCGAACAGTATCGTATGCTATCGCCGATCGGGAGCATCGCCTCGGAAGCGTTCTACGGCGGTACGCTGACGCACGGTAGAACCGATCTTATTATTCCGACGGAATGTCTTCCAACTACACTCGATAAGCCGTTAGCGTGGCTCACGACTGATAAGTTTGGTGAACTTGCTCATCAAAACGAACCCGACAGTCGCAAATATGCCATCAACAACCCCATTGAAGCGGAACTGATCGTTGATCTGGTTAAGGAATGGGATCAACACACCGCGTTTCGCGAATGGATTGAGACACAGACCGAGCACGCGCATGCCATCGGTATCATCTGCACCTATCGCGCGCAGTGTGAACTGGTTCGTCAAAAACTCCGCAGTGCCTTTATAAGCGACGGCATGCGTTCGACAATCAAGATTGATACCGTTGACAGCTATCAGGGCAAAGAGAATCCTGTAGTCATCCTTTCGTTGGTGCGAAACAACTGCGACGGAAGAGTGGAAGCTGGAGCGAACACTATTCGCGAGGGTTTCATGTCACGCCCCAACAGACTGAATGTCGCCGTCAGCCGTGCGATGGATCGGCTGGTGTTAGTTGGCGCTATGCGAGGATGGCGATCCGCTGGTCCCATGGGGCAAGTTCGCAGGGAATTCGCAACGCAGATGAACCGGCGCGATGCCCGGGAAATCGATGGGGTTGAGTACAGGGGGTTGAGAGAGACGGACACTGTTCAGCATTCTGCGGCGTCATCCGGACGTTCGCGTAGGCCTGTGAAGGGGGGCGCGCAATGACACAGACAAATCGCCCGATCCTCAAGCTACCGTCCCGCTCTACCGGGTCCGTGGACGAACAGGTTATCGTCCTGGACTCGATCGATGTGCTGCTTCCCTGCCGTCGCTTTACTGTGTCGTTCAAGGTATCTGAGCGTGGTTCGATATCACCAACAAGCGAGTTCCTGCTTCGTCTGCTGCACGCTGCGGACGGCATTCTGGAAGCCGACATAGCCAGCTTCTTCGGATTCAACCAACGGGAATTGTCTTTTGTGCTCGAAGAGGTTACGTCGCGTGACTACGTGTCCCGCTCAAACGGACAAGCGTGGCTCACACCTTCTGGACAAAGCCTCTTTCTCGAAGATCAGCAGTCACCGGCAATTTACGCAGTCGAAAAGCGGACGGAGAGCGTCTCGTTCGATTTGCTTTCTCTGTGTCCGGTCGAACTTCGCGGACTTGGCGTGTTCGCCATGAAGCTCGATGAACTCCCGGTCCTGGATGTCGAGGTGGTCGCAAACGCAAGACAACGTGTGCCCAAAGCATTTCGGACGCATTTTTCCGAGCTGTTCCTGTCGGACCGGAAACTCGCAAGCAAAAAGCCAACGCTCTATTCAATCGATCATGTGGCTGCCGGAGACCGATTTTCGACGATCGTTCCAATCACCGTCACCGCCTCGACTGGCCGACCTCATGCAGCTGAAGCTGACCTGTCTAACTGGCGAGAGGCTCAGCAACTCGAGGATCGATATACCGTGGTGGAGTCCGTCACCGCGTTCATGGAGACGCTGAAAGTCAGCAAGCGACCGGACGATATTCAGAGTTATCAGCTACTCACGACATGGGCGCCCGACTTTCTTCGGGAATTCATGCGTCGCGACGGGCTCGCGGTCGAACGGTATTTTCACACGGCGGCGGCCCGGGCAGGGGAGCTACGTTCCGATCGGCCAACGGTTCCGCTGCTGGGAACGCTATTTACTTCGGCAAACAATGAGCGTCTGCACAGTGCAGTCAGATATGCACTCGAAAGGTGCGCAGGCAAACCACCAATTCCGGAAATCCAATGGATAGTCCCGGAGGTACGTTGGGGTCATACAAGGGCTCTTCCTGCCACACTGAACAGCATTGCGCATCTGCTGATGCCACAGCCTTCGGGAGACGCCGAAGCTCAACAGGTCGGTGCAATCGCGATAAGTCGCAAACCGCTGCCGCGCTACCTCGCAGAGGCTTTTGATCATCATCAGTTCCTCGCCGAACAAGCCGCACTTGCACCGTCCGTCGAGGTTTTTTTAATTCCGGGTCTGGTTGCCGCAGTGCTGGTGCACGCACCGATCAAGGCGAACAATGGGATACCTGTGCCGCTCGGTTTTCTCTCATTTGACGCTTCGGTTGTGCAACGCGTTATGGAGGATCTGGCAAAAAGTGTGGCCCATGAGACGCGCGCGGGCCAATAAGGTAGTGTTCGTCCCAAGAACGGGGTAGTACAGCGGGCAAATCCCCCAACTTTGAGTTACTTGGTCACAGAAGTTGGCGGTAACGAGCACCCCGGAACAGAGCATAGCTATACGGTTCCTATACCGGTGACGTTAATCCACATGCCGATGCTCCGGCGCGCGCGAGCTAGTCGTTAGATCGCAGCTTTCCCAGCGGACTATCAAGGTATCCGCGATTTGGTGCGCCGGAGCATGGGCATTCGGTTTTCGCCCACTAGTTCATAGCCGGAGCAATCGTATGCGGTTGTAGTGCGTTCGGAGCATAGATAGGTGGTCATGGTACTTTCGACGGCAAACCGCACATTTATGCTCCGGCGCACTGTTGTCGCTATTGGGACCCGTCGGCACTAAGAGTTCGTGAAAGGAGACTAACAGCACGCGGGAGCAAAGACGTGTATGTCGAATGAGTCAGAATGGCAGCGTAGCAAACTTGTGAATGCGCGTTTTGACGGGGCAAATTTGTGAATTTCGAAGGAAAACCTATCCGCATTCACACTTTAGCTCAGAAGCACTCAGTGGGCCTGAACGACCACCAACATTTCTGTTCCATCGACCGATGCAACTGTGCGAGCAAAAAGAAATCACAAAAACCGCCAACGCAACGGTGCGTCCTAAAAGCAAAATCGCATGAATTTTCCATTTGAACGCAAGCTTGCATTGAAACCTGCTGAATTTGGGTGGTCGGTTGCGTTGGAGCGCTAAGCGGACATTACTAAAAAGCTACTACAAAATTTCCGGTGATAATTTATATTATGTCAAATGCCAACGACTATCTAACTACACTTGCGGCTCATCGGCTTACACAATGTTGTTACAGGTATCGGTCCGTATTGGTGGGCCGCCATTTCCTGTTGCCGGAGAAAAAACAAGAATGTGCAAGCCGACGCGACCGTTGACGGTTCCGTGGATCAGGGATGGAGTGCTGGCACTGCGAACAGGCTCGTGCCCGCGCAGCTAGGCCCAACGCGACATAGCTCCGGGCCGAGCGACTCGGCGGCCACGGGCAGGATTTTTATGTCGCGGTCCCGTGCTCGAATTCATTGACGCATGTCCAGTCAGTGGGACGGTCTACTGGTCGGCGGGAGAACGTCAAGCTGAAGAGCCGCATCCTGAAGCAGATCGAGTCCGTCGCGCGGCCCGACGCGATCATCGCGACCAATACGTCGTCGATCTCGATCACCGCGCTCGCGGCGCTGCTCGCCGATCCGTCGCGCTTGGTCGGCATGCATTTCTTCAATCCGGTGCCGCTGATGCCGCTTGTCGAGATCATCCGCGGGCTGCAGACGAGCGACGCGACCGCATCGGCGGTGCGCGCGCTGACCGAGCGTTTCGACAAGTCGCCGATCGGTGTGCGCAATGCGCCAGGCTTCGTCGTTAACCGGATTCTCGTGCCGATGATCAACGAGGCGTTCTTCGTGCTCGCGGAAGGCATCGCGTCGGCCGACGAAATCGACGCGGGGATGAAGCTCGGCGCGAACCACCCGATCGGACCGTTGGCACTGGCGGACCTCGTCGGCCTCGACGTGTGCCTTGCGGTGATGGATGTGTTCCTGAAGGATTTCGGTGATCCGAAGTATCGCGCGTGCCCGTTACTGCGCGAGATGGTGTCGGCGGGGTGGCTCGGGCGCAAGACGGGGCGCGGGGTGTACGACTACAGCAAATAAGCAGCCGCGAACAAGTGACACGCGATGCGCGCTAGTGCGACCGCACCCTTTCGGCCGGCCCGGCCGAGTGCCGCGCGTTCGCACGTCCCGTCGTAGGGACACAGCGATGGATCATGGTGCGTCTATGCACTTTCAATTTGTCGGCCGACGATGGAGCCTGACCACTACCAGTTAGGCGGGACCGAACCCGAGACTTCCTACGGACCGGGGAACGGTTCCTAACCGCGGCCATCATTTGAGGTCTCCCCGACGATCACGATGTCGACCGCCGCGAGCTTCGCGAGCGCGGCATCGCGTGCGCCGGCATCGAGTTTCTGCTTCGATACGAGCCGCTCGAGGCTGCCCTTCAGCGCGGCGACGCCCTTGTCGAGCGCCGCATCGGTGACATCGATCATCACGACGTTGAGTCCTGCAACGGCGGCGGTTTGTGCAATGCCGTTGCCCATGGTTCCGGCGCCCACGACGCCGACGGTTTCGATGGCCATGACGATTCCTGTGTGTTGGGGGCACTGAGCTTTCGATTATCAGATGTTCTCGAAGATCGCCGCAATCCCCTGGCCGCCGCCGATACACATCGTCACGAGCGCATAACGCCCGCCGACGCGCTTGAGCTCGTACAGCGCCTTGACCGTGATCAATGCGCCCGTCGCGCCGATCGGGTGACCGAGCGAAATGCCCGAGCCGTTGGAGTTGACCCTGGCCGGATCGAGGCCGAGCTCCTGCGTGACCGCGCATGCCTGCGCGGCGAACGCCTCGTTTGCCTCGATCACGTCGAGATCGGTGATCTTCAGGCCCGCGCGCTCGAGCGCCTTCTGCGTGGCCGGCACCGGGCCGATGCCCATGTACGCCGGATCGACGCCCGCGTGCGCATACGCGACGAGACGTGCTAGCGGCTTCACGCCCTGCGCGCGCGCGGCCTCCGCGCTCATCATCAGCACCGCCGCGGCGGCATCGTTGATCCCCGACGCGTTGCCGGCCGTCACCGTGCCGTCTTCCTTCACGAACACCGGCTTGAGCTTCGAGAAATCGTCCGGGCCGGCGTCGTGACGCACATGGTCGTCAGTGTCGAACGCGACCTCGCCCTTCTTCGTGCGGATCGAGACCGGCAGGATCTGGTCCTTGAAACGGCCTTCGGCGATCGCGCGCGCCGCGCGACGGTGCGATTCGAGCGCGAGCGCATCCTGCGCGTCGCGCGAAATGCCGTATTTGCGTGCGACGTTCTCGGCCGTCACGCCCATGTGGATCGTCTGGAACGGGTCGTGCAGCGCGCCGAGCATCATGTCGACGAGCTTGGCGTCGCCCATGCGCTGGCCGAAGCGCGCGGCCGGCACGATGTACGGCGCGCGGCTCATGCTCTCCGCCCCGCCGCCGATCGCGACGTCGGCATCGCCGAGCATGATGGTCTGCGCGGCCGACACAATCGCCTGCAGGCCCGAGCCGCACAGGCGGTTCACGGTCAGCGCCGGCGCGTGTTGCGCGACACCGCCGTCGATCGCCGCGACGCGCGCGAGGTACATGTCCTTCGGTTCGGTGTTCACGACGTGGCCGAACACGACATGCCCGACCGCGTCGCCCGGCACGTTCGCACGCGACAGCACTTCGCGCACGACCTTCGCACCGAGGTCGGTCGGCGAGAAATCCTTCAGGCTGCCGCCGAAATCACCGATCGCGGTACGGACGCCGCTCACCACCACGACTTCTTTCACTGCATTGCTCATCGTTCTGCTCCGGTTCGTTCGCGCACGCATGCGCGTTGATGCGTTACATGTTCGGGTAGTTCGGCCCGCCGCCACCTTCGGGCGTGACCCACACGATGTTCTGCGTCGGGTCCTTGATGTCGCAGGTCTTGCAGTGCACGCAGTTCTGCGCGTTGATCACCAGCCGATCGCTGCCGTCGTCGTTCTTCACGAACTCGTACACGGCCGCCGGGCAGAAGCGCCCCTCCGGCCCCGCATACGTGCGCAGGTTCACGTTCACCGGCACGCTCGCATCGTTCAGCGTCAGATGCGCCGGCTGGTTCTCCTCGTGGTTCGTGTTTGAGATGAACACCGACGACAGCCGGTCGAACGTCAGCTTGCCGTCCGGCTTCGGATACTCGATCGGCTCGCACTGCGACGCCGGCTTCAGCATATCGTGATCCGCGTGCTGGTGGTGCAGCGTCCACGGCACTTTTCCGCCCAGCACCTTCTGCTCGAGTCCGACCATCAGCGTGCCGAGATACAGGCCCTTGGCCATCCACTGCTTGAAATTGCGCGCGCGGTACAGCTCCGTGTACAGCCACGACTGCCTGAAGGCGTCCGGGTACGCGTTGAGCTCGTCGCTCTGGCGGCCGGCCTGCACCGCGTCGAAGGCGGCGTCGGCCGCCAGCATGCCGGTCTTGATCGCCGCATGGCTGCCCTTGATGCGCGACGCGTTCAGGAAGCCCGCGTCGTCGCCGATCAGCCCACCGCCTGGGAACACCAGCTTAGGCAGCGACAGCAGCCCGCCTGCCGTGATCGCGCGCGCACCATACGACACGCGCTTGCCGCCTTCGAGGAACGCGCGGATCGAGGGATGCGTCTTGTAGCGCTGAAATTCCTCGAACGGCGACAGGTACGGGTTCGTGTAGCCGAGACCGACTACGAAGCCGACCATCACCTGGTTGTTGTCCATGTGATACAGGAACGAACCGCCGTAGGTGTCGGACTTCAGCGGCCAGCCGGCCGTGTGCATGACGAGCCCCGGCTTGTGCTTCGCGGGATCGATTTCCCACAGTTCCTTGATGCCGATCCCGTATGCCTGCGGATCCGCGTTCGCGTCGAGCTTGAACTTCCCGATCAGTTGGCGGCCGAGGTGGCCCCGGCAGCCTTCGGCGAACAGCGTGTACTTCGCGTGCAGCTCCATGCCGAGCTGGAAATTCCCGGTCGCCTCGCCGTCCTTGCCCACGCCCATGTTGCCGGTCGCGACCCCTTTGACGGAGCCGTCGTCGTTATACAGAATCTCGGCGGCCGGGAAACCCGGGAAGATCTCAACGCCCAGCGCCTCGGCCTGCTGGCCCAGCCAGCGCGTGACGTTGCCCAGCGAGATCACGTAGTTGCCGCGGTTCTCGAAGTTCTCGGGCATCGCCCAGTTCGGCGTCGTGACCGCGCTCTTCTCAGACAGGAACAGGAAGCGGTCTTCCGTCACCTCAACAGTGAGCGGTGCGCCCTGTTCCTTCCAGTCGGGGAACAGTTCGCTGATCGCGCGCGGGTCCATCACCGCGCCCGACAGGACGTGCGCACCGATCTGGGAACCCTTCTCGAGCACGCACACGCCGATCTCGGTGCCTTTCCCGGCGGCCAGCTGCTTGAGCCGGATCGCCGCCGACAGCCCGGCGGGGCCGCCGCCGACGATCACGACGTCGTATTCCATCGATTCGCGCGGCCCGTATTGCGCGAGCAAGTCGTGTGTGGTCAAAATCCTGTCTCCTCCTGCGCCCTGACCGTTACGATCAGAACTGCTCTTCCGTCAACGCGAGCACGCTCTCGTTGCCCTTCGCACCGACGATCGACGCCTCGAGCCCGCCTGCCTGCACGAGGACGTGTTCCGCATAACATTGTGCGATCGCGATCTTCGCATCGAAGAACGCCGTGTCGCTTGCGCGGTTCGCGTGCGCGGCCAGCAGCGCGCGCGCCATCTGCCATCCGCACAGCACGACGCCCGCGAGCTTCAGATACGGCACGCTGCCCGCGAACACCGCGTTCGGGTCCTGCTTCGCGTTCGCGAGCACGTAGTCCACCACCGTCGACAACGCGCGCGCGCCCTTCTCCAGCTGCGTCTTCATCGACGCGGCCGCCGCGCCGTCGAGCTGGCCCAGTGCGGCCACCGTCTCGCCAATCTCCGCGATCAGCGCCTTCGCCACCGCGCCGCCGTCGCGCACCGTCTTGCGCCCGACCAGGTCGTTCGCCTGGATCGCCGTGGTCCCTTCGTAGATTGCCAGGATCCGCGCATCGCGGTAGTACTGCGCGGCGCCGGTTTCCTCGATAAAGCCCATCCCGCCATGCACCTGCACGCCCAGGCTCGTGACGTCGTTCACCATCTCCGTGCTCCAGCCCTTCACGACCGGGACCACATACTCGTAGATTGCCTGATGACGCGCCCGCGTCGCCTCGTCCGGATGGCGGTGGGCAATGTCGCTGTGCGCGGCTGCCACGTAGGCCAGCGCCCGCGCGCCTTCGGTCAGCGCACGCATCGTGCCGAGCATCCGGCGCACGTCCGGGTGATGGATGATCGGCACCGACTGCTTCGCCGACCCATCGACCGGGCGGCTCTGCACGCGTTCCTTCGCGAATTCCGCCGCCTTCTGGTATGCGCGGTCGGCCACGCCGATCCCCTGGATCCCGACCCCGAAGCGCGCCGCGTTCATCATGATGAACATGTATTCGAGGCCGCGATTTTCCTCGCCGATCAGATGACCGATCGCGCCGCCGTGGTCGCCGTATTGCAGCACCGCCGTCGGGCTCGCCTTGATCCCGAGCTTGTGCTCGATCGACACGCAGTGCACGTCGTTGCGCGCGCCAAGCGAACCGTCGTCGTTGACGAGAAACTTGGGCACGATGAACAGCGAGATGCCCTTCACGCCTTCCGGCGCGTTCGGCGTGCGCGCCAGCACCAGGTGGACGATGTTGTCCGCCATGTCGTGCTCGCCCCACGTGATGAAGATCTTCGTGCCGAACATCTTGTACGTGCCGTCGCCCTGCGGCTCGGCGCGCGAGCGCACCAGCGCCAGATCGGAGCCCGCCTGCGGCTCGGTCAGGTTCATCGTGCCGGTCCATTTGCCCGAGATCAGCTTCGGCACGTAGCGCTGCTTCTGCTCGTCGGTGCCGGCCGTCAACAGCGCCTCGATCGCGCCGTCGGTCAACAGCGGACACAGCGCGAACGACAGGTTCGATGCGTTCAGCATTTCGATGCACGGCGCCGCAATCAGCTTCGGCAACCCCTGACCGTCGTACTCGGCCGGATGCTGCAGCCCCTGCCAGCCGCCCTCGACGAACTTATGGAACGCTTCCTTGAAGCCCGGCGTAGAGGTCACGATGCCGTCCTTCCAGCTGCTCGGATTGCGGTCGCCTTCGACGTTCAGCGGCGCCAGCACCTCGCCGCAAAATTTCGCCGACTCATCGAGCACGGCATGCGCGGTGTCGTAACCGGCATCCTCGAAGCCCGGAAGCTGCGCAACGGTGTCGATGCCCGCGAGTTCCCTAAGCACGAACAGCATGTCCTTGACGGGGGCGGTATAGCTCATGGTCGATGTTCCAGTCAGGCGGTGAATGAGGTGCGTCTCAAGGCCCGATACGGCAAAACCGGCCAGATCCAGGAGACGTTGTGACGCATGCTACCGCCGCAGTGACGAACTCCCATTGTCATTTCCGGCCCTCATGGTGACAAAACCGGCCACGCGATGCACCGGCGATGCTGAAGGCAGCCGGCCGCGTCGGGTTTCCCCGAGTCCGGTCTCTGCGAAAAGACAAGCGCATCGTTGTGCCGACCGGTGGGGCCGAAGCGGTGGTGACAGTTGGCGGAGCGTCCGGCAAGGCGAGCCGGTTATGGGCCGCATAGGGGAGCCGGGCGTGGGAGCAGGCGAAGTGAGTCGGCCAGGTGATCCAGCGTCGGAAAAACGGCTGCACCTGCTCCGCGCGCTATGCACGCCGCCGGTAAGTCCCCGGCGTGCTGCCTGTCCAATGCCGGAACGCGCGATGGAACGCGCTCGGATCGTCGAAGCCGACGTCGGCGCCGATCGCCGCGATCGTGTCGGGCGTGTCGGTGAGCCGCTGGATTGCGATATCTCGCCGCAGTTCATCCTTGAGCACCTGGAACGTCGTGCCCTCGGCGGCTAGGTGGCGGCTCAAGGTGCGTACGGAGCAATGCAGATGCTCGGCCGCCAGATCGATTACGGGCAGGTCGGGCAGAGCCGCCGACAGGTACTGCCGCACGCGATGGCACACGAGCTGTTCACTGAATGATTCAAAGATCCAGTCGCCTGGCGCGCGCGCGAGGAACTTCCGCAGGTTGCGCTTGCTCTGCCGGATTGGCGCGTCGAGATAGTCCGCGCTGAAGCGCAGAAGCGTGCACTCGCAGTCGAACTTCACGGACCCGGTGAAGAAGTACACGTGATCGACCGCATGGCGCGGTAGCGGGCACGCAAGCTCGATCTGCAGCAGCGGGATTTTCTGCCCGATCAGCCACGAACACACGCCGTGAACGAGCTTGAGCATCAGCTCCTGGCCGAGCGGGCTGATTGGGCCCACCGCCGCATCCGGCCGCAGCATTACCTGCACGATGAGACCGTCGTTCCTCGATTCGACGAAGAAGTCGTCGAGCAGGATATGGAAGAACTGCCCGAAGCGATGCAGCGCCGTTTTGAGGTTGCGCGCATCGAGGAGGCTCAGGCACAGGTACTTGAGCGTGCCGCCGCGCAGCGGGCGCGAGAAGATGCCGGGCATCTCGTCGTCGAGGTCAATCGCGAGCGTGCGGTACAGCGTCGAGAATTGCTCTTCCGTCACGCGCGAATGCGGCTCGCCGAGCAACTCGATTGCAATGCCGGCTTCGTACAGATAGCCTTCGATCACATCGCGCCCCACGCCCGCGCTCGATAGAAAACCGTTGACGAGCGAGATCGGCACCGTGGCGCCCGGCGACGGCAGTGCGCGCCCGCGCTGGGCGGAACGTGAATGTAAGCCGGTCATCGCGTCCCCGTAAACCAAACCGCTCGCATTGTACTTGAGCGGCACGGAACGCCATCGACTTGCAAGCTTCCGGCCCGACTTCCAGAAAGCGTCGGTGCAATGGGAATGATAAGCGAATGTTTTAACTTGCTGTCGTCACCCGCTCCAACTCTAGAGGTACTATTTCCCAAAGGCAAGAAAACCGCTCGATCGGCAGGAGGCAACCTCGGAGAGGTCTCGTCGCGCAGCCTTCGGAAAGACGCGACAGCTCCTAAATGAGTCCAAAGACAATCCTAAGACGTCTTGCTAGCGCGTCAGGTAGGCACTCTCGTGGCCCGGTTCATAAGGCCGCGCCTTGATCTCCATGCGCGCAATGCTCTGCAGATGCACCTCGTCCGGGCCATCGGCAAACTTCAATGCGCGCCCCCACGTCCAGCTGTCTGCGAGCGGCGTGTCGGGGCTCAGGCCCATCGCGCCGAAAGTCTGGATTGCCCGCTCGCACACGGCGGTGTGCACGTTCGGCCCGAGCGCCTTGATCATGGCGATTTCCTTGCGCGCTTCCTTCGCGCCCACGTTGTCGATCATCCAGGCGGCCTTCAGTACGAAGAGTCGGGCCTGATCGATTTCGATGCGCGACTTCGCGATCCACTCGCCAACCGAGCCGTGCTCATAGAGCTTCTTGCCAAACGCCGTGCGCGCCTGCGCGCGTTCGATCATCAGTTCGAGCGCCAGTTCGGCGGCGCCGACCGAGCGCATGCAATGGTGAATACGACCCGGTCCCAGGCGCGCCTGCGCGAGCGCAAAACCGCTGCCTTCTTCGCCGAGCAGATTCGAGCGCGGCACACGCACGCCCTTGAATTCGATCTCGCAGTGGCCTTCCGGCGCCGTGTGATTGACCACCGTGATATTGCGGACTATTTTCACGCCCGGCGTGTCGCGCGGCACGAGAATCATGCTTTGCTGACGGTGCGTGGGTGCGTCCGGATCCGTTTTGCCCATGACGATGAACAGCTGGCAATTCGGATGCGCGGCGTTCGTGATGAACCACTTGCTGCCATCGATCACATAGTCGTTGCCATCGAGGCGAATCGACGTAGTGATGTTGGTCGCATCCGAAGAGGCGACTGCGGGTTCCGTCATCGCAAACGCCGAACGGATCTTGCCGTCGAGGAGCGGCTCCAACCACTTCTTGCGTTGCGCGGGCGTCGCGAACATATGGAGCAGCTCCATGTTGCCCGTGTCCGGCGCGTTGCAGTTGAATACTTCGGAAGCCCACGAAACGCGTCCCATGATCTCGGCAAGCGGCGCGTATTCGAGATTCGTGAGCCGCGTGCCCGGCTCGTCTTCGCGTAGATGCGGCAGGAACAGGTTCCAGAGACCTTCCGCGCGCGCCTTCTCCTTCAGTTCCTCCATGAACGAAACGGGATACTGTCCTGCATTCACTTCTTCGTGCCACTGCTGAATGCGCGGCACGATATGCGTGTCCATAAACGCACGCACCTGCGTGCGCAGCGCTTCGACTTTCGGGCTATAGGCAAAGTCCATTTTGTTCTTCCTTCAATCCTGGTGAATGTCGTGCGGCGCGAGCGTCAGTGCGCGCCGCTCACTGATCAGATCGTCAGCCCGCCGTCGACGACGATGCACTCGCCGTTGGTGTAGCTCGCCGCATCGGAGACGAGATACAGCACGGTGCCGGCCATCTCGCGAGGCTCCGCGTGGCGGCGCAGCGGGATCTTCGTCATCCAGCTTTCGTACATCGCCTGATCTGCGAACAGGGCGCCGGAGAATTTGGTCCTGGTGAGGCCCGGCAGCAACGCATTCACGCGAATGCCAAGCGGCCCGCACTCCTTGGCGAATGCGCGCGTCATGTTGACCACGGCCGCCTTTGTGATCGAATAGATGCCCTGCTTGTCGCCGGGTTGCAGCGCATTGACGGAAGCCGTGTTGACGATTGCGCCGCCGCTGTGCTCGCGCATCAGCTTGCCCGCCTCGACCGACATAAAGAAGTAGCCACGCAAGTTGACCTCCACCGTCTTTTCGAACGACGAAAGATCGGTGTCGAGAATGTGGCCGAAATACGGATTCGCCGCCGCGTTGTTCACGAGGATGTCCAGCCGGCCATGTTTCGAGCGGATGTGCTGGAACACGCCTTGAATGTCGTCGAGACGCCCCACGTGGCACGGATACGCCTCGGCGCTCCCTCCCGCTTCCCTGATCCCGCGCGCCACGCTCTCGCAGTCATCGAGCTTGCGGCTCGAAACGATCACATGGGCGCCCTGCTCTGCGAGCAGCTTCGCGATTTCTTCGCCAATGCCGCGGCTTGCGCCCGTGACCAGAGCAATCTTGTCGTGCAGATCGAATAAATTAGTAGCCACAACTGTCCCCTCATATTCCATGTGTCCGCGCCGAACCTCAGCTGTCAGATGACGTCGACGCCCATCTTCGCCAGCGCACCGGCCATTTCGCCGACCTGGCGCGCCTTCTCATTCGATGCGTTGCCGCCCAGCGCACGCTTTTTCACGCCCTGCGCGATGGCGGCGAGCCGGAAGAAGCTGAACGCAAGGTAAAAATTCCAGTGCTCGATCGATGCAATGCCCCGCAGAGTGCAATACTGCTCGACGATCGCAGCCTCGTCCGGCACGCCAATCGCTGCCCGGTCCAGCCCCGCGAGACCGCCGATCTGGCCTTTGGGCGGAAGCCGCAGGCACATGCAGAAGTACGCGAGGTCAGCGAGCGGATTGCCGAGCGTGGAGAGTTCCCAGTCGAGCACCGCGCGAACTTTCGGCGCGCCGCGATAAAAGATCAGGTTGTCGATGCGGAAGTCGCCGTGCACGAGCGAAGGCTTGCCCGCCTCGGATGGACAGTGAGCCGGCAGCCAGTCGATCAGCGCTTCCATGGCATCGAGTTGATCAGTCTGCGCGGCGCGATATTGTTTGGTCCATACGTCGATCTGGCGCGCGAAGTAGTTCCCCGCGCGACCGTAGTCCGCAAGGCCAACCGCATCGACATCCACATCGTGCAGGGCCGCCATCGTGCCGATCAGCGCTTCATAGATCGCGCCGCGTTCTCCAGCGCGCAACGTGGGCAACGATGGGTCCCAGTAGATTTCGCCTTCTTCGTAGCTCATCACGTAGAACAGGCTGCCGATCACCTCGCGGTCCTCGCAGAGGTGCAAGGCCCGCGCAACGGGAACGGGAGTGTCGCCGAGCGCGCTCAGCACGCGGAATTCGCGGTCCACGGCGTGCGCGGATTTAAGCAGCTCGCCTGGCGGCTGACGCCGCAGCACATAACGGCCGTTTTGCGCTTCGAGAAGAAACGTGGGGTTCGACTGTCCGCCGGCGAACTTCTCGACGGCCATGGGTCCCTGAAAACCAGGCACGTGCGCGCGAAGATAGCGCGCGAGTGCATCGGCATCGAACTGAAGACTTGCATTCATCATGGAGCGGGAATCCGGATTTGAATCAGCCATAGGTGACCAGTTCGCGCCGCTCGGCCTGTTCGAGATGCGGCAAGGTGTTGAAGGTGACCAGCGACATCGCGCTGTCGTTGAAGACGTACTGGCTCACGCTGCTGTTACGGATCTGCATGTTGAGCGCGATGGCGGCAGCCGCAGTCGCTTGCAGAATCTGCTGCGTGAAGACGGCAATCGGGCCGCCCGAACTCACCACCAGCACGCGCTTGCCGCCCGAACGCTGAATGGCGAGACGGGCACGCCCCACACGCGCCTGGAACTGCCCCCACGTCTCAGGAACGCACCCTGGCAGCTTATCCTCGGACCAAAGCTGCAGGGCCTGCCTGAGTCGCTTGTAGAAGTGCCTCATCGAGCCTTCGGCCAGAAGGCCGGGCGCCAGGCCGCTCTCGCCGAGCGCGGAAAAGAGCGCGTGAAAATCGTACTCGTTCAGATCCGCGTCTTGCACGATCTTCACGGGCGCGCCGCCCATTGCGGTGAGCAAGGCGTCGGCGGTTTGCGCGTGCCGGCGCATCGTGCCGGTCACGACGCGATCGAATGTCAGGCTTGATTGCGCGCAGTATTCGCCGAGCCAACGCGCCTGGGCGCCGCCTGAAGATGAAAGCTCGTCGTAGTTTTTAGCGCCGAATGATGCTTGCCCGTGCCGTACCAGATAGAGTTCCGCCATGCCAACCTCGTCTGAACATGACTGAAACAATACTGGGTCGCCGAGTATTCAGGAAATTTATTCTCGTGATACTCCGCCATAACGATTCGTGACACCTCGGCTATTGCCGCTGCTTGCGCATGAGGCGCCCGATCTGCTCGCGCAGCCAGCGATGCGCCGGATCCGCCGTCACGCTGCGGTGCCAGTACCCATGTGTCTCGAGATCGGGAATATCGAAGGGCAGCGCCAGAATGCGCGCGTCATAGCGCTTGAGCAGCATGAGCGGCGCGGTGAGGACGAGATCGGTGCGCATCGCGATCAAGGGCGCGACGAGATAGTGCTGAACGCGCGTCTGAATGGTGCGGCGCAGGCCGAGCTTGTTGAGTTCCGTATCGACGAGACCGGGCCCCTGGCGGCGGCTGGACACATGAATATGGCCAAAGCGCAGATAGTCGTCAGTCGTGAGTTTCTTCTTCGCAAACGGATGCTCGTTGCGCACCATGCACGCGTAACGGTCGCGGCCCAGCGGTTCCTGCTCGAGGTACGGGTCGTCGATGAGAGGCGCGTCGATCGCAAGATGGACCGCGCCGCTCGCGAGCGCTTCGGGCACGTCGCGACGCGTCGTGAAGTAGCTTTCGATGCGAATGCCCGGCGCGAGGCGCTGCAGCACCTCTTCGAGCGCGGGCAGCAGCAATGCCTCGGTCAGATCGTTCATGCTGAGCCGAAAGGTCCGCTGCGACGAGGCCGGATCGAAACGCTCGCCGGCATGGGTGCTCGAATCGAGCAATTGAAGCGCCTCGCGCACCTGGCCAATGATGTTCTCGGAAACCGGCGTGGGCATCATGCCCGTTGGCGTGCTCACGAACAAGGGATCGTCGAATGCCTTGCGCATGCGCGCGAGCGCGTTGCTCACGGCGGGCTGCGTGATGAAAAGCAGTTCCGCCGCGCGCGTGAGGTTGCGTGTTCGATAGACGGCTTCAAAAACGACGAAGAGATTTAAATCGACTTTGGACGAACGCATGGTTTGAGCCTAACCGCCAGATTGCAGTCCCGTCAATCGAGGGTCTGTCCACGCCTATATCGCAAGTCGTGTCGCGCCCGTGAGTGGGTGAAGCGCCTCCTGGCTACCGATGCACCCGGGATGGGACCACGCCAGCCGATGCGTAGCAACACACTGGCCGACACAAGTGAGCTCCGGGTGGCTGCGCGCATCGACCTTGTTGATCAGGTAGACGAGCGCCCGCTGTCCGTTCGCAGGACCTGAAGGGTACATGCTGGCAGAGGCGGATCAGGCCGATGACGGATTGGTTTGCGAATGGACCTCGAACACGGCAATGGCGCGCCGCTGGGCGGCCACCTGCTCGTTTAGCGAGGTCGCCGCTTCCGCCGCTTGTTGAACTACCGACGCATTCTTGCGAATTGTCTGGACCATGCGGCTCACTGCCTCGTTGACCTGGCCGATTCCCCCGCGCTGTTCTTCTGAAGCGTCGAAAATGTTGTCGTTGATCTCAACCACGCGCTTGATCGCCGCCCGAACGTCCGCCATGGCCTGCACGACGTGGTCCGCGTGCACGGCCCCCCCGGAAATCGCCTCTGCCGAGATCCGGACCAGAACCTTGATCTCCTTCGCTGCGATAGCGGCGCGATGCGCGAGGTTGCGGACTTCTTCGGCGACAACCGCGAAACCCCGCCCGTGCTCGCCTGCGCGGGCAGCCTCGACAGCCGCGTTCAGCGCCAGAATGTTGGTCTGAAAAGCGACTCCTTCGATGAGTGCGGTAATCTCCACGATCTTTGCCGAGCTTGCAGAAATGTTGTCCATCGTGCCTCTCATCCGGTCGACTGCGGCCATACTGGTATCGGCCGCGAGCGACGTCGCGTTCGCAAACTCAGCGGCCTGCCGCACATGATCAGAGTTGCGTCGAACTGACAGGATGAGCTCGTCCATGCTCGCCGCCGTTTCTTCGAGCGACGCAGCTTGCCGCCGCACGCCTGCCGAGAGGTAGGTACTCCCGTCGGCTATCTCGCTGGATGCGTTCAGAATTGCGTCGCTTGATACCTTGATCGTCTGGACGGTCCTCGCGAGATGTCCGTCCATCGCCCGAAGCGCCCGGAGCAATTGCCCGAACTCGCCGTGCAAGCTTATCCCCTCGGCGTCGCCCAGCCTGCCTTCGGCGATTCGCCGGGCTACGCCAAGCGCGGCCTTCAAGGGACTTGTAATCGCCCACATCAGCCACGCGGACGCGGCACAGGCCGCTGCTATACCCAGACCGATTGCGCCGAGCACCGTCCATCGCAATGCGTTGAACGTTGCATTGCCCCGTTCGGCCAGTTGCCGCGCCTGCGTCGCGCTCAACGCAACGTCGCGACCGATCGCGTCGGACACCGCATCGCCGGTCTGGGTGAGTTCATCTATCGTGAATGCCGCCATGTCCAGATTTCCGGCGCGCAGCACCGAGACAACGTCGTCCGACTGTGTCCGGAAGACCGCAAGCTCCTTCGCCACCCGATCAGCCATATGGCGCTCATCGGGCGTGGCGATCTTCGCTGGATAATAGTCATGCCAGGCCCGATCGAGCTTTTTCTGTTCTTCGCCGATGCTTGCAACGAGCTCTGCAGCGTTGTCCTGGCCATGCAGCGCCTGGATGTAACGCATCTGAAGGCGAATCTTCAGAGCGGCCGCCTGTACCGCCGCAAGATCCTCGATCGGCACCGTGCTCACCGAATACATGCTGCCCATACCTGCGCTGAGCCTGGCGAGACCGCGAAGGCCCAGCAAACCAATAGACACCATCAGCGCGACACATGCGCCGAGCGTCAGCATGATCTTGAATCGGATCGTGCCCGTGAATGCCCTCATTGAACCAGTCCATTAATTTTGGATACCCGGCGGAGTTATTACCTTGGCGACCGACATCCTGGCTATCCGATGCTAGCGCCAACAGCGTTCACCCAGTTAGCGTGATACCAGCGGCTCGCCCGCGCTGACCAATTGCGCGCGGGGCACGCTATGACGTGCTGCAGACACGTTTTCCGTGTCCATGTCGCCTATGAGCCATCAAGCTTTTTTGTTATAGGCACTACACCAACCCTTGCCGCGACCTGCTTGCCGCCGAACATAGGGCACGGAGCGAACGCATCGTTCGATTTGCCTTGATAGAACGTGCAGTTACTGCAGGCCTGACCCGCTGCGTACTTCGCATACTTCGCCTTGTCGACCTTGGTCGCGTCCGCCTTGTAAGCAAGCGCGAGCGACGTCGAATCGGCTTCGGACACCCTGGCCTCATCGGCAAAGGCAACGCGAGACAACGCTACCCCAGATGCAACACATGCGATCGTGATCATAAAAGTGCGACGGGACTTCTTCATGCAAATACTCCCTGTATTGTGAAATGGCGTGCGAGCGGGCCACGGGGATATTGAGAATGGATGGCCGTGGTCAAGCCTTCAGCGCGCCAAAAACCTCACTCAACATGGTTTTGGCATCGCCAAAGAGCATGCGGTTGTTGTTTTTGTAGAAGAGCGGGTTATCCACACCAGCATATCCTGAGGCCATACTGCGCTTCATCACGATCGACGTCTTCGCCTTCCAGACTTCAAGCACCGGCATGCCTGCAATGGGACTGGCAGGGTCCTCCTGCGCCGCCGGGTTCACGATGTCGTTCGCGCCGATGACCATCGACACGTCCGCCTCTGGGAAATCCGTGTTGATCTCGTCCATCTCGAGCACGATGTCGTACGGCACCTTCGCTTCGGCTAACAGCACGTTCATGTGGCCCGGCATGCGCCCCGCCACCGGGTGGATCGCGAAGCGCACGTCGACGCCCTTTTCTCGCAGCACCTTCGTGAGTTCGAAGACCGTGTGCTGGGCCTGCGCCACGGCCATGCCATAGCCGGGCACGATGATCACGCGCTTCGCGTCGCGCAGCAGCTCGGCGGTTTCGGCGGCGCTCACCGCCACCGCCTCGCCGGCCGGCTGCGCGCCCGCGCCGCCCGCAGTTGCGGGCACACCCGCGCCGCTGCCGAAGCCGCCGGCAATCACGCTGATGAAGTTGCGGTTCATCGCGCGGCACATGATGTACGAGAGGATCGCGCCCGACGAGCCCACCAGTGCGCCGATCACGATCAGCAAGTCGTTACCGAGCATGAAGCCGGTGGCCGCCGCCGCCCAGCCCGAGTAACTGTTGAGCATCGACACCACCACGGGCATGTCCGCGCCGCCGATCGCCATCACCATGTGCACACCGAACAGCAGCGAGATCACCGTCATCACGACGAGCGGCATCATGCCGTCCTGAATCGTCTCTGCATGCAGGAACGCGCGACCGTAATAGATCACGATCAGCAGCGCGGCCAGGTTCAGCCTGTGGCGCGCCGGCAGCAGCATCGGCTTGCCGCCGATCTTGCCCGACAGCTTGCCGAAGGCAATGACCGAGCCCGCGAACGTCACGGCACCGATCAGGATGCCGACGTAAATCTCGACTTCGTGGATGGCCTTCTCGGCGCCGGTGAACTGCACCGACGTATCGATGTAGCTGGCGAAGCCCACGAGGCACGCCGCCAGGCCAACCAGGCTATGCATCAGCGCGACCAGTTCGGGCATCTGCGTCATCTGCACCTTCTTCGCGGCGATCAGGCCGACCGCACCGCCAACGACCAGCGCAGCGACAACGTACGGAATGCCTTCGGCCGACACGCGCGGACCGAGCACCGTGCCGAGCACCGCGATGAGCATGCCGATCATGCCGAGCAGATTGCCGCGGCGCGCGGTCTCGGGATTGGCGAGGCCGCCCAGGCTCAGGATGAAGAGAATCGCCGCGCCGATATAGGAGACAGTAGTCAGGTTGGAAGTCATTGTTGTCGTCCCCTTATTTGCGGAACATCGCCAGCATGCGCCGCGTCACTGCGAAGCCGCCGAACATGTTGACGGCCGTAAGTGCCAACGCGCCCATCGCGAGACCAAGGATCAGCCCTGATGGCCGGTCGCCCGCCGCGGAGCCGCCCAGCGGCGGCGCGACCTGCACCAGCGCACCGATGGCGATGATCGACGAGATCGCGTTGGTCACGCTCATCAGCGGCGTGTGCAGCGACGGCGTGACGTTCCAGATCACCATGTAGCCGATGAAACAGGCCAGTACGAACACCGTGAAGTGCGAGAGGAACGTGGCCGGCGCGTACAGCCCCACCATCAGGAAGGCTAGCGCCCCGATGCCGAACGCGATGGCCAGCGACTTCGCCGACATCGGCTCGCTGCTGCCGTGGCCCTTCTTCGGCGCGACTGGCGCCGCAGCAGCGGCGGGCCGGGGTGCGAGTGCGACGGCCGGCTGCCTGATCGGCGGCGGCGGCCAGGTAATGCTGCCTTCCTTGATGACCGTGAGACCGCGGATGGCGTCGTCATCGAAATCGACCTTGATCGTGCCGTCCTTGGTCTTGCACAGTTCCTCGACCACGCGCAGCAGGTTGTTGCCATACAACGTGGACGACTGCCGCGCCAGACGCGAAGCAAGATCGGTGTAGCCGACGATGGTCACGCCGTGGCGCACCACCGCTTCTCCGGGCACGGTAAGCTCGCAGTTGCCGCCTTGCTCGGCTGCCATGTCCACGATGACGCTGCCCGGCTTCATCGACTGCACCATTTCGGCCGTGATGAGCTTCGGAGCCGGCTTGCCGGGAATCAGCGCGGTGGTGATGATGATGTCCGCGTCTTTTGCCTGCCGCGCGTACATCGCGCGCTGCGCCTGCTGGAAGCCCTCGCTCATGACCCTGGCGTAGCCGCCGCCGCCCGAGCCTTCCTCTTCGTAGTCCACCTTGACGAATTCGCCACCCAGGGACTTGACCTGATAGGCCACCTCGGCGCGCGTGTCGTTGGCGCGGACGATTGCGCCGAGATTGGCCGCGGTGCCGATTGCAGCCAGGCCTGCTACACCCGCTCCGGCGATGAAGATCCTGGCGGGCGGCACCTTGCCCGCGGCAGTGATCTGCCCGTTCAGGAAGCGGCCGAACGCATGCGCGGCCTCGATCACCGCGCGATAGCCGCTGATGCCGGCCATCGAGGTGAGCGCGTCCATCTTCTGCGCGCGAGAGAGCGTGCGCGGCAGCGAGTCGATGGCCAGTACCGTGGCCCGTTTCGCGGCCAGTTGCTGCATCAGCTCGGGGTTCTGGGCAGGCCAGACAAAGCCAATCAGCATGCCGCCCTCGCGCATCGACGCGACTTCGTCGCTGCTCGGAGCGCGAACCTTGAGGATGATGTCGCTGCAAGCCCAGAGTTCGGAAGCCGATGCCATGACCTCGGCACCGGCCGCACGGTAGGCGTCGTCATCAAAGTTCGCTGCGACGCCTGCGCTGCTTTGCACGGCCACCATGAACCCGAGCTTGATCAGTTTCTCGACCACCTCGGGTACGGTCGCTACGCGCCGCTCTCCGGTGGCAAGTTCCAGAGGAATGCCAATCAGTAATGTCATAGGGCAAGTTGATTCGTCACACTGGTATCGGATGTCGCAAGGATTGCAAGACTGACGGCAATGGCGAAGTCACGCCAGCCGCGTAATCGCCCAGTCGTCCGCGCAGAACATCGTCGGTGTGATATTGGTGAAGTTCTTCACGTCGCCAACGACCTCAGCGGTCTTTGCCGACGAAAGGGCCATATTGATCCCGTCCTGATCGCTGAAACGCAGTATCGCTACGCATGCGAAGGGTTGCGGATCCAGTGATGGGAACAGGACCTCGGCTGATTGCAGACCAAAGTCACTCCATGCTGAGCGGACAAGTGGAGCATGAGTCGAAAGGTAGTACTCGCGGTCAAACATCCCGCCTTCTGTGCTGGGGTAGCTAACGATCAGGGTAGTCATATTCAGTCCCGTGTTGGGATACAGTTGAGAGTTGCGTTAGGTGGATGCGCCAGCGCCTTGCATTCGGGCCGGCATTGCTCGCGCGCGGCGCAGCATCTGCCAGCCGAACAACAACATCCATAGCGGCAGAACCAGCACGACGACCATCTCGCTGGCATTCGAAAACGCGTCGAGATCCGGAAACAAGCCGAGCAGGAAGAAGACCGCGAAAGCCCAGCCGACGATCTTGAGCAGAAACGATCCCTTCCAGCCCTCCTTCTTGAGCACGTTGGCGGCAATCGGCGTCCAGAAGAGCACGAGTGGGCCCTCAATCCACCAGAGACCGTTTTGCGTCCCGTTGGCTATCGCAGTCCATACTGCCGCCGCGCCGTTTCTCGTGGCATCGTCGCCGCCCGCATAAAGATGGGCCAGCGGATGAAGGATCGCAAACTGCATGACAGCGCCGGTCACGCCAACCATGACGTACAGCACGACCGCCATCGCCACCATGTTGCCAAGCGCACCCAGCTCTTCGCGAAATACGTGCACAAAGTATCCGCCAATGACCAGGAAAGGCAGATAGAACCCAAATATGTCTGCAACCATGCACCAGCGAAACACGTCGCGGGTATCCGGCGGCAACGCCAGCATCGTTGCACCGTGCAGCACCATATCCGCATCCGGGCCCGTCACCATGAATGACAAGCCGACATTCGCGTACGCCAGAATTCCGCCGATGATTGCGCTCCAGGCCGTGAAGCGCATGACCTTATGCGAGGGTTGATTCATCATTGATCTCCGGGAAACGTCAGGTTTGGTAAGGCGTGGGCGAGTTCAGAACGACTCTGCCATTTTTGGCGCGCTCCAAAGCGCAATAGCCGTAATAGATCGCCGGCATGAAGTAGGCCCACGAGCACAAGGCAAGCGTGTAGAAGTTGAAAAAGACGTTTGTTTCTTCGCCCGGTATTTTGTAAAAATCGTAAATGACCGCAATGCCCAGTGAAGTTACCAGAGCCACCCCCACGGCCAGCGCACGGAGCATCTCGCCAATTTCCAGAAGTCTTTTGATGAAGTACACAAGATAGATCGACAGCAGAATCCACATCGTCAGATAGTAGTAAGGCAAAACCCCAGCGATGAATTCCGCTCCCACGAGAGCGAACGTAAGCGCAAACGCGACGACGAATACCGCGACGTCCTGGCGAATCGACGGCTTGTAGCCATGCGTAATCGCCATCAGACCCGCGACGGCGATGATGGGTATGCCGAATCCTCGAGAAAATGCATCGAAGAAGTGCGCTACTTCATAGGAAACGGCATTTCCGGTAGCAAAAAATCCAATGGCGTTCGTCGCCGATGTGCCGACGATCCACATCTCCAGGCCGAGAAGATAATTTCGTTTCCTGACGACCTTCCAGCCGTAGAAAAATGAGCTTAATGCCAGCAAGGCACTGGAGAGCATAAGAATTGCAGATCTGAGGTCCATGACTAAACTCCCAACTTCCGGTTGCATCTGATTGGTCAATCTTTCTTCGGGTCAAGGCTTGCCAGATAGGTGGCAATAGCCTTGCGGTCTTCGGGCGAAAAACCTGTCGCAAGGTTTTTCATGACGCCTGTGGGTTCGCTGCGAGTGCCGGATGCGAACTCGTCGAACTGCGCGAGCAGATAGTCGTATCCCTGCCCCGCCAAACGCGGAAACTGGTCGTGGCCCGTCAATTGGGCACCGTGACAGGCGACACAGTTGCTCGCGGCCACCAGACGCTGTCCCCTTTCGCGCAATTGCGCATCCGGCTTGAAGTAGTGATTCGCGACCGGGGTCACACTGGCAAAATATTCAGCCAGCGATTTGATCTGCGGATCGCTCATCGTCATCGCGAGGGGCCCCATGTTCGGATTACGGCGCGCCTCACTCGCGAAATTGTGGAGCTGGGTCTCCAGATAGGGTGCCGGCTGCCCGGCGAGACTCGGATACCCCTGATGGAGTGAATTGCCCTTGACGCCGTGGCAGCCCATGCAGACGTCGGTCACATGCGGCCAGGGGCCGCCGTCAGCCAGGTAAGCCGTGGTCGATGCCGTGAGATAGCGCTGCAGCCGGTAAAGACCCAGCAGATCGGAGCCGAAAATGGCCAGTATCATGGCAATAACCAGAGGAATGCCAATCAATAGTGTTTTCTTCATCGTTACCCTCCTACGCCCGGCGCAGCGCATTAAGCGCCTGAAGCGCGCCCTGATGGCCGGAGCGCACGGCGCCATCCATGTAGCCGGCCCAGATATTCGCAGTCTCCGTCCCCGACCAGATCAGCTTGCCGCACGAGGGGCGCAGCGCCTCGCCGTGAGCGCTCCAGAAGCCGGGCGGAATGGCGGAAACGCAGGTCAGGGTCCAGCGATCGACCCGTCCCCAGTCCTGATCGTGGTACGCGATGGGAGACAGCGCTTCATCGCCCCATGCCTGCGCGTAGAACTGCTTATGCATGGCCATTGCCGCGTCCCGCTCGGACGGGACCATCGCATTCTCAATGAACGCGTTGATGACCCCGATCTCTCCGGCGGGCGGAGAATTGTCGTAGGCCCAGAGAATGGGGCCATTGACCTGGAAGATGCTCCCGTTCATGCCCTTGTCGCGCCAGAACGGACGGCGATAGACCATGGCCGTCTTCCGTGCCGGGGAATTCGCGGGCCAGGCGCGCTGCAGGGCCGCACGCTTTTCCGGCAGTGGCGGATCGAACTGCACCTGATGACACAAAGCCGGATGGATGGCCATGATGACGGTCCGTGCCCGCACTTCTTCATGGTCGGTATGCAGGGTGACGACGTCGCCGTCCCATCCGGAAATCTGGCGGACTGGAGAAGACAGGCGGACCTTATCGCCCAGTTGCTGGGCCATCTTGATGCTGAGGATTTGCGAGCCGCCGATGAAGCGGGTTTCCTGGGCGCTGTGCTTGATGCTGTCGAGTTGCGAATAATCGCAATCCGCCGAATTGACCATCGAAAGGAAGTGCAGCAACCCCATCTTCGCCGGCGCCGCGCCGCCCGAAAGCGTGATGCTGCCATTCCATGCGACCTGATCTTCAGGCTTGATATTCTGCTTTTCCAGCCAGTCACCGACCGAGAGCTTGTCCAGTTCAGCGACCTTCGGGGACGTCCACGGTGCGCCACAAGGCACGTCGCGCGAGAGTCTGCTGAGCTTGGCGCCAATCGCCTCGTCAGTGCCGAACGTGCCCTTCAGATCGATTGCCACGCGGCCGTTGCCGCCCAGAATGACCGTACTCCCGTCGTAGTAGGTCGGGAAAGTCCCGACGCCCAGCTCGCGCGCGAGATCCGCAACGGCGGTCTGGCCGGGCCCGATCCATTGCCCGCCGACTTCCGAAACGTACCCGCCGGGGATGTTGTAGTTGAACGTTCGCCCACCCACGCGATCCCGGGCCTCAAGAACCAGAAAGGACTCGCAGCCCGCGTGGCGCAGGTCGCGCGCGGCGGTCAGTCCGGCCAGCCCCGCTCCTACGATAGCGACGTCGAGAATGCCGTCCGCGCCTGGCGCGGCCTTGGTGACTGCGGCATACGCCTGTTGGGTGCTCATGGCGAGCGTACCCACGGCAGCTGCCGAGGCACCGGCATATTTGAGCCATTGCCTGCGCTGCAGGTTTGCAGCGCTGTCTTGAGAAGATTTTTTTGCCATAGTGCCTCTGTCTACTTGATGAAGGCTCCCGCTCTGAGCGGGTGACCGAAACCGCTGCGCTCAGGCGCCAGTCTCCATATCCGGTCGATACACCGTGCTGCGCAACTTCTTTGAAATCCCTTAAGAATCATTCGCGCCCTGGCGCGAGACCGCGCGATCCGCTGTTTCAGCGACCACGTATTAGTACATATAGACAAAGATAGGTCAATATACCAATATAGAGATCGAAAAGAATGCAGGGTATTCCCCTGTATCTCAAAAGATGCCTCGCGACATTCCACTTCCCGACGCCTGGCTGGGTACCAAAGCGCCGCGCCATGCAGGGATTCTGACGATCCGCCCAAGTGAGCGGGATTAGCCCGGCATCCGCCCGGACATCACAGCCGCAACTCCAAGTTTGCGTTCAGATTGACGACGCCAGTTCCGGCACGACAGTAAACAGGTCGCCCACCAGGCCGTAGTCGGCCACGCTGAAGATCGGTGCTTCTTCGTCCTTGTTGATCGCGACGATGACCTTCGAGTCCTTCATGCCGGCCAGATGCTGGATTGCGCCCGAGATGCCGACTGCCACATACAGTTGCGGCGCGACGATCTTGCCGGTCTGACCGACCTGGTAGTCGTTCGGCACGTAGCCAGCATCGACTGCTGCGCGCGAGGCGCCGAGCGCGGCATTGAGCTTGTCGGCCAGCGGCTCCAGAACCTTCGTGTAGTTCTCGCCGCTGCCCAGACCCCGGCCACCCGAGACGATAATCTTCGCGCTCGTGAGTTCTGGACGGTCGAGCTTCGTCACTACACGGCCGACGAACTGCGTGAGGCCGCTGTCTGTTGCCGCTTCGAGTTTCTCGACCGCTGCGCTGCCGCCTTCGGCTGCTACGGCGTCGAAAGCGGTCGTGCGGACTGTGATGACCTTGACCCGATCGGACGACTGAACCGTTGCGATCACATTGCCGGCGTAGATCGGACGCTCGAACGTATCGGGCGCATCCACGGCGGTAATGTCGCTGATCTGTGCAACGTCGAGCTTCGCGGCAATGCGCGGCGTGACGTTTCTGCCCGCTGCCGTTGCCGCAGCCAGGATGTGCGAGTAGTTCTGCGCGATGCTCAGCACCGTCGCTTCGACGTTCTCTGCAAGACCCTGTTCGAGTTGCGGCGCGTCGGCGAGCAGCACCTTCGCAACGCCGGCGATCTTCGCTGCTGCGTCCGCTGCGGCCTGAGCGTTGTGGCCCGCGACCAGCACGTGAACGTCGCCGCCAATTTTCTGTGCTGCAGCGACCGTGTTCAGCGTCGCGGCCTTGATCGACTGATTGTCGTGTTCGGCTATTACCAGATTCACCAGATTCGTCATTTTCGTCTCGCTCCTTACAGCACCTTGGCTTCCGTCTTCAGCTTCTCGACCAGCGTCTTCACGTCCGGCACCTTCACGCCTGCGCTGCGCTTGGGCGGCTCGGCAACCTTCAGCGTCTTCAGACGCGGCGTGACGTCCACGCCCAGGTCTTCCGGCTTGAGCGTTTCGAGCGGCTTCTTCTTCGCCTTCATGATGTTCGGCAGCGTGACGTAGCGCGGCTCGTTCAGGCGCAAGTCCGTCGTGACCACCGCGGGCAGCGTCAGCGACAGCGTTTCCGCGCCGCCGTCCACTTCACGCGACACGGTAGCCTTGCCGTCGGCCACCACAACCTTCGAGGCAAACGTCGCTTGCGGCAGGTTCGCCAGCGCGGCGAGCATCTGGCCGGTCTGGTTCGAATCGTCGTCGATGGCCTGCTTGCCGAGGATCACGAGGCCAGGCTGTTCCTTGTCGACCAGCGCCTTCAGGAGCTTCGCGACAGCCAAAGGCTGCAATTCAACTGCGGACTCCACGAGCACCGCACGGTCCGCGCCGATCGCGAGCGCAGTACGCAACGTTTCCTGTGCCTGCGGAACGCCACACGAAACTGCGATCACCTCAGTGGCCACGCCTGCCTCCTTCAACCGCACCGCTTCCTCCACGGCGATCTCGTCGAACGGATTCATCGACATCTTCACGTTGGCGATGTCGACACCCGTGCCATCGGATTTCACGCTGACCTTGACGTTGGCATCCACGACCCGCTTTACAGCGACCACCAATTTCATTGCTGCTCCTCGTTCAGTCCATCTGTGCTATTTACGCTCGTCGGCGGAATGATCGCTTTCGCCTTCCACACTTGTTCCACGCGGATAAAGTTTTCCCGATTGCGCGCCCTCGTTGACGCACTGGGCGGATAATCAACCCAGCGTGGCGGAAGCATGCCCTCCTCCCCGGCCTGCAGGAGCTCGGCCCGGACTTGTGCCCGGGTCTTACCCAGCGCCTGGCTGACTTCCGTGCCCGGGCGCCCGTCCGCACGAGCCGCATCGGTCTGCGCACTTGACTCGTCGGGCGCTCCACTTGAAACGGACACGAATTGCGGAGTCGATTGTTCCTGCGGGCGAATGCCGCCGCCGCTCGCGTGAGCAGAAACAGGGATGGACGTCAGCACAACCGCGAGTGCCGAACGGTTCGATATCGCAGCAGCTTTCATGTCGTACTCCTGATAGACAAACGGATTCGAACCCAGATTAGCGGCACTGCACACACAGTAGCCGCTATTCGACAGCTTCATTCGGGTACCATGGAGCCCCAACGCCGGGCCAATATATCGGCGTCGACGGGCTGGTTACTCTTTCGTCCACCCGTTCTGATAGAGCTTCCCTGCCAGCACGCCCAAACGCAACGTAAGGTGATAGTTCTCGCCGTCTTCGATCAGTGCGGAGCGCACATCGCGGAACAGCTTCTCGATCGGGAATTCGCGGGTGGTACCGTTGCCGCCGAAGAGCTGGAACGCCTCGTGCGTGATCTTCATCGCTTCTTCAGTCACGCTGACCTTGGCCTGTGCCGTAGCGTATGGATGGCTCTTTGGAGACAGACGTGAGAATGCGAGGCTGCGTCGCGCAATCGCACGCGCCATCTCCAGCCGCCGCAACATGTCGCCCACGCGCAGTTGCGTCATCTGGTGATCGATCAACAGCGCCCCGCCTTGCTTGCGCTCGTGGCAATAACCCAGCGCGAGTTCGAACGCAGCGCGGGCTACGCCCACGAACACCTGGCACATGTGCGTGCCGGCGAACGACCAGGTTGAGGCCAGATTGCCGAGATAATCATCCTGCAGCGCAATGGCGAACCGCCTGGGCACCCTCACGTTGTCGAAGTAGATCTCGCCCTGCGGCAGCGAGCGCTGACCAATCTTGTCGAGCGGTTTGCCGCGCGACACACCCGGCAGATCGAGCGGAAGGATCATGCCGATCCCGTTCGTGAACGCACTTCGTTCCCCGTTGCCATAGAAGCCATCGCCATAATCCGCCGCCATGTATGCGAGCGCCACCTGCGCGACCGAGCCGTTCGAGATCCACGCGGAACTCTGCCCGTTGATGACGATTTCGTCTGCGCCCACCTTTGCCGTGAGATTACCCACCGGCTGTTTGCCGCCCGCGCTGATCTCGTCGCGGTAGAGAATCGCGGCATCGGTGCCGCGGTCGGGCTGCGTATTCATCCAGCAACCAATCTTGCCGGTGCACATGTCGATCAGTTCCTGATTACCGATCGACTGTGCCATCATCAACGGAGCGGGCGCCACGCCGATCGAAACGGCAAGCCCCGCATCACCCCAGCCGAGCTCTTCGCCGATCAGCGATTCGATGCGCACCGCCATGTCTGGCGGAAGTTGCGCAAGCAGTTGCGGATCGAGGCCCAGCTTTGCACTCTCCATCATGGCGCCCCAGTACGGGGACCCAGGCGCGATCACTTCCTCCGGCGTCATGCGGTCCAGTTCGCGACCGACGGGCTTCAGCACGTCGCGTGCGAAACGGTGAACCGTCTCCTGGATCGCACGTTCCTCCTCCCCCATCGGCGTTTCGAAACCAGTCAAGCCTGCCAGAGGCAACCCCACGGACTTGTGCAGTCGAATCATTTCAGTACTCCTCTCCTGGACATATGTCGACCGGACTGCCCCGCAACCCAGCCGCCTCATTAATAGATCACCATAACAAACATAGGTAACAATACAAAACAGGAGGTGAAAAAAAAAGACAGGGTAT
Organism: Paraburkholderia sp. IW21; assembly: GCF_041321145.1. Lineage (NCBI taxonomy): Bacteria > Pseudomonadati > Pseudomonadota > Betaproteobacteria > Burkholderiales > Burkholderiaceae > Paraburkholderia > Paraburkholderia sp. IW21. The sequence goes on along the minus strand of NZ_JBGGWA010000013.1, from coordinate 91,984 downwards.
TCCCCCGTCCTTTTTCTTCGCCGGCAGAGTGCCGGGGCTGCTAGGCCGTCTCGGCATCCACCGTCTTCCCCCATACCAGGTTACGCGCGGTCTCAAGGAACATCGCCTCAAACCCTCGCATGTACGCGCGCTTGCCGCGCGCGGTGCCCAGATGGATGGTCATGCCGTCCACCATCGAAATGAGCAGCACAGCGATATGGGTACTCTCGGCCGCCCCACGCTCCGGATTCGCGGCGCGAATGAGCTTGGCAAGTTCGTTCGTCAAGGTGTCGTACCATTCGTCCCGCATCTGCGCGCACTCCGGGTCGGTAGACGCAAACGAAAAGAAATGCCACCACAGTGGTATGTTCTTCGAGTCCTTCGCGTCCTGCACTGACTGATCGAGAATGGCTTCGATTGTCGCACGCGGCGAGGCGTTGCTCTGGAGCGCCTGTTTCAGAACATCGATATACGTGTCGATCACCGGCGCCATCACCGCCCGTACGACGTCAGGCCGCGTCGGGAAGTAGTATTGGAGATTGCTGACACTGATTCCCGCTTTCAGCGCGACGGCACGCAGCGAGAAATCCATGGGACCATTCTCGAGCAAGAGCTTCCTTGCGACACGAATGATGGCATTGCGCGTACGTACGCCCTGGGCCCGCAGGCCGTCGGGTGCGGTTCCCGTGGAAGGTGCTGCGCTCGACGTGCGCCGCCTACGGGTGCTTGGCTCTTTTGTCACTGTCATCGCTTTCCGCCTTGAGTGAGACGCCTCGCCGGGGAGAGGCAATGCGGTCACACGAACCGCTTCCTAGGTAAACATGACTATATCTTACACCAGGCTGAAACTCCATCTACACGGGGGACATGCTGCAGCGGTCATCCCCGCTCCTCATCTCCTTCAACCGCGGTAGCCGATCACTGAGGCGCTCGCACAGTGCCCCAATTAGGCCTCGTCGAGGCTTGTTCGCCGGAAGCGTCCCATACCTTGACGCGCGTCACGCCCGCAGCGCTTGCGCGGCGCGCGCGTTGCTGTTCACGCGGTCGTCGAGCGCATTCACCACCCCCAGCGCCCCGTTCATAACACACCATCGCAACGGCTCGGGCAGCGTCGATGGCGTCTTGTGATCCAGCGCGGAAAGGAGCGGATTTTCGGTCCCGCGAATCCGCCCGGCAATCATGTTGCCCACCATGGATTGGGCAGCCACGCCATGTCCGGAGCACCCGGCACTGTAGAAGATGTTCCGATGCGCCCCCGTGGCTCCGACAACCGGCAGCGCATCATTGGCCAAGCTGATATAGCCACTCCAGCATGCCCGCAGCGCGATGCCCTTGAGGGACGGGAAGCGGTCATGCAGAGCCGTGCGCAGTTCGCGATACGACTCATAGTCGGGCACGTTCGGCGTTTTTGAGCCGTATGGATAATGGATTCGCTTCGTCGTCACGACGAGCGTGTTGTTGACGGTCAGGCGGTGGCTTTCCATGGTCCAGTGTGCCGTCACGATGCCTTCGCGTCGCGGCCAACCCAACGCCTTGCGCTGGGTGTCGGAGAGCGGTTCGGTCTCGATCGCCGAGACCCGTAGCGGTACAACCTTGTCCGCGAGCAGGCCGAGCTGCGGCGTATAGGCGTTGGTGGCCAGCATCAGCGCCGGCGCGCTCGCGCTGCCGCGCGGGGTTTGCACCTTGATGACCGGCCCCTCGGTGTAAGACAGCAGCGGCGTATTCTCGTAGATCTTCACGCCTGCTCGCAACGCCGCGCGCCTGAGCCCCATCACGTATTTGCCGGGGTGGAGCGTGCCGCCGCGCGACACGTAATTGCCGAATAAAAACGCCGGCGGAATGCCACGCGCACGCATCTCGGCCTGGTCGAGAAACTCCGACTGAAAGCCCAACCCGGCGCCGGTTCGCATGTCCTCGCGCACCTTCTCCTCTTGTGCGGGATCAATGCCCGCACGGATAATGCCAGTCTGGTTGTAGTCGCAGTCGATCTCGTACTCTCTGAGCTTCCCCTCCACGAAGGGAACGGCGTCCTCGTAGTAGCGGACGATCTCCTTCCCTTTCTCGTTACCCACGCTCTTGAGAAAAAGATCGTATTCGAGCGCGAGCGCGCCGGCCAGATAGCCCGCGTTGCGTCCACTCGCGCCAAAGCCGGCGAACTCGCGCTCGAGCACGACCACTTTCGCTCCGTGCCTGACCAGCTCCAGCGCAGCCGAAAGCCCGGCAAAACCGGCGCCGACGATGACCACATCCGCATTCACATCGCCCACTAGTTCCGGCCGCAAGTCGTCTGGTCTTTCCACCCAGCCGCCAAGTGTGCGGTACTTCTCCATGTCAGCAGTCAATTTGGCCTCCTCCACGGGTCCAGCCGATTCGACGCGCGAGCATTGCGTAGCCGCCACGGCCGGCGCGACTACGGCTGCCGCCGCTGCGCCCTTCAGGAACGTGCGGCGGCTCACTCCCGAACGTGAACCGTCGTGTTGTTCCACCTGTGTTTCCGTCGTCTCGCTCATTCCTGCTCCATCAAGTCTTGCTCAGAATGTGGACGGCAAGCGCCGCCTCTTCGATGCCCTGAAATCCACCGCCGTTCTCCTGAATCGCATGACGCGCGCCGGGTACCTGACGCGCGCCCGCTTCTCCACGCAGTTGCGTCACCAGTTCGTAGAGTTGACCGATTCCCGTCGCGCCCAGTGGATGCCCCTTCGATTCGAGTCCACCGGACGTGTTGATGGGAATGCGCCCGCCGAGGGTGAACTCGCCGCGCTCTGCAGCAGGACCGCCCAGGCCGGGCGGAACCAGTTGCAGGTTTTCGGCCTGGATGATTTCTCCCATCGCCGACGCATCGTGCACCTCGGCGACATCCATGTCCTCGGGGCCGAGGCCTGCCTGTTCATAGGCCTGCAGCGCCGCGAGGCGGCCGATGTTCTGTTCCGGCTCGTCGATACCCCGATGAGTGAAGCTGCGGATCACGCTTGCCGCAACGCGAATGCAACGCTTGCGGTCGGCGCCGATGCGCCGCAGTCCCTCTTCGGTGCAGAGGATCGCTGCGGCCGCACCGTCTGAAACCGGCGCACACATGGGCAGCGTGATCGGATACGTGATCGGCGGCGCTGCGAGCACTTCGTCGATCGTGAACGGCTGGCGAAACTGCGAGTACGGGTTGTGCGCCGAATGCAGGTGGTTCTTCGACGAAACCGCCGCGATCTGGCGCTGCGTGGTGCCGTAGGTCTTCATGTGATACCGGCACAGCGCGGCATAGACCGACATGAAGCGGCTATAGGGCCGATCGGACTCCGATCCAGGCGGCGGCTCGATGCCTTCACCGAGCTTCATCAGGCTGGCGAAGTTCTCGTCGACGCGCGACACATCCCAGCCCGCTTCGAACAGGGCAAATGATTTCGCTTTGTCCGGGACGTTCATCTTCTCTGCGCCGAGCGCGAGCGCGACATCGCAAGCACCCGACCTGAGGGCATGACCTGCGAGATGCACTGCGGTGCTACCCGAAGCGCAGGCGTTTTCGACGTTGTAGACCGGGATGCCTTCAATCCCGATCTTGCTGAATACGACCTGCCCCGGAATCGACAACTGGCCTTGCAGCTGCCCGTTGGTGATACCCGCATAGAAAGCCGCGCCGATCACCCCGGCATCGCAACCCGCATCCTTCAATGCTCCGCGTAGCGCCTCGCCCGCGAGATCGTCAATGCTGCGCTCGAAGTGCCGGCCGAACACGGTCATCGCAATGCCGGCGATGTAAATGTCGCTCATGGTGTTTTATCTCAATGTGACTGACTCAGATCCGGCGGGCTTGACCCTGCCAGTACTGCTCCCGTAGATCCTTCTTCAGCACCTTGCCGGCTGTGCTGCGAGGCAGTGCCGCGATGAAGTCGACGCTCTTCGGTGCCTTGACCGAGCCGAGTTTCTCCTTGCACAGCGCCACGAGCTCTTCGGCACTGACGCTCTGACCCGCGTTGAGCTCCACCACCGCCTTCACGGCCTCGCCCCACTTTTCGTCGGGCACGCCGATCACCGCGCAATCCTGCACCGCTGGGTGCGCCCAGATCACCTGCTCGACTTCGCTCGGATAGACGTTGAAACCACCACTGATGATCATGTCCTTCTTACGGTCAGTGATATGCAGATACCCTTCAGCGTCCAGATGACCGATATCGCCCGTGTGCAGCCAGCCGTCCACGACTGTCTCCGCTGTCTTGTCGGGCGCCTTGTAGTAACCCTTCATCACGAGGTCGCCGCGCACGCAGATTTCACCGGTTTCGCCTTGCGGCAGGATCTCGCCGCGATCGCTCATGATCTCGACGCGCACGAGCGGATTGGGGCGGCCAACCGAGGAGAGACGCTCTTGCGGCGCAAGCTTGCCGTCCACGAAGTGCTCGGCCGGCGTGAGATAGGAGATCGACGCAGGGGCTTCCGTCTGGCCGTAGCCGCCCGCCATGACCGGACCGAACACCTCGATTGCGCGCTTGAGCTTCTCCACCGACATCGGCGCCGCGCCATGCAGAAAGCACTTGAGCGACGAAAAATCCTGGTCCTCGATGCCGGGGATATCGAGCAGGCGGTAGATCACCGTCGGCGGCAGGAAGAACTCCGTGACCCGGTGCCTCGCGATCGCCGCGAGAAGACGTGCCGGCTCCGGCTTCGGCAGCACGACCACCGTACCGCCGCGCGCGGTGCAAGGCAGCGACAGCATCCCCGCGGTATGGGTCATGGGCGCCGCGGCGAGATTCACGGGACGCTCCACGCCATACGGAAACGCCATCATGAACTGCGCGAAGTAGGTCTGAAACGCGCGATGCGTGTTCATCACGCCCTTGGGCAAACCGGTCGTTCCGCCCGTGCCCGAAAGCGTCACGATGTCGTCCATGTCGTAATCGACGCGCGGCTCGGACGCGGGCTGCGCCGCGCTCCACTTCTCGAGCGACGGTGCCCATGGCAGATCGGCATCGATACAGATCCAGAGCCTGACTTTCGGCAGGCTGGGACGCAGCGCCTCGATCGCCGGTGCGAACGCCTGATGAAAGAACAGCGCTTCGCAGTCAAATGCCTCGAGGAGGTACTGGTTCTCCTGCGGCGCGCTGCGCCCGTTCACCGGAATCCATACCACGCCCGCACGCCACAGCCCCAGCGTGCAGGTCCATGCCGTGACGTCGTTGTCGGCCCAGACCGCTGCCTTCGCTTCCTTTTCGAAGCCGGTGGCAAGCAGCCCGTTGGCGATGCGGCACGACAGCGTGTGCACATCATCGAACGAATAGCTGCGCTCGTCCTGGATGTAGGCGATGCCGTTGGGGTTGATGCGCCAACCGCGATCGAAGAAGTCAATGATTGCCATGTCCCATGTTTCCCTGAATCTGTCCTCAATCTGCTCGTTCGCGGCGCTTACAGCTGAGCGACGGTCGCGCGCGCGAGCCCGCGCTGCTCGAGGAACCCGAGCAGATAGCGATGCCCGAAAGCCTTCGAGCCGGATGCAAACCCGACCTTGGCGGTGTCGCCGTCGAGAAGCTTGGCGACGCCGGCGGCATGAATGGCTCCGGTGGCGATGTACGGCGTGATGCCGTGCAGGGTCGCGCGTACCGCTGCAAGTTGACCGCGGCCGATCGCGAAGTCGACAGTGCGATGAAGCGACGTGCGCTCGCGCGGTGGCATTGACGGAGTCACGGAATCGACAAGCTGCTTCAGCACCGCGTCCTGCTGCTCGCGCGGCAGGTGCGCGTATTCCGCATCCCACTTCTGACCGAGTCCATGCACCATCTGCATCGCGTTGTTGTCGTAGAAACCCACGCACGAGATACAGCTGCGCACGCGCGGATCGTGCTCGAAATACACCGGCAGCGACGTACCGCCCCACGGCAGAGCAAACACGGGCTGAAGGAAATCGGGAGAAGCGATGTTGAACGAAGCGTGCCTGTCATGCGGCACCAGCTTCTTTTCCCACAGATAGGACGATTCCTGGCGATAGCCTTCAAAGATGGTCGCAGTGGAGCCCACGCTCACACCAGCGCCGGCGCCGCGCGGGCCGCGCGTGAGCGTGGCCGTCTCCAGCGCGTCTATACCGGGCGTTTCGAGTGCCAGTTCGGCGGCGATTTCGGCGAACGTGTACATGTAGGCATTCGAGGGCGACACCAGCAGCCCGGCCTGCCGGAACTGCTCGCCAAACTGCTCGCGAACCTGGCGGATAAAGTGCTGCTCGCCAGTAGTGTCGAGGTAGTGGCAGCCAGCCTTGAGCGCCGCTTCCACAGCGGTGAGGCCGAAGTTGAAGAACGGCCCGACCGTGTTGCACACGACCTTTGCACCGCGAAAGGCGTTCACGAGCGAATCCACGCTGTGCTCGGCTTCGATGACTTCGTAGTTCGCCGATTCGAGGCGCACGACACGCTGCGCCATCATGTCCTGCGTGCGCTTCGCATTACGTGCGACCGCCGTAAAGGGAATGTCCTGGTCGATGAGCCAGTCCATGATCAACATGCCGGTATAACCGCTTGCGCCATAAACGACGACGGAATGCTTTGCCATGCTTGTCTCCTGAAACTTGATTGGTCGAATGTCGAGTTGGCTAAATGCCCGGATTGTCTTCGGCGGCTGGCGAACCCCGCCGTCGGACGATACTGCGATAATGCACGCCAATTTGATAGAACACAATACAAAACATAGTTCATGATACCAAATGCGTAAAGCTAAAAAAGACAGGGTATTTCCTGTCTCTTCCCGATTCCTGCCGCGCTACGCCAATGCGGCTATTGCACGCCTGCGGGGCTGCCCCCAGGCCTCAGGCCCGCGAGGTAGCTGGCTACCGCGTGGATGTCTTCGCCGGACAATGCGGCCGCCATCCCGTTCATTGCGCCGCTCGGGTCACGACGTTCGCCCGCCTTGAACGCAGCAAGCTGCGTCGCAAGATAGGCTTCGCCCTGGCCTGCCAGGCGCGGCACGGCACCCTGGCCCATGAACGAAGCCCCGTGGCAGGCCTGGCAGCTTTTCGCCGCTACGAGCGCCATGCCCTGCTTTTCGAGAGCTGTCTGGGCGTGCACCGCTTCGCTTTGGGACGGCGTCTGCCGCGCGAAATAGGCAGCCAGCGACTTGATCTGCTCGTCCGTAAGCCCCCTCGCAATCGCCCCCATGTAGGGGTTGGGTCGCTGCCCTCCGGCAAACGCGTGCAACTGGGCAACGAGATAAGCCTCGGGTTGTCCGGACAGCGCCGGATACCAGGCGTTGACGGACTGGCCGTGCGCACCGTGGCAGAAGACACAGGTCTCCTGCGGCTGCGGCCAGGGGCCGCCGTTGCCCACTTCCGTCTTGTCGATTTCGCTCATCGATTTTTCGAAATGCATGCCGTCGAGGTATTCGCGCCCGTAGAGCGCTCCCACACCCACGACGCCTGCCAGCACGACGACTGCGCTTACGATCCATGCCCGTTTCATTCACGCCACCTCGCCGCGTTGAGTGAAACCGGCCAGCGCCTGCAAGGCTGCGCGGTGACCCGAACGCACGGCGCCATCCATCGCGCCGGCCCAGATGTCGGCGGTTTCGGTCCCTGACCAGATCAGGCGGCCCACTTCGGGATGCAGATACTTGCCCCACTTCGTCCAGAAGCCCGGTGGCATGGGATTGATGCAATGCAGGGTCCATGGATCGACCCGGCCCCAGTCGTAGTCGTGGAATTGCGTCGGATGCAGCGCGCGGTCGCCGAATGCCTTCGCAAACGTGGCCGAAAGCGTTCTTTCCGCCGTCGTGGGATCGTTGGGCAACATCCCCGGCGCGACGAACGCGGCGATCACGCCGAGCGACGCATCGGGGGGCGAGTTGTCGTACGCCATGAAAACCGGGCCGCCGACCTGGAAGATCGTTCCGCAGTAACCGGCGTCGCGCCAGAACGGTTTTTCGTAGACGTGGACCGTCTTGCGCATGGGGGCGTTTGTGGGCCAGTTCTGCTGGAGTTGCGCCCGCCCGCCGGGCAGCGGCGGACCGAAAACAACCAGATTGCACAGGGCAGGATTCATCGCCAAGATCACGCGGCGCGCCCTGACCACGCCCTGATCGGTATACAGTTCGACCACTTCGCGATCCCACCCTGAGATCTTGCGTACCGGCGAGGACAGCCTGACCTTGTCGCCGAGTTGTTTGGCCATCTTGATACTCAGACGTTGCGAGCCGCCGACGATGCGCGTTTCCTGCGCGCCGCCCTTGAACGCTTCGAGTTGCGTATAGTTGCAGCTTGCACTGTTGATCATCGATAGGTAGTGCAGCAGACCGAGTTGTGCTGGCGCACCGCCCGTGGTCAGCTTCGCGGCTAATGCGAGAAAGTAGCCGTCCTCGTAATTCACGCCCTGCTGCAACAGCCACTCGCCGTAAGAAAGCTTGTCCAGTTCCGCCAGATGCGGTGCTTTCCAGGGCGCGCCGGACGGCACGCCGCGCGACAGTTCGGCAAGCCGGTTGCCGATCGTATCGTCACCCCCAGTGCCGCCATGAAAATCCTGAGCCACGGTAGCGCCCTGCGCCATCACGACGGTCTTCCCCGTGTACCAGCTCGGAAACGTATCGATCTCGAGTTGACGTGCCAGATCAAAGATCGCGGTCTGGCCCGGACCGATCCACTGCCCTCCGGCTTCGGATACGACGCCGTGTCCGAGGTCATGGTTATAGGTTCGTCCACCGACGCGGTTGCGTGCCTCGAGCACGACGAACGAATCGCATCCGGCCAGCTTGAGGTCACGGCCCGCGGTCAATCCGGCAAGACCCGCGCCGATGATTGCGACGTCCAGAATGTCGCCGTTCATGGGCTTCGTCGCGGTCGTTGCGGCGGCCTGTGCCAGCGACACGCCGCCGGTCGCGAGTGACGCCGCGCCCATTGCCGTAAAGCGAAGCAGCTGGCGCCGCGTCTGTGTATCCGGCTTACGTTTCCGATCCATCTTCGATGCCCAATTCAGTTTCATTGTTTCTCCCCTTTCTTCCCAGCTACTAAGGAGAACGTTCTAACAAGGTAGCGAACGGCGTGTCTCAAGGGGCCGTCAGCACCCCGTCCTGCGAAAACAGCACCGGTTTGCCGGCGCCATCGATCAATGCAGCGGTAAGCGTCGCGCGATCGTCGCGTTGATGAACCTCGAACGACGTGCTGCCCTCGTGTTGCCGGAACACAAGGCCATCGAGCCCGACGCCCATCAGTCCGTCTCGAGTCGCCACCAGATCGGTGATCGAACTCTTCGTGCCCGCGCTCAGCGCCGCCCATGTCGCCCCGCCGTCGCTGCTCTGGTACAGGCTGCCCAGCAGCCCGCCCACCACGATGCGCCCGTCGGGCAGCGCCACGCCCGTCCACAGCGTGCCCTTGCCGCCCGTCGCCAGATAGGTCCAGTTCGCACCGCCATCCGTGGACTTCAGCACCAGGCCCTGTTCCGAGTCAATGTAAAGCGCGCCCTGGTGGTCGGCAAAAATGTGGTACAGGTTGCGGTCCGCTCGGCCAGCCCCCGGCGGCTTCGGCAAAGTCACCTTCTCCCACGTCTTGCCACCGTCGTGCGTGGCGAGCATCAGCGACCACAGGCCCACTGCAATGCCGTCCTGCGAATTAGTGAAGAGCACGGAGAACAGCGGCTGGTCCACCGAGAGATCCATGCGCTGCTTCTGCCAGGTCTCGCCGCCGTCGCGCGTCGCGAGAATCACGCCCCACTGGCCAACCGCCCAGCCGTGCTGCGCGTCAGCAAACGTGACTGACGAGAGTGTTGCCGAAACTACCACCTGGTTCGCCTGGCGCCACGTCTTTCCTTCGTCGTCCGAAAGGATGATGACACCGTGATCGCCTACCGCGACGATGCGTGAACCGGCGCGCGCCGCGTCCATTAACATCATGTGCGCCGGCGCAGCCCACGCATGTGCGGGTTTTGTAGCCCAGTCCGCTACGGTTCCCGGCGGCAAGGCCCAGACCACCGCACTCGCACACAACGCGGCACAGGCAACAAGCATTTTGATCATGACTGCGTCTCCCATGTTCAGTGACTGAAGAGTCCGGGCGCGCGCGCCGGTTTGCGGCGCGGGAACCAGCGCTCGAGCACCGAGGCCAATGCCGGCAGCGCCGTCATCGCCATCAGCAGGTTCACCAGGAACATGAACGCCAGCAGCTTGCCCATGTCGGCCTGGAACTTCAGCGCCGAGAAGCTCCACGTCGCTACCCCGATCGCCAGCGTGATCGCTGTAAAGATCGTCGCCACGCCCACTTCCAGCATCGCGTGCTGCACGGCCTTCACAATGGTTTGTCCACCCGCCAGATGCACCTGCAGCCGGTTGTAGATATAGAACGCATAGTCCACGCCAATGCCCACCGCCAGCACCATGACGGGCAGCGTGGCCACGGTGAGCCCGATCTGCAGTTCCTTCATGAACCAGTAGCCAATGAAGGTCGCCACCGAAAGCGGCAGGCAGCAGGCCAGCATCGCGCGCCAGTCGCGGTAGGCGAGGAACACCAGTATCAGGATCGCCGCGTAGACATAGAGCATCATCGGCAGCTCGCTGGCCGCCACCTCCTCGTTGGTCGCGGCGAGTACGCCCGCATTGCCCGCCGCAAGACGCACCGTAATACCCGGGAACGGATGCGTTGCGCGATACGTCTTCACGTCGTCCAGAATCCGGCTGACCGTCGTAGCCTTGTGGTCGGTGAGGAACAGATGCACCGCAGTCATGCTGCAATCGGCCTTCATGAAACCCTTCACACGCCCCACGTCCACCGACACTGCGCCGTAGTTCTCGGGGTCGATCGGCACGACATTCATCTTCGGATAATCTTCGTTGTAGCCCTGGTTGTAGCGGCGCAGCATGCCCGAATACGACTGAACCGACACCACTCCCGGCTCGGTGCGAATCGCGCTCGCGAAGTCGTCCTCATAGAGGCCGACTGCGGAGTTATCGCAGCCCTTTTGCGCCGACTCGATCGCGACCGTGAGCCAGTCGAGGCCGATGTCGTAGCTCGAGGCGATCGACGTGGCGTCACGGTTGAAACGCGCCTCTGCCCGCAGCTCCGGCGCACCCGGCTGAAGCGTGCCGATCACGCGGTCGCGGCTTTGCCAGGCGGCCAGCGCGAACACCACGAGCGTGAGCGCCACAGTGACACCCGCATACTTCGGCTGGGCGATGCGCGCGAGCCCGTGCAGCCATGCCGAGCGGCGTTCGCTGCGCTTGAGGGCGCTGTCCGCATAGCTCTTCGTGAAGTTGAAGCACGACGCCGCGACCGGCAGCAGCACGAGGTTCGTCACGATCTTGTAGGCCACACCGAGCGAGGCCGTGATGGCAAGCTCCCGCACCATCGGAATCGGAATCAGCAGCAGCGTGATGAACGATACGAATGCGGTGACCAGTGCCAATACACCCGGTATCAGCAGACCACTGAAGCTATGGCACGCCGCCTCGAACGAGCTGTTGCCATGCGCAATCTCGCGCACAATGAAATTGACCTGCTGCACGCCGTGTGAGACGCCAATCGCAAAGACCAGGAACGGCACCAATACCGCGAGCGGATCCAGTCCGAAGCCCAGCAGCTTCAGCGTGCCGAACTGCCAGACGAGCGATGTCAGCGAACATGAAATCAGCAGCACCGTAAAGCGCGCCGAATGGCAGTACCAGTAGACCGCGAGCGCCGTAAGCAGCAGTGCGACGCCGCAGAAGCCGAGCACGGCCGTTGCACCATCGGCGATATCGCCGATCTGCTTGGCGAAGCCAATGATCTGGATTTCATAGCCGGCGTCTTCGAATGGCTTGCGGACCTGCGCTTCGAGCAGGTGGTTGAACGCCACGTAATCGAGCACCTTGCCGTTCCGGTCACGCTCGTTGAGCTCGGCAGTAATCATGGCGCTGTCTTCGTTATGCGAAACGAGCGTGCCGATATAGCCGCCGAGGGTCGTCGCACGGCGGATCTTCGCGACGACGTCGGGCGTGAGCTGATCGGGCGTGATCGTGCCGGAGATGATCGGCTCGGCACGAAAGCCCTCGTCGGTGATCTCGTTCACGTAGGCGTTCGGCGTCCACAGCGACTGCACGCCAATGCGGTCCACGTTCGGCAGATACGTCACCGCCTGGGTCACTTTGTAGAGGCGCGTGAGCCCTTCGTTAGTCCAGATCGAGCCCTTGCGTGCACGCACGACCACGGTGATCCGGTTCGCGCCGAGCAGGTCGGCGCGGTACTTTTGGAAGGTCTGGATGTATTCGTGGCCGATCGGCATCTGCTTTTCGAAGCCGGCGTCCATGTGCAGCTGCACGGCGAAAAACGCCATGACGACGGTAAACAGACCGATGCTCACAAGCACGGCCATGCGGCGACCGAAGAACATCGTCTCCAGCGTTTTTACCAGGCGATTTAACACGGCATTTTCCCTTCAGATGATTCAATGGCGTACGGAACGGGCCATCAGAAGTTCCGCGTGACGAACATCCCGACGAAGTTGCGGTCTGCGTAGGGATTGCCCACGGTGTTGTGCCCGCCCCAGAACAGCGTGTAATTGATGCCCGCCTGCCAGACGGTCGGATTCTGGTTGAACAGCACGTAGAGGTTCAGCGACTTCGCACCCTGCAGGTAGTTCGCGCCGAGCGTCGGCGTATAGCCGTAGAGTCCATCGGCGAAGGTCACTCCTGGCGTCACCTGCCAGCCATGAATCAGCGTGCCATCGTAGGTCCAGTTGAAATCGACGGTCGCGCCCACGGAACTCGAGGTGCCCTGTGCCATGCCGATCGGGTAGCCAAGGCCCGAGTTGTTGTTCAGCCACGGCAGGTAGCCCGCCTGCGGTACCTGCGTGACGGTCTGGCCGTTGACCGTGCGCGTGATGCCGTGCGTGCTCAGGCCGGGGTAGTAGATCCAGGTGAGCTCCCAGGTCAGCGTGGCTTCGTCCGCGCCGAGCAGCTTGAGGAACGGGTACTCGCTACGCGTCAGCGCGAGCAGTCCGTTGATGTCGTACTGGAACTTCTTCTCGTCTGCCCATTGCTGGCAATTCACGCCAGCAACGCCGTTGGTGTTCAGGTCGAGCGGGCCACCCGCGCCATAGCAACTCGACAGCGCCACGGCATCGTGCGGCCGGTACGAGAGCTCGGTGCCGATCGCCCAGTTGCCGATGCCGAAGTTCGCGCTGGCACCGAAGAGCTGACGGTTCTGCAGATACGACCAGTTCAGCGTCCCGTTCGCCAGCGACGAGAGTACCGGTGATTTGTCGGTGTAGTTTTCATAATAGACTGCGAAGTTCGCATCGAAGGAGCGCGGCGAATAGTTGAACTTCATGCCGAACTGCGGCTTGTACTTCGACGGCGCCTGCCAGTTGACAGGCAGGCCGATGTCGTTAAAGGGCGGACCGGCAAACGCGCCGTTGACAAGGCCGGAGTTGATCCCGTTGAGCACATTCTGGTTACCGCTGCTGCCCCCCGCGATCGTACCGGCGCTAGGGCCACCCACATTCAGATTCGTGGTGCTAACCGTGTAGGGGTCCGTTCCTCGGCCCAGGCTGTTCGAGATGGACCAGTACGAGCCCACTGGCGGATAGCGATTTCCGTTCCACTGAACCTGGTAGTAGTCCTCAGTGCTGAAGCCATGAGAAAGATCGGCAGCAAAACTGATCATCGGCGCGGGCAGCAGCGCCTGTTTCAATTGCGAACCGGGAATCAGCAGCTTCTGCACGTCGAGCGAATTGGTGGCGTTGATGCCACCCTGCGCGAACATACTCTCGCCCCAGTTGATCACCTGGTTGCCGAGACGCACGTGTGCGTTCTGCCCGTTGATCGTGAAGTCTTTCTCCCCCCACAGGTCGAGCAACTGTGCGTTGTAGACGACCTGCGCGGCAGCGGTGCTAGAGAGTGGCGTGCGCTTCGTGTCGCCGGCGAGGAAGTCGTACATGCCGGTGCCGCGGATCATGAACTTGAGCCCTTCACTCGGCATTTTGAAGAGCAGTTCGCTCGTCGCGCTGATGTAGGTGCTGAAGGGCTGCCCCTTGCGGTAATTCAGGTCGCCGTCGTCGCCCACGCCCCACTGGTTGACGTTGGCGGCCGCCCCGCAACCGAATGAGTTCGGATCGCCTGTGAGCGAGCAGCTCGGGCTTTTGGTCCGGATACCCGCGCCTGCCGTCAGGTTGGTCACCCACGAGCCCGTGAGATCGTTGATTCCTGTCGTAAACTCGTAACCGTACGCGCTCGACGCTGCCGCTCCGAACATGGCCAGCGATACCGCAACATATCTGCCGATGATCTTCGTTTTCATGAGTCTCCCCTGCCGTCACCCTCGATGCCGACACACACCACCGGCGCGCGTCGGTCCCCTGCACCTGCGCGAACCTCAGCGCTCGCTCACCGATCTCAACGATTCCGCCGTGAAGAAATCGGTCTTGAAACGCGGGTCGCTGACCTGCTCGTACCAGTGAAGGTCCTTGCCCTGGCCAATCGACGAAGCGTCGAACACGTAGCGTCCGTTGTTGAGGTCATACTGGGCCATCGGCTCGTTATCGCAGGCGCCACCCAGCTCCCACACCGGGATCGGATAGCTCTCGCGCACCTTCCAGAGCTTGCCCTGCGCGTCATAGTCCTCGCCTACAAGCGCTAGCCAGCTATCCTCGTCCAGGTAAAAAACCTTCTTCGACGCGACGTGACGTGCCGTGGGCTTGAGCGTCGCCTCGACCACCCAGACGCGGTGCACCTCGTATCGACGATGGTCGGACGCGATGCCATTGGGCGTGGCGACGTCACGCAGCTTGTCCTTGAAGTTGTACATGCCGAAATCGTCGTACGGAACGACCATTTCCTTCTTGCCCACAAGCTTCCAGTTGAAGCGGTCGATGGAACCGTTGAACATGTTGGATTCGTCGATCAGGTACTGATTCTCGAAGCCGATCAGCGGTGCATCATGCGTATAGGCCGGCATACGCCTCACGCGGCGCTGGCCCGGAAAGTAGTAGTACGTCTCAGAATCCTTGTCGAAATACTGACGCTGCACGAAGGCCTGTCCGGCCAGCGCAGCCGGTGAATCGACCGAGAAGTAGGCGCCCAGGTTGAACTGGTCGACGTCCTGCGGTGTGGTCTTGCCTTCCTTGCCCGCCGGGAAAAAGAACGACTGGGGACCGATTGCGTCGATCCAGTCACTGCTGCCGGGGCGCGGGGCAATGGACGTGACAACCGGCGACCACTCGACGCCCTCGCCGCGATAACGCGTCTCGTAGTTGAGGATCGCTTCGGCGCCGTTCTTCGGCTGCGGGAAGGCCACGCCGGGGAGCACTGCGGCCTGCACCGTCTCGCCATCCGAAGCGAGTTTCGCCGTCGTGAGATTTGCCTTCGAATTCTGCTCGGCAAAATCAGGCAACTGGCACTCGCGATGCGACGGATAGACGTCCATTCGATAGCCCTTCAGTTGCTTGACGAGCTGGATCAGCCCAGGGGAAAGCTTGTCGGCATATTTGTCGACGTTCGATGCATCGATCGTGTACAGGGGCTTTTCATTCTTGTGCTTCCAGAAGTCGCCGCGAATCTTGCCCCACTCCCAACCGGCCGGCGTCGCTTCCCGGCCGGCAAACGCCGGCACGAGCCCGTCCTTGCTGGCCGAGCGCTCCGCGCCTACCGACGTGAGATCGTCGGCAACGGCGGCCCCGGCCACGAGCAGTAAGGCTGCCGCAATGGCCGACAAGGCTCCAATAGTGTGCTTTCTCATCATGACTCTCCTTCCGATTTCAATCTAATTCGCAATACGAAGTGTCAGATTCAATCCTGACGCATCGAGACCAAACCGCTCAACCCTCGCCGCACCCTGCCACGGCCACCGCCCGAATCTCGATGCACAACTCGGGTAATGCCAGTTGTGTTACGCCAACCGCCGTCCACGAGGGAAAGCACGCCGGGAAGTAGGTGTCCTTGACCGCCGAAAAGGCCTCGATTTCGCCGCGCAGATCTGTATGGAACGTGGTCAGCTCCACCACATCGGAAAGGCTCGCGCCCGCCGTCTCGAGCACGGCCTTCAGGGACTCGAAGGCGATACGGGCCTGCGCCGACATTCCTTCGCCGGCTTTCATATCCGGACCGATGCCGACCTGGCCGGAGACCCAGATCGTGTCCCCCACGCGGGTCGCGGGTGAGAAATGGTAGGCGTCGTAGAACGCCTGGAACGGCGGCGGGATGATTGATTGCCGCGTAGTGGACATTGTCATGATGGTGGCCCCTTTGGTCAGATGAGTTGACGGAAACACGGTGCGCGAAACGGATCCCCTTCTCTCAACGCGGCAAGTTCTTCAACGAACAACACACCAGCCGGCGTGAAGCCCGAGAGGCTCGGTTGCGGCAGCGGGCTGAAAACCGCGTCGTCGCCGAAGAAGCGCAGCACGAGCGTGTGGCGATCCGGAAACGCGGCGTCCACCGCGCCGCCACCGTGTAGCACCCCCGGATGCAGCAGCAGGACGTCGCCGGGCTCTGTCGCCCAGGAAATGATTTCGTAAGCAGACGGGCTAACGCGGCGCTCAGCCTCGATATTCGGCAGGCGTGGCCAGACATCGTCGCCATGCAGAGGATCAGTCGGATCTTCAGCATTTTGAAAGGTCGTGCCGTCGTGCCGCGGGCCTCGATGCGATCCCCGCACAATCTCGAGCGCATTCTGTTTGGGTACGGCCTCGAAACTGATCCAGGCATTGCCGAAGTGCATGCCCTCCCATGGCAGGTAGGAAGTGTCCTGATGCCACGGCGAGCGCCCGCTCCTGCCCCCACTTTTGAGGAACAGTTCCTCCGCGAAATACCAGACGTTGTCTGAGCCCCAGAGATCCGCGAACAGTCGGCCGAACGGCAGCTCTCCAGCGAGCTCGTCCAGACGCCCCTTCGCATACGGATTGGCGTTGTCGTTGTGCGTCTTGTGCACTGTGCCGTCGAAGAGGCTGCAGGCCATAGGCCCGGGGTTCTCTATACCCCAGTCGAAGACCTGTCGGCACCGGGCCAACTGTTGCTCGCTGAGAAGGCCCTTGACCAGAACGGCGCCGTCCTCTGCGAACGCCTTGCGCGTGGCTTCATCCATAGCTGAACTCCTGAATCGTCAACAGGCGACCCGGTTGCAAACGCTTCCTGCGGCGCCTTCGTAGAAAATACTACCAAAGTTAGGTCATAATACAAAAATAGGAAAAAGAAAAAAGACAGGGAATTCCCTGTGTTCTGCGGGTTACGGCCAATGGCGAAGTATCAAACGTGCCCCAGATCCTGCCAGACCAGCGAACAACCGGTCGAACCGCGACTGCCCGACCAGTTCGCCCGGGCGGCCTTCGCGAACGGATTCGCGTTTTGGCCGTGAGTCTTGTGCGCCGTACCTTCAAGAAGCAGGCAGCCATGGGTCCAGCTTTTCCATCCTCTGGTCGTAAATCAGGAAGCGCCGGGCCAGCTACTGCTCGCCAGGAAGATCCATGGCCAGACGACACCTTCCTCGTCGAATGCCTCGCATGCCTTCATCGATCGTTGAACCCTTGAAACGTCGTTGTGTGCTCCGGTTGCAATCACTTCCAGAATTGTCATAGTAAACGTTACCGAAATTAGGTCAGAAAGAAAAACATTGTGCAAGAGCAAAAGAGAGGGTATTCCCGCTCTTCCCATGGTTACGCACTAGCCTGCCAGCCCCACGACAACTCCCGGGAAGCGGTTCCGGCACCCGCAAGCAGCTTGAGCGCTTGAGACCGCCTTTTCAGGCGCGAAGCCAGTGGACACGCCGCCAAAGTTTTTCTTGACGTTGTTGGTATGTTTACCTATCTTAGTCATCATGTACTATCTGTTGGTAGCGACGTGCTGCAGGCGAACGAGTTTGCAACCCGGCGCCTTGGCATCGGAGGACATGAAAGCCGGCATGGAGCGGCCTTTGTTGTAAAACCGGCGCCCGTTAATGGTGGAAAAAGTAGGAGACGATGATGTCCAGAATTCTCAGCAATTGGATTTATGTGGGCAGCAATGCATACGACGAATACACGTTCGTGCCATGGCTGAACAGGAACGTCTACCGGCGGACCGTAGATTTTAATAAGGTATGCTTACTGTAGCGTCGACGATTCGTTGGCATTGAAGGAAAATTGTGATGGGTATCGAAAAGACTTCGAGCGACCCGGGCATGGCTGGTCGAGCTGGATGAACAAATCAAACGTGAAGAATGCAAGAGCGTGGACAGGTGCCTGCAGCTCACCAACGCTATGCCAACAGCGTTCGCGAGTTGGTTGCGAGCGAAACGTGCGCAGCTTGCATTGATCGGGCGCTCGAGCGTCTGGCTTGACGACTCTGCTGTTTTCGCTGCGGAAGGTCTGGGCAGATTGTTTAATTTCTTAAAGACTGAATTGGACAGTACACGATACTCCGATTTTCTACTTTGTTGTTTTCATCTATTCCTCGTCGTGTCGTTCCATGGAAGACCGATTGAACCGATCGTGACCATGGAATATTGAGGAACATAGACCATGTTCACGAACCTGAGCGAAGATTCAATTGGGTGGCTACACACTCTTGCTCGCCGCCTGCGCGACATCGTCCTCTCGGCTATTGTGGTTTTCTGCTCGCTAACGGGGCTGTGTTATGGCGCCGTTGCGCCGGCTTGGCCGACGTCGGCTGAAGCGGTCGACCTGCCGCTAGAGGAAGCACCCACAGCAGAGGAAATCGCAGCTGTTGTGAGTTCTCGTTTTCATATAGGATTACACGACGCCTTGGGAATCGGTCACGCGGTGCTAACTGCGGCAAGGCGTTACACAATCTCGCCGTTGTTATTGCTTGCAGTGATCGCAGTCGAATCTAGTTTCGACCGATTTGCGATAAGTGTTGTTGGCGCCAAGGGACTCATGCAAGTACTTCCATCTCAACACAGAGACCGTGTCCTTCGCACATCCGATTTGACCGACCCGCGCACCAACGTCCATATCGGGTCCGCGATTCTCCGAGACTACATAAGGGCGTCAGGTGGAGACCTCGAGGGCGCGCTATGTCGCTATAGCGGGGGCGCCAAGGGCTATGCACGACGGGTTGCCGATCGCTTGAGCATGATGAAAACGGCATTTGGTCAGTAGACGCAGCCTTGTTTGGATTCGGCTGTGAGGTAGTGCCTGGACGCATCGACCATGTTCCATGGTTATGGCTGCGAGGCTTTGTGCGCGCGCGTCAACCGATCGATGACGCTGCGCGCATAACGCTTGTCGTCGATGATCGCGATGCGTCCGCGAGCATGGACAATCATGTAATTTCAGGTCGGCACCCGCTCGTGCAGTTCATGCTTGCCCGGATACCAGTTCGGCGACATGCAGGCTTCGCCCGGCATGAAAGACCACAAGCACCTCGTCGCCATTCTCGACTTCCCGGCATACGTGGCTCGCCCGCGCGACGCACGCGCAGTACGCCCTGACCTCCCTCTCCCATCGCTAGTTCGAAAGGAATGTGTTGGCGTCGAGTCCGCTTTTCCCATACGCGACTAACGTGCCGAACGGATGTTGGGCAATGCCATCACAGGCCGGTGTTGATGCAAGTTAAGCGAGGCTCGTGCAGCCAGAACTTCCATGGGGTTTGAAGCCCGTCTCTAAGCATTAAGGCGCAGTGCCGAACTGCTCATCGAAAGCCCGAACAGTTGTCTGTACCGAATTCGCATGTACAAGGAGGGGTAATGGCGAGCTTGCCAGTTCCGAATCCGACACTGGTCATTGCTGGCATCGACGTGGCGAAAGCCACTTTGGACATAGCAGTTGGTGTGACATCCACTCCGTTGACTCTTCCGAATGATCATGTCGGCTTTGACTCCATGCTTGAGAAGTTTGCAGGTCACCACGTCGCGCTGGAGGCGAAGGGGGCCGGGAGATGTCTTTTACCTGCGCACCGCAAGCTTCCCGGCACTCGGCGGCCGTCATCAATCCCCGGCAAGCCTGCGACTTGCACGTGCCACGGGCAAGTTGGCGGAGACTGACCGCTCGCCCAGCTCGATGAAGGGTCGCATAGCAACGGTCATTTTGAGTGCATACACCGCCGCCTATATGTGTACCCAACACAGGTAGACAGCAACTAGCTGATTTTTATATAAAAATATTTGGGGACGCAAGGCAATGCGCCGCCGGGCAAGGGCGCCCTAACGGGAAACCTGCGCGAAAATCAAGGCCACACCACGACGGAGGATGCATGCCATTGCATACCGGAGTTTCGTCCGGCGGCCCACCCCGCGCGAGCGCTGGGTGGGACCCATGCGCCCGCGCACCTCGCCGGAGTGGCGACCATTTTCCGGTGGGCTGTCGGCCCGCTCAACCGCCTACGCGCTGTCCGTACTCGGCGCGATGTTCCGCTGGCTTATCGAGCAGCGCTATCTCCTGGCCAACCCGTTCGCCGGCGTCAAGGTGCGGAGCACCAGCCGCTCAACCGTGCTCGACACGTCCCACGCCTTTACCGAGGGCGAGTGGATGCTCGTGCGCGCCATTGCTGACGGACTTGAGTGGTCGTATGGCTGGGAAGCGCCGGCTGGGCAACGCCTGCGCTTCGTACTGGACTTCGCGTATGCGACCGGCCTGCGCGTCAGCGAACTGGTTGGCGCCTGTCTCGGCAACGTCGAAACCGACGCCCGGGGCGATCACTGGCTGAGCATCATCGGGAAAGGGCGCAAGGCGGGCAAGGTCGCGCTACCACCACTGGCTCGTACTGCGCTGGACCGCTACCTGGTGGAGCGAAGGCTGCCGGTCACGCCGACCCGCTGGCATCCCGATACGCCACTCATTGGCAGCCTCGAGCAGGACAGTGCGGCAGGTATCAGCGGTGTCCGGCTATGGGAGGTCACACGGCGGTTTTTTGCGAAAGCGGCCGAAGTCATCGAGGCGGACAACCCGGTGCTCGCGGAAAAGCTGCGTCGCGCGAGTCCGCACTGGACCCGACACACGCATGCGACCCACGCCCTGGCTCGCGGGGCTGAGCTGACCACGGTACGGGATAACCTGCGCCATGCCTCGATCGCGACGACGTCGATCTACCTGCACAGCGACGAAGTAAAGCGCGCCCAGCAGATCCGGAACGCCTTCGCGGAAAGATAGGGTTCCAGCTGAACCGCCCTGAAACGGCATGATCTTTCCGGTTTATATAACCTGGACGCTTATGATAGGAATTCGCGCGCACCTTGTTCATCCCCCGTTGATTTGCTGGTCAGAAAGAAGTCTGGATGGGATGCAGTCGTTCCGAATTTTGCTAGCGAGGTCCTGATCGAGAGAGCTAAGGCAGATGGGACGCAAGTTGCATAATCGCGATCGCGCTTTGCCCCTCGCTGGACTCTATCGATTGGTTAAGTAGCGGACTCGGCGAAACGTCGAATGGCCTCGATGGAAAAAGGCCCGGCGACGAGATTCCGCCACTTATCGCGCGTCGCAATCCATTGGCGATGACGGAACTCAGCAGCGTTGACGCCGGGCTGAACTTGAGGAGCGTCTTGATATCCGAGGATGTCCATGACCTCACGGAGGCCGACCTGTCCGGCGCGCCAGTCAGACGCCGCTCGCTTTTCCACGATCTCCGGGCCGATATAGTAATGGAGTGTGATCGCCATCGCCTTTTCGCTCAGCTTAGATTGAGTTGTTATGTATGAACGCACGATCTCAACGAATCGGTTGGGAATCTGGTTGGGGTCGGCGACACGCTGCGCGGATCGGAAGCCCGGAAGGAAAGAGGCTACCGTTGCGATATCCATCTGATGATCTGGTGGCACGCTCTCGAACCAGCTTAGGAAATGTTCAAGGGGAGTTTTGGAATCGGCCATGATAGATTGGGTTGCACTATAAGGGTTTGACCTTTCCAGTCAGGATTTCCCCGCGCCCCTGTCGGAAGCGCCGCTAAACGGGGGCGCACCGGCTCTGCCTGCGTCGCGCAACTCGCGAGCCGATCGCAGCCTGTTGAGTAATGCCTCTTCCAAAGCAGTCGTTACCGAGCGTTCAAGCCGGAGAGACCTGAACCTAGGCGGCTAAAGAGCAGATGGACGTGAGCGTTCATCAATTAAAGAACCTAACGGCTGGCGCGGACCTCGTTGTGACAGAAGCATGATCCGATTATCACTTGCCACCAACGCCCCCACAAGGGAAGCGTCGCGCCCGGCGCGAGGTCGCTCACCGCACCGGCGACCCCGAGGCATCGGAACAGCGGCCCTCTCTTGCTGAAAACTGTCGAACAGAGTTCGAATAGTGGCCGCTACCATAGCGGCAGTTGCGTGCCGTTATGTGTACGTTGGCCGCTGACCGCTCAACCTAGGGTGAAAGATGCCGATAACAAAGACTCGACCTTTAGCAATCGATAGCAAATGAAAGATATCGCAGATGAGAGCCTTTGGACGCGGGTCAAATCCTGGCTATCTGTCAATACGGAAACTGCGGGATGGGCGCTCGTCCAGGTGCTTTATCTTTGCATACCCTTGGTGATAATCTTTTTCTGTTATCTGGAGATAGGCGCGTCACTGCACGATGCGTTCCGTGGACCCGACGCCATGTTCGTCGTTTTCATTGCTTTTTTTGAAGTACTCAGAGACTCATTGAAGAGCCTTCAACTCCAGAAAAAAGGGCACGACGACCAAGACACCATGTTGATCATCGCGGTGGTGTTGCTCGTGGCCTCCGTTATCACCTTATACACGTCCATAGCGGTTACCCAAGGAGCCCTGCCGCATATTGATCGTCAAGGTCTCGGGGACACGACTCAGTTCATGCTCTGGCTGTCACTGGGCTCAGCGTGGTTTTACAAATGTAGGCTCAAGAGTGTCGAACGCCGAGTGGAACGACAAACGAAATCCGCTCCCGTTACCCCGGCCGCAACCTTGGATGGCCTTTGAAAAACCGCTCAATTGGCCGCTTTCCAACCCTCGTTTGTCAGGGTGACGGGGAGCGTTGCTTGCCCCTTACCTGCCACGTCATTTGCGAGGTCCGGGTATGCGGCCCTCAGTTGCTCGTTGACAGCCCATTTGGGGGCGTCGGTGATCTCATATGCGTAGTAGACGGTGGTACCGGTCGCGCTGCCGATCGTCACCGGCGCGTCCCACTTCAGTATCTTGGTCAGCTTTATATTTCCGTAGCAAAAGCGGCCGGTCTGTTGATTCGGATATGGCTGAAACGGCTCACGCACCAAGATCTTTTTGCCCTCGTCGGTAAGGGAGAAAATCGCCTTCTTACGGAAATTGGTCGACGCATTTGGGCCCGCTTCTTTAACTGTCGCTAGCCCCGCGCTCACGAAACCGACGCCGGCGTCGTAGAACGCGTATGGGTTGCCGTGATCCGTTGGCTCCGCCGAGGCCGGCCACGACACGGCGGGCAGGCAGCGCTGCGGGCTTGAGGCCAATTTTTGGTTTACCGCCGCGGTGAAGTTTTCTTCATTCGGGGCTGACTTGTCCGAACAAGCGGTAAGCGACGACATGGCCCCGCCCACGACGGCAAGGGCGAGCACAAAGCGGATTTGCATAACTGGCGTTTGGTGAATCATGAGAACCGGAATCTATCACGGAGCCTAATGATCGGCATCATTTAGAACAACAAAATAATTTCTAATAAATCGTTTTCTTTGTCAATCACAGCAACAGACGAGTTGCACCGGTGCAATGCCGGTTTGCGATGCGACCCCATATTTCTTGAGGATCCACGCTGGCGCCCAGGCTATACTGTGTTTTTATACAGGTGTTTGAGACGGAGAGAGCCATGAATGCCGTCATGCTGCCCGAAACGATTCATTCGGATCTGTGGCGGGGCAATCAACTTGCGCACGTCCGGTCGCGCGTCGTTGACTGCGGCGACGTGAATCTTGCGCGGGAGTTGCCCGGGGGGGGCTGGCCACGTGGCGCACTGACCGATCTGCTTGTGCAGCAGACGGGCTGCGGCGAATTACGGCTGCTTCGTCCTGCATTCGAGCAGTTGTCGACCAGGCCTGTCGCCATGCTGCAACCGCCTCATGACCTTCAGCCGACGGCTCTCGCCTGGTGGGGACTAGATCCTTCAAATGTAATGACGGTCAAAGCGCCCCGCACGGCCGATGCGCTGTGGGCTGCGGAGCAGATTCTGCGCGCAGGCACATGCGGTGCTCTGCTTTTCTGGCAGAGCCACGTGCGGCCCGACTCGCTGCGCCGACTGCATCTGGCCGCACAGGCGTCCGAGTCGCTCTTTTTCGTGTTGCGACCGCTTGCGACGACGCGCGACGCCTCCCCGGCGCCGCTTCGGCTTGCGATCCGGGCCGCGAAAGACGGTGTCGATATCCAGTTCATCAAACGCCGCGGCCCCGCACGCGATGAGCCGCTCTTCGTCCCGCTGACGCCCTCCCCGATTCTGAACGTAAAACGCAATGCAACTGTGGTTAGGCGTCCATCTCCCGTCGCTGTGCCTCGAGGTGTTCCGGCCGAAGTGGTCGCGTGAAACCTCGGACCCAGCCAACGGTATTGCCGTGCTCGAGAAAGAGCGCGTCATCGCCATGGACGCGCGGGCGCGAGAGGCAGGCGTCTGTACGGGCATGCGCCGCGGCGGCGTACTCACGCTTGCGCCCGCTACTGTCATGCATGAGCGCGACAGCGCGGCCGAGGTGAACACGGTGCGCGAGGTCGCCACAGGCCTGTTGAATCTTTCGCCGCAAGTGGTCATCGCGGAGGAAAGCACTGTGCTCGTCGACGTGTCAGCAAGCCTGCGGCTCTTTGGGGGCATCCGCTCGCTGCGCCGCATGGCGCACCGGGTCGTGGATGCTATCGGCATGACCGCGACCGTCAGCGTTGCGCCGACGGGGCAGGCGGCATGGTTGCTTGCGCGCGCTCGTGGCGGTGTCGCACTGTCGCACGATTCTCTCCAACGCGCGTTGGCCGGTTTGCCGGTCGGCCTGCCGCCGTCCGCGCGTCGCCATATGGACTGGCTCACTGGCATTGGCTGCGAAACGGTTGGACAACTGATGCGACTGCCCCGTGCAGGTTTGAAGAAGCGTTGCGGGACAGCGTTGCTGGATCTGCTCGACCGCGCCAATGGAGATGCACCCGAAGTGTACGAATGGTTTGAGACGCCGCCGACCTTTCAGGCGCGCGTGGAACTGCCGGATCGCATCGAACACGCCGAGGCCTGCCTGTTTGCGGCGCGCCGGCTAGTGGTTCAGCTAACCGGCTGGCTGTCGCAGAAGCAGCTTGCCGTGACCCGCATCGTTCTACTGCTCGAGCATGAACGCGGCCGCGATGCGATTGAGCCAACCGCCATCGAAGTTTCGCTCGCGGAACCGACGTGGCGCGAGGATCACCTCGTGCGGTTGCTGAAGGAAAGGCTTACGCGCGTGGAACTTGCGGCCGCCGTCATCGCCCTCCAACTCGTTGTGCAGGAAGTCAGCGAGGCGGAAGCGGCATCCGACTCGCTCTTTCCGGAGCCGGGCGGCACCGCGTCCGATCACGCGCGGTTGCTAGAACTGCTGGTCGCGCGCCTCGGCGCGGAAAATGTGCTGCGCCCGGCGCCGGTAGCTGACCACCGGCCAGAGGTCGCCGCGCGCTGGGTGTCCGTGACGGACAATAAAACAAAGTATGTGCCGCCGGCGAGCGATACGCCGCGGCCGACGTGGCTGCTGGAACAGCCGCTGAAGCTGCTAATGCGCGGCGAACGCCCCTTCTACGGCACGCCGCTGCGCACCGTGTCGTCCGGCGAGCGCGTTGAAGCAGGCTGGTTCCAGGGCGAGGCGGTCACCCGCGACTACTTCCTCGCGGAAGCCGACGACCACATCTGCTACTGGATCTTCCGGGAGCGGATCGGTGCGGTCGACGAGGATGAGCCGCGCTGGTATCTGCATGGTCTCTTCGGATAGGCCATGTCGTATCTGTCGTTCGCCCTGCCCGGCTATGCCGAGTTGCAGTGCTTCTCCAACTTCACGTTCCTTCAGGGCGCGTCACATGCCGAGGAATTGGCCGCGCGCGCGGCGCAACTCGGGTATGAGGCGATCGCTGTCACCGACGAATGCTCGCTCGCTGGCATCGTGCGCGCGCACGTCGCGGCGAAAGAAGCGGGCATCAAGCTGCTCGTCGGCGCGCATTTCCGGCTGACCAATTCGGACGGCTCTCCTGCCCTTGCCTTCACGGCGATCGCACAGAATCGCGAAGGGTACGGCAACCTGTCTGAACTGATTACGCTCGCACGCACGCGCACGGCCAAGGGCACGTACCTGCTCTATCCGCACGATCTCGACCATCCAGACCCGCCGTATGCGCACTTGCGAGCCCTGTCCGACTGCCTGATCATCCTGACGCCCGAATTCCCGGCGAAGGAAGCGCGCCTCGACGCGCAGGCCGAATGGGCTGCACGCACGTTTGGCGAAAATCGCTGCTGGATGGGCCTGACCTTGCACGCGCGGGCGCTGGATGACATTCACCGCAATGTCGTGCTCGATGTCGCCGAGCGACATGGTCTGAACGTCGTCGCGACAGGTCAGGTACTCATCCACGTGCGATCGCGCAAGCCTCTACAGGACACGCTCACCGCCATCCGGCTTAACCGCCCGGTCGCGGAATGCGGCTTTGAACTCGCGCCCAACGCCGAACAGCATCTGCGCTCGCGTTTGCGGCTTGCCAACGTCTATCCAGCGGAGGCGCTCGCGCAGACGTTGAACATCGCCGCCCGGTGCTCGTTCGTGCTGGACGAA
This sequence comes from Paraburkholderia sp. IW21, assembly GCF_041321145.1. Lineage (NCBI taxonomy): Bacteria > Pseudomonadati > Pseudomonadota > Betaproteobacteria > Burkholderiales > Burkholderiaceae > Paraburkholderia > Paraburkholderia sp. IW21. The sequence goes on along the minus strand of NZ_JBGGWA010000013.1, from coordinate 65,428 downwards.
CTGCGCTATGAATACCCAGACGAACTGGTGCCGCCCGGCACGACTCCAACCGACTACCTGCGCGGCGAAACCTATCTGGGGGCGCAGCGCCGCTATCCACGCGGCATTCCGCACAACGTGCAAGTGCAGATCGAACACGAACTCGCGCTGATTTCGGACCTGAAATACGAGCCGTATTTCCTGACGGTGTACGACATCGTGCGCTTCGCGCGCAACGAGGGAATCCTGTGTCAAGGGCGTGGCTCCGCTGCCAACTCCGCCGTGTGCTATTGCCTTGGCGTCACCGAGGTCGACCCGGCGCGTAGCAGCATGCTGTTCGAGCGGTTCATCAGCAAGGAGCGCGGCGAACCACCGGACATCGACGTGGACTTCGAGCACCAGCGCCGCGAGGAAGTCATCCAGTACATTTACCGGAAGTACTCCCGCACGCGCGCGGCTCTGGCGGCCGCAGTGACGACCTACCGGCCCCGCTCCGCGATCCGCGATTCTGGCAAGGCGCTTGGCATCGACCCTGTCATCGTTGACCGCGTCGCGAAGGAACATCACTGGTTCGATTCGAGCGCGGATCTGACAAGACGTTTCGTGGACAGCGGCCTTGATCCCGAGACGCCGATGATCCAGCAGTGGGCGACACTTGCCGCGCAGCTGCTCAGCTTTCCGCGTCATCTGTCGCAGCACACGGGCGGCTTCGTGATCGCGCGCGGCAAGTTGTCCCGTCTCGTGCCGGTTGAGAATGCGTCGATGCCGGATCGCACCGTGATCCAGTGGGACAAGGACGATCTGGAAGCGCTCGGCCTGCTGAAGATCGATGTCCTCGCACTTGGCATGCTGTCGGCGATCCGCCGCGCCCTCGAGCTCGTATCGCAGCAGCGCGGCGAGCCGTTCGAAATGCAGGACATCCCGCCCGAGGACGGAGCGACTTACGACATGATCTGCGCGGCCGACACGGTTGGCGTATTCCAGATCGAGTCGCGTGCCCAGATGAGCATGCTGCCGCGATTGAAACCGCGCGAGTTCTACGATCTCGTGATCGAAGTCGCGATCGTGCGGCCGGGCCCGGTTCAGGGCGGCATGGTGCATCCGTATCTGCGGCGGCGTCAGGGCATCGAGCCCGTCTCCTACCCGAGCCCCGAAGTCGAGCAGGCACTGAAACGCACGCTCGGCGTGCCGATCTTTCAGGAGCAGGTTATGCAGGTTGCGATGCTCGCGGCAGGTTTCAGCGCCGGCGAAGCTGATCAGCTGCGCCGCGCTATGGCGGCATGGAAGCGCAAGGGTGGCCTGCAGCACTATCATGACCGGATCGTCGAAGGCATGCTTCAGCGCGGCTACGACCGTGAATTCGCCGAGTCCATCTTTGCCCAGATCCAGGGCTTCGGCGAGTACGGCTTTCCTGAAAGTCACGCGGCGAGCTTCGCCCTTCTCGTCTACGCAAGCTGCTGGCTTAAGCGCCATGAACCCGCAGCGTTCCTCTGCGCGATGCTGAACAGCCAGCCGATGGGCTTTTACTCGCCTTCGCAGCTTGTACAGGACGCGAAGCGCCACGGCGTTGGCGTGCTGCCGGTTGACGTGACCATCAGCGGTTGGGATTCGGCCATGGAAGGCGATGGCAGTATGGCGCCCGTGCGGCTCGGCATGTCCGTTGTTCGCGGCATGCGCGAGGAAACTGCCAGGCGCATTGAGGCGGCACGCGCAGCCAGGCCGTTTCGCGACGTCGCCGATCTTGCCAACCGCGCTCAACTCGACCGCCACGACCTGCAGGTGCTGGCGGCAGCGAACGCGCTCAAGCCGCTCTCCGGGGACCGCAGGCAGGCGCTGTGGGCGGCAGTCGCCGCGGTGCCCGATAAGGATCTGTTGCGCGCAACGACACGCGAGGAAGAGGCGCCGGCACTCACGGCTCCGACGGAAGGACAGGACCTGATCGCGGACTACCGCTCGACTGGTCTCACTCTCGGCCGTCATCCGCTTGCACTGCTGCGCGAAAAGCTGCTGTCCATGCGGCTGATGCCCGCCGAAGCGCTGACGCGCTACCGCAACGGACAGCTCGCGCGGGGATGCGGGATTGTGACGGTGCGGCAGCGCCCCGGCACCGCAAACGGCGTGATGTTCATGACGCTTGAGGACGAGACGGGGTCGGTCAACGTCATCGTCTGGCAGTCGGTGCTCGAGCGGCAACGGCGCGAGGCGCTCGGGGCATCGCTGCTCGCTGTGTATGGCGTGTGGCAACGCGAAGGCGACGTGATGCACCTTGTCGCGCAACGGCTCGTCGACGTGTCACATCTCCTTGGTGAACTGCAGACGGCGAGCCGCAATTTTCACTGAAACAACGAGGAAAGAAACGATGGCGAACTACAACGTCCTGTTTGACGCGCAGGCGGCCGCTGAGGAAGTCATACCGCGCGTTGTCGAGCGGCATCGCTCGAAGGGCATTCTGACGTGGAAGCTGCTTCATCAGATGGAAGAGGAAGTGCTGGCCGAGGTAACGGCTGGTGGCAGGTTCAGCGAGCGATTGCTGCAGATGATCTGCGCGCCGGCGGTGCTGGAGTATCCGAATGACGATCGGCCTGCGTCGTTGGAGGGGCATGACTTCGTCCCGATCGTGTTCGGCGCACTGGAACGTGCATGGCGGCAGGTTCACTAGGGCGATCTTCCGGTGACTGCCAGGAGCCTGCGGGAATCCGTCTTGCTGCGGCACACATGCCATCGCCGGGAGGACGTAGTGTGCTATGGAGAACCAGACCGGCTGCTTGAACTTGTGATGGGCGCGCTCACAGCGATGAAAAGTTTTCGCGTGTTTTTGCTATTCCAGCTCGATAACACCCGACTTCCAGTGCTCGTGCTTGCCGAGCTGCGTCTGTTCCGCCGCGTCCGCGACCTGCAACAAAGCATTCGCCAGCGCCCGGAGCGTCGCGGGATAGATGTCTTGCCCATTCCCCATCGCAGAGTCGAGCGTGACAAGCGGCGCACCATGCCGGTCTTTGCAAAGCCTGTATTCGAGTCGTTTCATGCTTTGTCTCCCGTTTCAAGTCTGGCTCTCTGCATCGACCGCATCCGGGTCGGGAACGGCGACGTACCTGTGCGGCTCGCCTCGGATAGCCGCGCCGTTATTGCCTTCACTAACCAGCGCGCGGGCCAAGCTTCGATCCACTACGGCATCGCGCACCAAGACGCGGTTACCATCGGCCTCGATTGCCCAAATTTCGAACATGTCGTTTTCCTATGCGCTTATGGGCCGCCGATGCTTGAGCATCAGGCGGTTATAGCGAACTGCCGCGAACGAGATGTAGGCTCGGCCCACGGTGCAGCCGATGAACGTATTCGAGCGCGAAGCCGAGAATGAATAATCATCGCGCTCTTGACCATCCCCTTGCATCATCTTTCTGCACTCCACTGCCGACGAAAAATGCTCGCCGTACCAACGGTTCACCAGCGCGACGCTCGTCGCCGTTAGTAACGTGAGTAGCGCGACAACTGAGATAATCATCGTAGCCAAAGTCATCGCATTGTCTTCCGTGGCGTTAGATAAAACCGCGCGCGCGCAGTTGCTGAGCGGTAATCGCACCGTTCTCACGAAGCTCGGTGCCGAGGCCTTGGACGACTTGATGCCCGAGGTTCTCAGGCGTCGCCGGCAACCCAAGCAGAACGCATGCAGCCTCATGCGATTGACGCACTTGAGCGTCTTCACTTTGCTCTGCCGCAAGCGGGTCTTGAATTACGCTGAAGCCGTGTTTGCGGAGCGATCGAATGGCAGCGACAAGGTTGGATGCCCAACGCTCACGCTCGGCGTCGATGATCTGTTCCAAAGGGTGCATATCTGTTTTCCTGTTCGCCGGCAGCGCCGGCTGTTCCGTCCTACAACTTACCATTGTCGTGCAGGTACTCCCCAATCCGCTCTGCAATTCTGGCCCGCTCCTCGATACGAGGAATGAAATACTGCGAGTCGTTGACGGGCCGACCGAGTTGCTGTCCAAGCTCCCTCAGCGCATCAAGCAGGTCGTCGGCAGTCAAGGGCTTTCCGACAGCTGCGAATGCATCGTGCAGGGCTTTGTGAAACCGTTTCTCATCCATAGGATGGTTGGTGTGCCACGTGTCCACCTGCATCCACTGGCGCATAGCATCGACGATTCTTTTATCGGCCATCTGACTTACCTTCCTTTCACATTCCAATCTGTTGACGTTGAATGTACCGATCGAGCTACCTATTATCACTTCACACAGTGCGTGGGCTGTGCCCGACCTCAATCTTCGGATTTCGGGTAAGCAGGGCCGTCGCGTACACCTTGTTCCCTTCCAGGGTGAATCCATCAAAGAAAATAATGGACCGAGAACGACCTTCTGTATGGTCCACCTGCTGGGGACTTGGCCTCCCGTTGGCGTCAACGATCCGGTAGCTTTGCCCTTGCACTACCTCTTCAACAAGCCAGCTAACTTCGTTCCCATGCGAGGATAAGTAAATCAATTCCATACTGTGGTTTCCTGTTTTTCTGTATTGCCCGCACGACAGGCGCGAGCGCTCTTCCTACGCGCCTGAAGAGGCGACCGAGAGTGCGTCCCGAACCTCTTTAAGCTGAGACAGCAGTCGTTCGGCCGACTCAAGCATCGCTTCATGTGAATCTGGCGTTACTACGACGACCTTTGCCTTTCCAGCGCGATTGACAACCTCCACGTGTATCGCTCCGCCTGCGTTTTCAGGAGTCTCGTCGATCCCGTGTGCGAACGCATTGCGAAACGATTTGAATGTTTCCACGCGGGTTAGCAGCGCGGGTAGCGTTGCAGCAACACCCCGGTTCTTGAAGGATGGCACTGCTGCGCGGGCTATTTCGATCTTGTCTTGAAATGTTAAGCCATCGCGGCGCAGGAATAGGCGAACAAAGTCGCTCCGTACCGCGTCAGTGGCAAAATGGTCCGCCAGAATAGCCACGATCTGATCTTCAAACCAGATCGCGTAGTGCGTAAGCTCGCCGGTGACAATCGCATCAAAATCTTCTTTTGAAAGGCGCCTGTATTCCACGCAAGTTCTCCCTGTTTTCCGAATTTTCCGAGCTATCAGAGAGGTTGGAACTGGCACTCGGTATCGAGCACTACGCGTCCATCGTCCAGATGAATGAAGCGGCGAAACGGTTCCTCCATGTCGTCGCGCAATACGACGCCTTCTATCGTCCGCGCCGTGTCATGATGAAAGCAAACGGCGACTCGCTTACCGGCGAGAGCGCCTTGCTTCGGAAACTCCGTTGCGGAGATATTTGCTTTCACGCCCATTGTTCAGTCCTTGTTTTCCGAGTTCTCAGAGTGTTACTTGGAGCGCTTGCTTGACAGCTTCGTAGCTCTCCAACGCGAAAATTGTCCGCCGAGCTTGCACCACGCCCCCCGCATCGTCATCCTCGTTCACGTAGTCGTTCGGTTGTTCCAAGGTTATCTTGACCCCCGGTTCACCCGCATACTTCGCCATAGAAACATCGACAACGGACGTGACTTGATCCGGCCGTATCAAAGCCTTTCGGGCATGGGCCAACGTGTCGTCAGAGTCCGAAACGATCGTCACTTCGAAAAACTTGGTCATCCCGCCTCTCCTTGTGTTCGCTGCCCGTCGGGTGTTTTCCGTGGTCAGTCTTCGTCCCAATACTCTTCGAGGTTCACGCCGATGACTCCGGGATGCACGCGCTTGATTGCCTCATAGGCGAACGCTCGTGCATCATCGTCGCTCGGGAAGAACGTGGGTGTCACATACGGAGTTTGATACGGTTTCGAGATACCCCCGATCCCATCAAACTCCCTCCCGAAATCCACTTCGATGAACCACCGCCCATCACGGCACCCGACGAGATTCAGCGACGAGTCTGGATATCCTTTCTTGGTCGCCCATTGAATTAGCCCGTCGAGATGCTCGTGGGCATTCGTGTCAAACATCGCGTGAGTGTTAGCGCGCTCTTCCTCTCTCATATCCACCTCAGCGTTTTCCGATCTGTTCGAACTTGTTGTCATTGCCGCCAAGGCGCGGATGATCGAGCCTGGCGCTTTTTCTGCCACGTCTCCAGCAGGAAGATGGCTACGGTATGAGCCGAATGAATCGCAAGGCGTGCATGCCTTCCTTCAAGCCGGTACTGCACGGTGCCTGATCCGTGCGCGGAGCTTGCATGGGTGCGAAGCGCCCCGATTCCTTCGACAACGGCGAAAAGTCCCGTGAGGATCGTTTGGAGGTCGCGGTCTGCGATCGCCCCCGGATCGAATCCGAGATCCTTCCGAACCAGTTCCCAGAGTGGCTTCAGGTCTTGTCTTTGAGGCAAAATTAGTCCAGCTTCCGCAATGTAAGCCTTACACAGCGACTCCAAAATGTTGCTTGCAGCCGACACAGCTTCACGCGGCTCGGACTCGACGTTGCCCAACGCTCGCTCGAACTCATGATCGACGGCAGCGAAATCAAACTCTCGGAGCATCGTGTCAAGGGTACGGGATGGAACACCGAGAGCGCCGACGACGTTTCCACCTCGGACGTATTGCAGATTGTGCTGTGCGAGTATCTCCTGCAGACGTTTCTTGTCAGCCTCGCTTTGGGCGTGGTTCCAGTCGTCGGGATTCGTCACGACCTCCATGCAGTTCTCGATCAGCTTACCGAGAACGCGCATCGGATCGTCCCCAACTTTATTTACACGCCGAAGCCACTCGGTGGCCTTGTTAAGCTTGTTCCCTTCTGGCGCATCACCGGGTGCGTTGGCGTATAGGAACAGGCTGTTCATCGTTGCGTGCGTCTCCCGTCGCTCGATCACGGCTGCAACTACAGATATGATTGGAGAAGGTATCTCGATGCGCATTTGCTTCCCTGTTTCCCGATTTCCCCGTGTAGCACGAGCATTAGGCGCGAGCCGTTTTCTGAGTTATCGATTCGAGTTCCACGCCTCAGTCCACTTCGCAAGTTGAGCCTTCGCCGTGCGGTAAGCGTCCGTCTCGAATCTTCCTGCCAGAACGAGCGCTTGCACTTCATTGCGCTTGCTCTCGATAGCCTCGCCCAGCGCCTCCATCACGCGGTCCTGCGGTGGCCGAACATCGACGCGCCTAGCCTTCTGTACGGCGTATTGCGCGACAATCTGCGCAAGCACCTTCTGGTTGTGAGTCATGCGATGCTTTTCCGTTATCCGCGCGGTGACTTGTGGGCGCCGAGCAGGTAGTTGTTGTTGATCCACTGCTTCGCCCATTCGATGCCGCGTTCGTAGGCTTGCCATCGATATACACGATTGCCGAGGTCGGTGAAGATGAACCGCATGTCACCACGCGAGACGATCACGCCCGAAACGAAGAGCCGCTGACGCGCCAAAATAGTCGGCGACGCCTCGATTTTCCAGCCTTCGTACTCCGCGAACCGGTTCACACGTTTCATGTCCACCTCCGACTCCAACTTCGTTTGCCGGTAGGTTTTTACCAGCCGCCCGCCAATTTGTGGCGGAGTCCAACGTGGAAACATGTCAGCCATTCACATGCCGTCTTTAGCGTTGCGAGTTCCGCTTGCAAAAGATTATGATCGTAACGAAATGCTTCTACTACTTCGTCGTTGTCGCCAACGATGAAGAAGGCCTTCAATAATCCTTGCTGATCAGTTTGCCAGCTTCGGACCTCTTCCAGCGGCAGCGGCTTGTTATTCGACTTCGTTGAGTTGTTCTCCGTTGGATATCGAAAGAACACCCCGCGTTGGTCCATTGCATCAATCTCGGCTATAGCCTTGTCCAACTCTGGAGGCGGCGGCAGCCATGCGGTTTTTGCGCGCGCTTCAAGCTCCACGCGATTCGAACTGAGCAAGTCAATGAAAGCGCAGTACAGAACACCGAGGTTGTGGATGCTAGTCAACGCTTTTGCTTTCCCATCTACTTGCACGGTGGGCAGCGACTTGTCTGTTATGACAAGCGACCGATGTGAGACGATAAGCACCGATTTGATATACAGCTCTGCCGCGTGACGAAGTAAAAAGCAGGTCGGAAGCTCGCGCTGAGCAGTGGAGTCACGTTCTGCCGCCATGAGCGCCTCCGCACTAGCCTGGAAGGCGTGAGCCATTGCGCCAAAGCCATCGTCCGAGTGTTTGTCGTACGGAGTCAACATCCAGTGCATCATTCGCCTCGCTCCTCGTTTTCCGGGCTATTCGTGATCGCGAAGGGCCGACAGCGATTCTTCAAGCGTTTCGGCAGCGTCGAAATGCAGTTGCACACTCGCGTCGCTCAGCGGTTCACCTGATGGCATTTTGCGTGATTCCGCCGAGTCACGAAGCACGTTGATTGCGGCGCGCAGCGCTAGTGCAGTGGTCAATGTGGACATATTCGTTTTCCTTGGTCCCGGTCAGGTATTGCGAACGGATATCGTCACTGGTTCCGCGTACCTGTCGCCGCGTTGACATTCCCCTCGCCAACCATACCCGGACTCGACAGGTTCATCTTCCGGCGCGCCCATGTAGCGCATCCATGCGTGACGTGGCGCAGGAAAATCTCCGCTCTCGCGCTGCATTGCGTCGGTCGCCGCAGCGAGGTCAACATGCCCTTCGATAACCAGCGTGTCACAGTTCTCGTTGACGAGCCAATCGACCGCCATGCCCGAAGAAACCGCTACGGGCGCTGTCAGCGATTTAGCCGCCAAGGCAGTCCGCTTCTTCGCTCCACCGTCTGCATAAAGTCGTGCCATGATTTTCCGATCAAGTTTTAAGCTTCATCTCGATGTAGTGCAACATCGAGCGAATCATGTTTATGAGGAACATCGCCTCCGGTTCCGGCACGACTTCCACGTTCGGATGCGCGACGCTCGCATTGTTACGCACCGTGTTGATTGAATCGACGATGGTCGCCGCCGCCTTAAGCACTAGGCCAAGCTCAGTCTCTCGTGGCCCGATGTAGTTCAATTTGGGGTGTCCTTCCCGGATGCGCTTAAAAATTGCTGTGATCTTCTCGTTCGGTTCGACCTCGATGCCCGCTGACTTCGCGACTGCGATTAGATACCCGTGCAAAGCAGTATGCGCTCGGTCTATCGCGCTCGAAGCACCCCGACCCGATGACAGCAACTGCTGTGCGTCTTCAAGCGCGCGCTCTACCGTTGACGATGAAATCGCCAAGACGGGCGACTGGACCGTCGAAGGTAAGTCGTTCGTTGCAAGATCCACCGCGACAAACCGAATGTACACCGATAGAAGTTCATTGAGAGTCGAGACGATTTTCGTGGTCACATAATTCGTTTCTGGCGAACTGGCGGTCTCGCCGAGGGCTATGTACGTATCAAAATCCACCGACGCGTACAGAACACAAAACTCGTCACCGAAAAAATTGATACCGGCATGCACTTCAAACGGCGTTTCGTCCAGGAACCTCGCGGCCTCACCAGCATTCCGCGCGTTGAGCATTTTCACGGCGAGGTGCTTGTACTTGGCCCATTGATCATCGGGAATCGCCTTTCCCTGCAGATCGATTTCCTGTGACCCGCTCCCGCTGTAAAGACGCAGCATCGTTGCCTCCCCGATTTTCCTAGTCCACTTGCGATGGCGCGAGCGAGTTTTAAGGTCGCCCGTTACCGCAGCACAAAAGCCGGTCACTCGGCCGTATTCTCTTCCGCCTTCCGCTTTTCAATCTCTGCTTTCCTGATGCGAGCATGCAGCGATTTGTGATCGGGCATTTCCCGCTCGAATTGCGCTTCCAGCTCGGGTATGAACGTCACGTCCAAGGGTCTTTTCTTATAAGCGTCTCTGCGCTGCTCAATCAGGCCGTTGAACTCCGCTCGCGACGCTTCGAGCTGCGCGGTTCCGCGTTCTCCGGCGTCGATTTCCGTCCGTATCTTCTCGGCGATGGTGAGCACTTCCAAACCGTAAAAGGCTAGGCGCTCCAACTCGGATTCATACTGATCCGCCGTATCAGCCCATACACCGCTGCGGGTGATCCACTCAGCCGCGTCCGTATATTCGCGCATTAATGCGCGAAGCGGCGCGACGAACCGAACGGGTAGTTCCACCCACCGCGGCTCCGGGTCGAACTTCAGCTCGACACCGCGTTGCGCGCCAGAGAATGGGTTCGGTTCATGCCGGTAATACTCGGCCAGCCCTTCGTGAATGTCGTACATCAAGCTGGCGCAGCGATTCGCGAACGATTCGAGCTGGTCCATGATTTCCAGCTTGACGTGATCGATGCGCTGTTTGTCCTTTGCGTTCTCGTGCCTTCTATCTAGGAACTTCGAGATCGCATTCCAGCCAACGTTGACGACCGCGCTAACAAGAGCGCTCGACGCCACAACTGTCACCCAATTTATGCTGGCCGCTGATTCTACGGTCACTGGCATACGTTTTCCCTTTTATCGCCGAGCGATTGTAACGAGCACGTGATCAGCGAGCCCGTTCGGACCGGCGAGGTCCGGCACTGTGACAGCGCGACCTCGCTCGTCACACCAATTCATAAAGGCACGCATGCGCTCAGCGTCAGTGGCGCCCGCACATAATGGCCGCAATTGTCCCCAAGGAATGCGCCTGACACAATCAAGGCGTTCGGTGGTCTCCAGGATTTCTTGAAGTAGCGGTGCCATGCTTCGCCCCCCCCCCGTTTTGATTCGTCAAAGCTGCGTTGAAGTCGACCAAACAATGTCGAGATTTGGGCCGTAGTTCAACATGAGATGCGCTAGCCAAATTGGATCGTAGTCCTCGCCTCGCGTAATGACCTTGCCTTTCTGTGTTTCTTTCGATGCCACGAGCAACTGTCCCAACTGCTCTCCTGACAAACGATACAGGGAGCCGGTCAGGTTAAGCCAACTCCCCAGTTTTGCGCTACAAAGCAAGCTCTGAAAAGTCGCGTCGTCTAGGATTACGCTTGCGCGCTCGGGTGTCATCGCGCTCATAGTTTTCCTACTTCAAATCCTGCGCAAGCTTGACGAGCATCCCGCCGATAGCCAGCGTTAGCAGCACACAATGGGCGATCATCCACCGGAAATCGCTTCGTTCTTCTCTCTTCCTCGCCGCGTGCCTGGCGTCCCAATCAGCCAGCCACTTCGCACGGCCTGCGTCGTTGTGCTCAAGGTCATTGAGATCCATCGGCAGCCTCTGGTTTTCCTATAAACCGTCGCCTATCATCCGCAACTGATTTTCGTTGCAGTAAGCCCTGAGTTTAAGATTCAAGTGGTGTACGAACCCGTTTCCTGCAAAAGTCACAGGGCTTGAGGAAGAAACGACCGTTGCATCTGGTTCAAGGCGCTGCCGTTTCACCCAACTGTCGAACTTGCGGAGCACCTCGCCAGCCAGCCACACCGACATCCCTCCGCGCCTCTCCGGGAGAACGTACACATAGTCCACGTGAACGTAGCAGTGATCCGGTGCGTCTTCGTCGCGTGATAGGGCGAGCCATATGAAACCGAACGGCGGCTCGCCGTGGTGACAAATGTGGTAGCACTTCGCCGGTGGTTCTTGTGAACCGAGATATTGATCCTCGGCCATACGGTCAAGTGAAAACAAATGAGCTTGCTTCCGACGCTCTGTCTTCGGCACCGGTTTCCCCAACGGCTGAAGTTCGCTTTGCTGAGTTCCCATTGGTGTTTTCCGTCCTACTTGAAGGGCCAACCGCGAGGCAACGATTTGCGCAACTTTCGGAAGGCAACCGGCGCACTGACCCACGCAGTAATAAGAGCCGACGCCAGTCCCGCCGAGAACCACGCTACGCCAACCGTGTTCCCCGTCGCGATACAGGCCAACAGGAGAGCCAGTCCGAAGCCGAGCATGGCACCTGCAGCTAGACCGCGAAAATAGCGGCTTTCCATTTCCAAATCCTTTTAATCGTTTTCCGAGATATTTAGAACATTTTGGGTGCTGACATTCCAGCGCGCGATGCACCCCACGGCCGCCCAGGATCGCCAGCGAACGATGCATGTTCTTGCTTGCGGTCGTTCCATGCCTGTTCAAACGCTTCGAACCACCGCCCTTGAAGCAGCGATCCGGTGATAGCGTCTTCGTATTCTGCCCAGCTCATGCGGGCCGTGCTCAGCGTCAGCGACCCGAACGGCGAACAGCGCACGAACAAACGATAGGCGTCCTGGCAGGCCTGTTCCTCACGCACCCATTTGTCGAGTGAGCCCGGACCGCTTTCCCACCACGCAGCGGGACGCGTGCCCTTTGTGTGAAGCAGTCGCTGTCTGATTGGTCCTTCCTCTGACCCGAACACACTGTCGGCCACCACGAGCAGTACGTGATGCACCCTGAACCCCGACGAACGAACAGCAGTTTCGATGTACTCGATGTGCTCGTGCGGCAACCCATCGTAGGATTCGTACCAACGGTCGACAAGCACCACGTTCGCATCCGACGCTACCCAGCAGCCCAGCGTGGTCAGCGTGTGGTCGACGATCGCTTGGTGGACGACTGGATCGGCGCAGCCTGTCCGGATATTGCGATGGTCGAGAAAGCGACTGAACGCGCGATCACTCGACCGATCACTGTCGGAAACGTGTGGATCGTAGTCGATGGCGCCGATGACGTTTCCCCCGTGCTTCGCAATACGCGAAGCAAGGCGGCTCGACAAGGTGGACTTGCCAGCACCACAGATTCCGACGAAGTGCACGATGTCCCGCGCACTCGGCCACAGATCCTCCTCAGTCAGCTTTCTTGGAATGTCCATGCGCTTTCCCGGTTTTCCTAGCTCTGAATGTTGCGGACGATCATCGTGACTCGCTTACCGGTCGGAGTCGTCACGATGAGCGGCAAATCGCTTCTGATAACGACCGAAGTCGGCGGGCCGAACCAGCCCTTCTCAGACGGACTGACCTTTTTATCCGAAACGAACAGCAGCCCGTTGAGCACCCCGTCATGCAATGAGGGCTGCGCCATGATCTGTACCGTCACGCCATCGGCACTCGCTGACTTCGGCGAGCCACCATCCTCCAGGTTCAGGGCGAAGGGCTTGCCTGAAATTTCAACGGCGACCGTGTATGAACGGAGGTCCATAGAACCATAGGTCTTGATGCATTTTTCGTGCGCGTCTGCGACCTTCACGCTTTGACAAGCCGCCTCTACTTCAGAAGCAGATAGCGTATGCGCCCCCGCCATTCGTGACAGGCCCACCATCGCGATAGCGATGATCGTTCTGCGTTTCATCTGGTGCTGCATGACCACTCCCGTTTTCCTATCCTTGCCTGGTCTCGTCGAGCAACGCCTTCAGGCGAATCTTATCGGCCTCGTACTCGCTCACGGCAGCCCGACCTATGTTCAATGCGGCCTGGAATGCAACAGACGTCCAGAGGAAATACGCGCCAAAGGCGTAGCCGCTATCACCATGGGACAAAAAATCACGGATGACGCTCTCAGCCTTCCCGGTCAAGTCGCCGTAACTAATGGTCGTATCTAAAGGCATGTTGATCTTTTCCGTTTTCCTAGTAGCCTGCAGCCAACACCGCGCCGACCATCGCGGCGCATACGAGCGGTGAAAAGGCAAGTTTCCATTTGCCGACGCGAAGGCACCCGATGCCGGCGCCTGCGAGTGCAACCGCTTCGACCCCGTGAATGATGGACAATGCGTGCATGACGTTTTCCGATCCGTTAATCTTGTGAGTCGAAGCGACCGTAGAGCAGGGAGTTCTCCACGGCCAGTTGAAATGCATCATAGCGAGCCTGATCGACTACATGACGTAAAGTCGGCGCGGCGCTCGCGAGCATTAGAAAATCGTCATCGGGCCGTCCGTCGCGCAAAAACTGATAGTCGGGGTCGCTCTCTCCAAGCGTCACGTCCTTCAGACCATCGCCCGCAGCATCCACAACCGAATGCGCATGAAACTCAATGAAGCCGTACTGCAACTGGCTTTGATCTGCCAGCCAACCTCGCACGGGCCGATCGTGAGGATGCCCATCCAACCAGTGCGCGACGTTCTCATGGCACTTGCCGCGACGCTCGACGTGGCCATTAGCATATTCGCCAGTGCGAACCACATCCTCAGCGTTGCCGATACGCCTGAACAATTCCTCAGCCAGCCCGACAGTGTGTGCCATGGTACTTTTCCGAGAGTTCAACCTAGCTTCGTCGTATCACGACTGTTCATGTCGGCGACAAGCTGCCTCATATATTCCTCACCGCTGATCACCTCTACGCCTTGATTCCCGCTGTCTTCGTTATCGTAGAACTCGCGAAGCGAATTCAGCAGCGGATCGTAGAACGTAGTTTCAAAGGTCATGTCCTCACTAGGCGTTTCCTGCGCGAGCGAAGTTCGCCCGCTCGAGTGTCCCATTTGAGCGAGCTTCAGCGAATCGTCTTTGTCGTTCGTCATGGTGCGATTTTCCTATGCATCTGCTTTTTGGGGATCGATGTCGCCTCCGTTTAGACACGCGCGATGAAACAGCTTTCCGAAACCGTTCAGCCGGATAAACCAGAAATCGGTTTCTTTCATGGCTGTTTTTACCGCACCGTAAGTCGACGCCCATTGATGGTCATTTGTGTATGAGACAAGACCGAGCGAAACGAGATGTTCAATGTAGGTGTACAGCAAGAAGGGTTGCTGGAGTTCTTCTGGACGGACGAAAAGCGTCTTCAACAACTGTTTGGATTCGTCCGAGCAGTGCGCTTTGTTGACGGCCTCGTCGCGGTCATCTTGCAACAATACATCGTCAATTGCCTTTCGACGTATGTAGGCAGATGGGTCACGTTCAGATAGCTGTTGAAGAAGAAGCGCTTCATCGGGAGCAAGTTGCCCCACAATTTGGACAAACGCCGGATGCGCATCGGAAACCCGTTCCTTGTCCATCGCGCGTGACAAAAGATTGACGTACATTTCGGCGACCGCGGTCCCGTCCTCCTCGTATCGCAGCTTCTCCCCAATTTGAAGAGCGAGGGATTCGACAGGAGGAATCCGCGCTTCGACCGGAACACGGTCGATGGCGTTGCGCAAATGTCGCGCTAAACGATCTTGCAGCATTGCTCCGAACTGGACGGGGAAAAGCAGTAAGCGAGCCGTCTTGGCGAAATCAACACCGATCTTTCCGACTTCCTTCAATGTATCCGAAACTCCATCGCTGTACGCAGCTTGGAGTAGTTCGCCAGGTACTGCATTGAGTAGATCTTGTTCATCCATTTTTTTCAGATCCTGTGCGTTGCGCCGTCGTGCATGCCTCCGTTGGCGTTTTCCCTATCAGTTATCGGTTACGGCTCGAAAGGAACGAGGACAAGGTCCGAACCAGCGGGCGTGCCCTTGGTAGCCGGCTCGACTTTGCTCCTTTGCATGACGGCGCGCCGAGGCATGCCGGGTACCGTTACCGTCACAGATGCACCGGTCTCAACCAGGCGGCTGAGGTTGTCCCGAGTGCCTTGCGCTCCAACGCCGACGCCGGCCAGCACGTCTTGTAAATGTCCTTCATCGGCGAATTCCACCGTCTCTTTCAATACTTTCGTCATTGCAAAGCGCCTTTTTCTTAGATGCTGGCAACA
This sequence comes from Paraburkholderia sp. IW21, assembly GCF_041321145.1. Classification (NCBI taxonomy): domain Bacteria; kingdom Pseudomonadati; phylum Pseudomonadota; class Betaproteobacteria; order Burkholderiales; family Burkholderiaceae; genus Paraburkholderia; species Paraburkholderia sp. IW21. The sequence goes on along the minus strand of NZ_JBGGWA010000013.1, from coordinate 50,030 downwards.
CCAGCGTTTTCCGTGATGTTCGGCGTGTGACTACTTGGCCTTGATGTAAGCGAGAAATTCGTCGTGACGCTGACCGATCAGCCAGTCGCACCAACTCACTTCAAGCTCAAACTGTGAGTACGAACCCCACGCTCCGCCAATTGCCATGTCACCCCACGACGCAAGCTCAGGATAAGTCGCGCGCAAGACGCGGATATCGGCTCGATCAGCGTCGCTCCATTCGCCTGCCGAACCTTCATGCCCCGGAAGCACGAACTTGCCTTCATCGAACTCTGAGGCAGCTGCCGGCAGTGCGTGCGCGGCGAGCAGTTCGCTGCGGAACCGTTTCACGGCACTTTCGTACACAGGATCGGCTACAGCCTTTCGATATTCGTCCACTTCGATGGTTTGCATTCTCACGTCCTCTTGTCGGCTACCGGCCGTGCGGAGCGCCCACGCGCCAGATGCTTTTCATGTGTGGCCAGCGCATCGAGCGCGAGCGTTTTCCGATTCACTGGTGTGTAGCAAACCCATTTACTGCCCAGCGCCAAGTTCAGCCAACATTCTGTCGGCCGCTTCTTGCCAAAACGTGGCGTGCTGCCGAAGCTGCGCAGTCTCGGTCGTGGCAGGCGTCCAGAGAGTGTCGGGCACATTCGAGCCAAGAAAGCGCGGATGCCGCAGTTGACGACAAGCCCAACGGTAACGTTGCCTTGCCAGTTCAGGTTCGATACCGAATCGCTGACCCGCACCCTTGATCGTGGCACCTTCGACTATCGCCTTGAAGATCAATACGGCGATTCGACTGTCGTCGGGCCGGTTCAAAATTCGCGTAACCATGCTTCGACTGTTTTCCGTTGGTTATTCGCAGGTTGCACCACTCAAGCGCCACAGTACTCGGATAGGCTCCCAGCCGATCATGATGGTTGTGGCCGCGCCGATCGCCGCTATCAAATCCGAATTGAAGTGCCTGGCAACCGTGAAACCGAAAAACTCGACGGCGATGGCGGCGAAAATGCGAACGGCTGCACTTCTTCTGGCCTGACACACAGCACATACTCGATTCATTTCAAATACCAGTCCTGTTTCTCGCATGCCTCGCGCAAGATTGCCTGCGCGGCATGGTTCTCCAGAATTCCCATCGTGCCTGTTTTCCTACATCAATGCGTTTTGAACGAATCTCGAAAACTCGGCGCACTGTGGCCGCACTTACAAGCGCCGCCGCTCCAAGAGTCGAGGCCACCCTTTCGCCAGCCGCATGCTCCACAAAAGGGATGCAACGCCAACTGCTTGTCTGTGAGGCCCGCCGCTAGATCGAGCGCTGGTGTGTTCGTCTTGCTGTCCATCGTTTTCCGAGTTAGCCGCCGAGCTTCGTGAGCCGCGCAGCGAGGGCCTGGACGGCGCTCGAATGCGCATCTTCCCCTTTTTTTACGCGAGCCTCTAGGGCATCGATGTGCGCCTTCGTGTCCATCGCCAACTTGCCCGCGTCTACGCGCACGAAAAGCACCCGGTACGTATCAGGGTTGTCGCTAATTTTTTGAATCGAGAACTGCACCGCTACATGGTCGGTCGTGACGAACCCGCCGCAGTCGTCGCAGAACGCTTGATGAGACGTTTGAATGCCGCCGCAAGTGTTGTAATGCGCACGCAATGCGTCCGATGCCGTGCTGCAACCCGCAACGCTGGCAGCAATATCGAGCACACGCTGAACTTCGGGTGACTTATTCGCGATTTCGAAGTGCAAACCCGCGACGAGGTACAGTTCCGAACGGCCACTCTTGGCGACTTCGGCCCCGAGCACATTAAACAAATTATCTTTGCTGGTAATCATGATTTAGTTTTCCGTTGCGCTTTACCGCGCATTAAATCGCTTCATGGCATCGACACCGCTGAGGCAGCTACCGCCTAATTGTTTAGCAAAGCGAGCGCAATCTTTGGCGCCCGAATACGGGACTACGGCAACATCCTCGTGTCGCTGAACGACCATATAGGTCTGCTGCGGTTCGAAGACAGCCGGAAGCATCAGTACGGACTCGCCATCACGCATGACAACTATTTTGTCGCTGTCGGCAGGCGACTGCGCCGACGCGATCAGCGGCATCGCAGCGAGCATTAACAAAGCGATCTTTTTCATGTTGCTCTACCTCGTTTTCCGTTCAATACCTAGTCTGGCAATTCATCGAATAGCGTCAGCTCATCGCAGCTTAGACAATGAAACATTCCACTGGCCTCTTGCTCGTGCATCCCACACATACATCCGCAATACGGGCAGCATTCGTACAGTTCCAAGTCGACCCACTTGCACACGCCGAGGTATTCCGGCACACCATCACGATCTCTGCCGGTGATTTCAAACGCATCCGCGTTCTTCGCAACAAAGCCATCGATGCCAGCCCTTCTGAGTAAATCCAAAACAACACCCGTGTCTATTTCAAACCACTCACCCAGCACGCAGTAATCTTCAAGCTTTGAGTGGAGGATGGCCTCAAGCTCATAGTCTTGACCTTCCGTCTGAATCCACCCCAACAGTTCCAGCACACGAGGATTTCCAGTCTGAAGGTTCTTGACACGCTTCGGAGGACTACGGGATACGCCGACCTTGATGTATTCCTCGGGCTGCTCGCGGATGAAGTAGACGGACATGATTTCTGTTTTCCGCTGTTACTCGGACGCCTTGCTTTGCTCAAGCGTCAGTGTGTCCGTGGTCATCACGTCCTGCGGGTCAAGTAGACGCGGAACCAAATGAGTCCCGCAAGCGCTCTTGGTAAATTCCACGCGCTTACGATCCGTCGAGATTGCTACAGCCTTCCCGCGCGTCTCGATAAGATCGAACAGGCGTTGAATGCCGTTCACAACATGGACGCGCGTGCCTGCTATCGAAACGAGAATGCCATCGTGTTCTTGATTGCTTTCCATACCCTCTTTTCCTTTTTTCTGTCCGTGTTATCGGCACATGCGCGCCGACCATGAGGGAATCATATCTCGCCGCAATTACAAATGCGACGCCTATGTTGCATTTGATTTGAACGTAAGCACTAGCCCGCGATATGCATCCGCCTCCTTCGCAGGCACTTCCTGCCCGGTTTTTTCGTAGCGGCCGATTTGTTGGCGAGTCAAGCCCCAACGCTCCGCAAGCTGCGTTTGGGTCAATCCGGCCTTCTTGCGCAGGGCCTGCACGTCTTCGCCGTAAAGCACGTCGGTATCCCTCATGGGTGTTTATCAAATGGAACATAGGTGTTCCATGATCATACCTCACGCGCGAGCCTCATAGCACGTCGCAGAACATCTGCCTGAGCCTTCTATCTGATACGGCCAGATAGGGCAAAACGTGGTCCAGTTCCGCATGACCTAGAAGCTGCTGCACCGTCTCAATATCGTGCCCTTGCTCAACGAGGTTGCTAGCAAACGAGCGCCGTCCCGAATGGGACGATCCACCGCGTATCCCCGCATCCCTGTAGAGCTTTGTGACGTAGGCTTGGAGGCTGTCACACGCCGAGTAATCAACCGGCTCCCCGGCCTCGTTGATTCGCCGCTTGGTGCTCATCGCAAACTTGCGGCCCTTGCCAGCAAGGACCAGGCACGTTGACGGCGCGAGTCCTCGATAGCGCTCTGAGGTTAGCTCGGTTCCCATGCAACGTTCAATGCGATGGTTCAGATAGCACTCCAGAGCCGAAACCGTTCTCGGATGCGTGAGATAGACACATCGCTGCCGACAACCCTTCGTGATTGCGGCCCGGAGACTGACCTCTGAACGGACCGCGCCCGATGGAAACAGCACGTCTTGAACCTCGATTTGAGCTATTTCGCTGACGCGCATTCCGCACGTGATGCCCAGCAGGAGAACGAGACAATCGCGCTCGGGATGGCGCGATGTTGCAGACGTGACGGCGAGTAGATGCCGGATTTGAGCCGGTCGGAGTGTTGCAGCTTGGGTCATGCGCCCTCTGAATGGGATCGGTTAAAGCCATATTCAGAGAGAGATTTGATGAGTGTCTTTTTCAAGCGTATCACGGCTTGTTTATTCGATTCCTCGGAAAAGCGGCCACGGCAGGCAAAAAAAGCCGACCGCGAAGGGTCGGCTCAAGGATTCTGCCCATTTCCGAGGGCCGTGGCAGAACCTGAGAGACTGCGTGAGGATAGCCGCACCCGCCACGCCGCAAACGGTCGATCAGACCCCCGAAGCGGTGTCTTATCTGACCGCTGGCGACCGCCCAGCGTCGCGTAGGGCTCCCCGCGTCGATTTGAACGGAGCCGTCCATCAGCCAGCATACAACGCCGGCCGGCGGGACAGACGCGATGAGCAAACCAGTCCTTCAGGTTCTCGTCCACCTGACCAATCAATGAGGTGTCCACGGGAAAAAGCTTACCTTGGCTCCTGGATCGCTGACGATTGGGCCGGGTTTGCCACGCAGCTAGCGGAAGCGCACCCGTCGGCTCACACCTCGATCTCGTTGAGCAGCCGTGCCATCGTTGCCGCATTGCGCTGCGCGACATCGCGATAGCAGTTGTTGAACAGGACGTGCGTACGTGCAGCACGCCGTGCGATCTGTGCGATCGGTGGCGCAAGCTCGCGCAGTTCCTGATCACTGTATTCATAGTTGAACCGTTCGGCAGCGGACTCGGCGCCACTCCACGTCGACGCATTGCGGCCATGCAGACGCATGATCGCCAGCTCAGGCGAGGTCGTCTCCCATACCGTATGCGCGCGCTTGGTCACTCCCTCGGGCGCATCGACGATGACATGCACGATACCTCGCTCCCGCTCCATTGCCAGCGTCGATTCGCGGTGCTTCTCGCCCAGCCAGCTTTCGTTGCGGAACTCAAACGCCGTCAGAAACGGGTGCATCCGCTCGGCACAGTGTTCAACGTGCTCCCTCGCTTTCGGTGCCGCGGTGATCCAGTGAGGAAACTGGAAAAGCACTGAGCCTAACTTGCCGGCCGTATGTAGCGGCTGCAGCGCCTCAAAAAAGCGGGCCCACAATTCATCCAGCACCGCCGGCGGTATGTCCTTGTAGTAAAGGTTCTTCTTGCCAGTGTCCGGTAGATGGGCCTGTAAATCCTTCGGGAAGAACCGCGGCTCGGTCTGGTGGCCGGTGAACAGCCGGAAGGCCTTCAAGTCAAAGACGAACCCTGGCGGTGTGCGCTCGACCCATAAGGCGCTGTTGCTCGCGCTCGGCATCGCGTAGTACGAGGAATCGACTTCGACCAGGGGGAACACGCTTGCGTAATACCGAAGGCGAGCTTCTGCGCTATTGCAGCCGGGAGGGTAGAAGGCGCCGGACTCAATCAGCGTCTTGTCAGTCCAGGAAGCGGTGCCCACCAGAATCGACATGCCAGTCTCCATTGAGAATCGGGGCGATCATTCTGCCACCGGCTATGCATAGACGCGGCAGCGCGAACCGCCGGCCTCTTACGTTTGCCTGACCTTCTAGGGGGCGCGTCGCCATTTGCACCCCGTTATGGCTTTTTCCCCCACCATGAACGTTTTCCAGTTTCCGGCGGCGTCGTACCGGGTCCGGAAGACGGCTCAGATGCGTCACGATCGTTTTCAGTGGTGAGCGCAAGATGGCTCTTAAGGAATGGCGAACGGCCGGCGAGAATGAGCAAGATCATGCCGCCCAGTCGACGTGCAAAATCATCGTCGAGCCGGTTATCAAAGTCTTCGAGCGGCACATCGACGCTGGTGCTTGTCGCGATGGCTGTCGCCACGAGATCCTGCGTAACGTGGTGATACGAAATTGCTTTTGCGTCCTCATCGAATAGCGTGATCACGCACGTCTTGCGCTTCGCTTCCATTTAGTAACCCCTGCACTGTTGATAACGCTCGAACGCCCGCTGCGAGCAGGCCAGAAAATACGCGGGATTTCTATACATGGCCCTGGCCGCATTGCACGTTTCCATGTCGAGTTCGTACTGCGCATGACACTCCGCCTCGTCGTCCTCGCTCACGCCTCGAGCGGCCAGTTCCATCGCATCCCCGCTACTTGCGGCGTTGCTGGCAAAGGCGAGCGGCGTCGACTGCTTCAGCCCGCTCCCCGCTGACCCAGAGGTTGCGCTCGGCGCGGTGGTCGCGGCCTCCGCGTTAGGCGCATACACATGGGCCGTGGCCTGCTGCACGACTGGGTCTGCCGGCGAGCCGTCCATCGACATTGACATTGTGCTTTGCGAAGCGATGAGCCGCGGCAATGGATTGCATCGGCACAGACAGAGATCATCACTCAGTGCGGTTTGTCTGCCATCGGGACCTGCCTTTGACCAGCGGGGACCGTCACACAGAATCTTGCCAGTGCTGTGGCATGCAGGGCAGCTCACCGCGTCGCCTTCAAACGCGAGAGGCAAGCCATCACAGTGCATGACGGCCGAGCCTTCGGTTACCGTGCCGCCTGCGGTGGTGCTGTCGCCTTTGCGAATGTAGTAACGCTGGACCATGCGCGCCTCCTTTTCGTCGGACGAAATCGCATGGTACGACCGCAATCGGCATCCGCAAAGGGAAACTCCCGGGTTCCCGGTTCGGCCCCTAGGGATCGTCAGCACATTCACGCCCATCATCCGGGCTGCGGCTGCTGACATTCGGTCTGAAACCAGTAGTCGACGAGGCGCTGTGCCGCTTGCAGGTCATCGGGGTAGTACGGATCGTCATACCATGGCGACGGGTCATAGCCGGCTTTCCTGAGCGCGGCCAGTTCACTCTGGTGCTGCGCCATGGTCGGGGGCGCATTCGACTTTAGAGCCGCGAGGTCACGGCATTCTTTCGGCGTTAGGTAAGGGCCGTTATACGGCATGGCGCGGACCGCGCAGCCGAGCAGAAAGGTCGAAGCGAACATAGCCGCCACGACTGCGCATCGTCTGGTCATATCGCCGCCTCCCGGCACCGCCGAACCTGGCCCCGTGCCCGCACAGATCAACGCCTGCCCCGCTGCACCGTTCCTTCGACGCAGGCCTCCGGGCGTTCCATAGCCTCGCTATTTGTCGCCGCTGCCAAAGACAAAACAATTTTCATTGCGGGCACGCCTAAAAGGCACACTTACTTACATTCACCTTGAATGGGCTTGGTCGATATCTCTCCGTGAGTATAGGCTCTCGAAAACGGTCCAGTCCCGGCCACCGAGGTGCCCGACCCTCCCGGAATCCACCAGCGATCTTCTACGGTGTAACTTTCATTTAAGAAACAATTTGATCCATCCTTAGAGGCTATGTGGTACCAGTGCTGGTAGTCGATGTCAAAACGAGTCTTTCGCCCGAATACGTCATAGACCAAGAGATAGAACACCCCATCGGCCTTTGGCATCGTGGATGTCCATAAGGCTTCTCGTTCCGCCGAAGTATTTATGTCGCGCCAGCCGGGATTGCCCCTCGTCGAATCGACAACGAGAAACGATGACGTCTCTGTCGCTTTTTCGGGTGTTTGTCCTTGACTAACTGACAAGGGATAAGTGCGGATGCCAGTATCCTCGAACATCAGGGTTGCGTGGTCGAGACCTGTGCCGTTAATCATTATCACGGCGCTAGCTTCCCCGTCTCCAACATACTGGAGCGTCATTTTTCCAGAAGACTCGAACGGGCCTGGGATTCCCGGCACAGACATACGGATATGGTATCTCTCATTCATCTTCGAGACGGAGGCATCGCGACCCCACAATCCCCGGTGGGTCGTCAAGAGACGATAATCGGCAGTCGGCAGAGGCGGAAGTATTAGCACAGCAGTATTTACTGCATTGAGTCGGAGATCCGACACTGCGGATGGACAATTAGGCGGCGAATCGTAGCATACGGCGCTCGCCGTAAGAAGTGACGCTAAATTAGCATCCACGCTTTTTTGCTGCTCCTCAATACGCGTTCGTTTTTCACCCTCAAGGCCAAATTCTAAAAGACGGTCAATATCCAATTTATATTGGAGCTGGTTATTAAACGTGTTTGCCAGATTCTTTCGCGATTCCGTCACGATCTGCGACAGAAAAGGCGGTCCGGGCTCTTGTAAGCCCAAGCTACTGTATGATGTCGTCCTATATAACAGTGGCGCGCTTCCGGGGGACGCTCCCGGAGCGATTTGAGAAGGGAAGCCTTTGCTAGTGTCGGTTGCATAATTCAGAGCTGACTGGATAACTGCGGCGCATTTAGAAAGGTCACCTAAGGTGCACTGCACGAAACTCTCGGATCCATTGCTCGATGGATCAAAGATCCTGGTTATCTTGCTCACGTCACCGCCAATTTGGAACGCTGAAATTTTTACTTTAGTATCGCGTGAAAATTGGCGCGACGCCTGGGCCATCGTCGCATTCACAGAGTACAGCGGTCCTGCTATGCTGAATTCTGTCTGAAAGCTTTGTTTTTGCTCCAATGAATTGAAATCAATCCGGATTGAAAAGAATAATTTGGCGCCCCGCGTAATTTCGCTTACATACTCGTCGCCGCACGTGGCCGTCCATTGACCTGCTGAAGACTGCACGGACTTCCCCGCGGCCGTAAGTCCGGAATACAGGAACCGGTCTGTGGGAAGCTCGTAATCAGATAACCATATCGAAGATATAGAGTATTGCGAAGACGTACTGCTCTGGGCAAATTTTGCAGCCGCACTAGTGCTGACAGCGCCAAATTGCGCACGCCCTCCCACTTCAATCCCAAGCTGGCTTTGTGCTTCAGACTGCGACAGTGAGTTCTGGAAGCTAAATGACGACGTCGCGGTACCTGCGGGTACGAGTGATCCGGCAACGCATGCCCCGCCGAGGAAGTCCTGCTTGTCGGTGTCGTATGCGTCGCCAGGTAGCGCCGAGCGCGTCGCAGTTATCGGAGATATATCGTGAGCCCACGCCCCTTTAGGGGCGAGCTCGCCAACGATCGCGATAGCAAGAACAACCAACAATTTTTCATGGAGCATTAGTCGATCTCCAATCTAGCTACAGAGTGACTATCTGTTGAAGGCGGTGGTCTCGGCAAAATACTCTAGATTTTCGGTGTTGTGCACGGCGGCGTTTGGGTCAATTGAGGCGAGTGCTTTGGCTGCATCCGTTCCGTATTTATCGAAATCGGGGTCATCAGAAGCCCCCAACCGGATGCCAACCGACGTGAGGGCACTGAGGCTCAGAGCTGGAGCATGTCAGGTTAATTTGTCGCGTGCCTCTTCCCCTCTGCAAGGTGGAACCAGAAAGACGCCAAAGCACTCAACCGGTGCCGCATCCCTCTTTTAAATCAAAATGGAGAACAGGCGATGCGGAAAGTGTACGCTCGCCCACAGATGCGAAGGAAAATGGCTCCATAGCTTGCGCTGCCGAACTGACGAATGACATCAGAGCTTGTCCGTCACGAAGGCACGGACGACCGTTGCTTACTAAAAGGCTGCCGTTCACCTGATGCGTCTTCCAACGGCCGTTGTGGGTCGGTGTGAGCCCGTCGGCGGTCAGTGTTGCCCCATGCTCGGCGTCGGAGCACCTCGCCAGGGCCGTCGCGGCCCGGCGCAGTTAATCCATACCCGCCGCCCGCCGCATTGTCGCGGTTACGCCCTGCCGGGTCTGCCAGTAGCCATGCCACGGGTCATCTCTCAGCGACCGTTGACGCTCAACGGCCTTGCGCATCGACCATTCATCGCCGCGCGTCACCTGCTTCAGTTCGTCCCACGAGAACGGCATCGATACGCCCATCCCTGAGCGGGTCCGCACTGAGAAGGCGGCAACCGTGCTCGCCCCGCGACTGTTGCGCAGGTAGTCGATAAAAATTTTGCCCACGCGGTTTTTCGGCCCGAGCACTGCCGAGAGTCTTTGCGGCACGACCTTAGCCATATGCTTTGCAACCGCGTGTGCGAAGGCCTTGGTCTCGCTCCATCCCTGCCGGCGCGTCAGAGGAACAACAACGTGAATGCCCTTACCGCCGCTCGTCTTCGGAAAGGAGCGCAGGCCGATCTCGTCAAGCACGACCTTCAGAAGTTCGTGTCATCGGCGACCTGAAAGTCGTCAAAAACTGACGGTGTGAAAGCGTCTTTTCTTCCTGGTTTTTCTTCGAAGTCATCTCTCTAAAGGCTGGCTTTTCTTCGGCGACTTCAGTCCCTGTTTCTCCTTGCCTTCCGTTGTGTCTGTTCTTCGTGCGATCGGCACGGGGCATTGGCGCGTCGCATGATCGGCCCCAGGGAGGGCCGGTCCATGAAGCGCCAGCAAAGAAAGCGCAAGTGCCCGAATTGCGGAGCGTGGTTCGAGCCCGATGTGCGCAATGTGCGGCACCAGCGGTATTGCTCCGAAGCCGCGTGCCGTCAGGCGAGCAAGGCTGCCAGTCAGCGCCGGTGGCTGGCCAAACCCGAGAACCGCGACTATTTCCGCGGCGCCGAGCAGGTCGCGCGCGTGCAGTGCTGGCGCGCCCAGCATCCGGGGTACGGGCGTCGTGCCAGCACCGCGACGGCCGCTGCGTTACAAGATGACTGCCCCGCGCAAGCTTTTTCACTCCATCTCGAAAATGATTGTCACGGGCACGGGCCGCGCCAGATCCGCACATGCCCATCATTGACTTTAATGGTTGGTGCTGTGTCGCTGACGTACTTCCGCAACCGGGTCGATACGCTACATTCACGCGTGACGGGTGCTACGGTTTCATCAATGGGCCATCCTGGGATATCGTGCTGAGCGTCAGCCATTTTTTCAACGGATGGATCGATGCAGATTTTTACGGTGGCGCAGGTCGAAAGGGCGATCGGTTACTGGCGCAAACATTATGCGCAGGCGCGGTTTAATCCTGCTGACGCGCTTGAGGAGCAGTTGCTGACGGCACTTTATCGCCGGATGCTCGCACATCGCATGGGCTGCATTGGTGCCGACCAGCTCAGTCCTACAGAACTGATTGCGTTCAGGTGTTTGAACGACATTATCTGGGCATCCCGGGAAGATCTGTAATACGCATTCTCGAGACTGGAAAACCAGCATGGAAATGCATAATGGCTTGAAGGACGCCCCCTTAATATTCACAACCGCGGAGCAAAAACTGGTGTGCACACCCAAGGAGCAATGCGCAGCAACATAATGCTGCTCTCCCAGCCGATGACTACACGGTCATAAACGGCGTACGTCCCAGAAACTTCTGCCTCCATCCCGCTGGTTATTGGGGAGAAAGCGACGGCTGCACCATGCCACCGCACCCGGTCCTTTTCAACGTCTGCGCGCATGGCTCAGGGCGCCGACACCCGGCTACAGAGACATGGTCGTTCAGGCTGAAATCGGTTTCGGGTCAGTGACCATGGGCATGTAGCCAGAACATCCAGATCGAACCCGAAAGCGCGAGTCGCCTACTTCCTGTCTGGCCGTCATGCAACTATCATTCTCCGAAGCTGAGCTACTCGGGAGACTGACAGTCCCGCGCACAGCTCCGCAGGCTGGCGTAGCGAACCGTTTTAACCTTGAATGCCGACAGGGGAGAAGTCGTATGCGGCTGACGGATTCCACAGACTACACGTTGCGCGCGCTGATGTATCTGAGAGTCCGCGACGACAGACTGGCGACGATCGAGGAGATTGCCCAGGCGTACGGCCTTTCGAGGCACCACATGTCGAAAATCATCGGTCGGCTCGTGGCGATCGGCTGGGTGGAAGGCATTCGCGGACGCTCCGGTGGCGTGCGGCTGGCGCACAACGCCCGCGACCTGACGGTCGGCGCGGTCGTGCGCGCGACGGAACCCGATTTCGCGCTGGCAAGCTGCCACGCGGCCGGCGTCGCCGCCGGGCGACGGGAATGCGCCATCGTGGAGCATTGCCGCCTGCAGCATATTCTGCTTGATGCGCGGGACGCGTTCCTGGCCGAGCTCGATACCTGTACGCTGGAGGATCTGGCGACACCTGCCCAATCACTCGCCGCAGCATTCGGCCTTGGCCGGTTGCGCATGCCGGATCCATCAGCCCATGACGATACCGATCGTCATCAGACGTCCGGCTGATCTGAGGAACAGCAGGTTGTCGATCGCTGCCTGCCTTCCCTGTTTCAGTCACATGTGTCCGCTGCCGTTCACATGCCCCTGGCGAACTCGTGTTGTTTTTTAACCGGACTCATCCCCTGGATCACCAGGCAATCTCGCGCACGTGCCCGATGCAAAAATCGGAACCCGAGACCCTGTACACGAGAAACCGTGGATAAGCGGCCGGCGCGTCGCGATCGGCGGTCGGTTCAGCCACGCGCCCCGGGATCAGGTTAGCCGCGCACGTCGGGGGTCGATTCCTTGACTACCGGGGTGTGGAGCGAGGCGGTTACAACCCACGGCTGGGCATTCAGCCGCGTGGCGATTTCGGCCAGTTCCTCGACCGGAACTGACTCGAACGTAACCGTCATTTCGTCGAAATTGTGCCTTCTGCTGCAGTGAACGCGAGTCCGTCTCGCCTGCACGGCGTGAGCTCCCAAAGCCTGCCAGACCGGTATGATCCTCAGCCGGCCAGCCGCAGTCCGGATCGTGAGGTTCACCGCAGTGGCGTCAGCCTGATGTTCGTCGGGGTAGGTCATCGCAGTGATGGAAAGTGCAACGGGCGCCCGTTGCCATGTCTGTGGGTTATGGTAGTCAACGCCGGCGCCGCATCACGTCCGGGCAGTGACGATGGTCCATCCGGCTGGCCAGCCGCTCGCGCACGCGCTCGCGACGGTAGTGACCGGCAATGAGCAGCGCCGCGATGGCAAGCACAAAGGAGCCGACAGGTACACCTGTCCAGGATTCGATCATTTTGAACTCCTTCCCGCCCGCGACTATTCATTGGTTGTTCGGTGTCGGTGACAACCGCAGATAATCGCAATCCGTTATCTTCCGTTCTTCAGCGCGTCGGCGATGCCATCCAGTTTCAGCAATAATCCGGATGCCTGTGTCATCATGAGTTCCGGAATCAGTGGCATAGCCTGCAACGTCCTGATCCGGCTTCGCCAGTATTCGGGTTGCATCACGGGGATTTTCAGATCACCTTCATGACCGTTCAGCACTTGCCGCTCGAGCTCAAGTACCATCTTCCGGATATGAACGAACTCGTCCTGCTCACGGTCAAGCGCCATCGCCTGTCCACCTCCTGATCTTCTGGGTTTTTGCATGCTGCGCAATTTATGCGGCAGTCAAAGAGAGTTAAAAAAGTCATATTGTATTAATCTGAAAATTACAATGATGCGGCGCATCGTTAAATGCCGGCGATCGATGTCGCGATATTAACGAGTCACGATGCTGCTCGATACGCACAGCAACTGATTGTCTGAATTTTAGCAACCGCTTATATACGTCTCCCTGCCGGTCGAACGTCGGCAACAGCGGCGGAAAATAACGTGGAAAAACGGTGCCGGCGGCAGCTTTCACACCAGCGCGACGATCCGCGAAAAGGCGCAGCAAACCCGACGTCGCTGTCCATGGCCACAGACGAACGGCGGTTCGTGCGTGGCGATGAAGTCGCGACTGCCGGCGGGGGGCGCCTCAATTCATGTGCTGGCCACCGTTGATGGCAACGTTGGCCCCGGTCACAAAACCCGCATCGTCCGTGCACAGCCAGGCAGCCAGAGCCGCCACTTCCTCCGGCCTGCCGAGGCGACCGGCCGGAATCTTCGGCAGGATCTTCGTGTCCATGATCTCCTGCGGAATCGCGGTAACCATTTTCGTGGCGAGATAGCCGGGCGAAACCGTGTTGACAGTGACCCCCTTGTGTGTCACTTCCAGCGCGAGCGATTTCGTAAAGCCATGCATGCCGGCCTTGGCCGCAGCGTAGCTGGTCTGGCCAACGGAACCCTTGGACCCATTGACGGATGAGATGTTGACGATGCGCCCCAGCCGCGCGCAAGCATGTCCTCGCACAAGGGTTTTGTCATGTTAAAGACCGAATCAACGTTGGTGCGGATCACCGTGTCCCAGTTCACCTTGTCCAGTTTCCTGAGTGTCATGTCGCGCGTGACGCCGGCGTTGTTCACCAGAATGTCGACGGGGCCGACCTCATGCTGGATCCGGGCCGCACAGTGCTGGCATGAGTCATAGTCGGCGACGTCGACCGGGTAGGCGTGGAAACCGCGGCCCTGGGTTTCCATGCGGGCCAGCCAGTCCGTCACGTCGGTGTTGTTCAGTGAGTGTGTGACCACGACGTCATAACCGGCGTCATGCAGTTTCGTGCTGATCGCCTCTCCGAGGCCGCCCATGCCGCCTGTTACCACAGCGATTCGTTTCGTCATCCTTTCCATCCGTGATCGTAATATCTGCGAGGATCATGAATACCCAATAGCCGTCCCGCACAGCCCGCCACTGGTTTGCCACATGCCTCGTCGCTCCTGCCGGGCAGGAGAGATCAGGTCAGCATTGCCTGAACTGCGCGGGGTTTTTTGGTTTATGGTATTGCGCGAATGAAATCCGGTCCGGGTGCGCGTGACAGGTCATCCCGCATCCGGACAGTTTGTATCGCCTGAATGACTCGCGGCGTTCGACCTCGAGCGCGGGGTGCGGGCCGCGCAATGGCATCGCGTCGCGATATTCCGGACACCAGCGTGATCCGACAAAGGTCGGACGAGATGGGGTTTACGGCGCCCCGGCTCTGTCCGGATGGTCGCCTGTCTGGCGACCAGGAGCGTCGGCCTTGGCGCGCGGCGAATGCGCTGCTCAGTGTCGCGACGACCACTGTGCAACCCGCAATCACGACTGCTTCGTTGCGCGCGCGCCCTGTGCCGCAGCGTGCTGGCCAGCCTTTGTGGCTGCGGCGGTCGTGGCGGCCAGGTTGCCTTGCACCATCTCGATGGCCTGCGCGGCGGCCTTGCGCGCCGTTTCCCAGGTGAGGCCGGCAGTCAACCATGCTGAATTCAGCACGGCAGTCGTGACTTCCGTGCCGCCGGGTGCGTTCCTGACCAGACCGTCGACGAGTGCCTGGGTGCGCCGGGTGTGCTGTTCGTACTGCGCCTGTGCGACCTTCGCCAATTCGACTTGCGTGACCGACGCGATATCAACCAGATGGCGGCTGTACGACAACGCTTTCTCGGCCACGGGCTGCGCCTGGCTGGCCTGTCGCGCGAAAAGCTCCACCGGCGTCTTGCCAGATAGCGCTTCCTGCCAGTTCTCCTGACCTTCGGCCAGCGTTGATCTGACGGCCTGCAGGTTCAGTTCGACCAGCTTCTGGTAGCCCTGGAAGGCCTGATCCGTGAAGGCAAACAGGGTGGCGAGGTTAGCCTGGTGCGTCGCAACGAGTTGCTCGGGCGTGAAAACGCTCATTGATGCTCTCCCTAGGTTCAACTGAACAGACACGTGACGGATGTCAGGCACGAAAAGCGGCTTTTGCAGCCGGTTTGACCGTCCGCCACAGCACGTCTCGCCGGCCCCAGCGGCCACGAACAATTAGAGCAAACATTCTAACTTTGTTAAATGGGCAGTCAAGATGCCTGTTTGTACGGATATACCCTGATCGCCGGTTGCGAAACGTCAGACGGCGTTCACGAGCACATGGGTCCACGCTGTGAGCGGCCTCAGACCGTCTGCCATTGATTGGAAGGGCGTTGTTTCTCGACCGCATACAAACAGTTTCCCGGGCACACGTCCGCGCAATCGGTATAGCGACACCTGATGCAGCTTTCGGTAACAACGTGAGTCATTGGACCTGCGACACGAGTTCTGTGGGCCGTACTGGATTCGAACCAGTGACCAACGGATTAAAAGTCCGCTGCTCTACCAGCTGAGCTAACGACCCGGTGACCGGTCCTGAATATCTGGGCTCCTATGAGGTTCTCCCTCATAGGGTCGGCGCTATTGATGTCCAGAATGAGCATGCCACTGTCGGCGGCGATATCAGACAGCCTCGGCGTGCGCGCTCATGTTGCTGATTCCGTTTTCATCCTGTCCATTCAGTGCTCCTTTGCTGCGCTCCCCCGGCGCGAGCCTGTACGCACTGGCCGCACCAGCATCTGGCGGCGCCCGGTGTCCTCCGGCGGTTTGACAGCCATCATGCTCAGCGGCTGCGCATCCGTGAGGACCGGGCTCGCCGCGACTGCCTTGACGCCCCGGATATCAGGGGCACTGTCCGGACGTACCGGCGCAACACTGGTCGTAACGCCCCGGGGAGCGCCGTGGCAAGCCGTCGAAGCCGACGGGGAAACCGCGGCATATCCCGATGCAAATGGAAGCGGTTCATCCTCGTTCCCCTGTTCGCCGAAGGCGAACGGACTTACGCGCCGGTTCGCCTGCCCTGCTGCAGACAGATGCAAACGTGCTCTACGCTAGGTGTTCCGCAGCGGCGACCCAACCACAAATTAGGGCAGGCGGCGGCAGATTTCAAGAGGACGCAACGGCGATCTGGAGCAGCCCCCGATGAGTCCGGGTCCCTTGAATTTTGCGCCGTTTTTTTTATATTCTGTGTTGTCAGCTTCGGGCAGGCTGGGACTGAGCCGACAGGCGCATCTGTACATCTGTACAGGCAGGTACGTCGGGCATCCCATGCTCAGGAGCGTGCCAGGACGTGCGCGATTCACGGCGTGCGGGTGCCCAGGCAGAGCGGTGTGGGCTGCCGCGGATGAGGCGGCCACAGGAACACATGCAGGTTCGTTATGAAAACGGCGATCAGCTACCGGAACATTTCGAAGCTTGCCCACCCTGATCTGGAAGGCCTGGTCGGCAAGCTTGCCAGCCGGCACCTCCAGCGACATCTGTCGCATTTCCCGGCGGAACTCGTGCGGTTGCGGGCGACCGTGGAGAGAAGCCGCCGTCGCAGTCTGTATCGCGCCAGGCTTCGGCTTGGCCTGCCGGGTGGCGCACTCGCATGCGGGAACGAGTCGCCCGGGCTCGGCCCGGCCCTTGAACAGTCCTTTGTGGAACTGGAGCGACAACTCGAAAGGCACCTCGACCACTTACGCCACGAGGACAGCTGGCGTCGCAAGGAGCGACGCGCCGGGCTGCGGCAGCTCAAAACCGCGCTGGCGGATCATGACGACGCCGGGCGGGCGCGGTTTGGCGAGCTCGTACGTCCGCTGCTGCCCGCGTTCGAGCGCTTCGTGCAACGCGAACTCGCGTATCTGCAGGCGCGCGGCGACCTCGCAACGGGCGATCCGCTGCTCGGTGACGTGGTCGACGAAGCGCTGGCCCGTGCCTGCGAAAAGCTGCCCCTGCCGCACAGGCTCGAACCGCTGCGGTGGCTCCAGCAGATCGCGATTACCGTGCTGGCGGAGGAAGTGTCCCGCCGGCAGTCGGAGGAAGGTCGCTGGGTCTCCCTGGAAAGCAGGGTGCCGGTCCAGTTGCGCGAGCCGGATGAAGGCGATGACGACATGCTGTTCGAATACTGGCAACCCGACGAAGTCCTGCGGCTCGAGGACGTGATGCCGGCGGCCGACGCGGGCACGCCCGAGGAGGCGGTGAGCGCACGGGAGATGCGGCAGCTCGTGACGGCGATTCTTGCGGACCTGCCTACCTTATGGCGCCGCGCACTGCTGCTCTGTCGGGGGGAAGCACTGCCGCCAGCTGAAGCCGCGCAGGTTCTCGGCACCAGCGAGGAGGAACTCGGCCGCTGGCTCATGAATGCCGACGCCTTTCTCAAGGCCCGACTGGGCGACCTGCGGCTGACGGCCGAGGCAGCCGGCGAGCCCGCAGACTACTTCGTGCCCGGCGCGTTGCCGTCAGCGTCCCGGCTGATCCGGGATTTTGACGACGCGACGCGGCGTGAAGCGCCCACGTGATGACTGGATCGCACTGGCCGCCAGCGTCTGGCATGCGGCGGACGGCACAACGTATCAGCATTCACGGGCATTTCCCGAACAGGACAGAGCGAGGCAACTGAACATCATGGGCAGGATCATCGGCATCGACCTCGGCACGACCAACTCGTGCGTGGCGATCATGGAAGGCAACCAGGTCAGGGTGATCGAGAACGCCGAGGGCGCGCGCACCACGCCGTCGATCGTCGCCTATCTGGACAACGGCGAGACACTGGTGGGCGCGCCCGCCAAGCGCCAGGCCGTGACCAATCCGGCGAACACACTGTTCGCGGTCAAGCGCCTGATCGGACGCCGCTTCGAGGAAAAGGAAGTGCAGAAGGACATCGGCCTGATGCCGTACAGGATCATGAAGGCCGACAATGGTGACGCATGGGTCGAAGTGCGCGGCGAGAAGCTGGCGCCGCCGCAAATCTCCGCGGAAGTGCTGCGCAAGATGAAGAAGACCGCTGAAGACTATCTCGGCGAGCCGGTCACCGAAGCGGTGATTACGGTTCCCGCGTACTTCAACGACAGCCAGCGCCAGGCCACCAAGGATGCGGGACGCATTGCCGGCCTGGACGTGAAGCGGATCATCAACGAACCGACCGCCGCCGCGCTCGCCTTTGGCCTGGACAGGAAGGAAAGCCGTGATCGCAAGATCGCCGTGTTCGACCTCGGCGGTGGCACGTTCGACATTTCCATCATCGAGATCGCCGACGTGCATGGCGAGAAGCAGTTCGAGGTGCTGTCGACCAATGGCGACACGTTCCTCGGTGGTGAAGACTTCGACCAGCGCATCATCGACTACATCATCGGTGAGTTCAAAAAGGAACAGGGCGTTGATCTGACGAAAGACGTGCTCGCGCTGCAACGCCTGAAGGAATCGGCTGAGAAGGCCAAGATCGAACTGTCGTCGAGCCAGCAGACCGAAATCAGCCTGCCGTACATCACGGCGGATGCGTCGGGTCCGAAGCACCTGAACCTGAAGCTCACGCGCGCAAAGCTCGAAGCGCTGGTGGAAGACCTGATCGAACGCACGATCGAACCGTGCCGCATCGCCATCAAGGACTCGGGGGTAGCGGTCGAGTCGATTGACGACGTGATTCTCGTCGGCGGCCAGACGCGCATGCCGAAGGTGCAGGACAAGGTCAGGGAAGTCTTCGGCAGGGAGCCGCGTCGCGACGTGAATCCGGACGAAGCCGTGGCTGTTGGCGCTGCGATTCAAGGCCAGGTTCTGTCGGGCGACCGCAAGGATGTGCTGCTGCTCGATGTGACGCCGCTGTCGCTCGGCATCGAAACCCTGGGTGGCGTGATGACAAAAATGATCAACAAGAACACCACGATTCCGACCCGGTTCTCGGAGACATTCTCCACTGCCGACGACAACCAGGGCGCCGTGACGATCAAGGTGTTCCAGGGTGAACGCGAGATAGCTAGCGGCAACAAGCTGCTGGGCGAGTTCAACCTCGAAGGCATTCCGCCGGCACCACGCGGCACGCCGCAGATCGAGGTGAGCTTTGACATCGACGCGAACGGTATCCTCCACGTCGGCGCGAAAGACAAGGCGACGGGCAAGGAAAACCGCATCACGATCAGGGCGAACTCGGGCCTCTCCGACGCCGAAATCGACAGGATGGTGAAGGAAGCCGAAGCCCACGCCGATGAAGACCGCCGGCTGCGTGAGCTGGTCGATGCCCGCAACCACGGCGATGCGCTCGTTCACAGCACGCGTAAGGCGCTCACCGAATACGGCGAGAAGCTGGGTGCGGGCGAGAAGGAAAAGATCGACGTCGCGATCCGGGAGCTCGAGGCGGCGCTCAAGGGCGCCGACCGCACGGAGATCGACGCGAAAGCGCAGGCGCTCGCCACGGCTTCACAGAAACTCGGCGAAAAGATCTACGCCGGCATGCAAGCTGCGCAAGCCGCTGACAACGCAGCGGCCAGCGCGACTGACGCGGCATCGGCGGCGCACGGTGCGCGTCAGCCCGAAGACGACGTGGTCGACGCCGAATTCAGGGAAGTGAAAACAAAACGGTAAGCTTGTTTGAGACGCCGACATACCCACGCCCCCGCGGCTTTTAATCGTCGACGGGTATCGCGGCGTCATTGGGCGCACGCCCATCGGTTCAGCCATGCGCCCTCCCGCGCGATGGCAAAGCCAATGGGAACAACGGCCGAATTATCACTGGAGTCACTGACGAAGGGGTATGTGGAATGGACGAAGCGCAGGAACTGGCCGGAGCCCGGAAACGCGCGCCATGTACGAAGCTTTTGAGCGAGACCAGGTGGACGGTATTGGATGATTCCGTGGATGCTGGCGCACAGAGAACTTTGGGGATAGTGGAAAACGCCGGTGTCCGATCAGGCGATTGCGGAGTGTCGCCAGGCGGTCATGCGTCTCCTTCAATTTGCCTGCGTGCCTGGGCGACTGAGCCGCCATCCCGGGTCCGCCGGGAACAGGCCATGCGGCCGCTGTCACGAATTCTGCGGGAGCGGGGATGACTCACGTTGTTACCGAAAGCTGCATCAAATGCCGCTATACCGATTGCGTGGACACGTGCCCGGTGGACTGTTTTCGGGAAGGTCCGAACTTCCTGGCGATTGACCCCGACGAATGCATCGACTGCGCCGTCTGCGTGGCAGAGTGCCCGGTGAACGCGATCTACGCGGACGAAGATGTCCCTGGCGATCAGCGGATTTTCATCAGACTGAATGCAGAGCTCGCGCGCAAATGGCCACCCATTACGAAGACGAAGGCACCGCTCGCGGAAGCGGATCAGTTCAAGGACGTAAGGGACAAACTCAGTCTGCTGGAGCGTTGAACCGGCCCATCGACGCGTCGGCGTGGATCTCGGAATCTCCGGTCATAGCAATTGCAGCGCAGGCGGATGGCGGCCGTTCCGACATTCGAAAGCACTGGCGTGCTTCGCTGGAATGTCTATAACAATATAGCAACGCGGGGAACGTTTTTTCCGGCGACCCGAAGTCTATAAAGCAAAACTGAGGGTTAGCGATTGCGACCGGACGAACTCATGGTTTCGCTGTTCGAATCTCGATAAACCCGGGTATCGGAGGTGATCATGGAGTACGAGTATGGTGGCTGGAGCATCGACCCGATGCCAGATTTCTCGCTTGGGAAATTTTCCGCGCACGCGCGAATAATACGAGCCTCGTCCGGATGTGATGCAGACACTGAAATGCATATCGAACGCGATCTTGCCTGGTGCAACAGCGAGGACGAGGCGATCCAGATTGCGCTTAACTGGGCGATTGACTGGATCAACACGCGCAATGCCAGCGTAAGCGGCCGGCAAACTGATCGACCGACATTTGCGCAACGATAATCCGGACCCGCAGCCTGCAGGAGCAACGCCGGGGCTGCATGTGGAACGGGGCTCATCGCGCAACAGTAGCCTGCGTACGGTGCGGCACAGCTGTCGACTGCTGAACTTCGGGATCCTCACTGCCACTGGTGCGAACGATGACAGCGAGCGCGGAACCAACGGAATGGAGGACAGGTGATGACGCAACGACTGGTCGACGTGCTGGACAGGAGCGGCACGGTCCTGCACACGTATCCCATTTCCGTCGGGGAACCGGCTGACGTGGTCAATGATGCCGCGTACGAGGCAAAAGCGCTGGAGGCGGCCGCGCACAGTCACCTGGTTCCTGACGCCGAGCTTGCCACCCTGACTGCCAGAATGCACGTCAGCCGCGGCGGGCAGATGGCGCCTTACGGGGACGACCGGCCCGGCCGTTCGGAAACGAAAGCGGACCTCGGGCAGACCGTACGCGAACGCGCCTACTTTCTCTGGCAACAGGACGGGTGTCCCGAGGGGCGGGCAGCTGAATACTGGCATCGCGCACTTGACCAGCACCTGCGTGAGCGCGCCTACGCACTGTGGGATCAGGAAGGCCGGCCCGAAGGGCGGGCTGATGAATACTGGCGCAGGATCTGCGACTTTGAGGCGCAGTGAAGCGCAGCAGCAGCGTGCGCTCAGCCGGACAGAAAAGAGCGGCGCGGCCGGATGGCCGCACCGCGTGCATGCTGCCTGCGTTACCTGATTTCGATCTTCCTGACGGTTGACGCCGCGGCGCCCGTTTTCGGCAGGCGCAGCGTCAGCACCCCCCTGTCGAATTTCGCATCGATCCGCTCAACGTCAACGCCCTCGGGCATCGGAATCGTGCGCATGAATGCCCCATAGGCACGTTCCAGCCGGTAGCAGCCGTCTTCCTCGCTGCGCACGTCCTGCTTCTTCTCACCGCGCAGCACCAGCGCGCCGTCCTCGATCGAGGTCTGCAGATCCTCACGATCCATGCCGGGCAGTTCGGCGGTGATGCGCAGCGCTTCGCCATCGTCGACGACATCAATCCGGGGCCGGAATCGCGACGAACTGAAGTCGCCGAACCACCGGTCAAGGCCGCTTACACCCGCGAGCGGATCATGGAAGAATTCGCCCATCGCACGCCATGGATCGCCTGAGAAGAGCCGGGATACTTCCGGCCATTCCGCCGGCCAATGTCTCGGCGCCGGCGCGTTGGCCGCCTCATCCGTCGCGGAACGATCGCCGGTTTTGCGCAGGAACTTGAACGGGTTCCATTTTTTCAGATCAGTATTCATCGTATCCTCCTTACGATGTTCGTCAGTTGATGTTCATCGGCTTGCAGATATGGCCGCATGCGAAGCTGGCCGGGGGCCTTGGCTGTCACGTTTCACCGTCACCACGGCCACAGTCCGACGTGCCGACCGGTTCACGCGCCACGCCGCAGTCGATCAGTTGCACCGCATATCGCAGCGCCTCCCACTGCGCTTCGCTGGCTGTCGACCAGCGACGCCTGGAAGGCGGTGAATGCCAGTCCGCGTGTGCGTCGCCATGCGCGTCGATCCGCACTAGCGCGACATACTGCTCTGTCGCGGACCGGCGCGTGACCGGTCGGCGTACCGGAACCGCACGGATGCTGATCGTGTGCCCTCTCCATGACTCCCAGATCACGTCCTGCATGTCAGGCACTCCCTTGCGGTGGCGCCCGATCGACGCCACCACGTTCTGCCATGTCACCGTTCGATTCGCGCGATCTAGCCTCCCGTGACATCGATCCGGCGCGGCCTTGCTTCGTCGCGGCGCGGAATGGTCAGCTTCAGCACGCCGTCCTGCAGGTTCGCGTCGATCTTCGATGTGTCGAAGTCCGGACTCAGCGAGAACGCCCGCGCGAAATGCGGTTCGCGGATTTCGGCATGCTGCAGCCGAAGACCGGCGGGGGTCGGCACGACCGCTTCAGCCTCGATATAAAGATTGCCGTCATGCACCTTCACGTCGAGTTTGTCCTTTGTGACGCCTGGCAGGTCCGCCCACAGCGTGATGCCCTGACTGTCCTCGAAGATATCGACCGCCGGGGTGAGTGTCATCCGGCGTGCGGGCTGGTCGCCCTCACGTCGTGCTACCGCTTTCTGGTCGCGTTCAGCAACCTGGGTCTTGTCGTTCATGGCTTCCTCCTTGAATGACTGGCGTTACTACGGGTTACTGGACGGTGATGGCCCGCGGCTTCGACGCCTCGTGCTTGCCGACGGTAATCGACAGGCAGCCGTTGGTGTAGCGCGCCCGCACCTTGTCGGGGTCGGCGTTCTGCGGCAGTTCGATCACGCGGCGGAACGCGCCGGCAAAGCGCTCCTGTGCGTACGTGCGCGTGTCGTCACGGGTTTCGTCACCGCCGCCGACCTGTGCCGGCTTGCGCTCACCGCTGATGGTTAGCAGTCCCTTGTCGATCGACACGTCGAGTTCAGCGGCGTTGACACCCGGTGCGAACGCGACGATCTCGATCGAGTCTTCGGTCGCACCAATGTTGACCTGCGGGAAGGCGCCGAGGCGGCCGGCACGGATGCTGGACGGGAAGCCGCCGAACAGACTCGCCATCTGCCGCTGCAGACGGTCGAATTCACTGAACAGGTCGGTTCCGGAATAGAGATCACTCATGGTCGTATCCTCCTTGAATGCAGCATGGAGGCGAACGGGCCTACGCGCTCCAGTCCGCCTGCCAGCTGCTGGCAAACAAATCGAAACACGCAGCGCGCCTGATACCACCAGCGCGTCTGCCTGAGCGAAATCCAAGATAGGCGCTACAGTGAAAATTTCAAGGGGCAGTGGTGAAATTCCGGACTTGAAAATCGCCTGCCCGGTCCTATAGTCGCGATGCATTGCAACGACGAGGCGGAGGACACCATGGAATTCGGTTCGGACTGGCTCACGCTTGGCAGACACCGCGTCAGGCTGCGCTCGACAAAAGGCTTTCCGACGGAAACGATGCGTACCGTAGCGGAGGTCGTCAGGCTCGCGATCGACAGCAACATGAGCGCCCGCGCGCGACTGGTCGAGTTGGTTTTCCAGCAGGAGAAAACCTACGATATTGTCGTGGGCACCACCCTGGTGGAAGACAGGGTCTGTGCACCGCAGCTGGAAGCCGCACTCGCGGTTGTACTGGGTCTGCTGCCGGAGCAGGTAAACATCACGGTGACGACGGTCAGCCAGGAGGAAGTCGACCTGCACTTCGGCGTGTATGAGCGCATGCTCGCCGAGAAACTGGGCGTCGTGCCGCCCATCCAGTGATTGTGCCGCGCCGCGCCGGCCGCTCGCAGCGCTTCACAGGCCGCGCCGGGATAACTACCGTCAAGCCAGATGGGAGCCGCATCATGAAAAAACGCTCGCATGCACTGCTGGCATCAGCCGCCTTCGTCGCGGGCTCGCTGCCCGCCACTGTGGGCGCCGCAGAGCCACCCCTGAAAACATTGCCGCTGCAGCAGGACATCTGGATCAGCGGCACCATCCAGCAAGGCAACGGGCAATACGCGCCGGGTGACTACACCACCCTTCTGCTGGACC
This sequence comes from Paraburkholderia sp. IW21, assembly GCF_041321145.1. Lineage (NCBI taxonomy): Bacteria > Pseudomonadati > Pseudomonadota > Betaproteobacteria > Burkholderiales > Burkholderiaceae > Paraburkholderia > Paraburkholderia sp. IW21. The sequence goes on along the minus strand of NZ_JBGGWA010000013.1, from coordinate 25,546 downwards.
GGCCGGCGACCTCGCCCTGCAACGACAGGGTCGTGACCGACATCCTGCTCGGCAAGACCGGCGGAACAGACCCGCTACTCCTGCTCCCTTATCTGGGACAGCGGGTCGCCGTGAGAGGTCGCGTCATCTGTCCGGATTCCGGAATCCGGTTCACACCGACGCCGGACTTCGTGTTTCCGGTCTACTGACGGACGACAGGCGCGGGGCGGCCGGATCGATCAACCCGGTACGAGATGTGACCGGCGTTCCGCTCCGGCTCAGCCCGCGCCGACCTGACGCAATGCTGGGGATCCTGCTGTTCGGGCGAGCGAGGTATAGATGTCCATGTAGTGCTGCGCCATGATCATCGAGGTGAAGCGGCGCACGAAGGCGGCACGAATGTCCGTCCGCGACAGAGCGTCGAGCCGTGTCACGGCGTCGACTGCTGCTGACACGTCCTCGACAATATAGCCCGTTACACCGTGGGCAATCACCTCCGGCACCGAGCCCCGGTTGAACGCAATGACCGGCGTGCCACAGGCCATCGCCTCGATCATCACCAGGCCAAACGGCTCGGACCAGTCGATCGGGAACAGAAGGGCCCGCGCACCCGAAAGAAATCGGGCTTTCTGCGCGTCATTGATCTCGCCGATGAATTCGACGTTCGGCCGCGATAGCAGCGGCTGGACCACGTTCCGGAAGTACGCTTCGTCGGCCCGGTCTACCTTCGCGGCAATTTTCAGGGGCAGACCGGCGCGCGCGGCGATCTCGATGGCGAGGTCGACGCGCTTTTCAGCACAGATCCGGCCGAGGAACGCCAGATAGGCCGGCTGTGTTTGCGGCTGCGGCACCAGCAGATTTTCCGGCAGGCCGTGATAGATCGTGTCGAGCCAGTTCGCGGACGGCAACGGCATCCGCTGCGAATGGGAAATCGACACGACGGGCGCCTGTGGGAACATGTCGAACACCGGCTGCAGTTCCGGCAGATCGAGCCGACCGTGCAGGGTGGTCACGAACGGCACGCCGAGTGGTGAAAACGTCGGAAACGGCAGATAGCTCAGGTGGAAATGCAGAACGTCAAACATATGGGCTACGCGCCGGACCTTCTCGAGCAGCACCAGGTGCGGGGCAAACGTGTCGCCAATTTCCGGATCGAGCCGCAGCGAGTGCGGCCATGCCGGCTCGAGGCGCGCGCCTGTCTGCGAATCCCCGCTTGCGAACAGCGTCACATCGTGTCCTAGGCCGACGAGCGCCTCGGTGAGATAGGACACCACGCGTTCCGTACCGCCATACAGCTTTGGCGGAACCGCTTCGTGCAACGGGGCGATCTGCGCGATACGCATCAGGCGTCTCCCTTCAGATGCTTCGCGCAGACCGCCTGCTAACGGAAGCGCGACGCAACCCTGCTTCAGACGGGCTTTCTGGTCGTGTCCTTGACGGCTTCCTTGACGTCGCCGGCCTTCTTCCGTGTTTCGCCAGCCGCCTGCTGGACATCGCCTTTGACCTCCTGTTTCCGGTCGCCCGTTGCGCGGCCGATGGTCTCATTCACCTTGCCTTTGACTTTCTCCGCCACACCCTTTACCTGATCCTTGTTCATGGCCGGCCTCCAATACAAAACTGTTTCGTGGACGGGTTGCCGCCCGTCGCCGGGCAGGCCCCCCAGAATTTGAGCAAACAGCGTGCCCGAGCGTCCTGGTGCGGAAGCGTGCGCTGCCGACGGCGCAACGAGCAAACCCCCGTTGCCTGGTCGCTGCAGTGAGGCGCTAACATGGAATGATCGGAGCGCCCGTAGCAGGGAGGATGGCTTTTGCCACGCCTGAAACGACCACCACTGCAGCCCTGTTGCTTCAGGGCGGCATGTCCGATACACAGGGAGGTTGATATGAAGTACGCAATCATCACCTGCACCGTTCTGCTCGCCACCGCGTTTGCCACTGACAGCCTGCGGGCCCAGGGGACGGCGCAGTCGATCACCGCGAGTCGGGTCGATGTCGTCCAGGTGGCGTCCGGTTATCGGGCCTCGAAAGTCATCGGCTCGACCGTCTACAACGAAAGCCGGGACGCAATCGGAACGATCGACGATCTGATTGTGAGTCCGAAGGATAACGTGACGTACGCGATCCTGTCGGTCGGCGGCTTTCTCGGCCTCGGTACTCATCTGATCGCGGTGCCCTTTGCCAGGCTGCAGGTCGCCGGCACACAGATGCGTCTGCCAGGCGCGACCCGGGATTCCCTGACCGCGTTACCTGAATTCAGATATGCCTCGCCCTGATCGTCCGCCCTGCTGCGCGTCGTTGACCACGCGTACGGCGGGATCCCGATGCCCGGATGCGATGGCGATCCGGGCCGGGGCGTACCGGATGGCGCTCAGATCTTCAGCCGTGTGACCTTGGTGCCTTCCAGTGAGACACCGGCCATCAGGCCGGCATTGGTCAGCACGAAGGCCTCGACCGGCGCGGTCGCCGTTGACGTATCGATATTGCCGTTCGCCCCGACCTTGACGACGGCGACCGTCGCGTCAACCCCCGCTGCCCAGCCTTCGCTGTTGCGGAACCGGTCCAGCGCATCCTGCGTCATGAACAGGAAAATGATCGCCTTGGACTGCGCGCCGATCTGCAGGCCAAACGAGCCGCCGGCGGTGCTGTAGTAGCCGGCGGTCTGGCCGCCGACGCGCAATGCGCCTTCGCCGTACTGGCCGCCGATCCAGAAGCCGGCCTGGATCACGGACGGGAAGACCAGCACGCCGCGGGCTTTCGCGACGAGTTCGCGCGAACCGTTGGCCGTTGAATACAGGCGCGCCAGCGTCGAATCAATACCGGCATTGATCGACTGACGTTTGTCCGCGTTCCCCGCAGTGCTCGACGCAGACTTCGACGAAGTGGTGGTACAGCCGGCAAGCCCGAGGCTGCCCGCTGCAAGCGCCGCGCTGGTTGTCAGAATGAACTGTCTCCTGTGCATGATTTTCTCCCTGGTTTCAAAGCGAGGTGCGAGGTTCAGGGCACCGTTTTTAGGGCGCCGTTTCGTACTTCGACAGCTGGCCTGCCAGACCATCGTCAATCGACCTGGCGCGCGTGGCAGACTATCCGCGCGCCGCACACAGCCGTCCAACGGTTGTGAGAAAAAGCTGCATCGGGACCGGCTTCTGCAGACAGACATCCCATGCATTGCCTTTTTTCTGTGGGAGCGGCGCGGAGGTATGGACGAAAATCGGCACGCGCGCCAGTTCCGGTTGCGCCCGCATCCGGCGGCACAGTTCGGCCCCGCCCATCAATGGCATCATCCAGTCGGTGACGACGAGATCAGGCACGCGCTGCCTGAGACACTCCAGCGCCTCAGCGCCGTTGCTCGCGCACCGTACGTCATATCCTTCCCCGCTCAGTATGAGATGCCACACCGCGAGGAGGTCAGGCTCGTCATCGACGAGCAGGATCGAATACATTCCGGACCCACCTTCGGTTTATCTTTCTGGAACCTTCGAATAGCGAAGCAAAACGTGTTCCCGCCACTGGATTAACGGATAATGGTGCGCGTCCGGGCCGGCCGTGTATCCGGACTGGTTTTCCCCTGTTCCGGTCATCGTGACGCGAATGCAGGTTCCGGGACCCGCACGTTCGACGCAGCGGGGGAACGCTCATCAGCGACTGCCGAAACATTATTCTGCAAATAACGATCATGACTGACATGCGAGTAGCACCCCTGCGCGGCTTTGCCGGATTCCTGCGCGAGCAGCGGACCAGCCTGACGGAAAAATGGATGCACGCGGTGGTGGGCGATGCTGGCCTCTTCGAGGCCGACAAGCTGACCTACGAGCAGCTCGCCGATCATCTACCGGAAATCCTGGACGGGATCTGTACTGCGCTCGACTCACAGGATCTTGAACAGGCGGAGCCGGCGATCGAACGCGACGCCCGCACCCATGGAAAGGTACGCTGGCGACAGGGCTATCGCATCGATGAACTGGTTCACGAACTGGATCTGTTCCGGCACGTACTGGCGGATGCGGCCGAGACGTTCGCCGAATCGGATGTCGCGTTCACGAGGCGCCACGAACGGCGTGCCGGACGGCTGATCGATGAAGCGATCGGCTTCGTCACCGTCACGTCCATCCGGGAAGTCGTCACCGAACGCGACCGGAAGATCGACGAATACACCGGCAGTCTGGAGCGGGCCAACCATGAATTGACGCTGAAACAGCAGCTGGTGAGCGATCTCTACGAGTCGCGCATGCAGATCACCCGCAGTGTGGTGCACGACCTGCGCAATTTCCTGAACGCATTCTCGATCGCACTGCAGCTGATATCCCGCGCCCCATCAAAGGCGGAGGCCGGCCTTGCGCTCGCGACCCGGCAGGCGGCGGACATGAAGCAGCTGGTGGACGACATGGTGGAGTACTCGGTCGTGCTGAGCGACAACACGCCGCTCGCCGTCGAGCAGTTCGACCTGCGCGAACTTTTCGATGAGCTGGTCACGGCTTGCCGGCCGGGTATTGAGGCGAAAGCATTGCGTCTGTCTACCTTCTTCGACGCTGGCGCGACAACGGTGCTGTCGAACCGCATCAAGGTGAAACAGGTGGCGCTCAATCTGCTGTCCAACGCGACCAAATATACGAAGGCTGGTGAAATTGAACTGGCGATGGGCAACGCTGGCGGGGATAGCTGGTATCTGCGTGTCGCTGACACCGGTGTTGGCATTGCGGCGCAGGACCAGGGCCGCGTTTTTGACGAGTTCGAACGGGCCGCTGGCGACGACATACCGGGCGTGGGCCTCGGGCTGGCTATCGTCAGGGAGCTTTGCCAGGTTCTCGCGGGCCGCATCCATTTCAAGTCCCGCGAGGGCCACGGCACGACCTTCGAAATCCGGTTCCCTGTCGAAAGACGGCAGGCCAGCTAGGGGGCGTCTCAGGAAAGGAGAAGCCTGACCGGGTACGGCCGGCCGTCGACCCGCCGGGCATGGCATTGATTTTCATGTCCGGCGAACGGCAAGCGAGACGGGGCGCAGGGAAGCCAGCTCCTGCTCGAACCCTTGCGCTGCGGTGCGGCTCCCCGTGGCGAATGAGACACGTGTGAAGGTGCCCGTGACGTCCGCTTCCGGGAGGGACTGATTCCGCTAACATGGGTCATGGTGATCAGGCACTGGTCACGCACGGCCAAAGGCGCGCTTCCGATGTCTTACCCGCAGACCCCGCCGCTTTCTTTAACACTCCCGATCAGCTCGGGCCTCATCGTCGGCATGCTTGCATTACTGCTCGGCACAGCGGCGGGCTGTACCGTCACCCCTCCCCCGAAACCTCTGTTCAGCCTGCCTGCGACCGCCCCATCGCAGCGGCTGGATACGGCAGCGCTCGAGCAGTACAGGCAGCGCGTGGCCCAACGCATACTTGAGCGCAGCCCGTCATCCGTGCTGCACGGGACGCCGCAGGCGATGCTTCGCTCGGTCGTGGTGGTTGCATTCACCGTAGACGGTAATGGGCAGATCGTGTCGTCTTCAGTCTACCGGTCGAACGGCGACAGTGGCGCCGAACGCATCGCCCTCGCGGCGCTGCGTCGGGCAGCGCCGTTACCGCAACCACCGCCGGACCTGCTCGACGGGCGCGGCCATCTGGAACTGCTGGAAGACTGGCTCTTCAACAACAACGGCAAATTCCAGCTGCGCGAGTTCGCCTTGCCGCAGGCGACGACCATTGACTGACGCGGGACCGTTTCCCGGCAGCGCGGCATCGACGCGAATGCCTTACTGGTTGTTCGTCTGCCAGTCCATGTAGAGCAGGACACACCAAGACAATAGACCAGGACCCGCCTCACGTCGCCGGTCGCCTTCGGTCGGCTGCAAATGTCTATTCCGGGCGTGAGATTTGCTGCAAGAACGGTGTGGTTACGCGGATCAACTGCGCCGGTCGGGCAACGTTGTGGCCGCCGCCTACGCAACCGATCCCCGGAGGTTCACATGGATCGCATCGAACATTCCGGCAGTCGCGGCAGGGGCGACTCCCGCATCGAGTCCCGGTTGCCGCGCGTGTTGCTCACCCTGCTTGCGGCCGCGTGTGTGTCGTGCAGCGGTGGCGGCGGAGCGACAGTCGATGCGGGAACAACCGGGGGAGGTGGCACCGGAGGTGCGGGAAGTTCGGGCGGTGGCACCGGAGGTTCTGGAGGCGGAGGTTCCGGTACCGGCAGCAGTTCCGGTAATCCCGCCGCATCGACCGATGTACTGACCTACCACAATGATCTCGCGCGCACCGGCCAGTACCTTGTCGAAACTTCCCTCACGCCGGCCAATGTCAACGCGTCAGGCTTCGGCAGGATCGCGTTCCTGCCGGCAGACGGCAAGGTCGATGCGCAGCCGCTGTACGTCAGCAACCTCAGCATAGGCGGGGTGGCCCACAATGTCGTTTATGTCGTCAGCGAACATGGCAGCGTCTACGCGTTCGACGCAGACACCAGCGCGCAGCTATGGCAACGCTCCCTGCGCGGCGCCGGCGAAACGACGAGCGACGACCGGCACTGCGGGCAGATCACACCGGAGATCGGCATTACCGCCACGCCCGTCATCGATCGCGCCCGCGGCGCGAACGGCGTGCTCTACGCGGTCGCAATGAGCAAGGATGCGGGCGGCGGCATCCATCAGCGGCTACACGCGGTCGACCTCGCTACGGGTGCCGAGATGCTGGGCGGCCCGACGGAGATCGCGGCGACCTATCCCGGCACCGGCGGTGTCACTGTCTTCGACCCGCAGCAGTACGCGGAGCGGCAGGCACTGGCGCTCGTCAATGGCAACGTCTATCTCGGCTGGACTTCACACTGTGATCAGGGGACTTATGGCGGCTGGGTGATGGCCTACGACGCCCGGACGCTGACGCAGACGGGCGCACTGAACCTGACGCCCAACGGCAGCGAAGGCTCTATCTGGATGAGCGGCGCCGGCATGGCGTCGGATGGCACCTCGCTCTACCTGCTCGACGCAAACGGCACCTTCGACCCGACGCTGAACCCGCAGGGCTTCCCGGTGAACGGCGACTACGGCAACGCGTTCCTCAGGCTGTCGACGTCGCCGCGGCTTGCGGTGGCCGACTACTTCGCGACCTTCGACACGATTGCCCAGTCCGCGCAGGATGCGGACCTGGGTTCCGGCGGCGCACTGGTGTTGCCGGACCTGACCGATGCGAGCGGCGCGATCCGCCATCTGGCGCTGGGTGCCGGCAAGGACTCGAAGATCTATGTGGTCAATCGCGATGCGATGGGCAGGTTCAACGCCAGTGCGAACCTGATCTGGCAGGAAGTCGATGGCCAGTTGCCCGGGGGCGAGTTTGGCATGCCGGCGTACTACAACAACGTCGTCTACTTCGGCGCGGTTGGCGACAGTCTGAAGGCCTTTCCCCTGAGCGCCGCACGGCTCGCGACGACGCCGTCGTCGCATAGTCCCGGCACATTCCCCTACCCCGGCGCGACGCCGAGCATCTCGGCCAGCGGAACGACGAACGGCATCGTCTGGGCGGCGCAGAACGGGCCGACGGGCGGCCTGCATGCCTTTGACGCGGGCGATCTCGGTCGGGAGCTGTACGACAGTACGCAGTCCGGTGCGCGCGACGCGTTCGGCGCGGGCAACAAGTTCATCACGCCGATGATCGCGCACGGTCATGTGTATGTCGGCGCGACGAATGGCGTTGCGGTATTTGGGCTGTTGCACTGAAACCGGCGGATGGTCGTGACAGCGGGCTGTTGGCGGATCGCGGCGCCCGTCGGACCGTTCAGGCACATGCATCCTGACGGCGCCCGGTGGCGACGGTGTTGTGAACCAGCGACCGCCGGTCCGCGAATGCGTGAAGTGCGCGAAGTGCGCAACGGCGCCCCGGTCCTGTCCGTTATCGTACTCAGAGACGCCCTGTGAGACCGGTCTTGCCGACCGTCCCCGGGACCGCTTCCGGCTGGATACACATCGGGAACTTATCATGACGCAATGCGCTACCGGGCGAACCTGGACGACTGCCGCATCTGGAGTCGGCGGGCTAGTTAGTCGACGGCTCGTGCCTTTCATTACGATGGTCGTCGCGTCACTGAACGTGGCGGCAGGCGCGGCGTGGGTGCCGGTCGCCGCGAGCCCCGATGTTCAGGTTTTCGTGGACGCGGAATCGCTGCAGCAGGAATCGCATGGACTGGTCAAGGTCTGGACCAAGACGTTCTATGCGTCGCCACAGGGAGCGGTCGGGACGCAGTATGCGGCGGACATGACACTTTTCGTACTGGACTGCGCAAGCCACCAGTATGGCATCGCAGGCGGCAGATACCTTGACGCCCAAGGCAACGTGCTCCGGCAGTTCCACGAGCCCGTTGGCGAACTCCAGCCGGTTCCCCCCGCCAGCAAGATTGACGCAGTAGCCATAGCCGTCTGCACGGCGATTGGCGTGCGCCCACGGGGCAACCGCTGAGCCCAGGGCGGCAGGTACCGTCGCCGTTGCCGGAAGACACCGCCTTGCTCGCACCGTCACATCGCCGCATGTGGCGCCTGGCATGACAGTGGCAGAAGTCGGCATTACGTTGTCGTGACAGCCGCTTTCTGGCGTCAGCGATCAAGCGCCCCGACACAGGTATTTTTCAGGACCGGGATGACCGGGGTACTTGCATGATCGTGGCTGTCATTGACAGGTCACCATTACGGTCGACAGATCGCTGTCCGGGACGGTGCCGGTGCCGTTCGTTACCGTGCAAGCCCGCGTTGGCGGGCTCGGCTGGACGGAAACCATAACCGAATAGGCATCACCGTATTTCACATTCGTGGGAAACCTGAAACCGCCGTTTGCTGCGAGAGTGAGAGAATTTGCGCCTTTGTTTTGCAGGGTAACTGTCGTCCCCGGCGCGAGACCATTTAGCGTGCCGCCCAGGGAATGGCTGTTCGGCGTGCAGTTAACATCAACGTTTTCGTCGGACGGACCGTATCCGCTGCCATCCGCGTGGTCGATGGTGCAGGCCTGTCCGACGGGCTGCGTTAGAACCGTGACCGTAAAGTTGCGGGACTCGTCCACCGTGTGGTTAAACGAAAATCCTCCATTGTTGCTTAGCACCAGATTATCGGCGCCATTGTTCTGTAGGGTAACCGAACTGTTCGCCAGCAACCCGGCAAGACTGCCGCCGACCGTGTAGCAGGTGCCGTTGTTCAGACAGTTGTCGTCCGAACCGCCTCCGCACGCAGACAGCACCAGAGTTATCGCGGCAAACGTCACGTGGGACCGATGAGCGGCCAGCCGCTTCGCGATTCCAGCCGAGGGGTGTATGGAGTTCATTCGAGAGCCCATGTTTTCTCAACCACTGCCGACCTTGCACAGGATGTCGTCCCGTGCCCGACCTTCCGCACTCCGGGTACGCCGCATTTCTGCCCATTCGACCGATCGCCTGACAACGTCGGACTGATGGGACCCGGGTCGCACCGCGTCCCATTGGAGAGATTTCCATGATACACGCGCCCAACGGTGGGGAAACAGTGCCCGTCGTCAACTCGGATCTGCCGACGTTGACATCCCGTGCTCAGCGCGCATTGAATCCCGACGTTTCTCGCTGGAACTTACCCTGCACTGAAGCCCACACGTCCGGCGGCACCCTGACCCGCTCAACGAACAGGCCGCGAAGCTCGGGTCCCACGCGGCGCCGTACCGCTCAACCCAGCGTCGTCTCGGGCAGCGCCCCCACCTTCTTCGAAAGGCGGCTGATGACGAAATCCGAGGCTTCCCGACCCCAGCGCAATGACCGCACCGACGATCAGCGCTGCGAATGAAAACCAGCTTGCCCGCGCAACGTCCCGGGCTGCCGTATCGCCGACCTGACGGGCGTCCTCTGCGGCCGACGGACTGGACACTTCTGAGGCGGCCGACGCGATCATGCCCTGCACCTGTTGCGCAACAGGGTCCGTTACCGTGCCGCCGCCGGGCTGTTTGCCCGCAGTCGCACCCACCGCAGCCCCTGCAGACGCGACATTGCCCGCGACACTGACGGCGCCGCCAATAATCGATGTCATGCCGTACGCGACGGCCAGAATCATCACCGCCCAGGCGAGCAGACCATGCAGCCAGCCCAGTACCGGCGCACAGCGGCCCGCGAAATACGAACCGACAAACACCGCGATGACCGTGGTCACGATGATCCACACGCCCGAGCCGAATCCGAAGCCGTGCAGCGGATTGGGCCTCGACAGCGGCGACAGTAACGATGCGCCGATCGCCGTGCCCAGCACGCTTAGGACCAGATAAACGATGAGCGATAGAATCACGCCCGCTATGACGGCGCCCCACGAAACGCGGGGAAGTCCGTCCTGTGTTGTTAAGAGTCGCATACCGCCTCCTGATGACCGTGACAATCGGCGTACTGCCCGCCCGGCGGCTTCTTTTCACGCCGTCGTGCACGCGACGCGCGCAATACGTGTTCCCGGCCGAGCGACCCGTGCGTGCCGCAATGTGCGCCTTGTTCTACTTTCGGCACGACGACGGCAACCGGTGCGTCCTTTCCGCCCGATGGACACAGCCGGAAGTTGATTGCAGAGCAACCAGTCGTGCGGGTTGCGGTTGTCGGCCGTCAAGGAGGCGGCGCTTGAGCGGTACTTCGCACCGAAGAGCGACCGCGAGGCATCGACTGTCAACCTCGTCAGGTTCGCGGCCATAGTGCGAGAAATAAAAAACGGCGAAGAACCGATGCCTCGTCCACAGGTGGAGTGAGACCGCGCGGCGATGCGGTATTGCAGCACAGGGCGCGCGCTGTGGGGTCGAGAGTAGCTGACGGGATCTGGCAATGAAATCGCCGCCGGGTGGCAACGAAATGGCGCTTGATAAAAGCACGGACCGCACAATGCGCGGTGCACAAATCAGTGCCTGCGATCACTTCCAGAATTCCTGTCCTGAAGCTCGCCGCCAATTCTGGCAATCCGGGCCCTCCGACCTTTCTGCACCTGCGCGGTTGCCGGGAAAAAGAAAGTCCGTCGAATTCATGCTGTGAAGGAAGGCGTTCCTGTGTTCCCGGAAAGAAGGGAGGCGCTTGACCCTCCGTCGGCCCGGGTACGTCGCTTGCGTGCCACTGCTGTAACTTTATTGAAGGAGGTGAATATGGGCTCAATCAACCCGCAAGGTGGCGCTCAAGGCGGAGCGAACATCGTCGGCGGTGGGGTCGGCGAAGGACCGGGGCCGGACGTCATGGCCGCAGCAACGCTCGACGGGAACAGGGTCATGTCCTCCGATGGCGAACACGTGGGGAAAATTTCAGACATCATGCTGGACGTCCGGAACGGCCGCATCGCCTATGCCGTGCTTTCTGAGGGTGGGTTCCTGGGAATGGGTTCGAACCTGCACGCCATCCCCTGGAGTGCACTGACTCTCGACACGGACGAGAAGTGCTTCTTCGTCGACATTACCGCGCAGCGCCTCAAGGATGACCCCGGCTTCGACAAGGACCACTGGCCGGCGATGGCAGATGCGAAGTGGGCAGAGTCAACGTACAGCTACTACAACCGGCAGCCGTATTGGTCAGCGACCCGGGAGGTCGTGGAAGGTGACCCGGCGGTTCGCCCGGGCGAACACTGAAACGCGCTTCCCGGCAAGCCGATCCGGGCAGACGGATACTGTCCCTCTAGCGTCTATGCCACCGTGGCCCACCCCGGTGGCATGAGCGCAGTGCTTCGAGGACGGCGCCAGCGCCATGGCGATGCGCGAGGGACCCGAGCGGGACGATGGCGGGCCAGGCACCCCGGTTTCCCCAAGGCGCTGGGCGAGCAGATCGCACGTTCGCGCGGATGGGTACGACAGTCAGGATTCAAGCCCCTCCACCTTCGGGAGTCTTCAGTTCCAGCCTCCGGTACAGGAACCTGACGCCGGTTTTCTAGTAGGTCTTCTTTGTGTCACTGCTGGAAGCAGGCAAGTCCATTCCTCCCTTTTTCTGCATCTGGTTTTTCGACTTGCTGCCAGGGTGACCCATCGTGTCCGCGCCGGAGGCGCCCGACATCGTATCCGTAGCGCCACTCGCGTTGGGCGTTCCCATTCCGGTGCCACCCTGGCCCGCACTCCCGGCCCCACCGCCTTCACCGCCGCCACCGGCTCCCATTGCATACGCGGCACTCGAAAAGCTCAAAATCAGCATCGAAAACATCGCTCCCTTTCTGGCAATGCTCATGACCGTCTCCCCTGAACGCAAAGCGGCTGGTTGCAACCGGGCTGGTTCGACGCCGCCTCACTTCGTTCGCAATTCCCGTGCCGCGTGTGTTTTCGGCCGTCTCGACTCTCAGTCCCGGCATATCCGTGAAGTAGTCGATGGCGGCGGGACTTTGCGGGACGGCCGGCCACCGTCGACAACGGCGCGCCGTGCCCGGGCTTCGCGAGCGTCGGCTATCCTGTCGTGGCTGCCTGCCTGGTCCGTCGAAAAGTCGTGCAGGATACTGCTGCATCAGACAGGTATCGCGTCGCCCGCAGGGACCCTCGCGAGTGAGGCTGAACAAAACGCCGGCGAGCACCTGCTGACAGCGCGTTGCCGTGGCTCGCGTGTTGAACATCTGCTGGTCTGCACGCGAGCTGTGTGGGCTTGCCGTCCGACAAAACGCAACTTCGACCATGACGGTCTGCCTTCAGTCGGGATTCGGGCCCTCTGTCTTATTTTCCAGAACCGCTCCGCTCTGAGCGTCGATGCCAACCTCCTGCTTCAGCTGTCCCGTGCGGATCACGAAGGAATATCGTAACCCGCTGCCCCCCGTTTCTTTTTCCAGCTCCTCGTCGATGATTTTGCCGGGGTGTGCCTTGAGTGCGATAGAGCGCGCCTGCGCGATGCCAACCCTGGCGTCCCTGGCGAGCTCCTCGCCGCTGAATGCGTGAGCACCAGTACTTGCAATCAACAACCCACAAACCAATCCGGTTCCGATAAATTTCAGCATATCAGCCTCCATGTGACCTTTTTCCAGCACGAGGTTGACACGTGGGTTCTTAAGGTTTCCTTACGGTGGCGCCCAGTTTGCGCCTGGCATGGGCGGAAAAACTGGAGCCGGGTGATCGGCAACCATCGGGCGCGATAACGGTCAAATGTCAGCTTGACCGGCCGCAAAACCGCGGCAGGCTGAGGTTGGTTGGCGCAGTTGCCGCCCTCTGCTTTTGCCGGTTCTCCCGACCGGCAGAATCCGCTCAGCCAGGGCATTCCCGCTCCGGTTTTCTGTGCGCGTGTATTCCAGCCGCGCAAACTTCGGTTACAGCCAAGATAAGCGCTTAGGCGCTGCAATCCATAAGCGATCTTGTTGAACGGACTGGCGTCCGTACCCGTATCAGGATGATTCGCAGACGATGACGGGGCACGGCCTCGTAGCCGGGCGACGCGCAGGATGTGGTCGGTAAGGCGGGGCAGATCGGCAAACGGGACCAAAGATGAACATTGTTGCTAACGTGCAGGCGTGGGTTCGACTGGCTTGCATTCTTCCGCTTCTGGTCGCGTTAGGATGCATGTAGCTGATCCGTGGCGACAGGCTCGCCAGGCGCGTGCGGAATCAACTGCAATGATGCACAGGCCGACGTCTGCCAATTCGGAAGCCACGCTCCCACTTTTCTTCCGGAGTTGTCAGACGGTATTAACCGGCTTCGGCTGCGCTGCGCCACAAACCAGGCAAGCGAATGTCAAGAGTATTGTCCTCAGCATTGTTTCGATCGCCATCGTGCTCGCGGTGGTGGTTCGCGTCGCAGTGTTGGCAGGCAAGATCACGTTTTGACCTTTGTTGCTACACCCGTCTTCTGTGGCGCGTCGGGCTCGCCGATGCCCGCCAGAGGCGGATGTTACGATTTCGACGCACTGTGGTCGTTCAGGAGAGCGCGATGGAGGCGAAACACGGCGACGGGGGACCGCCCCAGGTCCTTCCGGCGAGCACACTTTAGGGGCGCGACGACGCGGCAGCGATTGCCTGATACGGCTTGGAGTAGGTCCGAGAAGCGTATATGAAGAAGGACCGCGCCAGCATTCGAATCAACGGCGACTGCCTCGGTGCGGGTTGTGCCGAATTTTGATAGGTATTGTTGTTCACATACCGACGGTCAGCTACATCACCAGTCTGGGCGGTGAACATCAACGCACGGTGACGGGCAATGCTGGTATTCGGTGGGCGTGGTAAATGATGGGGTGGAAGCGCATGTTGAAATGCGTTGCAGCCGCGCGTGGCAACGCTGTCAGTCGTTGTGTATGAAAGCGTTGCTAATCATATGAAGGGGTTATGCATGGAGTACTATGGCGAGCCGAACGGGAAATGCACCGTCGTCGGATATGAACTCTTCCGGGAAGCGATTCGGGTGCATTTCCGGGATGGATCGGGCTACCTGTACAACTACTTCACGCCGGGACCTGAAAAAGTCGAGCAGCTAAAACGGCTGGCCGTTGCCGGTGATGGCCTGCACGCCTATATTATGGAACACATCCGCCATCGATACGCCGCGAAGATACGTTAGGCGGGCACGATGACGGATGTCAGGACGCGGATGGTCCACGACCCGGATTTCGGTTTCACTGCACCTCAACCCCAATAATTGGGTGACTTCCCATTCGGTCATCGCGGCCTCCCCCTTGGTCAGGTCACGATAGACCAAGGGAGAACATCCGTGCACTACCATCCCTGGATGGATGCAGATTCTTCCGTCATCGCGCTTGCTCGCCGTGGAAGGTCCCCCATTGCGCACCCTTCACCGCAAAGCGTCCGCGAATGATTGGGAAGAATTTCAGCCTGGAGCCGCGTGCGCCTGAGGGCCGCCGCCGGCTCCAACCAGCCTCTGGTTGCAACAATTTGAACAACCGCTTCCACGCGACTAACCTTCAACCAAGCAGGCAGATACGGCCGGGCTCGGCATGGCGCAGATTGGACGCTATGCGTCAGCGGGACCTACCGGCGTCGATACCCAGAAAAGGAAACGGTGGTGCAGGCTGGAAGTCCTTTGAGACTTCGCCCTCGAACGTATTGCGTTGATCCTTACCGAGATTGAGACGCTTGACAGGTGCACCGGCGGAAAAATCGACCTTCCTGAGGTCGATCCAGAATGTGTTGGGGGTGAGCGCCGACTCGAAGAAGTAGAGCTTGCGCTTATGGTCGGCGACGGTGCGCCAGCGGGTGGATGAGATGTTTGGTTCACCCGGGGTGGTGATTCCGAAAGGCACGGACACGTTCCGGATTACGCTGAAGACGCTGGCGAGTGCGACGGCGGGATCCTCGCTTTTGGGGATGGCGTTAATGTAGAACGATGCGCGCGCAAAGCGGTCGGCAGAGCGGTTGGTGCCAGGCAGCCAGATGGTGCCTCCGATCTTCTTCCAGTATTCATTCAGGCCGAGTTGTTCGTCAAAGGTCGGTGAGTTGGTCATGACCTGATATTGCCGGCCGTGGTGGATAACCTGCCTGCCGGCGACGTACTCAACAATCGCGCTATCGCCAGAGGCGTCCGACATGGCGAGGTGCAGTGTGGCGAGGCGCTGTTCTCCGGGGACATTGTCTGTGACGATGGTGAATGGCTCTTTTTCGAGTGCGGCTATGGCTTCCGAGACAGTCGCGAAGTTGTCGAGCACGTACTGCGCCCAGGCGGCGATGGTGAGGCCCGGTTTCGAGTTCCTGTCAAAAGCCGGATATTGCGATTCGACCAGCCAGAGCAGTTCCGCGGCGAGACCCTTTTCGTTCATACCGTCGGTAGTGGATACGTCGTAGCCGGTAGCGACAACACTGCCGTATCGGGAGGTCCATTTGAGTGAGTTCGGACCGGCCTCGCCGGTGCGGGCAATACCGCGCGGCAGGATGTAGAGATTGGTGGAAATGTCGAGCTTCCAGTCCATCGATCGGGCCGTGATAACGTCGTAGTCGTCACCAAGATAGACAATCCGCGTGCAAGCGAACGATGCCACCGGAGTGACAACGAGTGTCGCGGCGGCGACGAAACAGGGTAGAACCGAACGAAACGGATGGCGCATATCACCTCCTTATTTTGGTGAGAGGATACTGCGTTGTACGCTCCCTGTGCCAGCCGATCGTCGCTTCCAGCAACGCGATCAGGTCATCTTTCCCGATTCTCCGGTAAGCAACCTCGTCCGTGTCCGCGGCGACCCAGTACTGTGGACTGCCCGCGCGCGGGCTCGAGAAGACTGCCATGACCCGAAATCAGTTTGTAATGGCACCGGTGGATCGACCGGAGAATATTTTTCATTGAGCGGCGCCGATGCGCTGGGAAGTCGCGGCTGATTTAGCCATTCGCGGCCCCATGCGCCGGGTCGCGTATGATTGTCGATGGCCTGGCGTCGCCGCCTGGTATGGAAACGGAAGCAGGAATGTCTACGGTTTCGGTATTGGATCAAGCTGGCGTGGCGGCGTCGAACTGCTCGCTTGAACGTGCAATGGCTCTAATCGGGAAGGGTGCGGCCGAACTGGTCCACATGACACCGATGACGATCAGGCTCACGCGGCCACTGGGAAACGGAGTTCGATCGTCTGCACGAAGAGCGCCAGATGCCCCTAATCCCAGTCAGAAGAAGCGGTCATCGCGTCTAAGGAGCTTACGCGCCCGGGACTGCAGTAACTGCTTTTCCTGTGGTGCCGCGCTCGAAGATGAAAACGTCACGCTTGAACACCTGCTATCAGAGAAAGACGGAGGCTCGTCGCGGCTCGCCAATCTGGCGCTGGCCCACAAGAAATGCAACGAGCTCGCCGCGGATCTGCCGGTCGTCGAGAAGGTCCTGCTTCGTGAACGGTTGCGTGCGGCGAGAACCGCGGCGCAGCCAGACCGGGCCGGGTAAGCTCGGGTGGGCGGTGCCCGCGCTTGACGACCGAACCGTGTTGCCTGCGGACGAAGAGATGCAGGCGACGCGTTGCATCTGCCGACGCCGCCGCTAGGTCAAGCGTCCCGCCACGGCGAGCATCGTCCCGCGACAGCGATGGTGACCGCAGCGGCACTCGTACTGCGCCCGCACGGCTGCCGACAGGCGGCCCTCTACCGAGAGCCCATAGGTGATGAAAAGCTCCTCGCCCGGGTCGATATCCGAGACCGCATGGATGTGTACCCTTCCATTGGACTCGACGGCCTCGCAATTGGCGACGCACGCGTGGTTGAGCCAGCGCGCGCTGTTGCCGCCAAGCGAACCGTCGATGACCCGCCCATCGGATAGTCCGAAAAGGAAGGTGTGCCCCTCCTTGCCGAACCGACGATGGCGGGTTATCGCCCGCTTCCAGCTCATGACGGTGCCGGCGTACTCAAGGATGAGTTCGCCCTCCCTGATGGGATGTAGTGCAAAGACGCCGCGACCGTGAACGCCCGAGCGGCGGACAGCAATTCTTTTCATCAGTACCTGTTGCAGTGAATGTCGAGTGTGCGCTCATTGGTGTGGCCCGGCTGCGGACTTGACGGCAGCTGGAGCCTGGTAGAATCGTCCATCATAACCAACGAAAATTCAACGAAATGGAACGCTATAGGGACTTGCTTGCGCAGAAGGAGCAGTTGGAAAAGCTGATCGCCGAAGCGCATAAGAAAGAGGCCAGTGCGGCGCTCGAACGGGTGCGCGAGGCCGTCGCGGAGTTCGGCTTCACGCCGGAAGACGTCTTTGGGAAGCGTCGCAAGGACGCCGGCGTGCCGGTGGCGCCGAAGTATCGCCATCCCGAGACCGGCGAAACGTGGAGCGGGCGCGGCCGCGCACCGCACTGGCTCAAGGATCAGGACCTCGAACGCTTCCGCATCACCGAATGAGCGGCGCGCAGTACGGCGTTGCAAAGGCCCGGATCTATCTCGCGGGGTTCGACGTTTTCCGCGTCGATGCGCTCGACTACGGTCGCTCGCTCCAGCGTATGTGCGCGGACGCCGGATTCGAAGGGCTCTACCCGCTCGATGCACTGGCGCCGGCGGACCTGTCACCGCAGGAAAAAGCTGCGTGGATCTATCGCTCCAACCTCGCCGCGATCGGACGCGCGGATATCGTCATGGCCAACGTGGCAGATTTTCGCGGCGCGGGCGAGCCGGACAGCGGCACCGCGTTCGAAATCGGGTTTGCGGCTGCGCTTGGGAAGCCCATCTGGGCTTATCGGGAGGATCTCGCCGCGCTGCGCGAGCGCGTGCCACGCAGCGCGACACGGCTCGGCGATGTCTGCGAACGCGGCTACCTGGTGGAGGATTTCGGGCTTCACCTTAACCTGATGCTCGCGTGCGCGGCAAAGATCGTCCAGGGCGGTCCTGCTGAGTGCCTGCGTGCCATCTCCGACGCCTATGAGGGTGGGACGACAGCCCCCTCTTCCTGCAGACCGAATGGCGGATCGGAGATTCGCCAGGCGTAGGGATGACGTCACTTCAGTATATAAGGTGCTGAATGCCATGAACGAATCGCATCTCTGGACAGCAGAGCCACATACCGCTTACCTGTATTGGCAGACCACCGAGGCGGCCGGCGCGGATCGCCGCCGGTTCTCCCAACGCTCGATCGTGCAGCACAAGGCGATGTTCGACCGGTTCCTGCGCCATCTGGTCACGCGCGGCGCGGCACTCGCGACGTTTGGGCCCGAGCACCTTGAGTCATTCTTTGACGACGTCGAAAACCGCTGTGCGCCAGGTACGACCACCCGGCTGCGTTACGTCAAACTGATCGACCGGCTGTGTCGCCATCTGGTCGACGTCGGCCTGCGTCACAGCAATCCGGCGGCAACCTTCGCGCTCTCGGCCGCCTGGCCCGAGGACGAGCCCGAACCGCTCTTTCTCGATACCGATGCAGACACCGCTCTGCAAGGCTATGTCCAACCCGACGCCGGCGACGATGGCCGCCTGTGCCGCAACCGCGCGGTCGTAGCTCTGCTGCTTGGCGCGGGCCTCACTGCGGCCGAACTCCGCGGCGCGCGATGGCGCGACATCGTCGTCGAGGGGATAAGGCCGCAGGTGTTCGTTCCGAAGCGAGGCGCACGCCTCGAGAGGACCGTGGCCCTTCCCGCTTTCTCGACGCCCGCGCTTGCGGCATGGCAACGGCTTCATCCGTCGCCCGACGGCGCGCTTCTTTTCCCCGCGCCGCGCACAGACGACAAACCGATCAACGATGTACTCCTGGGCGCGATCGTCCGCGACGCACTGGACGCAATCGGCTTTGCCGCGCCGGACATGAGCCCGCGCGTGTTGCGCAATACCTTCGCGCGTCGTCAGCTGCTCTCTGGCCGCACCAACGAGCAGACGAGCGCAATGCTGGGCCTCACCAGTCATCGCACCGTTACCCGCATCCGCGACACCATCAGAGCCCAGGCGACTTGACTTCGCGTCCCACTCCGTAGGCTGGTCTTGCCGGTACGTCTGTGCCGGCAAGACCTTTGTCCGGAGTGCTGCATGCCATACAAAACATCGTTCGCGGACATGGCCTATCCCGATGAAACGGGCCGGCCGTGCGCCCTTCAATTCCGCATTGCGCTTACCGCAACAACTGAGCGTCTGGCGATTGTCCATCTGCTTGAAACGAAGGCCGAATACCAGGGTCCGATGGACTCATCCATCATCCGGGATCAGATCCTGAATCGCATTCTGGACACTCACCTGCGCGGTGTGCCGTTGAACGCCATCCGGCTCGTCGTCGAGAACGACGGACAGTCGTCCCTGTTTCCCATCGATTTCGATGTGGGCGATTACATCAGGCGCGGCAATCCGTACGAAGCGACACATGTCACCACGGCGCGTGGACTGTTCCGGGAACGTGTGGCGATCCGGTCCGAGTCCGTCGTCGCGGGCCACACGCGAGTACACACCAGTCACGCGGAGCCGCTGGCTGTTCCGAGGGACATTCTTAGCGCCTTGCGCTGAGGTCGGAAGGGACTGCGGGGCAGTAACCGCCAAAAGGCCGTGCTATTCCCGCCTCTTTCCCCGACGGTATTCCGTCGCAGGGCTGACAGAATGTTCGTGTTGCCCAACAACTGCGACGCAAACGTCGCAGTTATCTACCCCACCTTGCACGTCATGACAGCATTGAAACCGACGGACGAGCAGCTCCATACACTCGAGACAGTTGCCGCCGGCGAGACGGTAAAGGTCAAAGCGTACGCTGGCGCCGGCAAGACCTCTACGCTCGGCATTATTGCCGAGCGGTTCAGCACGAAGCGCGGCCAGTACCTCGCCTTTAACCGGGACATCGCCGCCGAAGCCAAGCGGAAGTTTCCCCGCAACGTCATGTGCCAGACCGTTCATTCGGTCGCATTCCGTGCTTCCGCCCGCGCGCTCACGGCGCGCCTGAATCTGCCCAAGGAGCCGCCTCACATGCTCGCCAGCAGGTATGGACTCGGACCGGTGCGCGTTCCCACAGTGATCGGCAAGAACATCGAACTCTCGGCGTTCCAGGTCGGCCGGCTGGTCGCCGACGGCGCCGCACGCTTCTGCCGGTCAGCTCAGGACGAGCCAGAGATGTGGCATATACCCGTCGACGAGATGATCACCGAGCAGGCTGCAGACGAGCTGCGTGCGATGCTCTTGCCCTTCGTTGTTCGGCACTGGAACGAGAGCATCGACCCGAACGGTAAGACCGCCATCACCCCGGACACGTATCTGAAAACGTGGGAGCGATCCCGTCCGCAGATCGGCGCCGACTTCATCCTGTTCGATGAAGCCCAGGATAGCGACGGCCTGATGCTTTCCGTCTTGCGTCGGCAGGAGCACGCGCAGATCATCTATGTAGGCGACCCCTACCAGCAGATCTACGAGTGGCGTGGCGCGGTCAACGCGATGGAATACATCAGGGCGAAGGAATGCGCACTGACGGAGTCCTTCCGCTTCGGGCCTCACTTCGCGGCGCTGGCCTCGCGAGTTCTCAACCTCCTCGGAGAACGTGTGCCGATTCGCGGACAGAGCGGTGTGAGCTCCAGTTTTTTTGAAGAGCATGACCCTGCCCGTACCTTCGACGCAATCCTGTGCCGGAAGAACGTAACGGTTATCGGAACGTTGGCAAACGGGTTGCAAAGTGGCCACAAGGTAGCAGTGCGCGCGAACATCGACGAGATCCTCGCATTTGCTGACGGCGCCGACCGGTTGATGCGCGGGCAACGCGCGTTCAGCCCTGCATCGCTCGCGCTCTTCGAAACGTGGCGCGACGTCCAGGAGTACGCGGCGAGTTATGCAGGTCGTGACCTGTTGCCGATCGTCCAGATCATCGACCGGGAAGGCACAGCATATCTGCGCGAGCTCCTGTCACGCGCGTCGCCGGAAGCCGAAGCAGACTATGTCGTATCAACGATCCACCGGGCAAAAGGTCTCGAATGGAACCGGGTCAAGGTATGCGGCGATTTCCGTTTCAGGACCGAAGATGACGGCCGCACAACGATGACCGACGAGGAAAAGCGCCTGCTCTATGTCGGTCTGACACGCGCGCGATACGAAATGGATGTCTCTGAACTGCGCAACGACCTTCTCAAAGTTTTCCGCGACTTCGACACACTGGGGCAAGGATGATCCCTGGCCGGCCCCTCGGCGATACTATTAAAATCGGTGTCTGTCTAAGTGGCCCGAAATGTGATGGCAAGGAAACGCAGCGTGAAAGTTCAGGCAACCGGGTCCGGACCAGTCTCCGTACTCACCGCCGTGTTCAATGCAGACGATCCCCTGACGCGCGGTAAGGACCGTGACTACGGCGAGAGCGAGATTCCCGCGCTCACGGCTTTTGTCAGCACCTTATGGGCGGAACTGCATTCGGTCGACGCGCTTCCAATCCCTCCCTGCCCGCATTGCAACGGTGGCCGGGGTCGGTTTCATACGCGGGCAAACGCGTACCACGCGGTGCCGTACTTCCGCTGCGCCGACTGTCGTCGCCTATACACCCGTCTGACGGGAACTCCCATTGCACGACTGCGGTTCGCGACGAAGATGCCGGAATTCTTCCGGCTATTGTCCCAGCCATTGCCACTCGAGGAAGTCTCGCGACGTCTCGGCATCGACTACGGCGCCATCTCGAACTGGCTGATGCGGTTCCGACAACTGATCGCACTGAACGATCCGGACGGCCGTTGGACGCCGCTAGTTCGGCTCGGGCTCAAGTACCGCCCGCACGGGACCTGTACCCGATGCGGGTATGAGGGGTAGCTCAATAATGGCGGCTTCAGCGTTGACAACCGACGGCAGGTGAAATGTCCCTCATGCGGTTGCCATTGGCCGCTCAACGTGAACTCAAACTCCAGCGCTGTCGCCGTTGTGGTCGTCAACGACCTGGCGCTGAACGCGGCAGAGCGCCGCCGCCGCGCCGGACTTGACGCGCCAGATCTGCCGCGTGTCGAGGCGGGTTCCGTTACGACGGAGCCGCGCATTACGCCAGCAGTTGTGCCCGCGCCCCCGGTCGCTCCGCTCGACGCCGGCCGGTTTGATTTCGGCGGGCCGCTGCGACAGAACAGTCATCTGCCGCGCAGGTGGGCTGAGGACAAGGAACTGACGAAGTTTCTGTGACGCCACGTCGATGAAGTGCTGTCGGACAGTGTCGACCCTCCACCCTGCCCGCATTGCGGCCGCGACGTTACGAGGCTTGTTTCCGCCAGGCGCGCGGACTCGCCTTTGCCCCAATTCCATGTCGCGCTTGCGCCCGTCTGTATTCGAGGGCGACCCGTACGCCATTGGCGAAGATGTTGCGGAAGGACATCGCTTACGGGATCCTTCCGCTTCTGTCCCAGCATCGCCCGCTCGCAGATGCCGCAGATCAACTGGGCACAACCCCAGAGGTCGTCAAGGCATGGGTCAGGCGGTTTCGCGAATGGTTACTGGCGCTCGATCCTGCGGGTAACTACGAAAAACGCGTGCGACTTGGCCTTAAGGCACCGTGGCCGATGATGGACTGCCCGCACTGCCTGAAGCGGGTGGAAGCACGGCCGCACGGCTTCAAACGGACCAGGAAGCGGACGGCGGCGGAAATCAAACGGCGGTTGTTCCGCTGTACCGGATGCAGTGGCTTTTTCGATGTGAGCGTGGACGTTCTGTGCCCCTCCGTTTAAACGCGCGATTTGGCAGCTCGACTGCGATTATGCTGGCGCTGGTCGCACAGCAAAAAAAAGCCCGCGGTTCCAGAGGAACCCGCGGGCTGATCACAATACTATCGGCGCCTAGCCGTTGAACGAAAGGCGAAACTGATCGCCGCTCCGAGGAGCGACCCGCCGCGACGCACTGCTCATCCAACGGTCCATCTCGGCCGCCCGGTGAGCAATTGTATTGGGCGTCCCCGCCTGCCGCGCTTTCACGCGGGCAGCAAAGTCCGGTGCCATGGAATCCACGCTCGCCACCCAGTCATACATCTTGACGCGCTCCAGGGCCTGCCCTTTTACGCCGAACAGGTGAAGTTTGGAACCGGCCGGCAGGTGCGCTTCGAGCCCTTCGAGGATGGCGAACAGCCCGTGCCGGCGATCCGTCAGGTGCCGCCGACAGACCGAACCCAGACCGACGAGAACCGGCGCCGCAATCCACGGCATCCACCGCTCCCAGACTTGGAGCAGCAGGTCGATGCTCCGTCGGTAATCGTCGACTTCCCAACCCTGTGCGACGGGTACGGGAATCCGGACAGTGTTCTGCACAACCTCGGCGCTACAACTTGCCGCTAGCTGATCCTGCCAGGCATAAACCACCCGCAGCATCGCTTCGAGCAACGTTGCCGTTGCGTTCACCCGATAGTCGACTGCATCCTGATCCGCTGCGAGCTCCGGTTCACAGCACATATCCGGCTGGGCGACCCAGGCCGCCCCTGAGCAGGATGCCAGTTCGACGTACTGCTCCATCGTCCAGGGATAGACGCCCGCAATTCCGCTTTGTCCACCTTTTGACTGAAAGAGCTTCATCGCCGAAAAACCCGCGCTATCCAGGGCAAAGTCGATTTCCGTCAGATCGGTTGCTCGCGGGATGCGGAATTGACCGGTCTTCCGGTTCCAGAATGCGGACGCCGACACCATCGCCGGGTAGCCCTCGTTGAAAGCGTGGAACGCAAGCCGGCCGCCACTATGAGGGATGCCGACCCGCACGACGAGCCCGTCATCTACATGAGCGTTTTTCTGCTGCACCGGCATGCCGGGAACGCGTGGTCCTATAGTCATTTGCCACTCCAAAAAAAGTGCGGAGCAGCCCCTCGCGGGCATGCCCCGCGAGGGATAGAAAAGAGTCGTTTAACGGCTACGCAGCGAGTGCGAATAGATCAAGCTGCCCAGCCTCGATGACGCGCGCCTCTGTATCACTGAGCGCGTTGTCGATGAGATACCGGTCCAGTTCCGTCGGCGAAAGATTCAAACGCTCCGCGAGCCGCGCGAAGTATTGACCGCGCACCGCCATGTCCTGATAGCGTTGAGCGCTTCCGGCCGGGAGCGTCAGGATCGCTTCGTTAAGCCAGAAGCGCGCGGACTCGATCGCCGGATGGCCTTGGACACGCGAGTACCAGTCGTGATCGAATGAACAGGTGACAAACTCGCAAGCGCGTACAGCGTCTGCGCGCAGTTGATCGCTTTCCTCGAAATAGACAACCCGTTCACCCTGCTTCGTTTGCGCATACGTCGAGATGCGCTGGGGGTGCCGATATGGATTCCACTGCTCGGCCAGATAATCACGCAAACCATCAGCCGGAGCCTCGGCATCGAAACGCCCGACGTGATACCAACCATAGTTTGGTACCGGAACCTTGGGGAATGGCTCCACCTTTGGAATGACGTACCGCCTACCCAGCCGGTTCACTTCGTACCACGCGGACAGCGCCGGAAAAGCGTGCGGCGCGTAGTGGTGCATTGACAGCATAAAATCGATCGCCACTAGCTGAGCCGGTGTGATCATCTCGAACTGCACCTCGCACAACTCCCGGTTCTCCGCGTTGTCTTCGATGCGTCCCGCCGCAAGATCGGCGTCGTGCTGCTCGGCCCGCTCGACCTCGAGCGCGTCAAGTGTTAGCAGATAGCGCAGGAGATCCATACGTGTCTGGAAGCTCAGTGTATCGGCCTGAATGCGCACACATCCATCGGCATTCAAGGTGCGCCCTACCAGCTCCCGCCGGCTCATGTCCCATTGCGTGGCCATCAGATAGTTCCGGAAGTCGTTGAGCCCCGACATGTACGCGTGCTCAGGCTCACGGATCATCGACTCCAGTGAGCGATCCCGCTCACCTACGACGCAGCAGAACACGCAGCCGAAGCTTATATAACGGGACTGAACTGGACAGCTTGTGTGTGAGGGAGTGGAATCGCCGTCGCACAGGGAAGTGCCTCATTAGCACTGCAATGAAATAGGCAGGCAGCAAGAAGACCCTGTGTCTACCCAGTGACATGTCAGTGCCAACCCATACCGAGCAAAAGTGTCTATCTTGGGCGCCGTCAAGATTCACATTGCTTTGGCAGTGGCAGACTTAAATTGCGCTGATCGACCCGCTCCGGTCGGACGACTTCCTCCAAACCGGTCAGTGCACAAATTCGGGTTTTGCAGACAGAGCTGGCCTAAAAGCGGCCGTTGGCGACCTCACCCAATCGGCCATGAGCGTTAAGGGTGATTCGATGCCTGCCATCGGCCACAGGAACGTGACGGTGTTTCTGCGCGTGTTGGCAGGCGTCGAATAAGCCTCGATGGAGGAAACCGCGGAGTGCCCCGATGCGGTTGGAGCTTCGCGGCTAT